>DASZOV010000127.1:0-90830 GCA_035550595.1 Vicinamibacterales bacterium
CGAGACGACGACCGGCGGCCGCGCGCTGAAGTTCTACTCGTCGGTGCGCGTCGACATCCGGCGCATCGGCGCGATCAAGGACGGCGAGGCCGTCGTCGGCGGCCGGACGCGCGTGAAGATCGTGAAGAACAAGGTGGCGCCACCGTTCCGCCAGGCCGAGTTCGACGTGATGTACGGCGAAGGCATCTCGCGCGAAGGCGACCTGCTCGACCAGGGCGTCGAACGCAACATCGTCGAGAAGAGCGGCACGTGGTTCTCGTACGGCGGCGAGCGGCTCGGCCAGGGCCGCGAGAACGCGAAGGCGTTCCTCAAGCAGAACGTCGAGATCGCGAGCGCGATCGAGCAGAAGATCCGCAAGGAAATGGGGCTGCCGACGGCGGACGCCGACGCGTAGCGGCGTCGACGCCCCGCGCGGGTGCGAGCGGACGGCCGACGATGATATGATCGGCGGCTGTTCCGCTCTACCGGCGTCCCACCGTGCCGAGGTAGCTCAGTTGGTAGAGCACGTGACTGAAAATCACGGTGTCGGCAGTTCGATTCTGCCCCTCGGCACCAACTCGAATACTTTGACGAAGCCGTAGTCGAGGCCGAAGCTGCGGCCCATGCTCCACGATCTTCGCACCGTCACCGCTGTGATCGACGCGATCGCTCGCGCGCCAGGCATCGTCGTGCCGCTCGTTCACGAGATGCCGGCGTCGCTTTTGAAACGCCGGCCAGCGTCCGGCAAATGGTCCGTACACGAACACGCGTGTCATCTCGCCGTGGTGCACGACTTGTTCTTCAAGCGCTTGGACCAGATGTTGTCGCAGCCCTCGCCGGTCATCACGCCGTACGATCCTGGCACCCAGGATCCAGATGATGCGCTGTTGAAGTTGGATCTCGACGCGTCGCTGGACGCGTACGTCCGCGATCGCACCTTACTCGTCGAACGGCTTCACCAGCTCTCCCCTGCCGACTGGCAGCGGACGGCCGAGCACGGTGAGTACAGCCATTACTCCGTCTTCATCATGTTCCGGCACCTTGCGCTGCACGACTTCTTCCACGCGTACCGGATCGAGGAGTTGTTGCTCTGTCGCGATTGGGCGGACGAGTGGCAGGCGGCGGTCGGTAGTCCTGAGCGAGCGTAGCGTGGACCTGCTCGATCGGCTGCTCGAACACGATCGCTGGACGACAGCGAAGCTGCTCGACTTGTGCGGGCCGCTGACGGATGAGCAACTCGACCGGCCGTTCGACATTGGTCCTCGCTCGCTGCGTGCGACGCTCGATCATCTCATCTTCAACATCGAAGTCTGGTCGGGTCTGATGAGCGGACGGATCACGGCACGGTCAGACGTGCACCATGGCGAGACGTCCGTCGCCGCCATGGCCGACCGGCTGAACCAGGCGGCCGCGGAATTGTCAGCGGTCGCACGCGCCGTGCGCGATCGAGACGGCTGGGACGAACGGTGGACCGACGTGCTCGAAGCGCCGCGCGTCCAGCAGACCTACGGCGGCGCGATCGGCCACGTCATCACGCACAGCATGCACCACCGTGCGCAGGCCCTTTACATGCTGCGCGCCCTCGGCGTCCCGGACGTGCCCGAGGGAGACGTGCTGAGTTGGGAGGCGCAGTATCGAGCCTGATCAGTCGGCCGGCCTGACGATGAGCGGAAGAATTTCCTGTTCGATGACCGTGTAGAATGTTTGGTACTACCGCTCTGTTCTTGATGGAAATGGCGATGACTTCGACCTCGCGCTCGGTGCACAGTGATCCGGCCGTGCTCGGCGGCACGCCCGTCTTCGTCGGCACACGCGTCCCCGCGCAGTCTCTGTTCGACTACCTCGAGGCCGGCGAGACGCTCGATGAATTTCTGCGTCAGTTCCCCTCGGTGACACGTGAACAGGCCGTCGCGGCTCTCGAACAAGCGCGCGAGATGGTGCTGAGTCGTGCGCGTCCTGCTTGACGAGAACCTCCCGCACGATCTGATTGGACAGTTGCCAGGCCACGACGTGTCGACGGTTCAGGGCATGGGCTGGGCCGGCGTCCAGAACGGCGAACTGCTACGTCGCGCGTCTGGAAACGTGGACGTGTTCGTCACGATGGATCGAAATCTCGAGCACCAGCAGCACTTCACCGACCTGCCGTTCGGCATTGTCTTGGTCATTGCCCGGTCGAATCGCATGACCGACCTCACGCCTCTCGTCCCGGGCATCCTGGCGGCCATCGCAAAAGTCGAACGAGGCAAGTTGGATCGGGTTGGCGGCACGGGAACATAACTCCCGCCATGGTGTCCGTCGGCCGATCGGCGCGGTCACTCCCGCGCCGCGCATCGTCGTGCCGCACCTCGCGCTACACGATTTCTTCCAGCGTACCGATCGAGGCTACCGTGATTGGGCGGATGAGTGGCAAGCGACCACGCGCGTCGATCGTCAACCACGCCGGTTGAGTCGCCGCAAACGGCACCGCCCAGAACGCGTGGCGAACGTTGCCGAACGCGTCAATCCGACCGGAGTGTCGAGACCGGATCGACCATCGCGGCGCGTCTGGCCGGCACGATAGTGGCGACGATGGCGGCGGCGAGGGCCAGCGCGGCGGCGCTCGCCAGCGTCCACGGATCGCCCGGTGCGACGCCGTACAATTGGCTGCGGATGAATCGCACCAACGCGAGCGCGCCGAACGCACCAGCCCCGGCGCCGAGTCCGCCGAGCCACAGCGCTTCGCTGAGCACGGAACGGGCCATCATGCCGGGCGTGGCGCCGAGCGCGATGCGTACGCCGATCTCACGACGCCGGCGCGTGAGGTTGTACGCGACCAGCCCATAGAGTCCGATACAGGCCAACAGCACCGCCAGGATCGAGAGCCCGCCGACGAGCGTCGCGAAGAGTGCCTCCCTGCCGAGGTTCTGATCGCGCACGTTCGCCTCAGTGGTGATGTCTGTGAGCGGAACATCCGGATTGAGCGCCATGACGACCTGGCGGGCCGAATCGGCCAGCGTCAGCGGGGCCGGCGTGGTGCGCACGGCAATATAGGCGGAGCCGTGACGGCTCTGGCGATAGGAGAAGTAGACGGTCGGCGGAATGGGATCTCTGAGCCCGGTATATTTCGCATCACTGCTGACGCCCACGATGGACCACGGCTCGTCATTGATCGTGAGTGTTTGGCCAATCGGATAACGATCGGGGAGATACCGGTGCACGAAGGTCTCGTTGACGACCACCACCTTTGTGGCGGCGGCCGTGTCCTTGGCCGCGAGGCCGCGTCCGAGGACGAGGGGAATGCCCATGGTGCCGAAGAACGTCTCGCTGACGTCAAGCCGGTACGCCCGCGGGTTGCTGGTGCCGGAGAGATCCGGCCTGGCCGGCAAGGTGAAGAATCCGCCGCCGGACATGACGCGGCCGAGCAGCTTGTAATGACTCACGGCGACCGATTGTGCGCCTGGGATCCGTGCGATCGCCGTCTGCACTTGGTCGAAGAACTCGACCGCTTCGTCGTCACTTAGACCCGCCGCGCTCGGGTCCAGCCGAAACAACAGGAGATGATCGATCCGGAATCCGGGATCGATGCGCGTGAGGTTCGTGAGCGTCCGAACGTAGAAGGCCGCGCCGGCGATCAGCACCGTCGCCAGGGTGATCTGGATGGCGACGAGCGCGCGTCCGCCGACGAGGCGCGGCATCCCCGCCACGCCGCGCGGCCGCATCCCAGCGGCGGGATCCATGCGTGCCGCCCGAAAGGCGGGAACAAAGCCGGATAGAACGGCCGTGCCGATCGTCAGTCCCGCGGTGAACGCCAGGACAGTGGGATCGAGCGGAAATCGGTACGGCAGCCCCTCGCGAGTGCCCGCGAGCAGCCGCCACAACAGACCGCGGCTCCACACGGCGACGAGGAGGCCGAGCGCGCCGCCGGCGACCGCGAGGATCGCGCTTTCGGCGAGCGACTGCCGGATGATTCGCCAGCGGCCGCCACCGAGCGCCGCTCGAATCGACCACTCGTGCTGCCGGGCGGCCGCACGGGCGATCGAGAGCCCGGCCAGATTCGTCGCCGCAATCATGAGCACGATGACGACCACGCTCATGAGGATGGCGAGCGGTTGCGTATAGCGCTGGCGATCGGTGGCCAGGCCAGCTCTCCCGTCGGCGATCTCGACACGCGGCGCCTGCATCACGTCGGCCGTCAGCGCGGCAAACGTGTTCGTTACGGCCGACTGCAGGCGCTGCTCGTTCCCATCGCGTCGGAGGCGCGCCATCAGGTGCAGCCACCAGGTGTCGCTCGACGAGACCGACGTCCAGTTCGGCGCCAGTTGGCCGCGGGCCGACATCGGGACGTAGAACGCCACGGGCGTGTCGAAGCCGGGGCCGTGGAAATCGGCGGGCAGCACGCCAACCACGTCGAACGGACGCCGGTCGAGAGACACATGCTGGCCGATGACCGCTGGGTCCTGATCGAACTGCGTGGTCCACAGCGCATGTGAAATCACGACCGCCGGCGGCGCGCCATCGATGTCGTCGCTGGCGGTGAGCGGCCGGCCGAGCAAGGGTGAAATCGCCAGCCCCTCGAAGAACGACTCGGTCACGATGAGTCCGTCATCGACGACCGCCTCGTGCCGGCCTCGCGTCGTGACGCCGCGCAGTTGGTAGTAACCGAAGACGTCCGCATCGGCGGCCGCGGCGCGTCGCAGGCCCTGGTAGAGCGGATAGCTGAACGCGTCGCCCCCGTCGCGCAGTCCGGCAACGCCGGACAGCCCATGATCGCTCGTGCCGCTGAACATCCCGATCCGTGGACCGAGTCCGGACCAGCGCATGATCCGCAGATCTTCGGGATGAGGTACGGGCAACGCGTTGAGCAAGACGCCATTGACGACCGAGAAGACGGCGGTGTTCGCCCCGATGGCCAACGCCAGCGTCACGAGTGCCGTGACGGTGAACGCTGGCGCGTGCTGCAGGGCCCGCAACGCGTGCCGAAGGTCCTGGCCTACGAATTCAACGCCGGCCAGCAGGTCCCGTTCCCGCGTACGTTCTTTGTACGCGGCGAGATTGCCAAACTGTCGTCGGGCTTCCCGTCGGGCGTCGGCCTCGCTCATGCCGGCCGTCGTCAGGTCATCGACGCGCTCTTCGAGATGGAATCGCAGTTCCTCGTCGAGGTCTCGGGACAAACGGCCGCGGCGGAACAGGTTCAGGAGTCGAGCCGGCAAGCCCATGAGTGCCTCCGTCGATGACCGGTGTCTAGGCCGGGCCGAGCACGCGGGCGACGCCTTCGGTCAGCCGCACCCAGTTGTCGCGCTCGATTGCGAGCTGCCGCTCGCCGGTCGGTGTCAGCGTGTAGATGCGCGCCCGGCGCCCCTTGTCGGTCGTCCCCCATCGGGCGCGAATCCAGCCGTCCTGTTCCATGCGATGGAGAGCGGGATAGAGCGACCCTTCTTCCAGGCGCAGCAGGTTGTCGGAGACGGCATGGATGTGGGTCGTCAAGGCGTAGCCATGGAGCGGTCCGCGGGCCTGCAAGGCGCGGAGCACCAGGAGCGAGAGCGTGCCTTGCAGGACGTCGGTCTTCGGTCGTCGGCTCATTGCCTAGTCAACTATGTATAAGCCTAGGCCCGGCCGGTGGCCGGTGTCAACGACGGCTGTTGCCCGGCCGACCGCAAGGCGTACCTCGTGGTCTGTCACAAAATCTCGATCTCGAGCGTTCTAGCGGTGTGGATGTGCCGAGTGACGTGCTCGTCGTGACCAACGCCGGAAGCTCCGCGATCGATCTCGAGAGCGTTTTCATTGCGCACTACGGTCGAATCGCCCGCGTGCTCTCGCGTCTCGTACACGACCGCGCCAGGGCCGAAGAACTTGCCGTCGACGTCGGCACCGCCTACGGGTGCCCGCCGACCCCGCGCCGCAGCCAATAAAGAGGTCGGCGCTTCGAATGGACAACCCCGAGTACGAGGACGTGGTCCGCATAATGCTCGAACGCGATGAGGTAGGGAAAGCGCGACAGGACAGCTTTCCGGATCACGAGGGCTGCGGACGTTGTGCCCGGCCATCTTGGAAACGCCTGGGGAGCGTTCTCGATTCGGTCCAGCACCTCAGCAACAGCCGGCACGAAGGCATCGCCGAGACCTTGGCGCTGTTCCTCGTACCACAACGCCGCTGAGCGAATTTCCGAGCCGACCTCAGGATGAAGCTCGACCCGCACGCCGCTGCTCGAGTTCCTTCACGATGTCCTCGCGAACGGTCTCCCACGGCACGGTCTGCACGTGGCCCTCGGCCACGTCACGTGAACGACGGTCCAACTCGGCCGCCCAGGCGGTCGCGACCTCGTCCGCCGGCTCCTCGAGACTCGAGAGGAGTTCCTCCGCCACGCGTGCACGTTCGCCGCGCGGAAGTCGCAGCGCCTCAGCGAGCAGTTCTTCAGTCGACATGTCGTGAGCCTCCGGGTTCTCGCAGCTCCGGTTCCGCGATTATCGCATCGCCGACCCGCCGGATTCCCTACTGGTCCGATCGCAGCGCGACGAGCGGATCCACCCTCGATGCGCGGCGTGCCGGAAGATACGTCGCGAGCAAGGTGACGGCGCCGATTGCGATCGCGACGGCGACGTAGGTCGTTGGATCCATTCGGCTGACGCCATACAACAGCGCCGACATGACCGGCGTCACGAGCATGGAGGCCCCGATCCCTATCGTGGTGCCAATCACCGTCAACGTCAGGCCGTGGCGAAGAAAGAGATCTCGCACGTCGCTCCCCTGCGCTCCGAGGGCCATGCGGATCCCGACTTCCCGGGTTCGCTCCGTGGCGATGTACGTCACGACGCCGTAAATCCCGACGAACGCCAGCAGCACGGCGACGACCGCGGCAATGGCCAGCATGACCATGGCGAATGACGTCTGGGCCATCGATCGGGCTTCGAGCTCGCCGAGCGTCCGAAGGTTCGCCAGCGGGACGTTCGGATTCATGGCCCAGACCGCCTGCTGCAGCTCACGCAAAAAGCCAGGCGCGCCCACGCGGCTCGAGCGCACGAGGTAGGTCATCGTGCGAGTGACGTCCTGGCGGTCGGCCATCGGAACATAGACGAGCGCCGGGGCCTCGTGATTCAGGCCGTCGGCGCGAACGTCGCCGACGACGCCGACGATTTCCTGCCACGGTCCTTGCGCGAACAATCCCATCCGCTTGCCGATCGCATCCGATGGCGCGTCCCAGTACTCCCGCGCCAGGTTTTCGGAAATGACGATGACGGACTTGGATTGGCGGATATCCGCCCAGTCGAGCGCGCGCCCGGCCACTACTGGATTACCCAGTACCTGAAAATATCCGGGACCAATCGACCAGATGGAGCGGACGGGCGGCAGCGCGGCCGGCGTCCGTCCTTCGACATAGACGGGCGCCTTGCCCGCGCGGCCATCCAGCCTGATCCAACCAAGACCGACGGCCGCGACGCCCGGCACTTGCGTCAGGTGATCGGCGATCGCTTCGTACGTCTGAGCGACTTGCCGACGATCCGGAACGAGCGCCGGCGACAGGGCGACGTCGAACGTCTGCACTTCCGCGGGTTCGGTGAACCCCGGCTGCACGTGTCGCATCGCTGTGAAAGTGCGCGCCATCAGTCCCGCGATAATGAGCAACACCACGCTGAGTGCAATCTGCGCGACGACCAGCGCGTTCCGCACGCGATGCCGACCGGGTGCATCGGTCGCGGACCGGCCGCTCTCTCTCAACACGGCAACGTCGAAGACACGAAGTTTCGAGACCGGCATGAGGCCGAACAGCAGACTCGTGACGATTGACGTCGCGAGTGTGACGAGCAGCACGACCGCGTCGAGGCCAATGTCGCCCGCGCGCGGCAGCGCGACGGGCGCCAGACTTCGCAGTACGCCAATGCCGACCTGTGCGATGAGGACGCCACCCACGCCACCGGCCAGACCGAGCAGCAGGCTCTCCGACAAGAGTTCTGCGGCCATGCGAGCGCGGCTGGCGCCAAGTGCCGCACGGACCGCGAACTCACGCTGACGCCGGTCGGCGCGCACGAGCAGCAGGTTGCCCACGTTCGTCCACGCCATCAGCAGCACGACCACAACGGCTCCGAGGAGGAGCCACAACGGGCGACACATCTGTCCGACCGCTGCCTCAGAGAGTGGCCGGACGTTCGGCGCCAGACCGACCGCGTCCCACATCTTCTGCGTGAGACCGGGCATCAGCGGAAACTGCCTGGCGATGAGCGGAATCATGCGCGCGATATCCGCATTGGCCTGCGCCAACGTGACGCCTGGCTTCAGCCGCGCGATGCCGTTCAGGGGGAGCGGTCCGGTGACCGCCACGGCTCGATCGAGTCGCAAGGGCAGGACGACCCGTGGATCGGTGTCGAGCAGGCGAAACGACGCCGGGAGTACGCCAACGATCTCGTACGGGACGTCGTCAATGACGAGCGATCGCCCGATGACGACATCTGACGTGCCGAACGCGCGATCACGATAGGCGTGCGTCAGCACGGCGCGTCGTGGCGAGTCCGGCGTGTCGTCCTCGGTCTGAAGGAGACGACCTTGTTCGGGGCGTACGCCGAGTAACGACAGCAGGCTGCTCGTGACCCGCAGCGCTTGCACCTGTTCGGGCTCGCCGTTTCGCATGATGGAGACGTCGTCGACCGCCCAGAGGCCAAGGTCCTGGAACACGCGACCGTGGTCGCGATACGTGAAGTAGGTGGCGGCGCTCTGGCGGTCGGTCTGACTGGCCGGCGTGACGTGGTAAAGCGCCACGAGCTCGTCGGGCCGATCGAACGGAAGCGGCTTCAAGAGCACGCCATAAACGACGCTGAAGATCGCCGTCGTGGCGCCGATGCCGAGCGCGAGGGTGGCCACGGCTGCCACGGTGAAGCCCGGCTGCGCGACCAGACGACGGGCGGCATGACGCACGTCTTGCCACAGGCCGGCCAGCGCGCGCCCGACCGGCATGCCGGTCACGGTCTGCGCCGACGTCTGCGCCTGTTTGAGCGGTGCGAGCCTGGCTGCCAGCACGTCGCGTTCGCGCCACTCGGCCAGCACCACCTTCGCGGCCTCGTCCTCGTCCGTGCCGCTTGCCACGATCTCACGCCAGCGATCGTCAAGATGCTGCGAGAGCTCCTCGACGATCTCGCGCTCGCGCGCCGGCGAGAGCCGCAAGGACGACAATCGCGCACGGATTTCCCGGCCCCAGTCGACCATGTCAGCCTCCGGTCACGAGCCCGACTGCCTCGACGAATGCCGCCCACGTCTGCGCCTGCTTCGGCGTGCGGCCGAGCGGGCGGGCGTCTATATCTGTCATTGACAGATAGTATGTAGACAGTGCTGAGGTGTCAACGGCGTGGTCGGGCCTTGCCCCCCACTCCTCCGCTGGTGGACAATCCGCCCATGCCCCACCAGTACGTGAGTCGCGTCGTCGATCTACTGCCAGCCGACATCAATCAGATCCACGACATGGCGGTCGACGACGCGCGGCGACGCGTGCAGAGTGGCGATGCGACGGCCGTGCGCGCGATCGATGGCTCGTTCGCGCTCGTCGCGACCGAAGGCATCACCGTGCGAATGGCGCGGTCGCTCGATCGGCCGATGCGGTACTTCCTCGCGAAGCGGCACGAAGGCCCGGCGCTGTACGTCGCCGATCGCATCGATACCTTGCACCAGGCGCTCGAGGCCGACGGCCTCGCCGGACAGTTCCATCCGAGCTACACCCGCATGGTCCCGGCCCACTACGTCGTCGAAATCGCACTCGTCGGCTGCCCAGATCCGGATCCCATCTACACGCGCTTCTTCACGCCCACGCGCAACGCGCTGCCCTCGTCGCTCGATGAGCTCGGCCAGCGGTACATCGGTGCGGTCGCCGCGGAAGCCGAAAAATGGCTGCGCGGCATCGAAGCCTCTTCGTCGTCCTCGGAGCCGATTGGCGTCGCCTTCTCCGGCGGCATCGACAGCGGCGCGGTGTTCCTCGTCGTGTATCACACGATGCTGAAGATGGGCCTGTCACCCGCGCGGCTGAAGGCGTTCGTCTTGAATCTCGGCGGCGGCCCGGATCTCGATCAGGCGCGATCGTTTCTCTCGACGCTCGGTCTCTCAATCTTCCTCGAGGAGATCGAGCCCGTATCGGCGCGCCTCGACGTCGGCGAGACGCTGCAGGTCCTCGAGGATTACAAGCCACTTGACGTCGAGTGCGCGGCGATGGGGCTGGAGCTCTGCCGCGGCATTCGCGCGCGTTACCGGGATTGGCGCCATCTGGCCGACGGCGACGGCGGCGACGAAAACTTGAAGGACTATCCCATCGAAGAGAACGCCGAGCTGACCATCCGCAGCGTCGTCGACAACCTGATGCTGTATCACGAGGGATGGGGTGTCGGCCGCATCAAGCACTCGTTGACGTACAGCGGTGGACTCAGCCGGAGTTACGTGCGGACGTACGCGCCACTGCGCCGCTACGGCTTCGTCGGCTTCAGCCCCTACACGCGGCCGTCGGTCGTCGAAGTCGCCGAAGGCATTCCCTTCGCGACGCTGACGGACTACGACGTCCCGACGCTCTACGCGCTCAAGGGCGAGATCGTCCGTCGCGGCGTCAAGGCCGTCACCGGCCTCGACATGCCCGTGTTCCCGAAGCGCCGCTTTCAACACGGTGCGCTGCCAGCCGACGCGATGCGCAGCCGGCTCGGCGGCGACGAGCGCGCTTATCGGCGCGCCTTCCACAATCTCTACGCTTGAGGCT
Source organism: Vicinamibacterales bacterium (assembly GCA_035550595.1). Lineage (GTDB taxonomy): Bacteria > Acidobacteriota > Vicinamibacteria > Vicinamibacterales > SCN-69-37 > CALFMR01. The sequence goes on from DASZOV010000127.1 coordinate 10,676, forward strand.
GGCCATGGAGGCCTATCCCGCCGGCGCGGCCGCGCGCGATCGGTTCGTCATCGAACGGCGGCCGCCGCGAGCCGTGCACGATCCCTGGCGCGCACAAGGTCTGCACGTCGAAGCCGAGCGGACCATCAATGGCACCATCGCGCGCACGGCCACGGTCTTTCTCACCGGTCGGGAGTGTCCGTGGCGCTGCGTGATGTGCGACCTGTGGCAATACACGATCGATGGAGACACGCCACCGGGCGCGATTCCCGCGCAGCTCGCCGCCGCTCGGGCGGAACTCGACACGCTCGGTGAACGTCCCTCGCAGATCAAGCTCTACAACGCCGGCAGCTTCTTCGATTCGCGCGCGGTACCGATACGCGACTATCCCGAGATCGCGCGCGTCCTTCCCGACGTCGATCGCATCATCGTCGAATCGCATCCGGCCCTCGTCGGCCCGCGCACGCATGCGTTTCAAGCCGTGCTGGCCGAGGAGGCGGTGGCTTGCGGTCGCAGACGACCGCCCGCCCTTGAGGTGGCGATGGGCCTCGAGACCGCGCACCCGACCGCGCTCGATCAGATCAACAAGCGGCTGACGGTCGACGGTTTCGTCCGCGCGGCCGGCCGGCTTCGGCAGTACGGGGCGGCGTTGCGCGTGTTCCTGCTCGTATCGCCGCCATTCGTGCCGCGCGACGAACAGGACGTCTGGCTGCTCCACTCGATCGACGTCACGATCGCGAGTGGAGCCACGGCGATCTCGCTCATTCCCACGCGCGCGGGCAACGGCGCGCTCGAAGCCTTGGCCACCGAGGGCCTCTTCATCGAGCCGACACTCGCCGACCTCGAGCGGAGCGTAACCGCGGCGCTCGGACACGTCCGCTCACACGGCTCGAACCTGCGCGTCTTCGCCGACCTCTGGAATCTCGACCGCTTCGCGTCTTGTCCACACTGCGTGGATGCACGGCGCGCGCGGTTGGCTTCAATGAATCTCGAACAGCGCATCCATCCGCCCGTGGCGTGCGCTCACTGCGACATGGCCTCATGACCATCGTCGAGTCGCCGACTCGCCTCGACGTCGACATCGCTATCGTCGGCTCCGGCTTCTCCGGCGCCATCGCGGCGCTCGCGCTTCGTCAACGCGGCCGACGGGTCGCGCTCATCGAACGCGGTCGTCATCCCCGTTTCGCCATCGGCGAATCGACAACGCCGCTGACGAACCTACTGCTCGAAGAACTGGCAGATCGATACGATCTGCCACGCCTTCGGGCGTTCTCGAAGTGGGGCACGTGGCAACACGCGCATCCGCACGTCGCGTGCGGCCTCAAGCGCGGCTTCACGTTTCTCTTTCACGAACTCGACGTGCCGTTCGCCGATGACGACAGCCATGCGCGACAACTGGCCGTCGCGGCCAGCCCCCACGACGACGTCGCGGACACGCACTGGTATCGGCCGGACTTCGACCTCGCGCTCGTGCGCGACGCCGAAGCGGCCGGCGCGATCTATCTCGACGAGACGCACCTCGACGGAGTCCGCGACGATGGCGAGCGGATGACGCTGACGGGCACGCGCAGCGGACGAGCCGTCACGATCGCCGCGGATTTCGTCATTGACGCGAGCGGCCCGCGCGGGTTCCTGTCACGTGCGCTTGGACTCGCCGCGAGTCCACTCCCGTTGCTGCCGCCGACGCAGGCGCTCTACACGCACTTCGCTGACGTCGAGCACTGGGACGTCGTCGCGCCGCCTGACGCCGAGCCGCCGTATCCACTCGACTCGGCCGCGCTCCATCACGTCTTTCCCGGCGGCTGGATCTGGATCCTGCGCTTCAACAACGGCGTGACGAGCGCCGGTGCGGCGCTGACCGATTCCCTGGCCGCTGAAATTGTCGCGGCCGACGGCGCTCACGCGTGGGACCGACTCCTCGATCGCCTGCCGTCGGTTCGCGCACAGTTCGCGGACGCCCGGCCGCTCCTGCCGTTCGTCCATGCGCCACGTCTCGCGTATCGTTGCAGCCGCGTCGTCGGCGAACGATGGGCTTTACTACCTTCGGCCGCTGGCGTCGTCGATCCGCTGCTCTCGACGGGATTTCCGTTGACACTTCTGGGCGTCGCGCGCCTCCTCGACATTCTCGAGACGACGACGCCTGGCGATGAACGACGCGCCGCGCTCGCCAACTACGCGCAGCAGACACACGACGAACTGGACGTGACCGCCTCGCTCGTCGGCGCACTTTACGCGAGCATGGACGATCCGCCGCTCTTCAAGCGGCTCACACTGCTGTATTTCGCTGCGGCGAGTTACAGCGAGGCCGCGCGCCGGTTGGGACGGCCGCAGCTCGCGCCGGGCTTCTTGCTGCACGCGCACCCAAGATTCGGTCCGGAGCTTCGAGCCTGCGCGGCGGCGGCGCTCGACATATCGCGAGGCACGGCGAGCACGAGGACCGCGCTCTTCGAGCGTATCGATCGCGCGATCGAGCCCTTCGATACGGCTGGGCTCCTCGATCGCACGCGCCGGGACTGGTATCCGGTGCTCGCATCTGATCTCATCGCGAATGCCGCGAAGCTCGAAGCCTCGACGGAAGAAGTCGAACGGCTCCTCGAACGCTGCGGACTCACACCGAATCCGGTCCCCCGGGTCTAAAGACCCAGGGCTCCACAATCCCTCTGTGGAGCCCTGGGCCTTCAGGCCCCGGGGGACCCAGAACCAGGAACCCACTTCTGGCTTCTGGCTTCGAACTTCTAACTTCGTCTCCGTCGCAGCAGCAGCTTCACCCACAAGAACCCGGCGAGCGCGAACGGCAGGACATACAGCGCCAACAACCAGCGCGCAGGACGTAAGTCGTAGGTCGCCCGCACGTCGGACTCGAGCGTCACTGGTCCGAGTGGTCCCGCGATGGCGACGTGGACGTGGTACGGTCCCTCGTGATCGAGCAGCAGCACCGCGTACTGGTGCGAGGCGTCCTGCAACAGGCTCGATTGCTCGGTCAGCTCCGCCCCCTGACGATCGGTCGGCTTCAGCGTGAGCTCCGAGGTCGTACCGGCAGGCACCACTTCTTCGCCGCCTTTCCGGTACATCGTCACCCAGAACTTGCCGGCCTTGGTGCCGTCGTCGGTCGTGTCCGGATCGGTCCAGACCGACACGGAGTAGTTGCCGATCGCCTGATTGGAAATGATCGGATACGGCGGGCCGGAGTGCGCCTCGGCCGCTCGCGCCATGCCGAGCACGAGCGCGACCGTTCCCGCCATCACGAGCCTTCTCGTCCACACGCTCATCCACCGAACCCCACGCCGCGCATCTCCATGGGCTGGAACAGGACCCAAATGGCCGCCACGGTAATGATGGCGATCGCGATCGCCCACGGGATCGTCGCACGCACCGCGCGGCTCGGGTGATCGTGCAGCGAGATGAGATGCGCGACGCCCATCGATCCCACGGCGCCGAAGACCGCGAAGCCGAGTTGGATCGGAAACACCTTGCCCGGCCGCATGCCGGCCCATCGCCAGAGTGGCTCGCCGAACATTGGCCAGCCGACGAGATCGATCACCGCGCTCTGCGTGACCGGCACGACCGTGAGCGCGCCCGTGAGCAGGTGAAAGGCGTAGTGGGCCGTCCACAGACAGACACCGAGCGGCACGAGCGCGTAGACGTACCGCGCCGTGATGCGCCACGGCGATCGCTCGTCCGCGGCGACGATGCGCGTGGCCACGGCCGTGCCGCCAACCACGACGAGTGGCGCGACGACGATCACGGCGACGAACAGAATGCCGAGCACCACCGCTTCCGGCGCGCCGCCCGTCATCGTCGTCAGCCACTGCTCGACGCGATAGACCGGCGTGATCATGCCGAACGCGTTCATCACGGCGCCGAAAACGAAGAGCAGCACGAGGACGACGAGGTCCGGCCGATCCGCCAGCCGGCCAATCGCGGATCGTCGATTCGCGTCGGCCAGCTCGACGCCCGGCGCGCGCGTGCCAAGCGCAACGTTGTCGTGCGGACACGCCTGCACGCAGTCGAGGCAGAACGTGCAGTCGAGATTGCCGACCTTCGCCGGCAGAAACAGCCCCAACTCGCAGCCGCGTTGCACGACCGGCGTCGAGCGTCCACCAGGGCGATGACCGCTCACGCAGTCCGCCGTGTGACACGACCGGCACGTGTCCGCTCTCCGTACTTGGACTTCGAGCGGCGACACGGTCGACGTCAGGAAGTTGAACTGGCCGATCGGACAGACGTGCTTGCAGAAGCTCGCGCCGGTGAACACGAGATCGACGCCCATCGCGACGACGAAATACGCGAGGACGAGATATGCCGTGCCTCGCGGCAGCGACCACAGATCGAACAGCTCGTAGGTGAAGAGCACGGCCGCGAAGAGCACGATGGCGATCCACTTGCCGCCGAGCCGCTTCGGCCAGTGCCGCGTGGGCACGTGCAGCCGCCGCGCCCAGTCGCGCACGCGAATAATCGGACAGCCCGTACAGAACAGATTGCCGGCCGCGAGCAGCGCGGCGACGAGCAAGCCGCGGTAATGGACCCAGGTCAGGACCGTGGCGAGATTGGCGGACGCGATCTCCGGGCCGATGAATCCGTGGATGACGATGACGACGGCGACCGCGAGGAGCACGAGTTGCAGCGTCGTGCGGAAGTGCCGCCACCGCAGGAGCGGGCCGACCACGGGCCAGCGCAGGACATCGGTGCCCTGAAACGTACCGTGAGAGGGAGAAGCTGGAGGTGTCGTCACGGATTCACGGACGGCTCGCGCCGCCCACCCGCCAGACTGTACGTCAATCCGCCGCGTGTACGTTCAGGTGCGCGGCGCGCTGACGGACGCGGCGGCCGTCCGGCAGTTGGCCGATGACGAGGACGTCCCAGTCGCCGGCCATCGTGAACTGCAGGCGCGCGGCGTAGACGCCGTGGCCTTGTCCCTGCGCAGGCTCGATGACCGGCGCCATGCCGGGATGCGCCATGAGCGCTTGAATCTGAAGCGTCGCCGCGTCGACGGGCTGGCCCGCAGCGTCGCGGACCGTGAGCGTCACCGCGGTGTCCTGTCCCACGACCGGCGCCGTGGGCGTTGTCGTCCAGGTCAGCGTGAGATCGCTACCAGCGGCGCGACGGCATGCGCCGGCCGCCGCCAGAAGCGCGACGACGAAGACCGCGAACGCACGCGACGCGGTGCCGCGCCGCGGTGGGAGATCAGGCAGCGGCCTGGCTCCGGTCCCACGCGCACGTGCAGCGGACGCCCGGAACCGTCTTGGCCGGAAACATGTGGTAGTACATCGCGATCACCATCGGGATGAACACGATGGTGTTGTAGAACAGGTGCAACTCCACGCGCGGCACCCAGAGCTGGATGAGGCTCGTCGGCACCGGCCGATCGAAGATGTTGTGTCCGGTCAGATACTGGCCGAAGAGCAGCAGGTGCTCGAAGTGATGGAAGAACTGGATCCCGAGCGCGATGTCCCACCAGCGCCGCGCGTCCGGCTCGACGAAGCCCCGCCGGAACATGAACAACCCGATGAGCATCACGAGCGCGTAGCCGTAGTGCAGCGTCTCGGATTTGATGAGCCACGGATAGAACACGCCCAGCAGGCCGAGCGCCTTCGGAACGGGCCAGCCGAGCACGTAAATCTGGATAGCCTGCACCAGGTGCTCGGCCCAATGGGCGAGCACGATGAACATGAAGATCTGCAGCCCGCGCTCGTGCCACGTGCTGTTCAGCCGATCCATGAACGACTCGCCCGCCGTGACGCGAGCCCCGGCATGTGCATGTACCGCGGACATGTGTCCCCTTCCGATCAACCCGGCGGCGTCACTCGCCCACCGCCTGGCCCGTGTGCGCGGGCCGTCGCTGGTGCCGATGCGGAATTATACGGACCGGCGTCTGGGGCCCGGCAATAACACGAACCTACTAGCCGCCAGCGGCCACGGTCCTCGGCTGCCGGCGCCAGGCTTCCAGGGCCAGGGCCGCGGGCCCGACGAGGAACAGCGCGTAGAACGGCGCATAGATGACCTCGTGCAGGCGCAACAGCGTCTCGACGAAGGCCACGAGGATGACGACGACGATCTGTCCTCGGCGCGAGCTGACCGTCGTCCTCGGGTCAGTCACCATGAAGAAGACGAAGAGCTGATACATCGGGCCCGTGAGTGGCGCCACGGCTGCCAGCCACGGGTTGCCGGTGATGAGGCTGCGCACGAAAGCAAAGACCACGAACGCGGCGACGTAGGTCGCGCTGATGTGGAGTCGCTTCACGCGCCAGACGATGGCCGTGCCGAGCAGCCAGATCACGGCCATCGGCCAGACGTTGTTCCCCCACTGGATGCTCAGAACCGCGGCGGTGCTCGGCGCCAGGAAAACCACCGCGCTCACGCCGAAGTTCGACGGATTCCAGAGGTGCCGGCCGCGGAATCGCAGGACGTACTTCGAGGCGATCGAGATCAGGCTCGCGAGGACGAACGGCCACAAGAACGGCGATCGCACGAGGATGCCGACGCTGATGCCGGTGATGTACGCACTCGCCGGATGCGGCCATCGTCCGTACGCGAGACGTCCGAACACGAGCTCCGCGCCGATGGCGACGACGATTGCGACGGCTGTTTGTTGGTAGGCCTCGAGGATCCCGTAGGTCAGGTGTGCGCCGACGAGGATGCACGTGATGAGGATCGGCGGCAGCAACCGCGTCGTCGTAGGCGAACGCCACCAACTCACGGGCGCGGCCACGGCGCGAGATTCGGAAGACGCGGTCCCAGTCGCCAGACTCATCGCGGCTCCACCACGTGATGCTGCTGGTCGACGGCCGGATGCTCGATCGTCTGCGTCCGACCGGACGGCCACGTGATCACGACGCGATCGACCGTCGTCGCCGTGCCGATGCCGAAGTGCAGCGGCCGCTGACTCTGGGCGCTGAAGCCGCTGCCGCCGCTCACGACCTGCGCTTGCCGCTGGCCGTTCCAGTAGAGATCGACGCGCGCGCCGATCGCGCTGCGGTTGCTGGCGGTGCCTTCGAGATCGAAGCCGATCCAGTGCCGGCCGGGCGCGACGGTGTTGCGATAGATGAGGAGCGGTCCGCGCTGGTCGGCGACGAGCACGTCGAGCGCGCCGTCGTGCAGAAGATCGGCCAGCGCCACGGCCCGGCCGTCCAGCGTGTCGGTCACGCCGACTTCCGGCGCCACGTCGGTGAAGTGCCCGGCGCCGTCGTTGAGCCACACGCGCGAGTGCTGATAGCCGGACAAGCTGCGCCCGCGCATCGCGGGCCAGTTCTTCGCGTCGGCGATGATGCGGCTGTGACCCACGGCAATCTCGGAGAAGTCGTACCAGTAACTCGTACGCTCGCCGGCCGAGATGTAGCCGTTGGCCAGGAACAAATCCTGCCGGCCGTCGTTGTTCAAGTCGCCGAAGGCCGCGCCCCAGCTCCAGCCGCCGAGATCCACGCCCATCGACGCCGCGAGATCGCGGTATTCCGGCTGCGCCCCGTCGGCCACCGCTTGCGGCACCCACAAGTCGTTGGCCTGCACGAGCACGCCCGGCTCGGAGATGTTCGTCTTGTAGATCGACAACCGGCCGTCGTTGAAGACGTCGCCGAACGCGGCGTTCATCCCACTCTTCGGCGTCCGGCCGACGCCGGTCTCGCGTCCGACTTCGACGAACGCCTTGCCGCCGCGATTCTCGAACAGCTCCGAGATGCCGTAGTCATTCGAGAGAAACAGATCCGGATAGCCGTCACCGACGAGATCCGCGGCCGCCGCGGCCAGCGTCCATCGCCGCGAGTCGATGCCGAGCGCCGCCGACGTTTCCTCGAACCGGCCGTCACCCAGGTTGTGGAACACGTACTTCCGGCCGCCGTTCTCCGCGTACTCGAAGCTCTCCGGCATGATGCGTGTCGTCTTCAGATGCCAGAGATCGATGTCCTCGTGCCAGTAACCCGCGAGAAAGAGATCGAGTCGGCCGTCGCGGTCATAGTCGAACCAGAGCGCCGCGTTGGCATTGACCCACGGCGGCAGCCCGGCGCGATCGGACACGCGCGTGAACGTCTTCCCCGCGTCGTTGTGGAACAGCTCCGGCCGGCCGTACTTGTAGAGGAAGACGTCCTCGTACCCGTCGTTGTCGTAGTCGCCCCAGACCGCGCCCATCGACACGCCCGTGCCCGGCTGGTTCACGTCGGCCAGGCCGACCTCGGCGGCGACGTCGGTGAACGTGCCGTCGCCGTTGTTGCGATAGAGGCGATTCCTGCTGCCGATGGCACTGTTCGTGACGTAGAAGTCCTGCCAGCCGTCGCGATTGAAATCGACGACCGACACGGCCGCGCCCATCGAGGCAACCTCCGGCATGATGGGCTCGAGTTGTGCGTCGAACGTCGGCCCCTGGTGGACGAAGTCGACGCCCATGGCCTTGGCCGCATCGTGCAGCGTGAAGCCATGGCGTCCGGACGCTTCGCCGGCCGGTGACGCCGTCGATCGATTCAGCGCGATGACCGCGCCAAGCGACACCGCCAGCACGATCGCGGCGACGATCCACACGCTCCGCTGTCGCGCGTCGCCGCTCACTCGGTGCCTCGCGCTCGAAGTTCGAGGCCGTCGAGATACGCACGCGGCGTGATGTAGCGCGTGTGATACGTCTGCCAGTCCGCGGGATACCGCTGATAGACCGGATCGCTCGTCAGCGTCGGCGTCGTCGACGCCGATTCGTAGCGCGGCGCGTGATGCGACGGGAGCGGCAGCACCGTCTTCGAGTAGCTCGTGTTGTAGTCGCCGTCTTTCTCCCAGCCGTCACCGATGAGGACGAAGTCGCGCGTCCAGCCGGCCGCGGGCGGCGGCAGCGCTGGAAACGCCAGGCGCAGCTCGTCACCGGCGTTCATGATCACGTAGCGATCCTCGACCTTCGCAATGAGTGGCCGCACGTCGCCGAACCGCGTGTAGTAACCCGCGAGATCGCGCCAGCGCGGCGCCGTGTTCGCGATGCGATCGTAGATGGGCAGCTCGGGCGACGTTCGTGACGCGGTGCGCGTTTCTGAGAAGCCGCGGTAGCGCAAGTCCGCCCGCGACGCCTCGAGACGCGTCGTCCGCACGGGCGCATCCGCAACACCATCGGCAACGCGAATCGCATCCCAATAGATCTCGAGGTTCGTCCGTAGCCGCACGCGGCGCGCGCCAACGAGCCCGGCGCGGGCAACCGCCGAGAGGTCGATGAGCACCGTCTTGTTCTTCCCTTCCGGGAATCCGAGATCCGGCGAGACGACATGCCATTGACCGCGCGAGTCCTGCGCTTCGAGCGAGAGGCCGTGCGGCTTCGGGCCCTGGCCCTGACCAATCGCGACGTTGATGCTGCTGTCGGTCGGATAGATCCAGCCGTCCGCCACGAGCCACATCGGCGCGCCCGCGGCGATCGGCCGGCCGAGATCGATCTCGACGAAGTGATCGGCCGCGAGCCCTTGATACTGTCCGCGCGCGAACGTATCCAGATAGCGGCCGTCGTCTTCCGCCACGAGCGCCGTGACGTCGGCGCCGGCGTCGTCCCACGCCTGCGCGATCGGAGCCGGCGGTCGCAACGCGTGCACCGCGAGATTCGGCGGATCGGCCGGCGAAAAGCGCTCGTCGACGAACACGTCCACGTCCGTCGGGTGATCGACGGCCATGAGCGAGACCGCGTCGATGAAGTGCGTCTCCCAGAGCTCGGCCGTGATGCGGACGTCGTAGACGCCGCCGACCGGCGCCAACTGATCGCCGCGAATCTTCACCCAGTCTTCCGTCTGCGTCACACCCGCCGTGTCCACGGCGTTGATGCGCAGGCCAAGCGGCGATCGCCAGAGGAAGTCCGTGACGAACTTCGGCCCGGTGCCGTCATTGGCGAAGACCCACGGACACGATCCCTTGAGACGCTGCTGCGCGACGATCGTCTGGTCGACGCCCTGATCGAAGTCCGCCTGCAGCACGCCGTTCGGCCAGACGATCCGCATGACGTCGACCGTCGAGCGCGTGCCGAGACCGACGTGCATCACGGGCGACGCGATCGTCTGTCGCGCGACGAACACGCCGGACCGCACTTCGATCTCGCCGCCGATCCCGAACGAGTTGATGCGCTGGTCGCCCGCCGACGGCTGCGCGCGCGGACGGATGACCTGATAGTGATAGCCCCGCGTGCCTCGTCCGGCAAGGCGCGTGAGCCGGCCTTGCTGGATGCCGACGAGATCGAGCTGGCCGTCACCGGTCATGTCGACGACGGCTCGAACGTCGGCAGTGACGGGCGTGTCGAGCCGCTGCCAGCCGCGATCTGCGCCAGCCAACCAGATCGCCGTGCCCGTGCTGCTGGAGGCGACGACGTCGAGGGCACCGTTGTTGTCGAGGTCGGCGAGCATCACCTTGGCGCCGCCGCCCGTCGAATCGCTCGGCCGGTCCGTCCACGTGGCGATGTCGGCCGTCTGCCAGCCGCTGCCGTCGTACGTCGCCCGGCGAATGGCGCCGCGGGCATCGAGCGTGACGATGTCTAAGCGGCCATTGCCCGTGACGTCGCCAACGGCCATCGCGTCGATCGCGGCGCGCTCATCGGGTCCCGCCATGCGCTGGAATCGCCCACCTTGCAGATTCGCGAACACGACGAGCGAGCCGTCATCGTCGACGCACACGGCGTCGGGATCGCCGTCACCGTCGACGTCCGCCCAGGCGAACGCGCGCAGTCCCTGCAGACCGTCGAACGGGCGCTCGACGGTCCACGTCCCGTCGCCGTTGTTGCGCAGCACGACGGGCACGCCGCCGCGGACGCCGACGATCGCATCCAAGTCGCCATCCATCTCGATGTCCGCCGTCCAGACGCCCGTCGCGACAATCGGCAGAAGCCCCCGCAACTGCGACGCGCGTGCCGTGTCATCGGTGAACGTGCCGTTCTCGGACTGGATGAACAAGCGCACGCCGCGCGGTCCGGCCGCGATGAGATCCGATCGGAAGTCGTTGTTCCAGTCGATCGCGGCGAGCGCGTGCGGACCGACGGCCGCTGGCGCCGCACCGGCGCCGGGCCAGGCCACGCGCAGGCCGGGCGCGTCGGCGCGATAGATCCCGCGCGCGTCGGCGGCGAAGACGGCGGGCGCGCCCGTGCCGTCGAGCGAGACGATCGCAACTGCGCTCGGCGGCATGGCGGGCTCGTCGCCGATCACGGTGAAGGCATACGACAACGCGGCGTCCGCCGGCGCCGGTGCCGCGGTCACGGCTGGCAACCGCAGGAAGTTCGTGAACGGGTCCGCGATGAGCTGGGCCGACGGCGTGACGTGCTGCCGATCGTCGAGATAGGCGGGCACCTGCGCGAGCGTGTTGCGGAGGAACGCAAGCGCGCGCGTGGCGCCTGCCGCATCCGACTGGCGTGTCGCCGTTGCCGCGGCTTGTAATTCGTCGCGGGACTCCTGTGGCCATCCCGCGGAGACGGCCGTCATCCGATCGAGCACGGCGGTGACCGTCGCCGTGTCGCCGCGCTTGGCTGCGAGGCGTGCCCGCTCGACGAGCACGGCGAGATTGTCGGGCTCCTGCGCGTCGAGCTCGTCGAGCACGCGCGCGGCGTCCGCGTCCGCCGTATCGCCGCCAGCGTCCTCGATCGACTGCACGAGCGCCATCTGCGCGCGCAGCAGGTGTGGCTCGAGCGCGATCGTGCGCTGCAGGTCCGCGCGCTCGCCGTCGGTGTCGCCGCGCGCACCTTCGAGCTGGGCACGCAGGAACATGACCGCGCCGCTCCGCGGCGCCAGGTCCACGGCGCGGGCGATGGGCGCAGCCGCGGCATCGAAGTCACCGAGCCGCAACTCCGCGAGCCCCAGATTCGCCCAGGCCGCCGGCTCGCCCGGCGCGATCGTCGCGGCCTCGCCGAAGTGCTGCACGGCCGCGTCGAGCAATCCCACCTGCAATTCGGCGAGCCCACGATAGAACTGGCGCGTCGCCTGTTCGTACTGCGGCGACTCGGCCGACGGCAGCCCGCGATGACTCTCGTATGCGCGGTACACGAGCACCGTCGCGATGACGACCGCGGCGATGATGCCCGCGACGATGGCGCGCCGGGCCATCGTCATCGGCCCGATCCCGGGGCTTCGCCGACGCCGAGCGCGTCGGCCACTCGGTTGATGTAGTTGAACCAGGCCGCGATGAGCGTGATCTGGAGGATGCCGCGGTCGTCGAATCCCGCCTGGCGCAAGCCGTCGATCTGTTCACGCGTCACGCGCGTCGCATCACGTGTCACCTGCTCGGCGTAGGCCAGCATCGTACGGTCACGCTCGTCGATCGGCGCCGTGCGGAAGTCGCGCCGGATCGCGTCGGACAGTGCGTCGTCTCCGGTCGCGCGCCGCAGGAACTCGGTGTGCGAGAGCGTGCAGTACGGCGTGCGGTTGGTCACCGACACGACGGTTGCGATCATCTCGTGCTGGCGCCGGCTGAGCGGCAGGTCCGGCGACATGAGCGATCCGAACGTCGCGAACGCGTGGTGCAGCGCGTCCGGAATGAGCGAGTGCGCGGCGACGATGCCCGCGATCTCGTCGTCCTGCGGAAGGACGGGCGCCTCGTACTCGGGCGGATACAGCGCGTGTTGCGCGGCCCGCGCCCGTTGCAGCGACTCGTCCGCTTCAGCCGGTGGCACGGTACGGATGCGCGTCATCGCGCGTCTCGCTCCCACGCCGATGCTGCCCGCGTGACGAGCCAGCGGCGCACCGGCAAGCCGGCCAGGACCAGCGCGGCGCCCGCCAACGCCTGCCACGGCCTGGCGATCGCAATCATCGCGACGATAACGGCGACGAGCAGGACGAACAACGCGGGCATCAGCGGATAGCCGGGCACGCGAAACGCGGCGTCACCTGGCTGCCGGCGCACGATGAACACGCCAGCCGCGGCGAGCGCCACGAATACGAGCGCGGCGCAGACGAAGAACGCGACGATCTGATCAAAGGTTCCGAGGAGCACGAGCACCGACGCGAGCGTCGCTAGCACGGCCGTTGCACGCGCCGGCGATCCGCTCGTCGTGCGCAGGGCCAGGGCCCGCGGGAACGAGCCGTCGAGGCTCATGGCTTCGTACAGCCGCGGCGCGACGATGAGCACCGCCATGATGCTCGGTGCGACCGAGAACACGACCGCCGTCGCGAGCACGGCTGGCCCCGCCGGTCCCGCGAGCGCACGGCCGGCGAGCAAGGCGAACGCCGACGCGCTCGTCGTCGCCGATGGCGGCACGAGATAGATGAAGGCGATCGTGGTCATCACGTAGATCGCGATGACGATCGCCACGCCGAACGTGAGCGCGATCGGGACCACGCGCCGCGCATGCTCGACGTCGCCCGCGATCCGCCCCGTTTCCCAGAAGCCGCCGAACGAGAAGAAGACGCCGATGAGGCCGCCGGCGAGCGCCTCGCCGATCGGAGGCGCGCTCGTCCTCGCGCCGGCAAATGGCGTGAAATGCGACCAGTGTCCATGGCCCGTCGTCAGCGCGATGATAACGACGCCGGCGAGCACGCACAACTTGACGACGGTCAGCACATCGAAGGTACGCGCGCCCATCCGCAGCCCCGCCATGCTCGGCAGCGCACCGATCCAGATGACCGCGACGGCCAGCACGCGCATCGATCCCGCGGCCGACGGCCAAAGGACACTGAGATACTGCGCGGTCCCGGCGGCCAGGGCGGCGACCACGCCGGGATCCATGACGAGCAGCGATTGCCATCCGTACAGAAACGCCGTGGACGGTCCCCAGGTCTCGCGAAGATAGACGTAGAGTCCGCCGGTTTCGGGATAACGCGACGCGAGCTCGCCGAACGTCAGCGCGCCAGCGAGGACGATGGCTCCGCACCCCAACCAGAGAGCGAACGTCCACGCGGGCGACTGAAGCGCGCCGATGACTTCGGCGGGCGTGAGAAAGATGCCGACGGCAACCGTGTGACTGACGACCAGCGCCGTCGCCGACCAGAGTCCCAGCCGGCCGACTCGACCGGCCGACGTCACTTCGTGACCGGCGCGTATCGTCGGTTCACGTAGCCGAGATCCGCCGTGTGACGTCCGGCCTCGCGATAGAACGCGGGATCGTCTGGCTGCCACGTGCCGAGGCCATCGACATAACGATTGAACATGCAGAACGCCGCGGCAATGAGCACGACATCGTGAATCTCGCGGTCGGTGGCGCCTTCGCGGCGCGCTCGTTCGATGTCGGCGGCGGTTACGGCTCGGCCGCTTTGCTGCACGTGCGCGGCCACGGCCAGCAGTGCCTTCATCTTGGCCGAAATCGGCGCATGCTCCGCGTCGGCTTCGACCGCGCCGACCAGCGCGTAATCCGCATCCGTGCCGCCCGCGTGCTCGGCCGCGATTGCGCCATGACAGCTTGCACAGTACTGACAGCCGTTCAGCCGCGACACGTACGCACCGACGAGCTCGCGGTCTGCGCGCGACAACGAGTTCGGACCACGCAGCAGCACTTCGGCGAGCTCGCCCATGGGCGCTGCGGTTTCAGGAGAGAACGCGAGCAAGCCGCGAATGCCGGGAAATCCTTCGGGAACTGGGATATAGGCCATTTCATCACCTATGCCTGCAGTGCAGGCGTTGCAGGTTTACAAACTTCGAACTTCGAACTTCGAACTTGGAACTTCGAACGCAGGAGGCGCCTTTGGCGCATCTCATTCTTGATGTGCGTCGCTTGTCCCCCGAGCCACGCGCGTCCGGACATTCAAAAAACAACGCGCCGGAAGGCGCCACATCCGTTCGAAGTTCATAGTTCGAAGTTCGCAGTGATTTCTCAGAACTCTAGCCGTGCGCCGAGTTGCAGCGCTCGCGGGCCGCCCGATCCGAACACACCGCCGGCCGTGCTCACTGGCGTGCCGAAGCGCGACGACGTCAGGTAGCCGGGATCGGCCGGATCATTCGAGTCGCGGACGAGCACGTTCGCGAAGCCGGAGTAGTTGAGCGTGTCCGTGCCCAGGATGTTCGTGACGTTGAAGAGGTTGAAGACCTCGGCGAACGCCGAGAGCCGAAGCTTTCCAATCGGAAACACTTTCGCGAGCCGGACGTCGAGTGACTGGAAGCTGTCGTTGAAGCGCGCATCCGGCGACACGAGCGGCAGCAGCTCGCCGTCGATGCCGCCCGCGGCGTTCAACTGGCTCAGGTACGCGTTCAAATCGGCCGCCGTGTGAAACACACGGCCGCCGGCATTGCGCGACAACACCGGAATCCGCGACGACCCGTCCGGCATGAGGATGTCCATCGGCACGCCTGACGAGACCGTCCACAATCCGGCCAGTTGCACGCCCGCGCCGAGATCCGCGGTCCCCGACAGCACGAGCCGATGGCGCCGGTCATTCGGGGTCGGTCCCCACTCGCGCGCGATGTCGTTGGGATCGATCGGCCCGTTGCCGAACGGAATCTGATCGTCGTTCGCGTCGTTCATCGCCTTCGACAGCGTGTAGGCCGCGCGTAGTCCAAGCCGGTTGCCATAGCGCCGCTCGAACGCGACGAGCAATCCCGTGTATTCCGTCTTCGCGCTCGACTCCAGGCTGACGACGCGGTCCGGTCCGCCGACGACGGGATTGAAGACGTCGCCAATCGTGCGGCCGATGAGAAAGTCCGTCCCGCGGTCGTGGACGAGATCCGCGCTGACGAGTCCGCGGCGGCCCAACTGCCGCTCGATGCCGATCGCGAACTGCTGCACCATCGGGTTCTGCAGGTTCGGCGCGATGACGTTGATGCCCGACGCGCCCTGCCCTGGCAGGATGAAGCCCGTGAACGGATTGGCGAGCGTCGGGGCTCCGGGCGGCAGCAGGCCGGTATCCGGATCGACGAAGAACGCATTACCCGCGCGCACTTCGACCGGCAACGCGCGGCCATCGAGGCCACGCTCGAGCGACTCGATCTCGAGCGTCACGCGGTCGTAGTAAATGCCGTATCCGCCACGCACGCTCGTCGTCCCACTCGGCGTCGACCAGTTGAAGCCGATGCGCGGCGCGACGTTGTTCGTATCGCGGTGCCGCGTGTCCGGAAAGAGCGGCAGCACGATCGGATTCAGATCGCCGACGCGGCTCATGTTGTTGACATCCGTGTCGATCTCGTAACGGACGCCGAGGTTCAGCGTCAGGCGCGGGTGCACGCGCCAGTCATCCTGCACGTAGGCCGCCAGGTGCGTGTTGTCCGCGTCGGGGATGTCGACGTCCTGATCGGGATGGCCGCTCCGGAGCGTCACCTGGAACAGCAGGTCGTTGTCGTCGACGACGCCGTCGCCGTTGCGATCGAACGCGGGAAAGTCCTCCGCGAGCTCGACGCGGCCGTTCTGGAACACGCCCAGCTCGAAGTCCGCGTCCACGCGCTGCACCTCGCCGCCGATTTTGATGTCGTGCGTACCGCGTGAGAGCGACAGTGCATCCGAGATCTGCCAGCGCTGCTGCTGCGTGCCCTGAGGAACACGGAACGACGATCCGTCCTGGATGCTGGGAAACGTCAACTGGACACCTGGCACGACTGGCGTGATGCCATTGTCGAAGTCGCTCCAGCTCACCTGCAGCGCGTTGACCGCGCGCGGCGACAAGGTGCGCGTCCAGCCGCTGAACACCGCATGAATGTTCGTGTGGGATCGCTGCCGCCACGACGCCGACCCAATCGCACGCTCGAGCGCGCTGGCCGAGACGTCGGTTTCGTCCTGGCCGGAGTAGCGCACCGTCACCTGATCACGCGCGCTGCCGCGCCAATCGGCACGCACCGTGCCGAGCCACTCGTCCAAGGGTGCGTCCGCGAAGCCGTACGTGATCGTTCGCGCGGCGGTGTCTCGCGTGCCGACGAGCACGCCGCCATTCTGATTGCGGCGTTCGATGGCCGCGAAGCCGAAGAGCTTATCGCGCAGGATCGGCCCGCCCCACGTGCCCGAGCCCTGCTGACGAGAAAACGGCGGCTTCCCTGCCACATCGGGATCGATCGTCGCCGGCAGCGCCTGCCAGCGCGCGTCGCGCAGATAGATGGCGGCCGAGCCGTGCATCGTCGATCCGCCGGACTTGGTGACGACGTTGATGGCCGACGACGCCGAGCGGCCGAGCTCGGCCGAGAACCGGTTCGTGGCCACCTGGAATTCCTGGATGGCGTCTTCCCCGATGTTCTCGAGCGGCCCACCCACCACGTCGTCGTTGTCGTCCATGCCGTCGACGGTGATGTTGCCGCCGCGGCCGAGCTGGCCCGCCGACGAGATGATGACCGACTGCGCCTTGGTGGGATCGAACGTGGGCGCCGGCGCGGTGCCCGGCGTTAGAAACGCGAGCTCGAGGAAGTTGCGGCCGTTGAGCGGCAGCGTACGAATTTCGTTGGCCGAGACGACACTGCCGACGACAGAGGTGACCCGATCGACGGTCCCGGCACCAGCCTGAACGTCGACGGCCTCGTGAACACCGGCGACGCCGAGCGTGGCATCGACCTCCGCCACCTGCCCGACTTCGAGGTGGATCGGCGACGTCCGCCACTCGGCGAAGCCCGGTGCGGTGACGGTGACGACGACGTCGCCGGGCACGAGGCCGGCGAGCGCGAAGCGTCCGTCCGCGTCCGCCTGCGTCTCGCGCGTGAGTCCGTGGTCCGCTTCGGTCGCGACGACATGCGCCGCCACGCCGTGTCCTTGCGGGTCGACGACGCGCCCGCGAAGGGCTGCCGCACCCGGCGCCTGGGCCGCGGCCATGCCGCTCGCGCCCACGATCAACGCGAGCGCCCACGACGCCACGCGCCACTTACGACATCCCATACGCTCCTGCCTCTCAGTCGATGCGCTGTCACACACACCCGGTCCGCGCGCGGCAGTAGCCGCGACCGCACGGAAGGGGGTGTCCGGCGTGAACGAGTAATGTACGGAGCCGTTCCGGGCGCCGGCAATAGTGGAGATGTATTAGTGCGCGCTGAGAGCGCAGGCGCGGCTACTTCGGCGGGTCTTCGGCGATGCCGCGGCCTTCGACGATGCGATACGCGCGGCCGGTGACCATGCGCCGGAACTCGTCGGTGCGCCCGCTCGGCCAGTCGACGACGACACGATCGACCTGGTCGCGAGGACCGAGACCGAAGGTCAGCGGCAGCTCGGACTGCGACAGGTAACTCGAGCCGCTCTTGACGAGTCGCGTTTGCGTGACGCCGCCGGCCGTGACCCGCACGCGCGCGCCGATCGCGTCGCGATTCGAGGTCGTGCCCGAGAGCGTGAGACGCAGGCTGCGATGGCCGGCACGCTGGTCGTTGCGAAACAGCACGGCGGGGCCGTTGTTGGTCGTCATGAGCAGGTCGACGTCGCCGTCGCGGTCGAAATCGCCAGCCGCGAGCCCGCGCCCAACGCGCGGCCGGACGAACGCCTCGCCGGCCTCTGAGGCGACGTCGCGGAACGTGCCGTCGCCCTGATTCCTGAACAGGAGCGGCGGATAAGCCGCGCCGACGTCGTTCGCGCGCCGCGCCGACGGGTTGATGTGGCCGTTGGCGACGACGAGATCGAGCGCGCCGTCGAGATCGAGATCCGCGAAGAGACAGCCGAAGCCCAGCCGGTGCCGCGACGGATCGCCGATGCCCGCCTTGACCGCGACGTCTTCGTACAAACCGGGCCCGAGCGATCGATAGAGTCCAACCATCTCGCCGTCGAAGTTCGTGACGGCGATGCCCATCCGCCCGGATCCGTCGAAGTCGCCCACGTCGATGCCCATGCCGGCGCGCGCGCGGCCGTCGGCGCTGAAGGCGACGCCGGCCTTGACGCCCATCTCCTCGAACGTGCCGTCGCGCCGGTTGCGATAGAGCTTGTTCGGCTGGGTGTCGTTGGCGACGACCAGATCCATCCAGCCGTCCTCGTCGGTGTCGAGCATGGCGACGCCGAGCGACTTCGAGCTCGTGTCGAAGATGCCGCTCGTGGCCGTCACGTCCTCGAACGTGCCGTTGCCGCGATTGCGGAACAGCCAGCACGTATCGCCGCGATAGGCCTCCGGCGTGCAGTAAGTCTTCGTCGAGCCGTCGATGCTGCAGAACACGTCGTGGTCGGCCGACCAGCGCACGTAGTTGCAGACGAACAGATCGAGATGGCCGTCGCGATCGACGTCGACCCACAACGCCGAGGTGCTGAACGCCGATCGTCCGTCGAGGCCCGCCGCGCGCGTGACGTCGACGAACGTGCCGCGGCCCGTGTTGTGGAACAGGCGGCTCTGCCCCACCGCGGTCACGAAGACGTCGGGAAAGCCGTCGTTGTCGTAGTCGCCGACCGCGACGCCCATGCCGTACAGCTCGACGTCGAGTCCAGCCGCGCGCGTGACGTCGGTGAACGTGCCGTTGCGGTTGTTGCGATACAGCCGCAGCGTCGAACGGCCGTCACGATGTCCCGGCCAGTCGGCGCCGTTGACGAACAGGATGTCGGGCCAGCCGTCGGCGTCGTAGTCGATGAACGCGCAGCCAGCGCCCATCGTCTCGGGCAGAAGCTTGCCGCCGTACGCGCCGCTGTTGTGATGGAAATCGATCCCGGCCGTCGTCGTCACGTCGACGAGCTGAAAGCCCAGGCCGGCCGGTGTCTGCGCACGTATCACGCATGGCGCCGCCCACGCGGCGGCCGCCACGCCGCACGTGCTCTGCAAGAACTGACGCCGATTCACAGCGGCCCCACGAGTCCCTGACGAAGCGCGTAGGCGACGAGCTCGGCCGTCTTGTGTACGCCGAGCCGGCTCATGATGTTCGCGCGGTGTACGCTGACCGTGTTCACGCTCAAGTCGAGACGCTGCGCGATCGTGCGGTTCGAATGCCCCTGGCAGATGAGCTGCAGCACCTCGAGCTCGCGCGGACTCAGGCCGTGCTGGCGATCGCCCTTGAGCGCCGCCGCGGGCACGACGGCCGGATCCAGCACGGTCTCCCCCGCCGCGACGCGCTTGACCGCGGACGCGAGGTCGAGATCGATCGCGTTCTTCAACACGTAGCCGCGCGCACCGGCGGCGAGCGTCTGCGAGACGAGCGTGGGCTCGGTGTGCATGCTGAGAATGAGAACGGCCACGTCCGGCTGCGCGTCGAGAATGCGGCGCGTCGCGACGATGCCGCTCGTCCGCGGCATGGCACAGTCCATGACGACGACGCGCGGGGCGAGTTCGGCGGCGAGACGGACGACTTCGTCGCCATCGCTCGCCTCGCCCACGACCGCGATGTCCGGGTCGTCCTCGAGCATGCGCCTGAAGCCGCGGCGCACGAGGTGGTGATCGTCGGCGAGCAGGACCGTGAGCGCGCCGCTCATGACACCTGCGCCTCCACATCGTCGAGTGGCACACGCAGGCGCACGAGCGTGCCGCCGGCATCCGGCCGTGCGAACGTGAGCGTGCCGCCGACCAGCTCGGCGCGTTCGCGCATGGCGACGAGTCCCAGCCCGCGTCGCGTCGCGCGCGCGTCGAGACCCGAGCCGTGATCTTCGACCTCGAGCTCGAGCGCGCCGCTGGCGTATCGCAGCCGGACATCGACCGCGCTCGCACCCGAGTGACGCGCGGCATTGCTCAGTGCTTCCTGCAGCACGCGGTAGACGTGGATGGCGACCGTGCCGTCGACAGCGGCGGTCTCGCCTTCTCGGCTGAACCTCACGTCGAGCCCGAGCTGCTTGCCGGCGGCCGCGACGTACGCCTCGACGGCGCTCTCGAGCCCCAGTTCGTCGAGGATCGACGGGTGCAGCATCTGCGAGAGGCCGCGGACGTTGGTCAGCGTGCGCTGCGCCATCTCGCCGATCTCGCGCAGGTCGGCGCGCAGCGGATCGTCCTCGGCCGTGCGCCGCTCGGCGCGCGCGAGCATCGATCCCATCGCGGTCAGGATCTGCCCGAGCTCGTCGTGCAGCTCACGCGAGACGTGGTGCAAGGTCGACTCGCGCGTGGCGATGAGCTGTTGCGCGAGCTCGCGGCGACCGTCCGAGAGCGCCGTCATCTCGGCGAAGAGCCGTCGATTGGCCGCGATGACGTAGAGGCCCGTGGCGGCGATGACGAGCAGCGTCGCACCGAGCAGCCAGTAGCCCTGGCGCTCGACCTGGTCGTAGATGGCCTGCACGCGCGCGGCCGCCTGCTCCTCGCTCTCGTTGTTCTCGACGAGCAGCCGCGCCACGGCTGTCGTGAGCGACGCTTGACGCGCCTGGAGCGACAGCCGGATGTCGTCGCGCGCGCGATCTTCGTGACCTGACGCCGCGAGCGCGAACGTGCGGTCGACGGCGCGCCAGAAGTCGTCGAGCGACTCGAGCAGCCGCTGCCGATCGGCGGGCGCCGGCCCGGCCGCCACCGTCGACTCGCGTGCGAGCGCATCGTCGAGATCTCGATGGATGCGCTGGAACTGTGCCGACCAGGCTGCGAGCGGATACGGCTGGTTGCCGTCGAGCACGTCGCGCATCGCGAGGCCCAGCAGGTTGAGGTTGTTCTGCACGCGCAGCAGTTGCAGCGAGTCCTTGCGATTGCGATCGACCAGGTCGGTCTGGAGCGCGCGCAGCCGCGCCATCTCGCGGTTCACCGAACGCGAGTAGACCACCACGGCCGCCAGGGTCAGGACGAGACCGATGAGCAGCCCCGGCGTGGGCGAACGGCCAGGGGAGGAGCCGCGTGTCACGGGGATATCAGGACGATACCACTATAATTGACACGCCTCCGTCGACACATGATGCGGCTCCCCGTCCGTCCATCGTGCGCCGTACCGATTGCCGTCGCGGCCATCGTGTGCGCGACGCCTGCGTTCGCGCAGACGCCCTCCGCCGCACCGCGCCCGGCGGCTCCGGCCACCGCGACGTCAACCGAGCCCGTCGCCGCGCGCCTCAACCGCGTGCAGGCGGATCTCTACGGCAAGGTCGAGCACCTCGACGCCGACGTCGAGGAACTGAAAGCGATTCTCGGCATCGATCCCAATCTCGCCGAGGCGCACATGCTGCTCGGACTCGCCTATCGCGGCCTCGGGAAGCCCGAGCTCGTCGGCGAATCGAAGGCGGAGTTGCAGGAAGCCCTTGATCTGAAGCCGGATCTCATCCCGGCGCGGTTCTTTCTCGCCGAGGTGTATCTGACACTCGGCCGCTACGCGAACGTCCGTGATGAGATGCAAACGGCCCTGCAACAGGCGCCCGGACAGCCGCAGTTCCTCGCCGTGCTCGGAGAAGCGGAGCGTCACCTCGGCAATCCCACGCGATCCGCGGATCTGAATCAGCAGGCGCTCGCGCGCGACCCGACGTTCGTCCGCGCGCGTTATTACCTGGCGCTCGCCCAGTTCGATCTCGGCCAGCGCGATCAGGCGATTGCGAATCTCGAGCAGGTCGCGGCCGCGCACGTGCCGGAGCCGGACGTCTATCTGAGTTTGGGGAACGCGTATCTCGACGCCAATCGCGCCACTGACGCGACGACCGTGCTCGAACACGCCGCGACGATGGCCCCGACGCGCGCGGACGTGCACATCGCGCTCGCGCGGGCGTATCGCACGCGCGGCCTTCTGACGAAGGCGACCGAACAGTTGACGCTGGCCAAGCCGGCCGGCGACGCCGTGCAGCCGACCGAGGGTTACCAGCAGGTGGAAACGGATCTGAACGTCGAGTGGGGCCGGCTGCGGCTGCGCCAGGGACAACTGACCGCCGCGCGTACCGCGTTTCAGAAGGCGATCGACATCGCGCCCGATAACGGCGCCGCTCATCAGGGCCTCGCGATGGTCTATCTCCGGCAACGCGACTACGCGCACGCCGACGCCGAAGCCACGCGCGCGGCCACGCTCGGCTCGCCGCTCTCGGCCGCCGATCGCCAAACGCTCGACGCTGGCCTCCATCGTCCGGCCGCCGGGAGCGCGAAGTGAAAGGGTCGCTGTCGCTCGTTCTCGTCGCCGCCGTGCTCGCGCCCGTAGCCCTCGCGGGTCAGCGCCGCGGCGCCGCCCCGGCTTCGGCGCCCGTCTTCACCGACATCACGAAAGCGGCCGGGATCAGCTTCGTGCACCAGTCGGGCGCGACGCCTGACAAGTACATGTACGAGACATTCGGATCGGGCGTCGCGTGGTTCGACTACGACAACGACGGCTATCAGGATCTCTACTTCGTCAACGGCGCAGCCGGCGCGCCGAACGCGCTGTACCACAACAATCACGACGGCACGTTCACCGACGTCACGGTAAAAGCCGGCGTCGCGGGCATCGCCGGCCCGGCCGCATCGAAGGCGTACAAGACGGGCGTCGCCGTCGGCGATTACGACAACGACGGCTTCCTCGATCTCTACATCACCGGTTTCGGCGCCAACCTGCTCTACCACAACAACGGCAACGGGACGTTCACCGACGTCACGGCCAAGGCCGGCGTGGCGGGCAGCGCAACCGAATGGAGCACGAGCGCGGGCTTTTTCGATTATGACGGCGACGGCGATCTCGATCTCTACGTCGCCAACTACATCAACTTCCGGCGCACCGATAACCCGTACTGCGGTTTCCAGAAACCGGGCTATCGCATGTACTGCAGCCCGACGATGTTCGATGGGACGGCGGATCGGCTGTTCCGCAACAACGGCAACGGGACGTTTACTGACGTCTCGCGCGCGGCCGGCATCGCCAATCCGTCGGGGAAGGGTTTGGGCGTCGTCTTCTGCGACGTGGACGCCGACGGTCGGCCGAACATCTACGTCGCGAACGACCAGGTCCGCAACTTCCTCTACCACAACAACGGCAACGGCACGTTCCGCGACATCGCCTACGGCGCCGGCGTCGGCTTCGACGCCGACGGCAAGCCGCAGGCCGGCATGGGCGTCGACTGCGGCGACATCGACGGCGACCTGAAGCCCGACCTCTTCGTCACGAACTTCGAGGACGAGCTCGACACGCTCTACAAGAACCAGGGCGGCGGCCTGTTCGCGGACGTCTCGTCCACGATCGGCCTGCGGTCGAGTTATCTGCCGCTTGGCTTCGGCACCAAGCTCTTCGACTACGACAACGACGGCGACCTCGACATCTACGTGACCAACGGCCACGTCGTCGACAACGTCGCGCTGTACCGGCCGACGTCGAGTTACGACCAGAAGGACTTGCTGTACGAGAACATCGGCGGCCGCTTCCGCGACATCTCGGCTCAGAGCGGACCGGCCTTCCAGGTCAAGCGTGTCGGCCGCGGCCTGGCGGTCGCGGACTTCGACAACGACGGCGATCTCGACGTCGCGATCTCGAGCGTCGGCCGTCCGCCCGCACTCCTCCGCAACGACGCCCCGCCGCGCCACTGGCTGACGCTCGCGCTGCACGGCACGA
The DNA here is from genome assembly GCA_035550595.1 of Vicinamibacterales bacterium. GTDB lineage: Bacteria > Acidobacteriota > Vicinamibacteria > Vicinamibacterales > SCN-69-37 > CALFMR01. Next base: position 34,817 of record DASZOV010000127.1, read on the forward strand.
CCAGTAACCGCTTCGGCCTCGGCGCCCTCGTCACGGTCGAAGCCGGCGGGCACCGGCAGGCGCTCGAAGTGACGAACGTGGCGAGTTATCTCAGCAGCAACGACCTCCGCCTGCACGTCGGCCTCGGCGCAGCCACTTCGGCTTCACGCATCACGATCCGCTGGCCGAGCGGCAAGACGCAGACGCTGACCAACGTCGCGGCGAATCAGATTCTGAGCGTTCAGGAACCGTAGGCGCCCGCGCGGTGTCAGTCATCACGCGGCCCGCTGGACAGCGTCGGGGGCAACGGTTCCGGTCCGGGCCTCGACCGTGCTGCCATACCGGCGATGTGGGCCAGGAGATGATCGACACACCCATCAACGCCAACCGCGTCCGTGCGCAGCCGAATCTCGGGAGCGAGCGGCGGCTCGTACAGGGCGGAGATGCCAGTGAATTCGGCGATCTCGCCGCGGCGCGCGCGGGCGTAGAGCCCCTTGACGTCGCGCGCCTCACAGATCGGCAACGGCGCGTCGACGAAGGTTTCGACGAATTGTCCGGCCGTGAAGAGGCGGCGTACACGGTCGCGGTCAGCGCGTCGGGGCGAGATCAACGCGACGATGGCGGTGACGCCCTCGTCGACGAGTAGCCGCGCAACCTCGCCAGCGCGGCGGACGTTCTCGGCTCGATCGGCCGCCGAGAACCCGAGGTCCTGACAAAGGCCGTGGCGGAGCACGTCGCCGTCGAGCACGCACGCGGCTCGTCCGCGTGCCGTGAGCGCCGTGTGCAGTGCGCGAGCCAGCGTCGTCTTGCCGGCGCCTGAGAAGCCAGTGAGCCAGATGGCATGGACGGGCGGCGCACTCATTTCGTGTCCTCGTGATTATGCGCGCTGGGTTGCTATTGTACGGAGTTTACGTAAATTGCAATTGACACAGCAAGCCCGCGTCCGTGAATATCGCGCCATGGCTGCGTCGTCCGCATCGTGGCCGATCGAAGATCTTTTCGATGCGGTGGTCACCGTGCCCGCCGGACACATGCTCTTCATGGCCGGCGATCCGGTCACGCTCCTCTACTCCATCGTGTCGGGGATCGTGATCGGCTCGGTCTACGCCGCGTCCGGTCGGGAGATTGCCGTCAGCCTTCGGTCAGCCGGATGGGTGTTGGGGGCCCACTCAGCTCTGGTGTCGGCGCCGCACTACGCCACGGCGAGAGCACTGACCGCCTGTACCCTCCGGACGATCGCATTGGATGGCTTTCTCGCGCTGACTCGGCGCGATTCCGGCGTGGGATTGTCGATCGCACGTATGGAAGCGCGTGAAGCTCACCTGCGTGCCAAATTGGTTCAACAGTTCGGCGTCGATGCGGAAGGTCGGCTGTTGCAGCAGTTGGCTCGACTCGCGCGTGCGGGCCTAACGTCGCGCGCCGACGGCAGCTTCGAGCTCCTCTGTGAGCCGACCCACGACCAGATCGCGCAACTCGCGATGACATCTCGTGAGACGGTGACTCGGCTGCTCGGCGAACTGTGCGCCCGCGGCATCTTGGCGCAGACGCGACGTCCCTATCGCATTCAGGCCGGCAGTCCGCTGCTCGAGGCCGTCGTCGACGCTGAACAGCCATAGGACTGAGGTACCCACAGACGGGGCACGCTACAGGGCATTTTCGTAACGTGTGAGCAAAGTCACTGACGCCGCTCATGCCGCGCCGCATACTGCGATTCCCCCGTTGCGTGCGGCAACTTCGAGGCCGAACGGCGGGCGCTCCCGCTCCCCAGACCGTTGGTGTGCCGGTCTGTGTGCATGTTTGTGTCCAGACCGGCCAGTCGCGCATAGATGGCGGAGGCGTGGCATGTCGTCGTGGAAGGACGGACTCGACGGCTATCTCGCGGCATTGCACACGGCCGCTCGGCAGGGGGACGACAACGCTCGGGAGGAATTCACTGCGATCCTCCTCAGGGCACTGCGCTCGATCCTCAAGGCCCGTGCGCCTCGTCTCGACGACGGCATGATTGCCGATGCGGCAGAAGACGCCATTCTCAAGTGCCTGCGGAACCAGCCACCGTACGATCCCGCGCGGGGCGCGTTGGTCGGCTTCGTCGTAACGATCGCCATCAACCGCCTCCGTGACCTGATCCGCAGCGTCAAGCGTCGTCGGAAACACGAGGCCGAGCTCTACCAGGAATTGTTCGATCATGCATCTACCATCGAGGAACCTCCCGCCTACGGCCTCAACGGGCATCATCTGAACGGGACAACAGCCAGCGCGCCGGTTTTCGACGACGTGGCATGGACGGACATTCTTGAAAGCGGCGATCTCCACCTGACGCCAGCAGAGCATCGTTTCCTCGAAGCGCGCTTCGCCGGCGAGCACCGGGCGGAAGTTCTGGCGGACCTGCTCGGCGGCGGCGGTCGCTCGGTACATGAACAGCGACGGCTCGTGAAACGCACCACGGATCGGCTTCGACTACGCCTTCGCCGATTCCTGACCCGACAAGGCGGGTCACTGTCGGATCAACAGCCGTTGTGACGAAGCGCCGAATGACGGTGCCGAAGCGACATCTTCGCGCTCGGGCCGGTCGCTCACGACCAGAGCCGCATGTCGCACTTCGCACTTCCGTTCGTATATATGGCAGAAGCTCGAACCAACACCAACGTTGCAGGTCACATGGCGCTTCAGGCATTGCGAATGTCCTGCCCGCGCGACGGTCACGTTCGAACAGCCGTCCTGGTGGTGCCTGACGAGGGACGCCGATGACGCTAATGGAATCCGTGAATCGTGCCGCTCACGACGACAGCTCACCTGCCGCGACTGTAGCCGACCATTCCACGTGGCCCGCGTTCATCGTCGGCTGCCATCGGTCGGGGACGACACTGTTGCGGTACTTGCTCGACGCGCATCCGGCCCTAGCCTGTCCTCCGGAATCGAAGTTTCTGGCTGCGTTCGGCGACGTGCTGACTTATCCACAGGCGATGCGTGGCCTTCTGTCCCTCGGCATCGGCCCCGATCGCCTTCTTGCCGATCTGCGGCGGATGATCGAAGCCTTCTTCCAGGAATACGCTGCCCGGCACGGTAAGCGGCGCTGGATTGACAAGACGCCGAATTACGTGCGGCTATTGCCGTTCCTCGACGCGTTGTTCAGCCACGAGGTACTGTTCCTTCTCATGATTCGCCACCCGCTCGACACGGCGGATTCGCTGGCGAACGTGCCCGCATTCAACCTGGACGAGCCCGAGGATCCAGACATCGCGGCAAGCGTCGAACGGCACGGGCTCGATCGGGCGGCGTGGGTCCGCCACTGGGTCGATACCGCCGACACGCTCGCCTGGTTCGGAGCGCACACGCCGGCGCGCACCCAGTTCGTGCGTTATGAGGCGCTCGTGATGGAGCCAGCGCGGACGCTCGAAGAGGTGCTCGGGTTCCTCGGCGAAGCGCGATCGCACGAAGTCATTGCCGATCTCATCGATGGGGCCTTCACGCGACGGCATCCGCCCGGCTACGAAGACGCCAAAATCAGGGACTCGCACGCGATCCATCAAGCGAGTATCGGCAAATGGACCCACTGGCCGACAGCCGAAGTCGACCGCCTCTGGGCGATTGCCGCAGATGTAGCGGGGCTCATGGGCTACGCATCCCCGTGGACCGAAAGCGAGATCTATGGCGTCGCCTGAAGGCTTCTACGCCGTGCCCGCCTCGGTCTTCCCTGTAGGAGGTAACGAGTGCCTCATCCTCGATCGCCATAACGGATCCGTCCGGCATGTCGATACGCTCGCGGCGCGCGCGCTTGGCTGTTGCCAAGGCGTGCGGCCACTCGAGGCACACGCGGCCGCGATGCTGCATGCGGGCGTGAGTGCGAACCCGGCAGTGATCGTCAAGGTCGTTGAACGGCTGCTGGAGCTCGAATTGCTGAGAAGCTGGACGTGGCGGCCACCAGACGGCCAAGCCAGCGCTGAACCCGGCGAGATCGACACGGTCGCAATTGTTACAGCCGATCGGCCCAAGATGCTGGCCCGCTGTCTAGACGCGATCGTTCGGCACTGCCGCCGCTGGGACCACGCGCCACGACTACTCGTGGTGGACGGCTCTCGGCAGGAGGCCGATGCCACGCGACAGGTCGTCTGCCAAGCAGCCACCGAGTCGCTCGGTCGGGTCGAGTACATCGGCCAGACCGAGGCTGCTCGCCTCCGCCGGGCGTTCGCAGACGAGCACATCCCCCGCGGACGTTCTGGACTTCGCACTGACGCCCGGAGAGATCGGCGCCAACCGGAATCTTGCACTACTGTCCACGGTCGGCGAGCGGGTGCTCATGGTGGACGACGACGTACTCCTCCAACCCTGGGCACTCGAAGACGCCAAGGACGAGGTCGCGCTCGTGGGCCACGAGGACCCGCGAGAGTGGCGGTTCTTCGAGACGAGGCAGGAGGCGCTACAGGGCGCCCATTGCACTGATGTGGATCTGCTCGCGACACATGGATCTCTACTCGGTCGACGCCTCGCGGACATCCTGACGCAAGGCGCGCCTGCCCTTGAGACGGCCTGTCAGCACATGATCGCGGCCGTACAGAATCCCGGCGACCTGACAATTCGATTAACGTTCGCTGGGCTGGCCGGAGATTCGGCGAGGTACTGCGCCACGCGACTTCTACTGTCGCGCGGGCGCATCCGGCAGCAACTGCTTTTTGACGTGCGCTCGTTGGCGCTAGCGACTACCACCCGTGAGGTCCACTGGATTCCGACGCGGCTCTCTATTACGCACGACGCCGCGTGCGTCGGATACTGCATGGGTTTGTTGAACGTGGACACTCTGCCGCCTTTTCTTCCCGTCGGCCGCAACGAGGACGGCGTCTTCGGGCTGACGCTCCGCACTACCGACGATCGGTCTCTCTCTGCGCATTTACCTTTTGGTGTTATCCACGACTCACGACGCTCTTCGCACTACAGCGCAGACGAAGTCATACCTTCAGCGCGCCACCTCAGGCCATCGGACGCCCTGATGTCCCTCACGTCCATGCTGCGGGGCGCGACCCCTCCCATCTTCGACCTTTCTGCCGGGTTTCTGCCGACCGTTGGCCGCACATTCATCGCATGGAGCGATCTCGATGCGCAGGATCTCGCTATGCTTGTCGCTGAGGCCGGGCTACGATTTCGATGTCCGGAGATTGCCGCTTCATCAGATCGTTGCGTAACAGGCGGGACCAGCAACAATGACCTGTACACTCGGAAGATTGACGACTACCGAGAGGTTTTTCTCGAAAGCGCGGCACGGCATGACTTCTGGCCGTTCGATCACTCCACGCATGGCTCACACGGTGAATTTCGGCAGCTCCTTCGAGCTTGGGGCCGCCTACTCATGCACTGGACGCACATTCGTGACTGCGCTCTTGCCTACGTCGCGCCCTCAACGGTAATGAGGTTCTAATCATGCCCGCTTCTAGACGATTTGCATTCCACCCCGGCTGGCGCGACGTGCTTGATGTTTCTGCCGGCCTTGTGATGATAGTGGCCTCGCTCCTCCTCGTGTGGCGCAGCGTTGCCCCAGCCAAGGCACCGAGTTCCCAGACGTCCGCGCCGGCGGTTCCTAGCGCACCGCTACCGCTCGAAGGCCTACCCACTACTGGCTCGATGAGCGCGCGTGCTGTAATGCTCGTCTTCTCCGATTTTCAATGTCCGTTCTGTGCGCACTTTGCGACGGACACAATGCCTGCCATCCGTACCAAGTACGTCACTCCGGGCCTGCTGCGAGTCGTGTTTCGAAACCTGCCGCTTCCCATTCATAGCCACGCCGAACACGCCGCCGAGGGGGCGCAATGCGCCTTTGAGCAAGGTCGCTTCTGGGCCATGCACGACATTCTCTTCGCGCAGCCGTCGTCTCTAGACGATCTCGACAGCACTGCAGCCACGATCGGCCTCGACGTCCCAGCATTTCGTCGGTGCATGGCGAAGAGCTCGACGGCCACTCGCGTTACACAGGACAGTCAGCTAGCCGCAACGATCGGGCTTCGAGCCACACCGTCGTTTATATTTGGAACGACCACTGATTCAACGACCATGCTTTCATCAACTGTAATTGTTGGCGCCAAATCAACAGCCGACTTTTTCAGCGTAATTGACGGCCTCCTGTCGACGCTACAACGACAGCACACATAGGCCATGAGTATGCCTCGTAATGTTGACTCTGACATAACTGTGCGAAAGGAGATACCATGAACGTGACGTCTCGTCTGATTCGCAACTCGTCATTTGCCGCGCTAATAGCGACGCTTCCACTCGCACATGCCGCCGTGCGTCCTGTGGACGCGCTTACCTGCGTTGACCACTGCTACGATTGCCAGATCATCTACGTCAATTGCCTCGCTTGCAGCGGCTCAGGCTGTGACATGGTTGGTTATGGGTGCTCAGGAGGATGCTGGGACTGCGGCTCTGGCGTCGAGTGTGGAAGCTGATTGGATAACGGGACGCAGCTTGTCGATGGGCGCTCACGCGGTCACTGCTTTTGTCTATCTGTGGACAGACAGTGACCGCCTGGCGTCCAGCCATGCTGGCTTTGACACATAATAAATGGCAATGGCTTCACTGACGCTTAACTTCATACGCCGCCGGCACCATCCATTGGTGCGACGGACTGCAGGCCCCATCACTACAGGCGGGCTCTTATTGATGGCAATAGCAGTGACGACTGCATGCGAAACTCCCGCCACGACAACTCAGAATGATCCATCTGAAGAACTGGCCTGCGCACAACGCACGATCGGTGGCGAGTCCGGCGATCGTGTGAAGTCATTGCGAATCACGGCGGCGCGCGTTCCGGCCGCGGACGCTGCCACTGAGATGCCGGGAGGCGAAACGATCGTAATCGGTTTGCCTGATCGCTATCGCGACGAACGGACGTCCGTTTTGTCGGTGAGCTCGACGACCTTTATGAGTATCCACGTGCTGGACGGAATGAAGGCGGGGTGGGTAGACGAGATGGACGGCCAACCGCTGTCCCGGACTGCCGCGACCGACGTGATTGAGCGCGGACGGCAGGAGTTCGCGCGTGCGCTCGTCCTGTGGCTGTTGCGCGACTCGCCAGCCTTTCCGGTCCAGTGGTCGGTCGGGGATCCGCCCAATACGCCCGCGGGCCGACGAACGCCGAACAATCGAGTGTCTATCCGTGCGGCGGGCCCAGATGGCTTCAATGCAAGGCTCCTTGTGGATGCATTGACATGCCATCCCGTCGCCTTCGAGTATGAGCGGCCGGCGACGTTGAGCGACCGCCGTGCAGAACAACAGAGCAACGTCACGGTTCTAAGTGATACTCGGCTTGAGCATATTGATCTCATTGAATACCGGTCGTTTAGCGGGGTGATGTTTCCTACGGTCCTGAGGCGATCCATCGAATCACGACCAGTCAGCGAAGAACGCGTGACGGACATCAAGGTGAATCCAGCATTGAACACTAACGAGTTTCAATTGCCCCACTAGTCCGACGGACAACGTTCCGAAATGTTCACCGAGAGGTGGCAATGCTTCTTGAGGCAAGCCTGGCCCTTCGTTCGCTCATGCGTCGCCCGGCCGCTCCTGCGTCCGCCGCAATCGTGATTGCTATTGGGATCGCGCTGGCGACCACCGTTTTCGCCATGGGGGATCCGTACCTCACGCGGCCATTGCCTTACGCCGACGCGCGCCGTGTCGTCACGATTGATCTCCATCCGAACATGGCGAAGCTGCTTGCTACGCGGAACGCAGATCTTCCGACGTTTGCCGACTGGCAAGAACGTGGGGACCTGTTTGTCGCGCTTGCCGCTTACGGCGATGATACGCTGCTCCGCATCCGCGTCGGTCCTCGCGTCGTCCCGCTCCGAGCGGTTCCGGTAAGCCATAACTTCCTTGCCACGCTCGGTGTGGTCGCCCCATCCGCGGCGGATTTCACAAGCGGTGCCGTGTGGCTCGCGGCTCCCGCCGCGGCGCGTGTGGGCCTTGACGTCCGACGGGGCTACCAGGTCGTTCCTCTGCTGCCTTCTGGAGCCATGTCGGTCATAGGCACTTTGCCTGAGACATTTGTACTGCCCCAGGCGGACCGAACAACGTCGGTCGATGGTCTCTTCACATTCAGTCCGGAACGAATTGCAACCATCAGTAATGACGGCGGTGCGATGCACGTCAGCGCTCTGCACCTCGTGGCCAGGCTGCGGCCAGGCGTCACGCCGCAGGCGGTCCAGGCGGCCCTGAGCGTACCGCTTGCGCGGGCTGGGTTCACGTTGTCGGTGACGGCAGTGACGACTCTCCTCAAGGAGCGGCTGCAGTCGCTGGCGTTCGGCGCGTTGCTGGCCGGAGCGCTCGTTCTTCTAGTCTGTTGCGCTAATGCTGCCGGTATCGGCCTGACGCGTGGTCTCCATCGCACGGTCGAGCTCGGTATGTTCGAGACGCTCGGAGCCACGCGACGGCGAGTGGCGGAGTTGCTGATATCGGAGGCGGTGATCGTGGGCGGTGTGGGCACGACCGTAGGTCTCGGCCTCGGAGTCGGTGCGTTGCGCGCCGTCGACGCCGTCTTGCCAATGAAATTCGCAACGCTTGGCGTTCCGACGTACACCAGGCGTGTCGTACTGTTTGCAGCAGTCGCGGGCCTTTTCACGATTGCATCGTGGGCTGCCGCATCGCTAATGGCTTGGTCTAGGGGACGAGATCCCCGACGTATCGGCCGCGAAAGCCGTTCGCTCGGACTGGCGCGGTTCGCACTGATCAGCGGACAAATCACCGCCGCCGCCGTGCTGCTGGGTGGCGCTGGCCTTCTCGGCAGATCGTATTGGAATCTGGCCAGACTCGACACAGGATTCGATGGGGCGTCGCTAGCCCTCACGGTCTCGTATCCCCCAGAGGACTCGCCCACGCGCGTGCTGGACGCGATTCATCGGACGTTGACGACGTTTCGGCAGATGCCAGGCATCGTTGCGGCCGCCGCGAGCACCGGAGGCGACTCCGACCGATTCAGCGGGAATGGCATTATTGTGGTCGGGGGACGGCCCCTGTTCGTCGAGCGCACAAACGTGACCAGCGGCTTCTTCCAGGCGACCGGCATGCAATTCATCATCGGTCGCGCCCCTACGGCCGAGGAGAGCGGACAGGCGGTCGTGCTGAACGAACAATTGGCGCGGCGGGCATTCCCTGACGGGAAAGCGGTCGGGCGTACGCTGATAGTCGGGAGCCATTCCGCAATAGTGAGCGGCGTCGTGCGTGGCGCTCGCGATCGCGGACTGACGCGGGAAGCTACGCCCGCGCTGTTTGCAGCGCTCGAAACGGCAACTGCAGACGCGCCCGTCACATACAGTCTCTTGCCCAATGATGCTTCCACCTTCACGCCGCCGGACTGGGATCTGCTCGTCCAGCGATCCGCTCCGGGCGCAGTTGTTCTGAATTCCACGTCGCTTCAAGAACGCCTGAGCCGATCCATCCGCGATCGGTCGTTTGCGACCGTCGTGATGACTCTATTCGCCTTTGCGACCACCGTCATCACGACCGCCGGGCTGGTCGGAATCGTCGGCTACGTCGTCGCACGCCGGACGCATGAAATCGGCATCCGTCTCGCAATTGGTGCGCGCGGTGGCCAGGTAATATGGCTCGTGATGCGGGATGCCATTGCCGCGACGGCTACAGGAGCCGTACTTGGAACCGTCATTGCCGCGTGGCTTTCCCACGGTCTGGAAGCTCTTCTCTACGGCGTTTCAGCTGGAAATTTAACAACGCTTTCTGTCACGACAGTCGGTCTCATATTTTTCGCGCTCATTGCCGCCGCGATCCCCGCGCGGCGGGCTGGACGCCTGTCGCCGACGGTGGCCCTGCGGGCGGAGTAGAAGGCGATTCATGCCTGCCAGCCGCGATTGTTGAGCGAGCCTTCGACCATAGGCGCACCACGAATGCCGTCGTCGATCGCAGGGCTCACCTACGCGACCACTGTGAAGAGTGTCGACACGGGAGGCGACCGTGGATCATGCAACGCTCCCGCCTACGTCGGACGATGTTCTCCTTCGCGTCACTGGCGCTGTATCTGCTCGTCTTCTTCCCAATGCGAGCGTTCTCGTGTTCGGACCCGGCCGTCAGCCAGCGCTTTTGTCGTTGCAGGATTTTCGATTCCTGGCAGCTTTTACGGACGCGATCACGCCGCGTGCCGCCGCGCGAACCGTCGGCTCGGCTTGGGACGCACACTACTCGCACCTGGCACAAGCGCTCATCACCATGGGCATTCTCGCACGGGCAGACGGCTCACAGGACGAACCCGATCGTCGAAACGAGTTCGCCAAGGCGGCGTTCGACGACCATGCCGCCGACTGGCTAAAGTCCTCGTACACTTCGCGCCCTGATCATTTCGTTCACGCGCGCCTGAACTTGACCATTGCGTGGATCGAACACCTGGCCGCTGGTCGGCATGGTTTCATTGTTGACATGGGATGCGGCGATGGCCGCTTGTTAATAGAGCTCGCTCGGCGCGGCCATCGGGCCCACGGGATAGACAGCTCTGAGGCGATGGTCACTTTTTGTCGCCAGCGCGTCGCACGCGAGGCCATCGAGATCAGGCGTCGAATCAGTTTTCAGCATGGCGACGCTACCGCATGTAGCGCCAGCGATGCCGATTTCGTCACGGCTCTGGGTCTCATGGCCTGGTGCGACCATGCCGATCGACTACTCGACACTGCGCGAAACGTCCTGGTCGACAAGGGATATTCCATCGTTGGGTTCCCAAATGCCCTTGTCACGCCAGATGGCCCGATCTGGACATTGAACCCAGGCGAATATAGCGATGTTATTGCGACACTCATGACATGCACCTTACAGGTTACACGACTCGAGCCACGTGCGTGGATTGAGCGCTATCGGGATGCATGCCGAGTTGCCAGTCTCGGCTTGCAAGAGATCGCGACCGACTCCCAGTGCGATCGCCGTTCTCCACGGTACCATGAGCGCTCACGCGCGCCGACAGGCGAGCGCCGATATGCACCTGACGAAGTTCAGCGCCTTGCCCGCAACAGTTCCTTTGATGTGGCGACGTGGGCTGGCATTGGCGATACCCGAAGCGTGTTCGACTATTTGTTTACGGAAGTCGTCGCAGCGGAAATGAACGTGCCTCTCGCCGCCATTCGCAGCCTGCCGTGCGGACTCTTATGGAGTACCGGCTTCCTTGCGTTGTTGGCCGCGTCGCCGCGCGATTCGTCCCAGCGACGACCGTAGTTGATTGTCGCCCGACTTGTGCGGAGGCGGGATTCCGACACACCTGCACGGCACGACGAGCAACCGCTTCGGCCAGGGCGCGCTCGTCACGGTCGAAGCTGGCGGCCATCGTCAGGCCGCTGAAGTCACGAACGTCGCGAGCTATCTCAGCAGCAACGACATCCGCCTGCACCTCGGTCTCGGCGCGGCCACTTCGGCCTCGCGCATCACCATCCGCTGGCCGAGCGGCAAGACGCAGACGCTCACCAACGTCGCGGCGAATCAGATTGTGAACGTTCAGGAACCGTAAGGGCCCGCGCGGTGTCAGTCATCACACGGCCCGCACGTTTGGCGCTCTGGGCCACGTCGCCGCAAAGGCTCTCGGCACTGCCGAAGCGCACGTGCGGCCCGACGGATTCCACGCGATCTGTGGCGCGTCGTTCAACGGAAGCTGAAGCTCCTGGACGCCGCCGGCCGGCTGGATGACCTGCTCATTCCTGCTGGCAACCGCCTGGAAGTCCTGAAGGGTGATCGGTCAGGTCGCCACAGTATTCGAGTGAACGATCAGTTCCGGCTCACGTTCCGCTGGGAGAGCGGTGATGCCCATGAAGTCTGCGTCGAGGACTGTCACTAGAGACGAGCACTGGCTCGGCCCGGTAATCCACCCCGGTGAAGTGCTCCTGGAGGAATACCTGAAGCCATTAGGCGTCGGGCAGGTCGAGGTCGCTCGGAAGGTGGGCGTATCGTTGAACCGGCTGAACGAGATCGTGCTCGGCAAGCGTGGCATCACGGCCGATACGGCCCTGCGGCTCGCGCGGTTTCTGAAGACGTCGCCGCAACTGTGGATGCGGCTGCAGGCCGACTGGGACCTGCATCAGGCCATGCAGCGGAAGGCACGGAGGGCGTCCTGATCGCTGATCTGAACGCCGAGCCCGATGCCTCGACCGACGGCGTGACGCCTACTCGCTGCGTAACGTCTCGATCGGATCGACCGAGGCGGCGCGGCGTGCGGGGCCGTAGCAGGCGAGCAACGTGGCGCCCGCGACCACGGCAATGCCAAACAGGAAGGTGAGGGGATCCGCGGTGGGCATGGTCCCGACGAGCGTCGCCGTTACCCTCAGGGCCACGAGCGACAACGGCACACCAATCGCGATCCCCACGGCCACGACGAGCAGTCCTTCGCGAAGCACGAGGGCAATCACGGCCCACCGGTCGGCGCCGACAGCAATCCGAATCGACAGCTCGCGCACGCGCTGCGCAATCGATTGCGACACGACGGCGTACAAGCCCGTCGCGGCGAGGAGCAGGCCGATCAGGCCCGAAAGCGTCAGAATCGCCGCCGCGGTGCGACGCGGATAGAGCATCTCACCGGCTACCTGCGATAGGCGGCGCGCGTGGAATACGTCGGCACGGACGTCCGTCGTCCGGACCGCTTGTGTCACGGCGGCGACCAGACTCGCGGGCATCCCCGCCGTCGGCGTGATGACGTGCATCACCGAGGGACGCCACTGCTGCGTGAGCGACACGTACACCATCGGCGTGGCCGCCGATGGACGCAGAATCGGATGCACGTCGGCGACGACGCCGATGACAGTCAGCCATGCGGGCTGCGATCGCGAGGTCGACACGCTGAACGGCGCCAGACGCCGGCCAATCGCCGGCCGGCCGGGCCAGAGTCGATCCGCCACCGATTGGCTCACGACCGCGACCAATGGCGACTGACGAACATCACGCGCGTCGAACTCGCGTCCCGCGAGAACGCGCGTGCCGATCGTGGCGAAGTATCCGGGAGAGACCGAGAGCGGGAACGCGTCCACTTCCCCGCCGACCGCCGCCTCGCTGACGAAGGCCGACGGCGGCTCCGCGCGATCTTCGATGGGCGAGCGGTCGGTGAGCGCAACGGTGCCGGCGGCCGTGCCGAGCGCGCCGTGCAACCCATCGAGCAGCGACCTGAGGAAGGCGCGGCTCCGCGCGGCCTCTTCTTCCGCCATCGCCGGCGTGCTCCGGCGAAGCGCGGGGAACCCATCGTCGATCCAGCCGATGTCGAACATCGCCGTGTCATCCAGCGCGATGCCCACCGGCGCACGTTCGATCCCCGCCAACGCGCGCACGTGTACGCCAGCCACGAGGAGCAACAGAAGCGAGACCGCCACCTGGGGGATCACGACCGCGTGGCGCAACCGGCGCGTTGGATGTGCGACCGTCATACCGCCGCGCCCCAACACGCCGTTGACGTTCGCACCAAGGGCCTGCCATCCGGTCGCCAGGGCGATGAGGACGCCGATCGCTACAGCAAGGCCCAGCGTGAAGCCCATGACCCGCCAGTCGAACGGCACGTCCACGACATAGCGCGCCGGCGTCAGGCGACGGTACACCCCGACGAGCGCGCGGGCGATGAGGACGCCGACCGCGCCGCCGGCCAGCGACAGGACGAGGCTCTCGGACGCCAACTGCCGCAGCAGCTGGATGCCTCGCGCGCCGATCGCGCGCCGGACGGCCATCTCGGACGCGCGTGCGACGTTCCTGGCGCGAAGCACGCCAATGATGTTCACCAGGGCGACGAGCAACACCATGGCGACGACCATGCCCACCGCTGCCGACAGCCGCGCGGGCACGACCTCGTCGTCTGGATGAAATGGCGCGCGCACGGTATCGACCGGCAGCAGGATGACCGAAGGCACGCGGCCTTTCGGCAGTGGCACGACCGCCGCGGCATTACGCGCCATCCACAGGAGCTCGTGTTGGGCTGCGACCGCGGCGCGGGCCTGCTCGAGAGATATCCCGGGCCTGATCCGGCCGATCACGCCCGTACCGAAATACCGATAGTCGGCGCCGTAGTATTGCGGCGCCGTCGCCCACCACTCGGTCGGGGCCCAGGGACTCGACAGCCCACGGAACGTGGGAACGGTCACTCCGACGATCGTGAAGGTGTGGCCCGCAAGGCGGACCCGGGCGCCGATGGCAGCCGGATCGCGATCGAACAGCCGTGTCCACAGGTCGTCGCTGATGACCATCGCCCGCTCGGCCGTGTTCAACGCATCTTCAGCGGGCCCGAACCTCCGGCCGCGGGCCATCCGCACACCTAGGACGTCGAAGTAGTTCGCGGTGACGATCTCGCCGGCCGCTGTCACACTCCGGTCCGCCGCCCTGATCAGGTCGGTGTGTGGCGAGTGGGCCGTCACACTCTCGAAGACATCGCCGTGCTGCCTGAGGAACTCCAGCACGCCGAAGTCGGTCATGGCGGTCCGGCCGCCGCCAGGCAGGATCTGGTACTCGTACACCAGCCGATCGGGCTCATGAACGGGCGGCGGCCGAAATAGCACGGCGTTGACGATGCTGAACGTGGCCGTGTTGAGCCCCACGCCGAGCGCGAGCACGCAGACCGTCAGCGACGACACGCCCGGCGACCCCCGGACGGCCCGAAAGCCGAAGCGCATGTCCTGCCAGAGGTTCTTCACGGAGATTCCTACTGCGCGCGAAGCGCCAGCAGCGGAGACACGCGCCCGGCGCGCCGCGCGGCGAAGGCTGCGGTCGCCAGCGAAATCGCCGAGACGACGGCCGCCAGACACAGCAGCGCGCCCCGGATATCGCTGGGACCGTCGAACAGCAGCGCGCGCACGACTTGACCGAACAGCACGGAGGCGACGAGCCCGACCACGGTGCCCGACACGCTCGCCCAGGCCACGTCGCGCATGACGAGCCAGATCATCGAGCGAGGCTGGGCGCCCACCGCGACACGAATCGCGATCTCGCTCGTGCGACTGGCGACCACGTAGGCGACGATGACCGCGAGGCTGACGAGCGTCATCAGCACCGTCGCCGCGCCGAACAGGACTACGACGAGTGTCGCGAAGCCTTTGTCCTGCACGGTTCGCAGCAGACGCTGCCCAAGCGTCGAGGCGTCGAGCACGGCGACGTTGTCGGCCTCGTCGCGGATGCGCCGGGTCCATTGGTCCAATGCGACGTGCCCGGCGGTGCGTGTGTGAAGCGTGTAGGTGACTCGGCTGGGCGTCAACCCGTTGCCACGCGTGAGTGGCAGAAAGGCCGTGGGCTTCGCCGGCCGATCGAGGGTTTGGCGCCGCGCGTCGTGCACGATCCCGACGAGCGGTGCGGGGTGACCGCCGACGCGCACCGTATCCCCTGACTGGGGATTGGGCCGTAGAAGACGTTGCGCCAGGACATCGTTCACCACGACGCCATCGTCTCCGGGATTGAACGAGTGTCCACGGACGAATGACATGCCCGTCGCGTCGAAGTAGTCGTCGGTGACGCGGATCACGTCGATCGGGAACGGGCGGCCGGCAACGACCATCAACTGCATTACGTTGAAGTCGTCCGCCATCTGGCCCACCGATGCCGCGGCCGCCTGCACACCGGGCACGCGCGCCAGCGACTGCACCGTGTCGTCGATGACCTCGGCCAGCGCCGCGCCCTGGAGTGTCGGCTCGTACGATACCGAGAGCGCGAAGACCTCGCGATCCATGCCGGCGTCCCGGAAGACGATGCGCAGGTAGGAGCGCGCGAAGAGGAGCCCGGCGCCAAGGAGCACGAACGTCAACGCCGACTGCACACCGATCACGGCGAATCGCAGTACGCGCGCGCGACGGCCGTCGCCGCTCGCCGCTTCGCGCAATGAATCACGCTGTCGCCGTCGCCACGCGAACAACGAGCCGAGCCACCAGGCGCTGATGCCGAGCGTCCCGGCGACGAACACGAATGCCGCGCCTCGGATGTCGAAGACCGGCGGCCCGAACGGCAGCAAGGATTCCGGAACTCTCGCGCGAATCCCGTGGATCACGAGCGGCATCGCGCCCATCGCGGCGGCCGTCGCGCACAGGCCGACGATCGCGCTTTCGGCCAGCAGGAGCCGGACGACCATCGCGGCCGACGCACCGAGCGACTCCATCACGCCGAGTTGTCGGCCTCGGTACAGTCCGCGGGTCAAACCAAGTCCAGCGGCGTTCGCCAGGCACACGAGCAGGACCAGCACACCGGCGGCCATGGCGCCGCGGGCCAGCGGGCGATGATCCCGCTTCATCGCGACGTCGAGCGGCGTGACGCGCACGGCGAGCCGGCCATTCGCGGCGGCGTCCAAGGCGGCTTCTACGGTGGACGGCGTCGCGCTCGGCGCCAGTCGCGCCACGAGTGTCAGCTCCTCCCACGTCAGAAAGTCGGAACGTCGTTCGACGCGGGCCACCGGTCCAGGTGGACGCACGACGAGCGCGTCGAGGGGTTCGACACGGTCCGGCTCGGGAAACAGGAAGGGGCCGGGAACCAATCCGCGGATGGTCGAGGCGCCGTCCGGATGGCGCACGAGAGATCCCACGGCGGCGTCGCGCATCGGGCCCTGCCACGCGTGCGGCGTCAGCCACACGTCGCCGGGCGTGACGCCGGCGCGCGCATCGGCTTGCACGGGCGCACGCGCCAGCACGGCAAGAAGATTCGACGAGACTTCCGCGGCGTTCAGCTCGAGCGCGTCGGTGCCGCGCTCGACGCGAAGCGGCGGCCGCTCGTGGAACGCGGCCAGTCCCTCGAAGAGGTCCGTGCGTCGCTGCCATTCGCGAAGGTCCGGAAATGGATCGGTCGCGCGAGGACCATGCGTGTCCCGGATGTGCAGTTCGATGAGCGCCAGCCGATCGGGCGCGGCGTACGGCAGCGGCCGTGACAGGAAGGGATCGACCAGCGCGAACGTCACCGCCGACAGCGCGATGCCGACCGCGAGCGTCACGATAGCGGCTAGCGCCAATGCGGGTCGGTGCCTGAGACAGTTGATTCCAAGAGTGACGCTTGACATCGATCGCCTTCGGCGAACTTTGAACTTCAAACTTTGAACTTCGAATGAAGGAGACGCCTTCGGCGCGTCTGTTCAGTCTTCAACCGCCGCCGCCCACCGCGAGAGTCTTGAAACGCATGCTACGGCACCAATGGCTCCTTCGACGTTCCCAACGACACGAGCTTCACGCGCCAGATGAACATGGGAACGCCGCCGACGGACAGGCGAACTGTTCCGGGCACGGAGACGCCTGCATTCGTCACGTAGTCGCTCAGATCGTACCGCTGCACGACCAGGCCGTCCGGCGTCATGACCCCGGCTCCCCCGTCCGGCATCATGCCGTCACCGAAGCCGAACGGCCGCTTGTACGTGGCGTCGATAGGGCGGCACGTGGTCTTGTCCACCGTCAGGTGCAGGTTGAAGCCATCCGGCCCGGTGACACCAAGTCCGATGTTGTCCGATTCCGCGTCTTCATCCAGCACCATCTGCAGCGGGACGGCCGGCGTCTCGCGCCAGAACAGGATGAACATCCATCGGGCGAGCTCGTTGCGCAGACTCGCGATCGTCTGCTCTTCGGAGTCGAGCGCCAGTTCCCGCGAGCCCGCCTCGTCCGACATCGTCACGGTGGCTCGCCCGTCGACGAGCTGCGAGGTCGACGTCTTGAGTCCCTGCCCGGGGTAACGCATGGTGCGGCTTTCTCGAAACGAGCCGGAGGCATCGAGCACGAGCGCGGTGTGATCGGGCCGACCCGTGCGATTGCCCGGCGCCGGCTCCGAGTCGATCGAGAGCTTGAATGCGTTGACAGACGCCAGCACGCCCGGTTCAGCGAGCGTGGCTTGTACGCACGAGACCAGGCCGGCCGGACTGTCGATGACCCGCGCGGCCTGCCGGCACGCCGTCAGCAAAAGGCCGAGAGCGCACAGGGCCCCAATTGCGACCGCTCGGCGCGTCATCCTTCCGGAGTCGACGGGCACGGCGATCTTGGACACCTCTCCGCGTCGGATAGCTCGGACGCGTGCCTCACTCAACCCGCAGCGCCGCGGCTGGCTCAATCCGAACGGCGCGCAACGCGGGGCGCGTGGCCGCGACGAGGACAATGGCGAGCAGATTCGCCGCGGCGACGAGGAGCGTCAGTGGGTCGGTCGGGCTGATCCCGTACAAGACGCTCACCAGTCCTTGCGACAGCCACAGCGACACGAGCAGTCCGGCCGCGATGCCGCAAGCGCCGGCGGTGACGACTTCGCGCACGACGAGCCTCGTCACGCTGGCTCCCGTCGCGCCAAGGGCGCGGCGAATCGCAATCTCGCGCGTCCGCCTTACGACGGCGTAGGCCACGACACCCGCAACGCTGAGCGACGTCACCGTCACGCACGCGAGTGCGAATAATCCGACGACGAGCGACGGAAAGGTCCGATCCCGGATGGAACGGCCGATGCGATCGCCGATCGTGCCTGAATCGAGAACGACCGCCATCGGATCGACGCCATGCACGACGCGCTCCCACGTGCCGAGCGACAGCGAGGCGCGCGGATCGGGCCGCACGACATAGGTCACGGTCAGGACCTGGGTCTCGGACGGCGTGTCACGCTCCGCCCTGAAGAGCGCCGGCGTGGGCGTTCTCGTGAGCGCCGTGGATCGTACGTCGCGCACTACCCCCGCGATTGCCGCGGTAGTGCCGTCGTGGAGGCCGATCACGTCGCCGATTGGTGAGCGTTGACCAAAGTACTGACGAGCCATCGTCTCGTTGATCACGACGGTCACCGTATCGTGTCTTTGTGGAGGGCCTCCGGCCACGAACTGCAACCCCATGGCGTCGAAATAGTCGCCAGCGACAACGGTGAAGTCAGGGAAAAGGATCACGCGGCCATCGATGTCAGCCGTTCCCCAACTGTTGCGTCCGTCGAGCAAGCCGCGGTAACTCAGGCCCGCGGCCTGGACACCTGGGACTCTCTGCAGCGCGGTCAAGACACGCCTGGCCTCCAGGTCGCGACGTGCCGCGGGCAGATCGGCATCCAGTGCGACCGTCAATGTCTGCGCGCGCTCGTCCATGCCGAGGTCGATGTCGAGCAGATTCAGATACGAGCGGCCCAGCAATGCCGCGTTCGCCAGGAGCGTGCAGGCAATCGCCACCTCGCCCATGACGAGGGCGAAGCGCGCGATCCGAATGGCTCGGGCGTCGCCGCGCGGCGTGGTGCGCGCCTGCCGCATGCCGGCGAATCGCCACGCGAGCAGCAACGCCAGCGACCAACACGCGCCTCCCACACCGGCTGCGACCAGCACGGCGAACACAACGCGCGTCGTCACGGATGGCGTACCAAGTGTCGCGAACTGTGGAGGAAGCACGAGTCGAGCCGCGGCCAACGCGAGCCATGCCACGACCAGAGCGCCCGCGCCGCCGAACGCGGCCACTCTCAGGCCTTCGCGCATGAACAAGCCCGCGATGCGTCCTGACGTCGCACCGAGCGCCGTGCGCGTCGCGATTTCAGCGCGTCGATAGAGCCCGTGTGTGAGGGCCATGCCGAACACGTTTGCCCAGCACACGACAAGGACGAGCGCGCTCGCCAACAGGGCACCCGAGGCGAGGCTTCGCACACGCGCCGTCATCGCCGCCGCCAGCGGCACGACGGATACACGCTCACGAGCGGGCAGCGTCGCGCTGAGCGCGGCCTCGACCACATTGGGCGTCACGCCGGGGCGCAAGCGCGCCACGATGTCAGGCCAGCTCGTCGACGCTCCGTCCTTCGTCATCACGGGGCCCGGCGGCAGGATCGTGAGCGCGTCGACTGGTTGCGTTCGATTGGGTTCCGGAAGAAGAAACGAATCAGGAAGGATGGCCCGCACGCGCAGCGTTCCGTCCGGAACGACCGGTGCTGACCGTCCCGGCGCGAGCTGGCCCCCGGACAGCGTCCTGGCCGTGCGATTCGACACCCACGCGTCAGCAGGATCTGACGACGCCCAGCGCGGTCCGAGCCCCAGGACTTGCAGGAGGTTGTCGGATGCGGCAATCGCCCGAATCGGAAGGATCCCTCCGGAGAGTTGAACCCGCGTCCACCCGCGATCATCAAAGGCCGCGACACCTTCGAAGAGATCCGTCCGCGCCTGCCAGCTCGAGAGCGACGGGATATCCGCCTGCGTGACATCGTTCCACGCACCCGGCGTCCTTTGCGACATGTCGAACGCAATGGAAACCAGTCGATCGGAATTGGCGTACGGAAGAGGGCGCCACACGTAGGCGTCCGCCAAAGCGAATACGACGGCGGCCAGCCCCACGCCGACGACAATCACCGCGACGGCACCGGCGACCAGCCCGGAACGATGGGACCGCAGGGTGAGACGCATCGGCGTTACGGCATTGGCGTGAAAGCCTTTTCCGTCGTGGGCGCGTTCACTTCAATCGCGGACACGTTCTCCTCTTCGACCGGCATACGATTCCGCAGCATCCGGAGTACGGTTGGAAATCGGATCCCGCCAAACGTCCGATACGCCGAAAGGTCCATACGGGCCGCGGACACGCCAATCTTGTAGAGGACCGCCATCGGCACACACGTCTGGGAATCCGCCACGATCGTCGCTCGGAAACTGTCAGGACCGATCGCCTCGAGCGCCAGCCGCGCCCGCCCCGCGTCCTGGATGGGATGTGACGAGAACGTCACGCCGGCGAGTTCTCGCGGCAAACGCATCAGCATCTCGAGCACGAATTCCTCTCGCGCCACACGCCTATTGGTCTCGGCGTCACGTTGCCCCGGACGATTCAAGATCGTGTCACGATCGAAACCCGTCGTGCTCGCCAACGTCGCCCCAGACCCATCCGGGATGGTCCCGACGTCGTGACGCTTGTATCGATCGGGCAAGACGAGCCAAATTTCCCGGCTGCCCTTCAAAGTACGCATGCCAGTGGTCGCCATAGGTTTCCTATGCGAGACGATGTGCAGCGACTTGACTTGCGCGAAGGCAGCTTCTCCACCGAGGGCTTGTTGAATACAGGCCAAGGCGGGCGGTCCGGGGTCTGCTGCTGACGCTCGCAGCACAGAACGCGGTGCCATGGCGACTGGGCCGAACGCCGCAAAGGTCGCGCCGACGGCGGCCGCGACGACACCACGTGTCATGACGTCAGGGATGCGCATGACTCCTGCCTTTCCGCTCTCTCCGAGCAACGCTCCGCAACGCGTGCGGGCGCTCCGCAACGGCCCGCGCGGGAGACGTGCTCGCCGGTGAGAACGTCTCCCGACTCCGAATGTTGATTGCGAAATGGACTGTAGGACTAACGAGACGGCTCGTCAAGCGCCGCGGCCGTGTCCTTTTTCTTTGCTCGCTCACTGCTCGAATGTGCTTACATTGATGCCACTCGCGACAACGATCCGGGAAAGGGGAATCGCAACGATGGCCCTGCGTGACCGGTTGATCCGTTGGCTACGGCCACAGGCGTGGCCCCAAAAGCCTCATTGGCCCGATGGCGGCCAGTGGCGCTGGGTCTACCGCGGGCTTCGCGCGCGCGGGTGGTCTGGAGCGCTTGGCGTTGGCGTCGTGGCCGTCGCCCTGGCGGCCAATGCCATCGTCTTCGCAACGGCCGACGCGGTCGTGTTCCACCGCGTCCCGTATCCGGATCCGGATCGCCTCATCCAGATTCAGAACGGCGCGCTGCCACCCAGCCCCTGGAGCGCGATGTCGACGACGCTCATGGAGGCGTGGGCGCATCAGACGGATCTCATCGCCGGCGTCGCCGGCTACGGCGTACACACCGAGTTCGTGGTCGCCGGGACGGGCACGGCGGAGCCGATGTTGATTGCGGACCTGACGAGCGGGACGCTGCGCGTGCTGGGCGTCGCGCCTCGTTGGGGTCGGCCGCTGGATCCGTCGGATAGGAACGCCACGGGCGAGCACGCGGTGCTCGTCTCCGAGGAGCTGGCCCGGGCGCGGTTCGGCGATCCGGCCGCCGCCGTGGGCCAGCCGCTCGACACGACGGGCACGCCGCTGCGAATCGTGGGCGTCATGCCGAAGGCCTTCCGCTTTCCGAGCGCCGCGGTCGAGATCTGGCAAACCCTCGACCCGAAGACCACTCCCGCTGGCATCCTGCCGGCCTTTGCGCGCCTGGCGCCGGGACTCGATCCGCGAGCCGCCGCAAGTGCCATCGCCGCGCGCGGGGCCGCCGTGGCTGAAGAGGCCGGCATCAGTACGCCGTACAAGGCGACCATCGCTCCGCTCGTCATGTCGCGCGCCACGGAAGCCGGACGTCAGATCTCGCTCGTCCTCCTGGGCGCCGCCGCCTGTCTGCTGCTGACCGCGTGCGCGAATGCGGCCAGCCTGGAGCTCGCCTTCGCGCTTCGCCGCGCGCGTGTGCAGGCCGTGCAACTCGCGTTAGGCGCGCCGAGGACGGCGCTGCTCCTCGTGGCGGGCCTCGAAGCCGCCGTGCAGGCCATCATAGCCGCCGCGCTCGCGGCCGGGCTCACCTGGCTCGGCACGCGAGTGATTGCCGCGATCCTTCCGACCTCACTCGGTTTCGATCTGCTGAGCGCGGTGTCGGTCGACAACCGTACCCTGACCTTGCTGGCCGCCATGACGGGCGTGGTGTGGTTCCTCACGAGCCTGCCGATCCTCCTCCACGCCTCGCGAGCGAGCGTCGTCGGGCTCCTTGGTCGTGAAGGCCGATCCCAATCGTCGTCGCCGGCCGGCGCGTGGCTGCGGCGCATCCTGACGGTGGCGCAAGTGGCGCTGGCGGTGTGCCTGCTCGTGGGCAGCGTGCTGTACGTGCGCACCTACCTGGCGCGACTCGCCGAAGACAAGGGGTTCGACAGTCGGAATCTGGCGTCACTGGATATCACGCTGCCGCCGGAGATGCAGTCGCGTGGTGAGGCGCTCAGTCGCGAGCTTCCGGACCGTATCGGTGCGTTGCCCGGTGTGCTGACCCTCGTCGCCGCGAGCTCACCGGCGGAAGGGAACCGGACGGCAAGGAGCCGGACGTTCGAAGTGGACGGGCGTGCGCTTGACGGGTCCGAACTCAGGGTGGCGAGAAAACAGGTGCCCGCCAACTATTTCTCCGCCATCGGCATCCCGCTCCTGGCCGGGCGCGAATTCGGCGCCACCGATCCCTCGACCTCGGTGATCATCAGCGAGTCCTTTGCACGGCAGTTCTGGCCAGGGGGCGCCGTCGGGCATACGTTTCGGCATGGCGCCGGTCCCACGAACCGGATCATCGGCGTCGTCGGGCATGTTCGGGCCAAGACCGATGGCTGGCAAAGCGCCAGCAACCACGACTTCCTGGTGTACCAGCTTGCGTCGCCGCCGGGTGCGGCGGGAGCGGGCGCCGGCACGCGCGGCGCTGTCAACTTCACCATCCGTCTGGACTCACCCGCCCGGCTGACCGGCGTCGTAGCGGCCGTCCGCGCCATGGTTCGTCCGCTTCCCGTGTCCGGTGAACTGGTCGACGATGCGTACGCGGCCTGGGCGGGTGATGCGCTGTTCGCGACGCGTCTCGTCAGTGCGTTCGGCGGCCTGTCGTTTCTGGTCGCCATGGTCGGCCTCTACGGCGTGGTGGCATTTCTGGTCACGGCCCGCCTGCGGGAAATCGGCATTCGGATGGCCCTCGGCGCTGATGCACGCGCGATTCGAGGCCTGGTGCTCGGCTCTTCCTTGCGGCTCGTCATCGTGGGCGCCGGATGTGGAGTGCTCCTGGCCCTGGCGGCGTCCCACGCCGTGCGATCCCAACTCGTTGGCGTGGCGGCAACCGATCCGTTGACATATGGCGTGGTGCTCGCGGCGGTGTCGATCACCGCTCTCGCGGCGAGCCTGGGACCCGCTCGCCGCGCGGCTCGGGTCGATCCCGTCGTCACCCTGCGTGCCGAATAGATCGCGGGTGGAATGGAGGGCTGACAATGCGCATCGAGTTCGGAGTGCTTCGGGGCGGCTGGCCAGTGACTCGAATCGCGGCGGCCGCGGCGGTCGTCACCGCGCTCGTCGCCGGCCCACTGACGATATCGGCACGTCGCACCCGTGCCGCATCGGCCGCCGCGCAGGCTTCGTTTGCGACGGTGTGGATTCAACCGAGCGGTACGACCGGCCCAGGCGCCCCCGGCGATCCGACGTTCAGAGCTCCCGGCTCGACCCTTCGAAACCTGATCGCGCTCGCGTACCGGATCTCGTGGGCGAGGGTCCTCGGCGGTCCTGCCTGGATGGACCAGGACCACTGGCACGTCGAGGCAAAAGCCGCCCGATCTCCCGTGCCGTATCACGAGGTGCGGGACATGCTGAAGAGCATGCTCAGGCAGCGGTTCGGCGTGAACGCCCGCTTCGTCACGAAGCAGACGCCGACGATCGTGGTGGCGTTCGACGGCCCGTCCGCGAGCCGGAGACTCCGTCGACCAACGACGAAAGTCGACTGCCAGCCCTTCCTGCTCGATGTCCGCAGCCCGCTCGAGGTCCCGCGCGACGCCCACGGATATCCGCTATGTGGGCCGGCGTACTACGCGGTGCCGCGTCGGACCTACTACTTTCGCAGCGCGCCACTCGACAGCCTTGCTTATTACGTCGAGGGTCAAGTCGGTCGACCCGTGGAGATTGTGCCGCCAATCGACGGCCTGTTTGACTTCGATTTGGAGGATCCGCCCGGCGTCTCGCCCATCGTTGCGCCTGGAACACCGTCGAGCAAACGACAGGCGTTGGTCCCTGTCTATCTTGCCGCCCTGGAACAGCAACTCGGCGCGAGAGCGGAGCTGCGAACGATGCCGGTGCGCGTTCTGGTCATCGAGGGCGCGACGAAGCCGCGGGCGGGATTGTAGCCGGCACCAATCTCTTTGAAGGGTTGCGTCCGGCTGGCGCGGGGCATGCGATCAGGGCGCGACGAAATCGATGACCTGTCTATCGTTCCTGCGATAGATGCTGAAGTCGCGGCGATCGACGGTCAGCACCTGACAGCGGGCGTACTGCTCGCTCATCACGACCACCGACGCGTCAGCGAGGCCCATGCGGGGATAGCGCGCCATCAAGTTGAGGTACGCGACGATCGGTCCGGTGTCGCAGATCGTGGTCACGCGCGACGAAACCGCCGGCGCGCGTTGGTAGCGGCCTCTCCCTTGCCAGCGACACTGCCGGCCAGGTCGGCGCTCAGCCCATAGACGGACGAGTCGTCACGACCAGCGGCCGCCGTGTCGACGCTCTGCCGCACGAGCGCTGCGACGCTCGTGCCCGTCGCCCGCGCCTTCTGTCGCAGGCGTTTCAGCGACGCCTCGCTCAGCTTGATCGTGATGCCCGTCATGCCCCTATCGTAACTGGGTTCTGACAGAGCCACAACACCGCGCAAGCGGAACAGCATAGCTTCCGTCTTCACACTTCTAACTTGTCGATCGCCTGCCGCACTGCCCGTCGGAGGCTCGAGGGCACGAACGGCTTCTGGATGAAGCCGGCGCCGAAGGCGCGGGCGTGGCGGACGGTGTCTGGATCGCTGGCGTAGCCAGACGTGAACAGCACCTTCAATTCCGGCCGCAGCGCGCGCAGCTTGGCAACGAGCTCTCGTCCGCCCATGACCGGCATGACGACGTCGGTGAGCACGAGCGCGATGCGATCGAGATCGCGCGCGGCCGCGCGCATCGCCAGCTCGCCGTTCGCGGCTTCGATCACGCGATAGCCGTCGCCGGCGAGCGCATCGCGGGCCATCGCACGGACGGCGTCGTTGTCCTCGACGAGCAGCACGGTCTCGGTCGCGGCCGGCCGAACGTCATCCGCGACTGCGGGCCGTTCGGCCGGAGCCGCGGCGTCGGTCGCCGGCAGCCGGATGACGAATCTCGTGCCCGCGCCGGGTGCGCTCTCGACCTCGATCTGTCCCCCGCTCTGCTCGATGATGCCGTAGACGGTCGCCAAGCCGAGTCCGGTGCCGCGCCCCACACCCTTCGTTGTGAAAAATGGCTCGAAGATGCGCGCGCGGATGGCATCCGTCATGCCGCAGCCCGTATCCGCGATCTCGAGCTCGATCATGGACGGCTGACTTGACGCAGGCATCGCCTCCAGGCGAGGTGCGCGCGTGCGGATGGCGAGTCGCCCGCCGCCCGGCATCGCATCACGCGCGTTCACGGCAAGGTTCAACAGCACCTGACTGATCTGCGCCGGATCGGCGAGGATGCGCGGGAGATCCGGATCCAGATCCAATACGATCTCGACGTCCTCGCCCACGAGCCGCCGCAACAAGCCGTCGGTCTGCTCGATGACGGCGTTGAGACTCACGACAATCGGCTGCAGCACCTGCTTGCGGCTGAACGCGAGGAGATCACGCGTGAGCGACGCCGCCGTGCGGCCGGCCTTCTGAATCTCGACGAGCGGTCGCCGCTTCGGATCGCCGTCCGGCATGCCATCGACGAGCAAGTCGGCATAGCCGAGAATCGCGGTGAGTAGATTGTTGAAGTCGTGCGCGACGCCGCCCGCGAGGCGACCGATCGCTTCCATCTTCTGCGCCTGCCGCAACTGCTCTTCCCGCTGACGCAGCGCCTGCAGCGTCGTCGTCATGCGATTGAAGGCCGCGGCCATGCGGCGCGTTTCGACCGGACCGGTGGGCGTCACGTGCCCGGCGTCGCGTCCGGCCGTGATGGCGCCGGCGACGTGTGACAGATCGCGCAACGGCTGCGTCAATCGCCGACTGAACACGAACGCGCCAGCGAGCCCGATGACGAGGACGACGGCCGCGGTCCCGAGCATGGCGAGATCGATCTGTCGAAGCGTGGCCGCCGTCGGCGCCCAGTCGCGCAGGAGCACGAGCGATACGGGCTCACCTCCTGCCGTTTCGAGCCGATAGCGGCCGCCGACGTAGGAGACGCCGCCGAGCGTGCGCAAGGCCGGCGCCGCATCGGTCAAGCCGACAGTTGACGGCGCGTGCGCGAGATCGGCCGCGAGTGCGGCGCGTTGCGCCGCTGGCAAGCTGCTGCCGCAGAGACCGCGGCAGACGAACGTCACCTCGCTGTTCGTGACGCTCGCAAGCTCGGCAGCCGCGCGGTCGTCGAGCCGATAGCCGGCCGTGAACGTGCCCAGAACTTCCGTCGTGAATCGCGCCGGCTCCGACACCGCCAGATACAGCGCGTCGTCCATCGTCACGAGCGCGCTCGCCGACGTGCCCGATTGCGCCGCGGTGGCCAGCGCCTGAATCGATGGTGGCACGACGGCATTCGCGGTAAAGCCGGTGCGTCCGATCCAGGCGCCGCGCGAGTTCGCGACGAGACACAACTCGGCGCCGAGCTTCGCGCAGTAGTCGCGCGCCATGGCCTCGATCGTCACGTGGTCGGCCGCGACCGCCGAGTCGGTGAGCGACGCGCGGAAGATCGGCAGTTCGACGATGAGCCGCGTGGCTTTGGCCGCAGACTGCTTGCGCGACTCGACGAGCCGATCGAAGGCGCCACGCGCGGCGAGCAAATCACGCGACGAGACGTCGAGCGACGAGCGCGTCACGATCTGACCTGTCACGAGCAGGACGATCGCGAGCGACACGCCGGCAACGAGCGTGACGGCGAGCAGCACGCGAGCCTCGAGGCGCGCGTACCACGGAATCCCCGATGGGGTGTCGAGAGGCACGGCCACAGGCGTCAGAAGCGAATGGTCTCGGTGAGACCGGCGTCGAGCGCGACGGTTCGTCCGTCGGCGAGGCCGGAGGGTTGGTGGAGGACGTTCACCTGGATCGCGAGCTGCTGCGCGACACGAATGCGCGCGCCCGCGGTGTAGCGTCTCGGGTGCATCGAGAACGGGCCCGCGTCATAGTCGAGCCGCTCGACGCGCCCGACGACGGTGACCGGTCCCATCCACATGCGATGCGCGATGACGTCGAGATAACCGCCGGTCGTCGTGACGCCGTCGAACGGCCGCCCGGCGATCCACTCGCCACGCAGCTCGATGCCGCCGCGCATCCAGCGCGCGTCCACGCCACCGAAACGCGTCCGGCCGTCGACGAAGGGACCGATGGGGTTCGGCCGCGTATCGAGGTAGCTCACGCCGATGATGACCGAACGGTAGAAGGCTTGCGTGCGAACGACGAGATCGACGGTGTGCGGCCGCGTGGCGTCACCCGCATCGACCGGCGTGCCGACGCTCGTCTCGACCGAGAGCGACGGCCGGCCCAGCAGAACGTCGCCGCCCGCTTCGAGCGCGGTGTTCGACAGCGCGAAGTTGCCGCCGTAGCGAATGAGTGGCGCGCGCACGAATCCCGAATAGCCGTGGTCCGCGCGGCTCGAGATACCGAACGGCACGCGATAGCGTCCGGCTTTGACCGCGAGCAGCGGCCCGCGCGCACGAACGTTGGTTTCGACGTAGGTTTCCATCGGCTGGAATCGGCCGTCGTACGGAAACGCTGCGCCAAAGGCATCCGAGTCGTCGTTGGTCGTGCCCGCCCACGTGCCTTCGAGCGTCATGCGCCAGCCGTGACCGATGGGACCGAGCACGCGCGCCTGCACGCCGCCGGCCGATGCCCCGTCGGTCGATCGCCCGGCCGTGAGATCGGCTTCGGCGACGAGCGACTGCGCGTGGACGCCAGCCGTCAGCGCGACGGCCGCGCACAAGCCGAAAGTGGCGGATTTCACGGCCAGCGGACCTCGAGCTCGCTTGCGCCGTCCGTGGTCGTGCCGTCGATCGTCGTGCCACCAGGCCGCCAGGCGTGGAACGGATGCGATCCCGACGGCAAATCGTGAATCACGAATTGACCGCCGGCATCGGTCACGGCAAAGAACGGCGTGTCGACGGCCATGACATAGGCGGCCATCTGCGGATGGATGTTGCAGAAGATCCGGCTGAGGCCCGGCTGATCGAACGGCACGTACTTGACCGTGCCGACTGGATACAGACCGAGGTCGAACCGCTTGCCGTCATGAAATGAAAAGACGTTGTGGAACACGCGGTCGTCGTTCGGGAACTCGACGCGCGTGCCGACCTGGATGGCGAGGACGCGCGGAGTGAACTGTTCGTCGCGCTGTTCGAGCACGGCCGGCGCCGGATGCGCGGACCGCGGCGCACCTGGGACGTCGACCCAGACGACGGCATCCGCCACCGGCTTGGCGCCGGCCCATGCCTGTCCCGTCAGATCGATTGGTGCCGGTGCAGCCGCCAAGGTCACGACGGCGACGAGCGCCAGTGCGAACGCACGCACGATCACGTCGTCTGCCTGAAGCAATGCCCATGCCCGGCACGAGCGCGTCGCGCAGTGCACGTCCCTTCACGCGAGCGCACATCGGTGACTGTCGGCGCACCGGCACGCGCGCAGGCGACGGACGCTCCGCGTAAGTGCTTACGCGGAGCGTCGACGTCATCTTCTTTGCAGTGCGTTGGGGCCTCACCCCCAACGCCACGGCGCTCGCCGCCCTCGCTACGCTCGGGGGCTCGCGGAATCAACTTTCTTAAGTCTGTGTCTCTACCCTTCGCGATCTTCGCGCCTTCGCGCGCTGGGGTAACATGCGCCGCCATGGTTTCCCAGACGGCGGGTTCGATCCTGGTGGTGGACGACCTCGAGTCCAACCTAATCCTGCTCGACGACATCCTGTCGGCGCAGGGCTATCGCGTGCTTCGCGCGCACGACGGCGAAGAGGCGCTCGAGGTCATGCGGGAGGATCCGCCGGATCTCGTCCTGTCCGACGTTCGGATGCCGCGCTGCGATGGCTTCGATCTCTGTCGCGCGCTGAAGTCGACGACCGCGACGCGGCTCGTGCCTGTCGTGCTCATGACCGGCGCGGCCGAGTCGGCCGATCGCATTCGCGCGATCGAAGCCGGCGCGAACGATCTCGTCACGAAGCCCATCGATCAGCCGGAGCTCAAGGCGCGCGTCCGCTCGCTCATGCAGCTCAAGCGGTTCACCGATGACCTCGACTCGGCCGAAGCCGTCCTGCGCAGCCTCGCGCTGATGGTCGAAGCGCGCGACTCGTATACGGACGGCCACTGCCAGCGTCTCGCGCGCTACGCCACGGCCATGGGCCTCGCGCTGAATCTCGGCGAAGACGATCTGGCTGCCCTCGGGCGCGGCGGCTACTTCCATGACATCGGCAAGATCGCGCTGCCCGACGCGATCCTGCTCAAGCCAGGCCCGCTCACCGACGCCGAGTTCGCGCGCGTCCGCGAACATCCAGTCATCGGCGATCGACTCTGCGGCGATCTGCGCGCCCTCCATCGCGTGCGGCACATCGTCCGCCATCACCACGAACGGCTCGACGGCAGCGGCTATCCCGACGGTCTTGCCGGCGATGCGATTCCCCTGCTCGCGCAGATCATCGGCGTCGTCGACGTCTACGACGCGATGACGACGGCACGGCCGTACCGCGGCGCACTGACAGCAGATGAAGCGATTCGTGAATTACGAGAGGAAGTGCGGCGCGGCGGGCGGCGGGCGGATCTAGTGGAAGCGTTCGTCGCGTCGCGGACGGACCCAGCGTAAGGACGGCATCCCCCGAGCCTGAAGGCTCGGGGCTCCACAAACGCACGAATGCCGGCGTCCGCCCGTAGGCGAACGCCGGCGTCGATCGACACGAAACTTACTTGGTGAGCGCGAGATCCTTGACGAGCACTTCCACGTTGTGCGCGAAGCGCAGGCCGTAGATGCCGTCGAGCGACTTCAGTTTGCCGGCCGTCACGAGATCCGCCTTGCTGTAGGTCGCGACGACGGTGCCGTTGATCGAACATGACGCGTTGTCGCCCTTGACCGAAAACGCGATGTCCTGCGTGACCGGCTGGTCCATGCCTGCGGCCTTGTGCACCGCGGCGTTCGCGCCACCGCGCGGGCCGTTCATCTGGAACGGCTGGGGTCCGAAGCCGCGCACGATGAAGTTGCCGTTGCCGTAGGCCGCGCAGTAGAGATACGTACGTCCTGCGCCATCCATGTCGTTGCCGGCGACGACGATGCCGTACGGATGCGGATGGCTGCGGTTCAGGTTCATGTAGTGCGGCTCGGTGAAGGTGGCCTTGACGGTGTAGTCGCCGCTGGCCTTGTTCGCCGGATTCCAGTAGGTCGTTGCCGGACCGGTCGTGACGTGGAACGCGTCGCCCTCCTTCGCGAACTTCGCGTCCTTCAGCGTCAAGCCCTGTCCGTCGACCGCCCCCGTCCAGCCCGGGACGAGCACGCCTCCGCCCGCAACGGCTTTGTCCATGTCGCCCTGACGTGGCGCTCCGATGAGCGTGGCTCCGGCCAGGGCCAGCGCCACCGCACAACCGACAACGTGACTCACGCGCATACCAACCTCCTCAGTAGGATCGTTCGACCAGCCCGCGCGACGCGTCGCGTCGACGCGCTGAACGCGGAGCCACACCCGCCACCGGCCCGCGGTGAACTTCCAACCGTACGCCGCGACCGTGGTCCGACGCAAGCATTCGACGCGGCGCGCTAGCGGGCGGTCGTCGAACGCGGCAGCGCAAAGGCGACGAACGCGCCCTTGGAGCTGCCCGGACGAGGCGACGTCTTGCCGCCGAAAGCCGCAATGACGACGAACTGCCGCCCGCCGGCTTCGTAGGTGGCAGGCGTCGCGTTGCCGGCGTTCACCATCGTGGTTTGCCAGAGCAAACGGCCCGTGTCCTTGTCGAAGGCGCGAAACTTGTTGTCGTAGTTGGTCGCGCCGATGAAGACGAGACCGCCGGCCGTGACAATCGGACCGCCGTAGTTCTCGGTCCCGGTGTCGGCCTGCCCTTTCGCCGCCAGTTCCGGATACTCGCCGAGCGGAATCTTCCACGCGTACTGACCCGTGTCGAGATCGATCGCGTTCAGCGTGCCCCACGGCGGCGCGACGGCGGGATAGCCGTCCGGGTCGTACCACTTGTGATAGCCCGTGAAGTTGTAGGGCGGCGACGTCGACGCAGCGTCGTTCGACGCCGCACCGGTCTCGGCCGTGTCGCGCGTGCCGTCGCTCATCAAGTACTCGACGAGCGCGGACACGACCGCCGGCCGCAGCGACGAGAACGCCGGCATCCGCGTGCCGCCGTTCCGAATCGACGTGGTGACTTCCGCTGCCGTGCGCCGCGATGCGATGCCGCGGAGCGACGGGAACCCCGGTCCGCCCGATCGATCCGCGCCATGACAGGACGCGCATTGCGCGGTGTAGGTCGACGAGGCCGACGCATTGGTCCGCCGCCGCGTCTCGCGCATCGACGTCGTCCACGCCAGGTCGTTCGCGTTGACGAAGAGCAGATGCCGATCGGGATCCCACGCCGAGCCGCCCCACTCCGCGCCGCCGTCGAAGCCGGGCATGATGACGGTGTCCTTGCCGATCGAGAACGGCACGAAGTTGCCGTCGCTGCGGAGCGCGCGGAAATGCTCGACGGCCCACGCGTGCGCCTCGGGCGTGCGCGTCGTCAGCATGTCCTCGGTCAGGTGCTGGCGCGCGTACGCCGCGGGCGCGAGGACGAACGGCTGCGTCGGCGAGGTGACCTCGCCCGGCACGGTCGAGGCCGGCACGGGCCGCTCCTCGATCGGAAAGAGCGGCGTGCCGGTGACGCGATCGAACAGATAGACCCAGCCGATCTTGGACGTCTGCGCAACGGCGTCGACGAGCCGTCCGCCGCGCCGCACGGTGACGAGCGTCGGCGGCGAATCGAAGTCGCGATCCCAGACGTCGTGATGCACGCCCTGGAACGACCACAGCCGGCGTCCGCTCTCGGCGTCGAGCGCGAGGAGCGAGTTCGCGTAGAGATCGTTGCCGACGCGATTCCAGCCGTAGAAATCCGCCGCGGCCGATCCGGTCGGCACATAGACGATGCCGCGTATCGTGTCGACGGCCATGCCGGCCCAGTTGTTCGCCGCGCCCGAATACGTCCAGGCGTCTTTCGGCCAGGTCTCGTAGCCGGGTTCGCCCGGATGCGGAATCGTGTGGAACGCCCACTTCAGCCGACCGCTCCGGACGTCATACGCGCGCACGTCGCCGGGCGAGGCCGGCAACTGCTCGCTCACGCGGCCGCCAACGATGAAGGTGTCGTGGTAGATGACGCCAGGTGACGTGAGCGTCACACTCTGCCGCTCGGGATCGCGGCCGAGATCCTGCTGCAGATCGATGCGGCCGTTGACGCCGAACGACGCGATGGGCTGGCCCGTCGCCGGATCGATCGCGTACACGTACCGACCGAAGCCCGCGAGAATGCGGCGGTCCCGGCCGTCCGTCCAATACGTGATGCCGCGACAGGCCTGTCCGTGCGTGTCCGATGACCAGGACCACTTCAGCGTGCCCGTCGCACCGTCGAGCGCGATGAGCCGGCCGTCGGCGGTCTCCGCGTACACCACGCCGTCGATCACGAGCGGCGTCGTCTGTAACCCACCACGCGCATCGCCGCCCGGGTCGTACTGCCAGGCGACTTCGAGACGTGAGACGTTGTCGCGCGTGATCTCTTTGAGTGGCGAATAGCGCGTGTTGGCGGCGTCGCTGCCCGAGATGGCCCAGTCGCGGCCAGTCGACGCCGATGTGGCTGGCGCCGGACGCTGAGCGAAGACGACGAAAGTTGCCGCGCCGGCGAGCGCGAGTGGCGCCAGCCATGCCGTGATGCGAAGAGTCGATCGTGTCATGGTTCGTCCGCGTCGCGCGCCTGGGCTTCGAGATCGTCGAACGATCGGATGACGAGCCCCTGCCGCGACGTGCGCAGGATGCCGGCCGACTGCCAGCGCGAGAGCGTGCGGCTCACCGTGTAGAGCGTCGTGCCGGACAACTGCGCGAGGTCCTGGCGCGTGAGCCGATGGCGGAGCGCGATGCCGTCCGGTGCGCGTTCGCCGGACTGGCGCATCAGGCGCAAGAGCGCGTGCGCGATCCGCTGGCTCGCGCGCTCGGTCGAGAGCTCCTGCAGCCGTGTCATCGCGTCGTTCATGTGCGCGGCCATCTCGCGCATGAGGTTCTCGCGCACGAGCGGATAGCGATCGAGCAGCGTCTTGAGTTGATCGGCGCGCCATTGGTAGAGCTCGGTCGCGCCCACGGCAATCGCCGTGACGGGATAACGCCCGGCCTTGAGCGCGACGACGCCGCCGAAGGGCTCGCCAGGCCAGATGAAGCGGACGATCAACTCGTCGCCGCCGGCCGTGACCTGGAGCAGCTTCAACCGGCCCTGGCTGACGATCGCGAAGACGTCAGCGGGATCGCCTTGACTCGCGACGGTCTGGCCGGCGCGCGCCTCGCGAATCGTCGCCGCGTCGAGCCACACGCGCCGATCGGCGGCCGAGAGGCCGTCGAAGACACGCGACTCGGCGAGATTCACGCGCGAGGATGCGGGCGTAGGCGCCATCAGGCCCGATCTCCACGCACGCACGGCGCCGGCGCGCCGCGGAATGTCACGACCACGGCCCGTATCATAGCCCGCGGACCGCGATGGTCGCGACGATCACAGCGTCTTCAGGTACTCGATGAGCGCGCGCTTGGCGTCGGGCGAGAGCGCGGTGCCGTACTCGTGGCCTTGCGGACTATTGCCGGGCTGGGTCGTGTCGTATGGCGTGCCCTCGCGCTCCGCATCCGGGCCGGTGGACACGAATCCGACGCGCGACGAGTCGTAGACGTCGTATCCGCGCCAGAACGATCGCGGACGCGCCGACGACGGTTCCAGGAGATCCGTCAGCGTCGGCACCGAGCCGTTGTGCAGGTACGGCGCGCGCAGCCATAGGCCCTCGAGGGGCACCGCGACATAGCCGCCGCCCGTGCGGAAGTGCGAGAACTGCCATGCGTGGCCCGTGCCGTACGCGTTGTAGGCCGCCGCGGATGCCGGCGTCCACATGTCGAGCCGATGGCGATCGGTGCCAATCTCGGCGAGCGGAATCACCGTGCCCGTCCGCGCGCCGCCGGGTCCGTGACACGACGCGCACTCGGTCTGGAACACCGTCGCGCCCTGGGCGGCAAGCGTCTGGTCGATTGGAAACGGATACGCGGGCGGCTGCACCTGGCTGATGAAGTTCTGGATGCGCCGCAGGCTCGACATCGATCGCGGATCGGTCGCGTTCCACTTCGCGAAGTCACGATCCACCCACTTCATCGTCGCGCCGTCGCCGAGCGCCGACGACAGCACGACTTCCTGCAGCGTGTCGTTCAGGCCGTCCCAGTGGAACGCGTAGCCCGTGTGCCGCGCGAGGTTCCACACCGGTTCCATGTCGGAGTTGCCGATCGTCTGGTCGACCGGCTGCTTCAGGATCGAGAACTTGACCGGGTTGAACGGATCGATTCGGCCGCGGCCCCAGTCGGTGCGCGTGTCCATCCACGCGTCGCGGTCGCGAAGCTGGAGGATCGCGCGGCGCGTCTGCGGCACGATGACGAAGCGGTAGACCAGCCGATCGACGAGCGACAGGCGCGTGTTCTTCGCGATCTCGCCGAGGATCGTGTCGGCGGTGAAACGCGGATCGGACGCGCACGCGAAGAGGAACCGCAGATATTCCTGCTCGCCCGTCTGGTGCGACGGGCCGGCCGGGACGATCGTCGGGACCGCGTCGGGCCGCGTGCGGAACGTCGCCGTGTGGCACATCGCGCAATTGATTCCCACTCGCGGGAAACCGACCGTGACCTTCGAGAAGCCGACCGGCATCTCGTGACCGTCTTTGCCCGGCATGCCGAGCGCCGCGTACCCGCCGGGACGCGGCAGGTGGTCCGGGAACACGCGCGGCAGCACGAGCCAGATCCAGTACGGCACGCCCTGCTCTGCCTCGGTGCCGATCGATCCGAAGAGGAAGTGATCCTCATCCGACGCGAAGTACGGCGCGGGCTCTTCGCGGAAGAACTCGACGTAGGTGAACCACGCGCCGCCGGCGATGACGACGATGAGCGCGACCAGAAGGACGAGGCGTCGAGTCGTCATGCGAGTGACTGCTGGCTCGTGGGTGCTGACGCGACGCGCGGCGGCAGGCCACGCGCGAGCAGGATCGCTTCAGGCACGAGGAACACGAGATCGAAGTAACCCATCGGCCGATACACCGCGGCCTGGAAGCCAAGAAAGAAGACGACGCCGGCGAGCCGCGCGCCGACGGCCGACCAGGCCGTGGCGCGATAACGGACCGGATCGATCCCAGCCGGCATGTAGAAGACGCTGAGCAACAGCAGCAGCCACGCCGCAAAGCGCGGCCAGACGAGCGGCGTCGCCGGCGGCAGGCCCGCGAACGCGATCAACCGATCGGGCGCGACGAGCGTCGGAACGGCGAGCGCGACGTTGGCCGCGATGCCGAGCCACAGGACCCGCTTGAACCACCGCAGTGCACTGGCTGTCTGCATGGCCATCTTCTTTGAGTTGCCAGTCATCTTCTTTTGCAGTGCGTTGGGGCCATCTTTTCTTTACCTGCTCGCGGGGCCCCACCCCGCTCGCCTGTCATCTTCTTTGCAGTGCGTTGGGGCCCCACCCCCAGCGCTACGCGCTTCGGCGCCCTCGCTACGTTCGCGAGTCATCTTTTTTGCAGTGCGTTGGGGCCCCACCCCCAACGCTACGCGCTTCGCCACCCTCGCTACGCTCGGGGGCTCGCGGTGTCATCTTGATTTAGTCCCCTTCGCGTCTTCGCGCCTTCGCGTGAGACCTCTGCTCTCAGAACGTCTTCAAATACTCCACGAGCGCGCGCTTGTCATCCGGCGGCAGCGACGTGCCGTACAGGTGCCCGCCGTTACCGTTGCCCTCGATCGACGTGTCGTAGCGAAAGAACGTCCGTCCGTCGAGCGCGGGCATCGTCCAGACGAAGCCGCCGTCGACTTGGTCGTAAACGTCGTTGCCGCGATAGAACACCGTCGGCCGATCGGCGGGCGCGTCGAGCAGGGCGCGGAGCGTCGGCACCGAGCCGTTGTGCAAGTACGGCGCGCGCGCCCAGATGCCGTCGAGCGGCTGGTTCGCGTAGCCGTCTGTCTTGCGGAAATGGCTGAAGCGAAAGGTCGAGTCGGGATAGAGCCCGTATTGGTTGTCGGCGAAGACGGCCGTGTACGAATCCAGTCGATGACGGTCGGTCCCGATCTCGTCGATGGGCGTGATGAGCCCGACGCGCGCGCCGGTCTTGACGCCCTCGCGGAAGCGAGCGTCGGCGTGGCAGTCGATGCAGTACTGCGCGTAAACCGACGCGCCGCGCGCCGCGAGCGTCTGGTCGATCGCGAACGGGTACTTCGGCGGCGGCAGCGTCCAGATCCAGTCGCGGATGCGTTTGAGCGACGCGTGATCGACGGTCACCGGCGTCACGCCCGCGCCGAGCGCCGCGCTCAAGTTGCGCTCGTCGACCGACGTGTTGTCGCCGTCCCAGTGCAGGTGCATGCCCTCGCGCGGCTGCTGATTCCAGAGCGACGGGAAGTCCGCCGCGCCGATGCGCTCGCTCGCGGGCAGCGTGGCGAGATCCCAGTTGAACTGGACGGCCTTGTAAGGATTGAACGTGTCGACGCGCCCGCGACCCCAGTCCGGCACGCGGCCGTCGAGGAGCGGCGCGATGCGATTGCGGAGCGCGAGCGTCTGCAGCTTCAGCCGATCGATCAAACCAACGCGGAGCAACGCGCGCTCGAAGAGCGACGGCCCGCCCGTCTTCGGCAGCCGCCCACGGACGGCATCGGCCGTGAGCCGATTGTCGAGCGTGCAGTCGATCACGAACTGCACGACCTTCTGCAGATCGAGCGTGTTGGCCGGCATCCCGAGCACGATCGTGGGCGCGGCCGTCGGCGAGGCGCGAACCGTGTTCGTGTGGCAGAGCGCGCAGTTGAACCCGACCTGATCGATCCCCAGCCGCCGCCGGCGACCGACGCCGACCGGCAGGTCGTGCCCCGGCTCCATCACGAAACCCAGCGACGCGTATCCGCCCGGCAGCTTGTCGCGGCAGACCGACGGCAGCGCCTGGAAGACCCAGTACGGCGGCAGCGCGCCGCCGACCGGCGCGAGCAGCGACACGCCCGGCTCGCTGCCAATCGATCCGTATTTGAAGTGCTCGGCGATGTCCGAGTAGGTCACAGGGCGGTCGACGGCGATCGACACGGCCACCCAAATCGCACCGGCCACGACGACGACGAGCGCGGTCCAGAGCGCCCAGCGCACGACGCGACGGCACGTCGTCCAGAACGACGGTCCGGCCATGACGACCTCGGGCTCAGACAAAGGCCGGCGGGTCGAACACCGACATGATCTGGGCGAGCATCGCCTCGCGGCTCTCGAAGCGGCTCTCCTCGTAGCAGCCGATCGGATGCTCGACCACGTGGACGAGGCACTTGTTGCAGTAAGTGCAGGGCTTCTCCGCGCGATCGCGTCCGGCGGCGAACTGCTGGACGAGATCGTTGTTGGCGACGAGCGGCCGCGCCATGCTCACGGCGTCCGTGTCGCCGCGATCGATCGCGGCGCGGATGACCGAGGCCGTCTGAAAGCCGCCCGTGCAGATGACCGGCACGGTCACGGCCTGCTTGATCGCGCGCGCGTCGAGGAGGAGCGCGCCTTCGATCTTGTCGGCCGGCACTCCCGCGTCGAGCCACGCCTTGCGGAACGCGGCGCCGGTCACCGTGCCGCGAAACAGCAGCAGGTTTCTGAACGTGTCGTGCCCGCTCGAGGCGAGCTGCTCGTAGGTCTGGCCGAGCACGTCGACCGGCAGGTCCGCGCCGGCCGGATTCTTCGGGTGCGGAAACGACGCGCCCGTCGACACGTGAATCGCGTCGACACCGGCCTCGACGAGCCACTGGCACACCTGGATGGATTCGTCGATCGTGTTGCCCGGCTTCTCGAACCGCAGCTTGAGGAAGATCAGGTCGTTCGCGTGTTCGACCGCGCTGATCTTCATCTGCAGGTGGAAGTCGCGCCCCACGCGCGCGCGGATCGCCTTGACGATGTCGAGGACGAAGCGCGCGCGGTTCTCGAGCGAACCGCCGTACTCGTCCGTGCGGTCGTTGATCGCCGAGCTGAGGAACTGCGTGATGAGATACCCGTTCGCGCCGTGCAGCTCGACGCCGTCGAGCCCGGCCTCGCGCGCGCGCCGCGCGCCCTCGGCGAACGCGGTGACCGTGTCCTTGATCTCCTGGAGCGTCATGCGCGTGCACTCAAAACCGTGCAGCGGGTCGCGCGTGTCGGTCGAGCTCACGCCAACGGGATACTCGATGCCGGGGATGTCGCGCTGCCGGCCGCCGTGGCTGAGCTGCAGGATGTACTTGCAGTCGTGCTGGTGGACCGCTTCACCCACCGCGCGCCAGAACGGAATCTCGCGGTCGCTGTGGATCGTCGCGTAGTTCGGCATGATGCGGCCGATGATGACGACCGGCACGTAGGACGAGATGATGGCGCCCACGCCGCCCTTGGCGAACTTCAGCTCCCAGTTGAGCCGGGCCTGCGTGCCCGTGCCGTCGTAGTTGTCGAGGCGTCCGGCGATGTTCGATCGGAAGACGCGGTTCTTGACCGTGAGATTCCTGAACGCGAGCGGCTGGAAGATCGTATCGGGCATGGCGACACCTCGAACGGGCTTTCGCCGGATGAAACGGTCTTACCGAACACCGCGAGCGACGCCGCCAGACGCCCCTCGTCCTCGGAACGACGGAGCAACGGCGTGCGCCTCCCCCTCGTGCGGGAGGCAAATGCTGGGGAGGAGCGGCGACATTCAAACACACCCATCGCCGGAGAGCAAGGCCGTGCTACTCTACGGCACCCCAGCAGCAGGAGACACGGGCATGGCCCCCCAATCCCGGTCGTCGCGTCTGAAGGTCGTCCGTTCGGCCGCGGCGGCCGCGATCCTCGCGGCGCTCGCTGGTTGTTCGCATCCTGGTGTTCCCGGCCACGTCGAAGACGAAGCGCTGCGCGCCGGACGCACGGCCGCGTCGTTTCCGCCGGCCGACGAGGACTACTTCCATGACATGGACGGCGGCGTCACGCTCGATCGCGGCGACGTCATGGGCCGCAACATGTGGCTCGTCTGGACGGGCGGCAACGATCGGTTCTGGGACGAGATCTCGGCGACGAGCTTCGGCACGCTCGATCTGCTGAAGACGATCTCGTCGCATCCGACGCTGCCCTATTCGCGCGACACGCGCTGGACGTACCTCGGGCTCGTCAACGAGCCGTGCTACACGAAGGCGGCCGGCCCGGATCCCAATCACTTCGGCCTCTGGATCGATCAGCGCGATCCGTCGTGCCCGCCCGATCCGTTTGCCGATGCGACGACATATCCTGGCGTTCGCCTCGGCGCGCGCGGCACGACCGTGCCCGTCGGCTCCTACTACGGCGAGCCCACCGGCATCGTCGGCCTTCGGCTGTTTCCGAACCCGGCGTTCGACGAAAAGGCCAAACGCCACTGGAATGCGGAACGCTACTACCGCGACCCGAGTTACTACCTCTCGCGCGATCTCGTGAAGCCGTATCGCGTCGGGATGTCGTGCGCGTTCTGCCACGTCGGGCCGAATCCCATCCATGCGCCGGCCGACGCCGAACATCCGGCGTGGGCCGATCTCAGCTCGAACGTCGGCGCGCAGTACTTCTGGGTGGACCGCATCTTCAACTGGCAGGGCGACCTCAACAAAGGCAGCTTCTTCTATCAACTGTTCCACACGTCGCGCCCGGGATCGCTCGACACCTCGCTCGTCTCGAGCGACAACATCAACAACCCGCGCACGATGAACGCGGTCTACGACCTGCCGGCGCGCATGGCGCTCGCGCGCACGTTCGGCCGCGAGACGATCGCGGGCGGCGAACGCGACAACCGCCAGTTCAACGACTACGTCCCGGCGACCGATCCGCTCGCCGCGTTCTTCACGCCTCCCGGCACCGTGTGGACGCCGCGCGTGCTCAAGGACGGATCGGACTCGGTCGGCGCCCTCGGCGCGCTCAACCGCGTGTACCTGAACATCGGCCTCTTCAGCGAGGAATGGCTGCTGCACTTCCAGCCGCTCATCGGCGGCCGGCCGATCACGCCGATTCCGATCGCGACCGCTGAACGCAACTCGGTGTATTGGCAAGCGACCGAAGCACAGTCGGTCCACATGGCGACGTTCTTCCTGCACACGACGTCGCCGCATCACTTGAAGGACGCGCGCGATGGCGACGGCTATCTCACGGCCGACGCGTCGACGCTCCGCCGCGGCAAGGAAGCCTTCGCGAGCTACTGCGCGCGCTGCCACTCGAGCAAGCTGCCACCGCTGCCGGCCGGGCTCGACTTCAACGCGTGCAACGGGCGCGACTACCTGTCGTGCTGGGATCGCTATTGGACGTGGACGAAGACCGACGACTTCAAGCGGCAGATGATGGCGATCGTCCTCGACGATCACTTCCTCGACGACAACTATCTCTCGACGGATCTGCGCGTGCCGGTCACGCTCGTCGGCACGAACGCGTGCAGTCCGGTCGCGACCAACGCGATTGCCGGCAACATCTGGGACAACTTCTCGTCCCAGTCCTATAAGGCGCTGCCGTCGGTCGGCACGATGACCGTCCGCAACCCGATCACGGGCGCTTCGTCCCAGTTCACGCTTCCCGGCGGAGGACGCGGCTTCATCCGGCCGCCCTCGCTCATCAGCGCATGGTCGACGGCGCCCTTCTTCCAGAACAACAGCCTCGGCCGCTTCAATCCGAGTCCGTCGGTCGACGCGCGCCTCGGCGTCTTCCATGACGCGATGGAACAATTGCTCTGGCCCGAACGGCGGCCGAAGGACCCGATCTTCGCGAACGACAACGGGCCGGGCGTGGGCGTCATCGATCGGACGACGGCGGAGAGCTCGATCTGGGTGCCGTCGGGCTACGTGCCGCCGACCCTGCGACCGCTCCTCGGCTTCGGTCAGCGCGCGTTTCCGTTTCTCTTCCGCAACGGCGAACTGACAATCGGCCCCATCCCGAAGAGCTTTCCCGTCAGCCTCCTCGCCAACGCGGATCTGACCGGCGCCGATCTGCCCGATGCCGAACGCCACGCGCGGCAGAAGGAACTCGTCCGTCTGCTCAAGGTGCTGAAGCACGACATCGAGGATCACCGCGA
Source organism: Vicinamibacterales bacterium (assembly GCA_035550595.1). Classification (GTDB taxonomy): domain Bacteria; phylum Acidobacteriota; class Vicinamibacteria; order Vicinamibacterales; family SCN-69-37; genus CALFMR01. Next base: position 76,570 of record DASZOV010000127.1, read on the forward strand.
CATCTTCGCGGACCCGGTCCTCATCGACGGACTGCTCGCGACGAGCAAGTGTCCGGACTTCGTGGTCAACAAGGGCCACTACTTCGGCACGAGCCTGCAGCCGGACGAGCCGCCGCTCAGCGACGCCGACAAGCAGGCGCTCATCGCCTTCATCGAGACGTTCTGACGTGAGCGGTCACCAGGATCGGAACGGCGTGACGCGCCGCGACGTGCTGAAGATCGGTGCGGCAGCGGGCGCGGCGGCGGCTGTCGGCCGGACGCACGCGGCGCCGGCGTCGGGTGCCACGTCATCCACGGCGCGCGTGTCGACGGACGCGCAGGCGCCTGCGAGGACTAGTGCGCCGGCTGATGCCTCGACGTTCACGCCAGACTTCGTCGTCGTCGGCTCCGGCGCCGGCGGTGGAACCGTGGCCGCACGACTGGCCGAGCGCGGCTTCCGTGTACTCGTGCTCGAAGCCGGCCGCGACGCAGCCACGCTTCCGCCCGGCGAACGGCCTGAGGACTACGCGGTGCCCGCGTTCCATCCGTTCGCGACCGAGAACCCGGCCATGCGCTGGGACTTCTGGGTGCGGCACTACGCCGACGAGGCGCAGCAGCGGCGCGATCCGAAGTATCGCGAGACGTTCGACGGACGCCGCGTCGACGGCGTCTGGTATCCCCGCGCGGCCGCGCTCGGCGGGTGCACGGCGCACAACGCGATGATCTTCGTCGCGCCGCACGACGCGGACTGGAACGCGCTCGCCGACATCACGGGCGACCGTTCGTGGGAAGCGGACGGGATGTGGACGTACTTCCAGCGCATCGAGCGCTGCCGGTATCGGCCGTGGGAGCGCGCGCTCGCACGGATCGGCCTGAATCCGAGCGGTCACGGCTGGTCGGGCTGGCTTGACGTCGAGCACGCCGTGCCGCGCGCCGCGATGCGCGGCCGCGATCTCCGTCGCGCGATTCTCGACTCGATCGCCGCGGGCGCCGACGTCTTCGGTCCGGCCATCGGCGATCGCGCGCGCTGGAAGAGCGCCGCTGACCCGAACGACGCACGCGCCGCGCGCAGCGGCGCCGTGGGCTTGCGCTACACGCCGCTCTCCACGCATGACCACGTCCGCGTCGGCGCGCGCGAGCGTCTGCTCGACGTGCAGGCACGCTATCCCGATCGCTTGCGCATCGAGACCGACGCGCTCGCGACGCGCGTCCTCTTCGACGGCACGCGCGCGGTCGGCGTCGAGTATCGCAAGGGCGAACGGCTGTACCACGCGCATCCGTCCCCCAACGCCGCACCGGGCGATTTACGGCAGGTCCGCGCCGCGCGTGAGGTCATCCTCGCCGGCGGCGTCTTCAACACGCCCCAATTGCTGATGCTCTCCGGCATCGGCCCAGCCGACGTCCTTGGCGAGCACGACATTCCCGTCCGCGTCGATCTCGCTGGCGTTGGACGCAACCTTCAGGATCGCTACGAAGTGGGCATCGTCAACCGCATGGCGTTCGACGCATGGAGCGCGCTCGACGGCGCGACGTTCACGACCGGCGACGTGCAATACCAGCAGTGGTCAACGCACCGCGACGGCGTGTACACGACGAACGGATCGCTGCTGTGCGCGATCGCGAGCTCCAGCCCCGGCCTGCCCTCGCCCGATCTTTTCTGTTACGCGCTCCTGGCGGATTTCCAGGGCTACGAGCCCGGCTACGCGGCGCGCCTGCCGAAGAATCCGAACTGCCTCACGTGGGTCGTACTGAAAGGCCACACAAACAACGTCGCCGGCACGGTGACACTGCGCTCGGCCAATCCGCTCGACACCCCCGTCGTGGACTTCCGGTACTTCGAAGAAGGCAGCGACGCGTCGGGCGACGATCTCCGCGCGGTCGTCGCGGGCGTGAGGCTCGTGCGCGCGCTCACGCGACGGCTCGCCGAAGATGGCCTCGTCGCGCGTGAAGAGCTGCCGGGCTCCGACGTCGAGAGCGACGCCGCGCTCACGACCTTCGTCCGCGATCACGCGTGGGGCCATCACGCGTCCTGCACCTGCCGCATCGGCGATCGCGACGACGGCGGCGTCCTGTCGGGCGACTTCCGCGTCCACGGCACCGAGGGCCTGCGTGTGGTCGACGCGTCGGTCTTCCCCCGCGTGCCCGGACTCTTCATCGTCAGCGCCGTCTACATGATTGGCGAGAAGGCGGCTGACGCGATCTCGGCGACCTACCAGCGAGGCGACTCATGACGTCGAACATCGTGCACGTGACCGTGGCGCTGGCGATTGTCGCCGGCGGCGCCGGCTGCTCGCTCGCGACAGCCGTTCGGCAGAATTCGGACGCGATCGCCGAGAGCTCGGCGACGATCACGGACAACACGAGCGCCGTACGCGAGTCGACGACGGGCACGGGTGCGCTCGTGCCGGCGCTCCAACACGTCGGACAGCTCGAGCAGCCGATGACATCGGTCGCTGCGCTCGGTCCGTCGCTCACCGGTGTGGCGGCGCTCGGCGAACCGATGGGCCGGCTGGCCGCGCTCGACGGCCCGATGCGCAACCTGGCCGGTCTCGACGCGCCGATGACGCGGCTCGTCGGCCTGCAGCCCAGCCTCGACGCGGCCGCTCGTCTCAGCGATCCGCTCGCGCAGGTTGCTGATATGCGCGCGAGTCTCGAGAGCGTCGCCGCGCTGCAGCCTTCGCTCGATCGCGTCTCGTCGCTCCAGACGACGCTCGCCGACGTCGCGAGTCTTCGCGCGCCGATGAACGACCTCGGGCAGCTTCGCCAGCCGCTCGAACGTGTGGGCGCGCTCGGCGACACGCTCGCGCGTCTCGGCCCGATCATCGCGATTGCCGGCCATCCCATCGCGATCGTGTTCATCGCGCTCCTGGCCCTTGCCGCGTGGGGCGCGGTGACGTTCGTCGCGGTCCGGGCCGCGATCCGCTCGGCGGCGCGCGCCGGCGCCCGGCCCTGACATTCGCGTTGACAGCGCCCATGATGACGCCGACAATGGCGCGATCTCACGACAGCCTGTAGGCCATGGCCGACATCGAACCGCCGTTCGGTGACATCTGGGACGGCCTCCGTGCGGGCCGTGTCATTCCGTTCCTCGGCGCCGGCGCGTCGATCGTCGGCCGCGCGGAGGGCGCGGCATGGCATGCGTCCGAAGCGGCGTTCCTGCCGAGTGGGCGCGAGCTCGCGCACTTCCTCGCCGAGCGCAGCAATTTTCCATCGCAGGATCCGGCCGACGTCGACGATCTCGCGAAGGTCGCCTCGTACACGGCCGACGTCTCGGGCCGCGCGATGCTGCGCCAGCGGCTGCGCGCGGTCTTCAATCACCCGTATCGCGGCAGTCCGCTCCATGCGTTTCTCGCCGACGTCTCCACGCCGCTCCTCATCGTCGTCACGAACTACGACACGCTGCTCGAGCAGGCGTTTCAAGCCGCGGGGAAACCGTACGACCTCGTCGTCTACCCCGCCGATCGCGCCGCGATCGGCAATGCCTTGCTTTGGTGGCCGCACGGACAGACGGATCCGGTCGCAGTCGAGGCCAAGGAGCTCGATCTCGATCTGGAGCGCACGACGGTCATCTACAAGATGCACGGCACGACGTGGCCGGCGAGCGAGACGTGGGACAACTTCGTCATCACCGAAGAGGACTACGTCGAGTTCCTGTCGCGCATGACGACGAACTCGAGCTCCGCAGTGCCCGCGCAGTTCTATCAGTACTCGCGGCAGCGCAGCTTCCTCTTCCTCGGCTACAGCCTGCACGACTGGAACCTGCGCGTCGTGCTGCGGAACCTGCGGCGGCAGTTCGAAACGATGACGGGCAAGAGCGACGAAGACGACGTGCCGTCGTGGGCGATTCAACGCCGGCCATCGCCGCTCGAACGACGGCTGTGGAGCCGGCGGCGTGTGGATATCTTCGACATGGACATCGACCAGTTCGTGAGCCAGCTGGCCGACTGGAAGCGCCGTGACTGACCTCGCGCCGGACTTCTGCCCGTACGTGGGTCTGCAGCCCTTCCGGGTGAAGGACCGCGAGTACTTCTTCGGGCGCGAGCGGGAACAGCGCGTCATCTCTGCAAATCTTTTCGCGTCGCCGCTCACCGTGCTCTACGGACCGAGCGCGGTCGGCAAGAGCTCGGTGCTCCAGGCCGGCGTCGTGCCGCACCTGCAGCGCGAACCGCGCACGGCCGTCGTGTACTTCGCGACCTGGCAGAGTGACACGTTCGCGCGCGACCTGACGGCCACCTGCCGGCGCGCGGTGGAAGCCGCGCATGGCGCGGCCATCACGGTCGACGACGCGGCGCCGCTCGACGAGTGGCTGGCCGCGGCGACCGCCGAACTGCACGGCACGATCCTCGTGATGCTGGACCAGTTCGAGGAGTACCTGCTCTATCACCGCGAGGAGGACGAGCGGTCGTTCGACGCCGAGATCGCACGCACGATCAACCGGAGCGACGTCAACGCGCACCTGCTCATCGGCCTGCGCGACGACAGCCTGTCGAAGCTCAACCGATTCAGCAAGCGCATTCCCAACCTGCTCGGCAACACGCTGCAGTTGCGGCGCCTCACGCCCGAAGCCGCGCGCCGCGCCGTTGTCGGGCCGGTGGAACGGTACAACCAGGAGCCGGGCGCGCGGCCCACACGCGTCGAGGACGCGCTCGTCGACGCGGTAATCGCCGACGTGCAGATCGGCCGCGTCGTGCCCGGCTCGTCTGGCGGCGTGGCCGGCATCCACGCGAGCGAGGACGCGGGGCTCGTCGAGACCGCGTTTCTCCAACTGGTGCTGACCGAGCTCTGGCGCGCGGCGAGCGAGCGGTCCGGCGACCGCGTGCTCGACGCGGCCACGCTCCAGACGCTCGGCGGCGCCGAAGCCATCGTGCGGCGGCACGTCGATCGCGAGATGGGCAAGCTCTCGGAGGATGGCCGAGAGATCGCGGCGCGGCTGTTCCAACACCTGGTGACGCCGAGCGGCGCGAAGTACGCGCTCGTGACGGCCGACCTCGTCGACCTCGCCGAGCGGCCGCGCGAAGCCGTGCTGCCCGTGCTGCAGGCGCTCGCCGAGGCGCGTCTGCTCCGGCATCTCGACTCGTCCGATCGCTACGAGATCTTCCACGACGCGTTCGCCGCGGCGCTGCTCGACTGGCGCAAGGACTATCTGCAACAGCGCGCGCAGCAAGCCGCGCTCGTGGCCGCCGAGGCGCAGCAGCAGGCGGAGCGCGCGGCCGAACGACGGCGGCTGCGGCGGCGCATTCTCGTCGGCACCGCGGTCCTCGTGCTGGCGCTCGTCGCGTTGTACCTCGTCGAGGAACAGCGCGACAGAGCCGCACTCGCGCGCGACAATCAGAAGCTCTCCTACGCCCTGCAAATCGCGCAGGCCAACGAGCAGAAGGCCGATCAGACGACGACCGCCGCGCAGGCGGCGCAGGCACAGGCCGAGGCGGCCGAGCGGCAGGCACGCGCCGAAGTCGAAACGGAGCGTCTCTCGCTCGAAGCCGACCGCGCGCGCTTGAAGGGCGACACGACCGCGGCCGCGGCGTTGGTCAAGCAACAGCAAGCGACGCAGGCGACGGCTGCGCAGGCCAAAGCGGACGTCGCTCGACTCGGCGCGCAGTCGCAAGCCTCACTGACGGCCGCCAAGGAAACGCAGGCGCGCATCGATGCAATTGCCGCGGAGGCGCGCAATCGCGGCTACGGCGAGACCTTGCCGGGTTCCTACGCGGCGCCGTCCACCACGGCGGCGGCACCTCCCGCGACCACGACACCGACGACGCCGTCCGTCCCGCCAGGCGACTTCCGCGAGACCTATCGCCAGGCCATGGCCTCAGTCGACGACCAACACTGGCAGGACGCGGCGACGCTGCTGCGCACGGCCATCGCGCAGCACGGTTCAGACACCGGAGAAAAGATCAATCTGTCCGGCTTCGGGAACGTCGCGCCGTACATCCCTCACTACTACCTCGGGCTCGCGCTCAAGAACCTCGGTAACTGTCCGGCCGCCGTCGAGGAGTTCAACCGTTCCGAAAAAGACGGCGCGATTCAAAAGACCAAGTTGTTCCAGTCACTCGTCGACGCCCGCAAGTCGTGCGGGCCGTCTTGAACTTCGGCGGAGGTGATCCCATGCGTGCCAGCAGACGTTCTCGTCAGCGGTCCGTTCGGGTACTCGTCGTGTTCATCGTCGCGGGACTCGCCGCGTGCGGCGGGTCGTCGCCTTCGGCGCCGCAATCGCCGCCCAACATGCAGACGCCCCTGCCACCCCCACCGCCGGAAGTGACCTTGCAGAGCGTTTCGGTCGCGCCGCCGTCGGTCGAGGGCGGCATGCCCGCGACCGGCACGGTCGTACTGACGGGCGCAGCCGGCACAGGTGGCGCTGTCGTTGGCTTGTCGAGCACGAACAACACAGCGGCTCAGATGGCTGCCAGTTCGGTGACGATTCCGTCGGGAGTCGCGAGCGCGATCTTCGGCATCATGACGTCCGCGGTCGCCACCACGACGACGGCCGACATCGTGGCGACCTACAACCGACAGACAGCACACGCCACGCTGACGATCACTGCGGCCGAGGCGCCACCGCCGCCACCCCCACCACCGGCGATCACCGTCAAGGCGACGTTCGTCGTGACGCCCGCCGGGGGGAAGGCCGGCGACCCGTGCCCGGTGGCGCGCGACGACAACACGTCGGACAACGTGCTCCAGTGCACGTTCGACGCGCGAAGCTCGACGCCGAACCCCGGCATCACCGAGTACCGCTGGCAGTTCCCCGGCGTGTCGACGCCGGTCACTGGCGTCGCGGTCACCGGCCAGCACGTGCCGTGCGGCAGCTTCGCTGCATTTTCCGCTCGCGACGTCACGTTGACGGTGGTCGCGCCGCAAGGCACCGACGCCACGACGCAGTCGGTGACGTTCGAGAAGACCAAGGCATGCTGACCGGCGTGCGTCAGCCATCGATGACCCGTTGCCGAGCGTGCACGCTCGTCGCGATCGTCTTCGCGCTGGCGTCGCCGGCCTCGGCGCAGTCGACCGCGCAGATCCCGCTACGCTTCGACTTCCTGACGCCGGGCGCGCGCAGTCTCGCGATGGGCGGCGCGTTCCTCGGCGCGGCCGACGACGCCACGGCGGCGTTCAGCAATCCGGCGGGGCTGGCGCGGCTGCGGCGGATCGAGATTTCGGCCGAGGGGCGGTTCCGCCGGACCGAGACGTCGTTCCTGTCCGGCGGCCGCATCAGCGGATCGATCACCGGGCGCGGCCTCGACACGATCGCCGGTCCCGTCTACGGCATGGACGTCGACGACCGATTCGGTCCGACGTTTCTCTCTGTCGTCGTGCCGGCCGGCCGCGTGACGTGGGCGGTGTATCGACACGAGCTGGCGCGGAGCGACAACGCGTTCCAGTCGGACGGCGTCTTCGAGCGGCTGACGTTCGCGGGCGTCACGACCGACGAGAACCGCGACATCCCGCTGGCTGGCCGGCGGCAGATGGCGATCGATGATTACGGCGGCAGCGTCGCCACGTCACTGACGTCGCGCGTGGCCGTCGGCGGCGGCGTGTCGGTGGCGCACCTGTCGCTCGATTCGTCGTTCGCGCGGCTCGGCCTGACGTCGCTCTACGGCGTCGTCGATCCGACCAGGGTGAGCGCAACGGCGGTGCAGGCCGCGCACGACACGGCGGTCGCGGCGAACGCCGGCGTGTCGTGGCGCGCCAGCCCGCGACTGACGATCGGCGCCGCGGTGCGGCGCGGCCCCGCGTTCACGTTCACGCAGGAGGATCGCGTGTTCGATCAGGACGTCGATCTCGTGCGCGCGGGACGGTTCAAGGTTCCGGACGTCTGGGGTGCGGGCGTCGAGTGGCGCCCGGCCGAGGCGTGGCGCGTGCTCGCCGACTACGACTACGTCCAATACTCGCAACTGAAAGCGGACTTCCTCGACTTCCAGGCCATCGCGTCCAACCGTGCCGATCGCGTCCGACTCGACAACGGCCACGAGTGGCACGGCGGCGTCGAGTATCAGCGGCTGAACGGCCGCGTGCCCCTCGCCCTGCGCGGCGGTCTTTGGTACGACCCGGACCACGTGCCGCGGTACGTCGCGGCCGGCACGCCAGACGAGGAAGACGTGCTGCTTGCCGCGACGCTGCCCGGCGGACACCATCTCGTGCACTACACGTTCGGTCTGGGCGTGCTCGTCGCCGGTGTCGAGATCAACGGCGGCGCCGACGTCTCGTCAGAAACCAACTATGCAACGATGTCGGCGGTCTTCCGGTTCTAGTCCGGACGAGGCCCTGTTGCTTCTCGCGGAGACTCTTCATCCCTATGGCGAAATCCCCCACACGACGGCGTCCCGCGAAGCGTCCGCATCGTCCCGCGATACGCCGGCGCGCGCGCACGGCTCCGCGCGATCGCGAGCCGTCGCTCACCGATCGCTTCTCGAAGATGTTCGCGCCACCCGAGCTGTACGACGAAGCGAAGCGCCGCGAGTGGCGGCTCGGCGACACGCCCGAGGCGCGCGGCCCGTACGTCATCGAGCTGAACCTGCAGCACATCCAGGGCCTGGTTGGCGCCGCCGGTGCCCTGGAAACGCTCTATCGCGAGGTCGCTCCAAAAGCGCCGCCGCTCGTCCGCATCGCGCACACCTACTACCGCGGTGAGATGACGCCGCGTGAATGGCAGGCGCTCCTGGCCGCCGACGGCCGGCACGCGACGGATGCCGCGCGTGCCGAATCGAAACCGGGCGTGAAGATCGACCCGATGCAGCATCGCGCGATCTACAAGCTGTGGCCGGACTTCCCGGTCAAGAGCCAGATCTACCGGTCGATGCCGACCATCAAGGCCGACGCGGCGCTCCGGTCCTACGATGCCGCCGGCCGCGGCGTCGTCTGGGCCGTGCTCGACTCGGGCATCGACCGCACGCACCCGCATTTCCGCACGGGCGCGACGACGCTCGTCGAAGCGCCGGAAGTACGCGATCTGCACCGCTCGTTCGTCGCCGCGAGCGGATCGTTTGCCGGCTTCGCGACCGAGGGCGCGCTCCTGCCGGATCCGGACGAGCCCGGCATCAGCGCCGACGAACGGCGATCGCGCATCGACGCGCACGTCGCCGCCGCGCTCACCGACGAGTTCGGCCACGGCACGCACGTTGCCGGCATCATTGCCGGCGCCGCGCCTCGTGCTGCCAAGCCCGACGCTCCGGCCACGGTGTGCGCGCTCGAGCGCGTCTATCGCGCCAACGAGTCCGGCGATGCGACGTCTCGCGACTACGACGCCGTCGCTCATCATGACGCCGAGCTGTTCCACGGTGTCGCGCCCGAGTGCCGGCTCATCAGTCTGCGCGTCCTCGACGCCGAGGGTGGCGGCCGCTCGAGCGACATCATCCGCGCGCTCGCTTACATCCGCGAGAGCCTCAACGACAACCCGAAGATGCTGCGCGTGCACGGCGTGAATCTCAGCGTCGGTTACGACTTCGACGCGGAGATGTTCGCCTGCGGCCAGAGCCCCGTGTGCGCCGAAGTCAACCGTCTCGTCCAGTCCGGCGTCGTCGTCGTGGCCGCGGCGGGCAACACGGGGTACGGGACGGTCGGCGCGCAGGCGCGCGCGACGAAGGTCGGGCTGTCGAACACGATCAACGATCCCGGCAACGCGGAGCTCGCGATCACGGTCGGCGCCACGCACCGCGACTCGCCGCACACCTACGGCGTGTCGTATTTCTCGTCGAAGGGGCCGACTGGCGATGGACGGCTGAAACCGGATCTCGTCGCGCCCGGCGAGCGCATCACGTCGTGCGCGACGGGCGCACGCCTGGCCGCGGCGCTCAAGTCCACCCGCCCCGATCCAGCGGCGGCCGCGACAGCCAGCAGCGCCACGCCAGCACCAGAGGTCGCCTATTACATCGAGGACAGCGGCACGAGCATGGCTGCACCGCACGTCTCGGGCGCGATCGCCGCGTTCCTCTCGATTCGTCGGGAGTTCATCGGCAAACCCCTCGACGTGAAGCAGGTCTTCACGTCGTCGGCGCTCACACTCGGACGTGAACGGTACTTCGAAGGGCACGGGCTGGTCGACCTGATGCGGGCGATCCAGTCCGTTTGATCACGGGAGGCGATCATGGCCATCGCACGATTCGACGTCGAGTTCACGAAGACGGGCAGTCCGTTCAAGACGGCGCAGGTCGACGCGCTCGCGGCCGGCCTCTCGGGCGTCACGGATCTGCTGGTGCTATCGCACGGCTGGAACAACGACATGGCCGATGCGCGCGCGCTCTACGACGCGCTTCTCGGCAACGTCTCGACGATCTTCGACCACGCGTCGGATGCGAACGCGCCGGCGGCGATCAAGCGCCTCGCGGGTCGCACGTACGCCGCGTGCCAGGTGTTCTGGCCGAGCAAGAAGTTCGCGGACTCGGATCTCATCCCCGGCGGCGGCGCCGCGTCAGCGACGACGGCGAACGACCACGCGCTCGATCGGGTGCTCGCCGCGTTGAAAGAAGATCCGGTGCGCCTCGGCGGCCACGATCGGCCGGCGTCGCGCGTCAAGGCGATCGATCGCGCCATCAAGGCGCTCGGGGCCATCGAACACGATCCCAAGGCGCGCCAGACGTTCGTCGACGCGATCCGACAGGCCGTCGGTCACGGGCCGTCGGCCAAGGAGCGCGATGACGGGTCGTCGCATTTCTTCGAGGACGACGCGGAGACGCTGTTCACGAATCTCGCGCAACCGGTGAAGGCGCCGGTTGGGCACGCCGCGGGCGGCGCGACAGACGTCGGTGCCGGCGGCGGGGCGGCAGGACTCGGCGATCTGCTGTCAGGCGCGAAAGCCGCGGCCCGGCGCATCGCCAACTACGCGACCTACTATCAGATGAAGGATCGCGCGGGCGTCGTCGGATCGAAGGGGCTCGCTCCCGTGCTCGCGACGTGCCGTAAGGCGAATTCCACGGTGCGGCTGCACCTGGTCGGCCACAGCTTCGGCGCGCGGCTCGTCACGGCCGCCGCGGCCGGCATCGCGCCGCATTCGCGCGACGTCACGATCTCGTTGTTGCAGGGCGCCTTCTCGCACAACGCGCTCTCGGGCGACTACGGCGACGGCAAGCCCGGCTTCTATCGGACGGTACTCGCTGACACGCGCGTGTCCGGGCCCGTCATCATCACGCACACGAAGAACGACAAGGCGGTCGGCGTCGCCTACCCGCTGGCGTCGCGGTTGGCCGGCGAAATCGCCGCCGCGCTCGGCGACGAGAACGATCCGTACGGCGGCATGGGCCGCAACGGCGCGCAGCACACCGTCGAAGCGACCGGCCACGACGACACGCTCGGCCCGGTCGGCCACGCGTACACGTTCGCCGCCGGCACGGTGAACAACCTGCTCGCCGACGCGGTGATCAAGGACCACAACGACGTCACCGGCGGCGAGGTCGCTTACGCGGTGTTGTGCTGCACGGGGGCATAGACGAAGGGCGGACCAACCGGTCCGCCCCTCTCAACTGTGAACGTCGAACTTTGAACGTCGAAATGGCTCTCCCCCGCCCCTGAAGGGTCGGGGCTCCACGGATGATCTCCGCTTCCGTCGGAGCCCTGGGCCTTCAGGCCCAGGGGGACAGCGTTGCCGTCCGGTTCCCCGGGCCTGAAGGCCCGGGGCTCCATCAGAAAGCAGAATGCCGGCGGAGAACGCCTGCTCAGTTCATGACGAACGCGTAGAGCGTGTCGCCGACGGCGGCGAGGACGTACTGGCGGCCGTCGAGCATGTACGTCTCCGGCGCATTCGAGATGTTGCCGATTCGCGCGTGCCAGATCGGCGTACCGTTGGTCGCATCGAACGCGACGAAGTTGCCGCTGCCGTCGCCCGAGAACACGAGCTTCCCGGCCGTCGTGAGCAGTCCGCCGCCTCCGCCACCTTCGAATTTGTGCCGCCACGCGATCGCGCCGGTCGTCGGATTGATCGCGGTCAGATAATCGCCGAGTGACCCGAGGTTGAAGACGGACTTGCCGCCGAGGCCCATCGACCCGCGCGGATCGGGATCGGTCAGGTAGACGATGTTGAAGCCGTTGTGCTCCTGGATGTAGAAGAGTCCGGTGTCCGGTGAATAGGCCGGCGGCGGCCAGTTCGTCACGCCGCCTTCGACCGGCGAGACGAGCGATCCCGGAATCGTCGCTTCCTTGCCGGCGTCGGGCTCGACGACGCCGTTCGGCCGCAAGCCTTTGCCCCAGTTCGTCGTGCTCCCGTATCGCGTCGTGACGACGTGTTCGCCCGTCACGCGATCGACGGTGAAGAAGTAGCCGTTGCGCGCGGCGGTCGACACGAGCTTGCGCGGCTTGCCGTCGACGACCGCGTCGATGAGGATCGGCGTCTGCGCGGAATCCCAGTCGTGCGTGTCGTGCGCCGAGGTCTGGAAGTACCACGCCATCTTGCCCGTATCGACGTGGACCGCCATGAGCGTGCAGGTGAACAGATTGTCGCCCTTGCGGCCGACGCCGGTGTAGCCGGGCGTCGGGTTGCCCGTGCCGAAGATGTAAAGGCGCGTCTCCGGATCGAACGAGCCCGGGATCCAGACCTGCCCGCCGCCGTGGCGCGCCGCGTCGAGGTTCGGCCAGGTGTCGAGGCCGGGATCACCCTGGTTCATCGGCACCGTATAGAACTTCCACTGCAGCTTGCCCGTTTCCGGATCGAACGACTGGAGGAAGCCGGGCGAGTCGAGGTCGTTGCCCGTCCCGACGAGCACGTGGTTGTCGACGACCACTGGCGCCATCGTCGAGAAATACTGCTGGTCGAAGTCGGAGATGACGACGTGCCAGCGCTCCTCGCCCGTGCGCGCGTCGAGCGAGACGAGGTAGTCGTCCGGCGTCTCGACGAAGAGGTAGTTGTGCCACATGCCCATGCCGCGACTGCCGATGTGCGTGCCGCCCTTCGTCTTCCAGAAGTAGTGCCAGAGCTCGTGGCCGTCGTGCGCGTCGAGCGCCCAGACGTTGTCCGGTGCCGAGATGTACAGCACTCCGCCGACCTGCAGCACGGCGCCCTTGATGTTGGCGGCCGAGCCGTTGCCGAACTCGCCGGTCCCCTCGCCGCCAACGATCGTCGGCGCACCGCCGCCTCCGCCGCGGCCGAAACCGCCGGCGGCCGGCTGTCCGGCCGTGATGCTGCCGACCCAGGCGAGCGACAGGTGCTTGACGCTCTCGCGATCGACCTGCGTGAGCAGGCTGTAGCGCCGGCCCGTGGAGTCGCCGGAGTAGGTCGGCCATTCGTCGGCGAGCGGCTTGTAGATGTCGGCTGGGTTCAGCCCGCCCTGGTTACCGGGCGGCAGCGCGGCGGCCGCCGTCGGCTGCGCCGGAGCCGGTGCGGACGCGTTCTGTCCCGCGAGCAGCGCGACGGGCGCGGCGACGAGTGACGTCGTGAGAATCAGGGTCTTCAAAGTCATTTCAAGGTCACCAGGTAAGCCGTCACGTCGTGAATGTCTTTGTCTGTGTAGGTCGGCAGCAGATCGCGGTGCGGCGCCCGCGGATCGTGGACCTCGACCTTCGGCAGATCGCCGTGGCGCTCGAACGTGCGCTCGAGTCCGTTCGGCGGATCGATCGTGACGATGAAGTCGTCGATGCGCACGAGCCGGCCTTCGACGGTCTGTCCGGACGGCAGTGTCACGGTCGCGGTTACCGGAGTCTCGGCGCCCGCGCCCGCGCCGCGGCCGCGGCCACGTCCCCCCTGCCCACCGGCCACCCACGTGTTCTGAAGATCGACGGGATCGGGGATGCGCGACGCGAGCCCGGCGAGATCGCCGGTCGCCGAATGACACGCGCTGCACTTGGACTGGAAGTACGCCTGGCCCGCCTGTGCGTTGCCGACGACGATGTTCAGCACGACGGGCGGTCCGGGAGGCGGCGCGCCCTGGCCGCGAGCCGACCGCAGCACGTCGTGAATGTAGGTCGCCACCGCCTTGACGTCATCATCGGAGAGCGTGAAGGCCGGCATGCCCTTGTCGGCGCGCGCGCCGTGGACGATGGGCGCGATGAGCTCACCGTCCTGGTCGCCCAGCACGACTTGCGATCGCAGCAGGTTCGGGCCGCCTTGATCGCCACCGCGTAGGTCGGGTCCGTGGCACGCCCGACAGTTGATCTCGTAAATGCCCTTGCCACGCGCGACGATGGCCGGATCGGCCGCGGCGCGCTGCTGGGCGGGAAACGTCGCGGGACCGCCACGTCCTCGGCCGCCGCGGCCGGCGCCCTGCCCGGCCGCAGCCGCGGGCGTGGCCGGCGGCGCGGGCGGCGCTTGCGCCCCGAGCCGCACCGCAATGGATGCCGCGAGGAACGTGCCCGCCACGGCCAGA
>DASZOV010000128.1:0-31341 GCA_035550595.1 Vicinamibacterales bacterium
GAGAAATCAGGACCGGTCGGCGTCATCGGCGCGAGCGCAATCGAACACGCCAGAAGGATCCCGCCGCACGCGATGAACGGAATGGCGTGCGACACACCCGTCAAGAGGTGCTGCCGAAGGTGCTTCAGCAGGTCCAACAACGACGACTCCGCAGGTGGGGAGTATGGGCGAGCCCGGTCATCGGGGAAAGACGAAAGATGTGATATTGATTGGACAAAGCTAACATTTCCTGGACAAGCCGCCCATGCCCTCCCCCAGCCGCCCCGCTCTCGTCCCGCGGACGAGCCCCGCCGGACGGGCGAAGGCTCAGCGCGTCATCGTCCGCGAGCTCGAGCGCCTGCTCGGCGGCACGCGTGTGCGCCAGGTCCACGTGGCCGACGGCAGCACGGCGCCGCCCACGCTCGCCTACGTCACGCACTTCCCGCGGCTGTCGATCCCCATCGAGGGCGCGCACACGATCGAGATCGCGCGGCAGGGGCGAACGAAGACCATCCGCCCGGTCCGCGGTCAGGCCGTGTTCGTCCCGGGCAACGCCTGGGACCGGCCGCAGTGGTCGCGCCGCGTGACCGTGCTCACGTGCCTGTTCGGCCAGCAGCAGATCGGCTTCAGCCTCGTGCGGCACGACGGCGCGACCGAGATTCCGCGCGAGGCGCTCAAGACGAACGTCCACGGCGCGCACGACGCGCTGACGCGCAGCATCCTCAACGCGCTCGTCGTGAGCGCGATGGACAGCGCGCGCGAGCCGTTGAGCCGGCTGCTGACCGAGTCGCTCCTGCACGCCTGCGTGCGCCTGCTGAAGACGTCCGAGCCGCACCCGTATCGCAAGGCCACGCTGACCTACGAGTCGATCTGTCTGTTCGTCGCCGAGAACTTCCAGAATCGATCGCTCAGCCGGGAGTCGGTCGCCGAACGCTTCGGCCTCGCCCCGAACCACATCTCCCGTCTATTCTCGCTGGAAGGATCGATGCGGTTCAACGACTACGTGAACATGGTCCGCGTCAACCGCGCCAAGTTCATGCTGCAGAGCTATCGGATGAGCGTGAAGGAGATCGCCGCCACGTGCGGCTACAGCGACGCCGCGTACTTCTGCCGCGTCTTCCGCAAAGTCACCGGCCTGACGCCGATGCAATATCGGACGGATGGAGCGTAGGGAAAGACACGCGTCAACTTCGAACTTTGAACTTCAAACTTCGAAATTGGTTCCCGGTTCGGCGCTCGGCCGCGTCTGGAACCCCGTTCGAAGTTCAAAGTTCGAAGTTGCCTGGCGTCAGTGCTGCGACGCCTTCGCGACGACGATCTTCCCCTTCATGTTCGGATGGTACTTGCAGTCGTACTCGAACGTCCCAGCCGTGTCGAGCACGAGGCGGCCTGTTTTGCCGGGGTCGATGCTGACGTCCCAGGCGCCGCCCTTGTCGGTGGCCGTGTGCAGGAGGACGTCCTTGTTCACCCACTCGATCGTGTCCCCGACCTTCGCCGTCACCTCGGCGGGTGAGAACTCCAGATTCTGGATGACGACGCGGATCGTCGTGCCATGCGCCGAGGCGGACCCGCTCCCCGACAACAGGAGGAGGAAGGCAGCGAGCAGCGTCCGTCTCAGCGGCATGATCGATCGCGCTCCGAACTACTCGAGTGACGCCGCGACGTGCTCGGCGTGCTGCTCGTGGCCCTGGAAGATCTTCAGCCCGGTCTGGAGCAGCGACTTCAGCTCGGCATTCGACGCCGACGGGATGAGCGTCGTCTCGAGCGCGTTGTTGACGGTCTTGTGAAAAGCGACCTCGTTCTCGACGTACGCCGTGTCGAACGCGGCGCCCGACAGCTTCGCGAGCTCGTCGCGCTTGGCCGTGGCGGCCTTGGTGAGTGCGCGGCTCGTGTCGTTGTCTTCCGGCGTGACGTTCAGCTTCTTGACGAGATCGAGCGCCTGCTCGTTCACCGCGGTATGGTCGCGGACCATGTCTTCGGCGAACGAGCGAACGTCGGCGTTCTTCGATTTCTCGAGCGCCTGCTTGGCCGCGGCGATGTCGAGCTCGCCAGCCGTGTAGGCGATGTGCGCGATCTGCGGGTCGGTGGGCTTCGCGCCGGTCTGCGCGAAGAGTGTCGTGGACGCGAAGCACAACGCGGCCACGGTGGCGAATCGAATGGACATGCGTATCCCCCTGCGGCGCTCGTGGAGTGGAGAGCGCCGGAATGACGTGGTGAAGTCGACGTCACTCGATGAGATGCAGGAGCGGCGAAAAGGTTCCCGGCGTCAGACGACGAGTGCGGTTCGGAGCCGCGCGATGACGGCGTCGGTGACCCGCTCGCAGCGCGCGCCGTCGAACGGAAACGCGCCCTGGAGCGCCGGGCCGAGCTGCCGATCGAGCGCGCCTCGCAGGAGCACGCGCGCGCGATGCAGACGCGTCTTGACCGTCTCGGGCCGCAGGCCCAGCAGGTCAGCCGTTTCCTCGACGCTCAGGCCTTCGACGATGCGCGCGACGAAGACGGTGCGGAACAGGTCGGGCAGCGCTTCAATGGATTGTTCGAGCAGGTCGCGGATCTCACGCTGCGCCATCGTGCGCTCCGGGTCGGCGGGTGGCGGGGCCGCGCGAAACGGCAGGATGGCCGCCTGAAAGCGATCGCGGTCGCCCTCGTCCCACGAGATCGTGGGCCGGCGCCGCAGGCGGCCGAGCGCCTCGTTCATCGCGATGCGCGTGAGCCAGGTGCCGAACGCCGCCTCGCCGCGGAAGCGGTCGAGCTCGGTGAACGCGCGAACGTACGCGTCCTGCACGACGTCCTCGGCCTCGCCATCGTTGCGCAGGATGCTGCGCGCGATGCGATACAGCCGCCGGTTGTACCGGCGCGTGAGCGCGCGCACCGCGGATTCGTCCCGCAACCGGCACCGCCGCACGAGCTCGCCGTCGTCCAGCGCATCGACGTCTTCGGAAAGCCAGGCCTGCTGCATCACACGTCACCGCCTGACGAATAGATGCACGACCGCGGCAAAGGTTCCCGGATGCGTCTACCAGCCGAGCTTCGCGCGGGCGAAGGGACGCGTGAACGCCGCCGGCGGGTTGTGCGCGGTCGCGCGCTCGTAGGCCGCTTCGTAGGCGGCACGAGCCTCGGCGGCGCGGCCGAGCTTCTCGTGCGTCATGCCGAGGAGCGCCCGCAGGAATGGATCGTTCCCATTGCCCGGCATCGCGATCGCACGCTCGAGTTCGGTCTGCGCTTTGGCGAGATCGTTCGTGTAGAGCGCAACGTAGCCGACGAGGTACGGGAAAAACCGCTCCTGCTGTTCAGCCATGGCGGGATCGCCGTCGAGCGCCTGCCGCGCCGCCGCGATCTGCCGCGCGGCCTCGGCGGCATCGCCGCGGCGTGCCGCGATCCGTCCGAGCGCGTGCGCCAGCCGGTAGTCCCAGAGGCTCTTCGGATGCGTCTTCGGCTCCGGCTCCTTCAACCCGAGCTCAGTGCCTTTGCGGTACCACGTTTCCGCCGTGTCGAGGTCGCCGGCGTCGATGCAGACGCGCGCGCCCTCGTTGGCCATCTCGCCTTGCTGGTAGAACGCGTTCTGCGGTTCGGCCGCCTCGCGCGTGACCCAGTAGTCGATGACGCGCTGCTCGTACTCGATGGTGTTGGCGCAGTCGCCCTCGAACGCGTACGACATCGCCATCGCCCGCTCGGCGGCCGCGCGCGCCGCCGGATCGGCCGCCTCGTCGATCTGCCGTTGGAACACGCGCCGTGCCTCGGCGCCCTCGCCAATCGTGTCGAGCAGGTTGGCGGCGGCCGTCGACGTCGGCTGACGGGCGAGCTCACGGCGAATGGCTTGCAGCGCTTCGGGCTTCTGGCGCGCGCGAACGAAGGCGGTGGCCTCGCGCAGATCGTCGGACTGCGGGCCGCCACGCCCACGCTGCGCCTCGAGATCGGGCGCGGACATCGCCGTGAACACCGCCGTCAGGAGCACTGCCGCACGGCGAGCCGTTCGGGACGGAAGTCGTTGAGTCATGCCCGGATTGTGCCATGCCGGGAGGGCGAAGGCACCACGAAGGACGTCACGCGATGCCGCGCCGCCCGTTTGCCAGTGGCGCTCGGTCACGGTCCTTGCTAGGCTGCCAACAGCCGTATGTTGTCCCCCATCATCGGCATCGATCTCGGTCACGTCCCCGGCCGCCGTCACGCGCGACGTACGCCCACGTCACGGAGGGCCAGCGCATGATGCGACGCGTCCTCGTCACGGGCGGAACGGGATTCATCGGCCGGCGCCTGGTCTCGCACCTGTGCGGCCTGCATCTCTCGGTGATCTGCCTCGCCGGACCGGCCGGCGCAGACGACGCGGCGGTGCTCGCCGATCAGCAGCGACGCGGGGCGCAGATCATCCGCGCCGACCTCGACACCGCGCCCATCACGACCGAGAGGCCGCCGGAGCAGGTCGACACCATCTTCCATCTCGCCGCCAACACCGACACCGACGCGACCGATGCCGCCGTGCGAGTGAACGACCTCGGGACGGTGCGGCTCCTCGACTGGCTCGGTGAGAGCGCGCGCGGCAGCCGCCTCATGTTCACGAGCACCGTCGCCGTGAGCGATCCGGTCGGCGTGCGCGCGCGTCCGGCCGACGAAACGGAAGTCTGCCACCCGCGAACGGCCTACGGACGCACGAAACTCGACGCTGAACGCCTGATCCGCGATCGCGCCCCGGACGCCGGCTACACGTACACGATCCTGCGGCTGCCGACGGTGTACGGTCCCGGCCAGAAGCCCGGCGGCCTGTTCGATCAGCTCGCCGACGCGACGGCGCGCGCGGCCTGGCTCGGGCGCGTCGACTGGCCGGGCCGCACGAGCGTGGTGTACGTGGACGACGTCGTGCGGTTGCTCGTCGATCTGTCGACCATGCCGGAAGCCGCCGACCAGACGTTCTGCGTGGCGACGGGCGAAGTCTCGACCGTCGGCGACGTCGCGCGCGCCATCGGCACCGCCACGAGCCATCCGGTGTCGCCGATTCGGCTCCCCGCCGGCGCGTGGCGACTCGCCCGCTGGGCCGCGAAGAGTCCGCTCGTCGCGCGACTCACGCCGGCCCGTGCGCAACTCGCGCTCTGGCGATTCGGGCTCATCGTCGGTGACGGCTTCTTCCAGAGCGGCGCGAAGCTCGAGGCGGCCTACCGACGGCCGCTGCGGCCGCTCGCCACGGGCTTGCGCGAGATGGCGACGGAAATCGATCGCCACCGTCCTACCACGACGAGCGCCATCGCCACCGATCCACTGCTGCCCGACGTGCGCGTGCGGCCGATCAAGGTCAAGTCGTAACGTATCGATCGTCTCTTCGCGGCGACGCCACGTGGATGGCGTCGGCGTGGAGGGTCGCACCGCGCGTCTGACACCGCGTCAGCTTGCGTCCGACGCGCCCGATCGCGCTCGACCTGCACGGCCTCCTCCACGGCACGCGCATTTCCTGTCAGACAGGTCAGAAAATCGCGGATCGAGGCGTGTTTGCGCGTGTTTTCTGTTGACGCGCCCTGGTCCGGCCGCTATAACCGCGCTGCCTCCCAGCGGTGATTCGTCACGTTCCTACACCCTCAGGAGTCACATCCATGCTGCCCATCGGTTCACTGCACGACCTCGTCATCAACCTCGTCAACACCGTGTTCGGCCTGATCGACGGACTCGGCCTGCCGCTCTAGCCGCACGCCGCCCGGACGACGCGCCACACGCGTCGTCCGGGCTTCTCTCGAACGGCTTCGCTCGTCAACTGTGAACTTCGAACTTCGAAAAAAGACCGGGGGACGATAGCGTCGCGAGGCGTGCCGACACTCGGAACCTTCCTTCGAAGTTCGAAATTCATAGTTCGAAGTTGGCAAGCGCCTTCCTCCCCCCCTTACACTGTCGTCCGAGATGCGTCGTCCGGTCGTCCTGTTCCGCGTCGCCGTGGCCGCTGCGGCGGTGGCGCTGCTTTGGCCCGTGACACCGCGCGCGGCCGCGCCAACGGCTGGCGCCTTGCACGATGCGTTCAGCGCGCATCAGGCGTTCACGTACACGTCCACGGTTGCCGGCTACGGTGAGCGATGGCCGGGCTCGCCCGGTCACCGGCGTACGGAAGCGCTCATCCGCCGCGTGCTGCAGCGTGACGGTGCGACACTGACTGCCGACCACTTCACGGCCACGACGCCGCGCGGACCGTTGCCGGTCGACACGCTCATCGGCACGTTCAACGCCAGCGCTGATCCCGCACAGGGCATCGTCATTCTCGCGGGCCACTACGACACACTCTTCACCAAGGGATTCATCGGCGCGAACGACGGCGGATCGAGCACCGGCATTCTGCTCGCGTTCGCCGACGCACTCGCGCATGCGCCGAAAACGCGGCTGCAGGTCCGGCTCGTCTGGACCGATCTCGAAGAAGCGATCAATGCCTTCACGGGCGACGACGGCTTGTACGGCAGCCGTCATCTGGCGCAGACGCTCGCGGCCGACGGCACGGCGCGCCGCGTCCGCGCCTTCTTCCTGCTCGACATGATCGGCGACGCGGATCTCGGCGTCGCGCGCGAGACCGCGTCGACGCGCTGGCTGCAGGACTTCATCACCAAGGCCGCGGGCGATCTCGGCTACGGCCGCTTCTTCTTCCAGTACGACGTCGGCATCATCGACGACCACGTCCCGTTCCTCCGCGCCGGCATCCCGGCCGTCGACGTGGTCGACGCGCGGTACGGCGCGATGGGACCGGGCCTGGACGGCATGGGCGCGTGGCATCACAGCACGGCCGACACGATGGACAAAGTGTCCGCGCGCAGCCTCGAGATCGTCGGCCGCACGATGCTGCGGACCGTGGAACTGCTCGACGCGAAAGAACACCCGTAGGGGCGGCCCCCCGTGGCCGCCCGAACACGCCGGCCGGACCGATCGCACATCGTGGCCGCAAAAAAACGCGGATGAGCCAACGGCCCATCCGCGTCGTGTGTGAAACGTCGGTCGCGCCGGTCTAGAACGAGAACCGGATCTGCGCCTGCAGCGTCCGCGGGCTCTGGTAATTGGTCGCCAGGCCGAAGCCGTTATTCCGTGGCGTCGACCGGTTCGGGTTGACGCTGCCGTCGGCGTTGAACACGGCGTTGGTCGGCGTGCCTGGATCGCTCGGGCTGCTCAACTGCATCGTCGTCTGCCGGCCGGTGATGATGGCCGCGTTCGGCGCGTTGAACATGTCCAGACGAAGCTGCACGTTCCGGCCGCCACCGAGCGGGATGTTGCGCGCGATGGTCAGGTCGAGCTGCTGGAAGAAGCAGCCGCGCAGGTAGTTGCTGCCCGACTCGAGCCCGACGCTGCCCGGCACCGGGCCGACGAACGCCGTCGTGTTGAACTGCTGGAGCCGATCGCTGCTGCAGCCGCTGCCCGGGTCGCCGATGATGCTCACGCGGCCGCCGAAGTCCGGCGAGCCGGTGATGTTCACGTTGCCGCCGCTGCTCGTGTACGAGTAACCGATGCTGTAGGCGCCGCCGCTCGATCCCGCCCAGACGCCCGAGAGCTGCCAGTCGTTGACGATCGCGGCGAGCACGTGGGACGCCGCGCCGTCGGAGGCGAGGTCCGGCAGATCCCAGATGAAGTTCGCCCGCATCACGTGCGTCTGCGGATGGTTGTCGCCGAACAGATCCTGCGCTTGATCTTGATCGGCGCGCACGACGAACGATCCATCCGCGGCGTGATCGAGCCGCGGACCGACCTTCTGATGATCGTAGAAGCTGATCGTGTCGTTGAAGCCGAACGCCAAGCCGTGCGTGAAGCGGCGCTGGAACGAGAACTGGAGGGAGTGATACGTCCGCCAGCCGATGTCCATCTGCTCGGTGATGCCGCCGTAGCCGTAGATGGCGCGCATCGCGTCGGTCGGGAGGGCGGTGGCGCCGAGGACCGGATTCGATCCGAGCGTCGGATCCTGGTTCTCGGGCAGGTAGGCGCTCCCGAGATCCACGGTGTTGATGTTCACGCCGAGGAACTGGTGCCAACTGTGCTGGCCGACGTACGAGACGTCGAGCGAGGTCTGGAACGGCAGCACCATCTGAATGCCGCCATTCCACTGCGCCGACGTCGGCCAGTGGATGTGCTCGCCGACCGACGACAAACCCGGCGCACCCTGCGTCGTGAAGCCCGATCCGGTCTGGCCGAGCGTCTGCAACTGCGCGTAGCGCACGGTGACGTTCGAGGAGGTCGGCGGATTGTTGACGCCGCGCGAGAACGTCGTGCTGCTCGGCCGATCGTAGAAGATTCCGATGCCGCCGCGCAGCACGTACCGCTGATCGCCCGACAGATCGTACGCCGTGCCGAAGCGCGGACCGACGACGAGGCTTGGCGCGAAGTAGGTGGCCTTGGGCAGTCCGGCCTGTCCAGGCAGGAACACCCCGTTCAACGGATCGCCCGTGTTCGGCACGAGCGTGCCGATCGCCGCCGTCGATCCGGCCCCGAGGAGCTCACCGGTGATCGGATTCATCGCCTGCCGGTTCGCCCCCGAGCACGACGTCGCGCCATTGGCGCAGCCGGCCGCGTACAACGCCGGCGCCGCCGACCGGTCGTAGTGCTCGGGCAGGAAGTTCGAGAGCTGTCCGAGCTCGTCGTACTGCGGCGCCTGGTGAACGAACCGCAGGCCGTAGTCGAGCGTCCACCGGTCGCGCGCCTTCCAGTTGTCCTGGATGTACCACTCGGTGTTCTGGTAGATCGAGCTCGTCTCGGCGTACGTCGTGGCCTGGTTGAACGTCTGGAACGTGCCGATGGCCGCGTTGGCGAAACCGAAGCCCGTGTCGAACGGGTTGTTCGAGTCCTGCGAGAAGTTGATGCTGCCAAAGGCCGCGTTGCTCGTCTGCTCGGCCTTGTAACTGTGCGTGAGATAGAAGCCGCCCTTGATCGTGTGCCGGCCGCTCACCTTCGTCAGGCTCGCCGAGAAGTCGTGCGTCGAGTTGATGTTCAACCAGCCGGGGAACCCGATCTGTGGCGGCGTGTGCGCCACGCGGCTGCCCCACGAGAACGGCGGCACCTTCGTCAGTCGTAGCGCCGACGCGTCCCAGTACGGCGGATTGACGTCGTTCAACGCCTGCACCGCGTAGTCGCGTGGATTGAGGACCCCGGCATCCGGGAACAGGAACGGCAGGCCCTGCAGGTTCGCACCGGCCAGGCTCGACACGTCGCTCACCGGCAACGCCGACGTGCAGAAGACGGGGCCCGTCCCTGACTGCGCCTGCGCGCAGCCGGCCAGTTCGTTCTGGCTGTGCCCGTAGGTCGCCTCGAGGAACATCGTCGGCGTCACCGTGTAGTTGACCGACGCCGTGTAGTTCACGACCGGCTTGTGCTGCATCTTCGCGTCGTTGAATCCCGGCAGCGATCCGTTGAACGTCTGGTCGCGCTGGGTCCAGGCCGAGTACTTGAAGCTGCCGCGCAGTGCGGGCGTCGCCTGGTAGTCGATCCGAACCGCCGGCTGATACGAGATGGCGTTCTCCTTCGGCCGCGTGATCTGGTAGTTGTAGTTCTGACCCGCGGGCACGTTGTCGATGTTCGGCAGCGGGTACATGTTCAGGATGTTCAGGCCGGTCTGGTACAACTGGTCGGCCGGAATCCGTCCCAACACGCCGCCATCAGCGAAGCACCCCGCGGTGTTCGACGCGCTGCACGGCGCCGACGAGCGCGGATCCTTGATGTAGGGGAACGGCGCGCCGAGGTTGTCGGTCGTCTGCGAGAAATCGCCCTGCCGCTCGAGCGCGGTCGGCATCCGGAACTGCTGGACGTTGCCGCCCGACGTGCGCGGCGAGTACTCCTGCGCGTAGAAGAAGAACAGCTTGTTGTTGCCGCCCGGCTTGCCGACCGGACCGCCAATCGAGTACCCCCAGTCGCGTTCGCTCAGCGGCGGCTTCTTGTCGCCGTTGAGGATGTTCACCTCGCTGTTCGCGTTCCACGCGTCGTGCCGCTCGACGTCGTAGAGCGATCCGTGGAACCGGTTCGATCCGCTCTTGGTGACGGCCGTCACCTGCACGCCGCTCGATCGGCCGTACTCGGCCTGGTAGCCGGAGGTCAGCACCTTCACCTCGGCAATCGACTCGACGTTCATCTGCAGCAGCGGCCGATTGCTGCCCGTGTCCATCGTCGAGACGCCGTCCATCATGATGTTCGGGTCGCCGCCGCCGCCGATGCGCTGCGGCGTCTGGTTGCCGTCCTGCGTGACGCCCGGTGCGAGCAACGCCAGCGCCGTGAAGCTGCGGTTGCTGATCGGCAGGTTCTCGACCGCCTCGAGCGTGGCCGTGTAGGAGCGCTCGCCGCTCTGCGCCTGGATGAGCGGCGCCTCGCTCGTGACGTTGACGACCTCGCTCGTGCCGCCGACTTCCATCGTGAGATCGCCGACGACCACGCGCGAGCCGGGGCTGACCGCGATGCCCTTCTGATCGAGCGTCTTGAACGAGGGCATCGTGACTTCGACGGTGTAGGTGTCCGGCGCGGCGTTGACGATGACGAAATCCCCGGACGCATTCGTGGCGACGGGCACGAGCTTCGTACCGCGCGTTTCGCTGATCAAGACGACCGTGGCGCCAGGAAGCACGCCGCCCTGCGAGTCCTTCACGGTCCCGGCCACCGTGCCGGTCGTGACCTGCGCCCACGCCAGCCCCGCGGCCATCATCACGGCCGCGACGACCAGCATGGGCAGAACCATCAGTCTGCTCCTCATGTGTCCATCCTCCTCATCCAACGTCCAGGCTCCCCAGCGCAGGGACTCGAGCGGAACGACGGCGTACGCCCGGCCGACTCGGGTCGTCACACCATGCACGGCATCCCGACACGACCGGTCACCGCACGACGACGGATCCCGGCCGGTCGATCACCTGTCACTGCTTGCAGTCGCGTCGAGACGCCGGCCGCCGCCGACGCCCTGTTCCCGATCCCTGTGATGTGCGGGCATTCTAGGGGCGACGGTGCACCGATGCAAGAGTTTTTGCGTTTGCTGTCTGACAGGTTGTAGGACAGCTATGCGACAGGTCCATCAACCCTGCCTGACAGGCGCGGGTGCTCCGACGCGGCCGCGCCGGCCACGCCGGGCTGCGCTATAATCCGCCCCGGTGCGTGCTCCGAGACCTGGGTCCCCGCCAGGCACTCTTCCCGACCGCGTCGTGCGTCACCTCGTGTCGCACATCCGGAAGCGTCGGCTGACCACCGGCGATCCCATACCGTCCGAAGTCCGTCTCAGCGCCGACCTGAACGTCAGCCGCAGCATCGTCCGCGAGGCCTATCGATCGCTGGCCTCGGCCGGGATCCTCGACATCGCCAACGGCCGCTCGCCGCGCGTCGGCCGCCTCAGCAACCGCACGTTGACGCAGGTGCTGCAGCACGCGCTCTCGACCGATCAGGCCTCGCGCGATCACGTCTTCGAGGTGCGGCGATCGATCGAGATCCGCGCCGCCGAGCTGGCCGCCGCGCGCCGGACCGAGGCGCACGTCGCGGAACTGTTCGAGGCGGCCACGGCGATGCGCGATGCCGGCGACCGCCGCGCCTACTTCATCCGCGCCGACATGCGGTTCCACGAAATCATCGGCCGCGCCACGGGTAACCCGCTGTTCGTCATGCTCGGCGATGCCCTGCGCGCCTGCGTGCAGATGACGATCGACGCCGGCTTCGACAGCCGCCGCACGCGCGCCGAGCTCGCGCGCGTGGCCGAAATCCACGCCGGCATCGCCG
The DNA here is from genome assembly GCA_035550595.1 of Vicinamibacterales bacterium. Taxonomy (GTDB): domain Bacteria; phylum Acidobacteriota; class Vicinamibacteria; order Vicinamibacterales; family SCN-69-37; genus CALFMR01. The sequence goes on from DASZOV010000128.1 coordinate 11,659, forward strand.
CCGCCATCGTCGACCAGAACGTCGCGCAGGCGCGCCAGCGGATGAAGGTCCACTTCGACGAGGCCCGCGCGTACGTCGTCGGTCCGCCGCCGCGCCGCCAGCGGTCGCGCTAGCGCGGCATCCTCTATCGGTTGGATGATCGCGGCACGCTGCGTGCCGCACAGATGCTTCGGAGTCCGGCCGTGTTCGATCCTGGCAGCCTGTTCGTCGATCTCATCGTCAGCAGCGTCGGCGGCGCGCTCTTGTGGTACGGCCGTAAGAGCCAACGCTGGCCGCAAATCGTCGCCGGACTCCTGCTGATGGTTTCGCCTTACGCCGCGCCCACCGCCGGCTGGATGGCCGCCACGGGCGCCGCGATCGTCATCGGCCTCATCGTCGCGATTCAGTTGGGATGGTGAGGCGAGGGGGCAGGCGACAGGTTCCCCTGGGCCCGAAGGCCCAGGGCTCCACTGCAACGCTCTACAGTTCGTGCCGACTCACCATGTCGGCGAGGTGCTCGGACGCGCGCATCGACATCGCCGAGATCGTCATCGTCGGGTTCTGATAACCGCCGGTGACGAAGGCGCTGCCGTCGACGACGAACAGGTTCTTGATGTCGTGGCTCTGGTTCCACTGGTTGAGCACGCTCGTCTTCGGGTCGTCGCCCATGCGGCACGTGCCGAGCTCGTGAATGCTGTAACCGGGCGGATACATCTCGGGCCGCCGCGTGAGCACCTCGAATCCGCAGTCGTGTGAGAGCTCCTCGAGGACGTTGACGGCGTCCTTCGCCATGTTGAACTCGTTGTCGGTGTAGCGGCAGTCGATATGGAGCACGGGAATGCCCCACTCGTCGACGACGGTCTTGTCGATCGAGACGTGGTTGTCGAACCGCGGCAGCACGTCGCCCATCGTCGTGCAGGTGAAGCCGCTCCCTTGGTATTTCTCGACTTCCTGCTGGAGGGCTTCCCCGTAGAGCGGAAAGTATTCCGGTCCCGGCGAGCCGCCGAGGCTCCACTGCAGCGCGTACCCGCGGATGAAGTCGTGCTTCTCCTTCGGATCGAGATTGCGGAACCGGGGCATGTAACCGGCGCCGCGCGCGTCGTCGCGCGAGACCTTGCCGCTGCGCACGTCGGGATTCGACGCCCAGATCGTGTTCGTGATGTAGAACTGGTCGAAGAGATAGTGCCCGAGCACGCCGCTCGAGTTGGCAATGCTGGAATTGAGGAGCAGCCGCGTGCTCTCGAGCGTCCCGGCTCCGACAACCAGGATCTTCGCCTTGATGTGCATCTCGCGCTTCGAGTGCCGATCGACGACGTGCACGCCGTTGACGAGGCCCGTGCGCTTGTCGACGGTGATCGCTCGCGCGATCGTGTTCGGGATGATCTGCAGCCGGCCGGTCGCGAGCGCGTCGGGCAGCAGCAGATTCGCCGAGCTGGCCTGACCGTTCACGCCCATCGACGAGCGTGTCAGCGTGTTCGGAATGCCGCGCGCCTTGGCCGCGGCAATCAGCTTCTCGGCGACCGGCCCGTTGACCGGGTTGCGCTCGATGAACTTACCGTCGGGAAGCTGCTTGAGGCCCTCGCTGCGGCCCGTCACGTGGAAGATCGGATCGACACGGTCGTAGAACGGCGCGAGATCGGCGTAGGCGAACGGCCAGTTGTCGCCGTAGCCGTCGAAGTCCTTGCCCCGGAGTTCGTAGTCGCTCAGCCGGAACGACATCCGTGCCCAGTAGTTCGTGCGGCCACCGATCATCCGCACGCGCACCCAGTTGTACGGGTTCTTCGGGTCGTAGGTGTACGGCACCTCGCGCTCGCTCACCCACTGGTTTTCGTTCGACTCGCTCGCCTGGAAGACGTGCGGAACCTTCGTCGGATCGCCGAACCCGTGGAACGGCATCTCGTAGGTGGCCTTGCGGTCGAACGACCGGACGCTGTTGGGCGGTCCCGCGTCGACGATGACGCACTTCGCGCCGCGCTGCGTCAGGACGTAGGCGGCCATCCCGCCCGCTGCGCCCGAGCCGATGATCAAGACGTCGAAGTCGTCCATCATGTCGCGTGCCTGCGTTCCAAGAACCAATGCGAACGGCGGAGAGACGCCCCTCGGCGTCTGTCAGTCGAGCGGCCGCAGCCAGAGCTGCGTGCGGGGCGAACCGGTGGCCACGGCCCACTCACGTGAATTCTGGGTCGCGGTCCGCAGTTCGCCATGCGCGATGCGTAGGAACTTCTCCACGGGATCGGCCGGGGCGTAGCTCCATGGCCGTTCGAGCGGCGCCAGCAGATCTTTCGCCTGCGCGGCCTCGACCTGACCGAAGGGCTGCCCGAACCGCTTCTTCGCCTGCGCGTTCAACTCGTCCAACCCGACTTGATAGACGGCTTGTCGCTCACGCGGCGATTGGCTGAGCAGAAAATCCAGGAACGCCGCGGCGTGGCACTCGTCGGCGCCCGGATTGCCGCCCATGGGCGGCATCAGGATCGTCCCGAGCTTCTCGAGCGCGGCGAACTGGTCGGCCGTGAAGAACGCCGGCACGTACTCGCCGACATCGTCGGCGACGCCGTATTTCAGCGGATCGGTCTGGGGCGCCGGCGCGCCGAAACCGCCCGGGCCGCCACCGCGACGACCACGACCGGCGGGCGCCGGTTGCTGTGCGGCCAGCGGCGCGACGGCCGCCGGCACGGTCGCGAGCGTGAGGATGAATTTGCGCCGTTCCACGCGCGCATCATAGGCACGGCGTCGTGTATTTGCAAGCGCCTGCTGGACAGCCTGTCTGACAGCTAGGCACGCTCGATGACGCTGCCCGAGCGCCGCTACTCCACGCGCAGCGCGATCGTCGGGGTGAGGCGCGTCGCGCGGCGCGCCGGCAGCCACGCCGCGACGACGACCACGGCCGTCATGACGAGTGCCGCCAGAATCAACGAGAGCGGATCGGCCGGGCGGATGCCGTAGAGCCAGCTCGTTACCGTCTTCGACAACCACGCCGCGCCCGCAAGTCCCAACACCGCGCCGGTTCCTGCAGCGGCCGCCGCGTCCCGCGTCACCAGGCGCGCCACGTCACCCGCCGTCGCGCCGATCGCCAGACGGATCGCGATCTCGCGCGTCCGCCGCGCGGCCACGAATCCGACGACGCCGAGAATACCCGCCGCCGTGACGCCGGCGGCCGCGACGGCGAAGAACACGACGAGGAGCGTCGCAAACGATCGGTCGTTGACCGACTGCATCAGTCGTGCGCGCAGCGTGTCGCTGCCCTGAATGGCGACGCCTGGCGCCGCCGCGCGGATCTCGCGCTCGAGCGTCGTCGCGAATGCAGGCGAGGGATCGGTCGCGCGCACGACGAAGTTGACCCAACTGAAGAGCGGCGTGCCGGGCGTCCCGATCGGCACGTAGACGGTCGGTCGCGGCGGCTCGTCGAAGGCGGTCGTGTAGAGATCCTTCACGACGCCCACGATGACGAACGTGCCGGTGCCGGCGACGATCGTGTGCCCGACCGGCGACCGGCCATCGCAGCACGCTTCGGCGAACGACTGTGACACGGCGATCGCGCGGCCGCCGTCAGCCGCCGATGGCAGCCGGCCGGCCACGAGCCGCGCCCCGGCTGCCTGAAAGAAATCCGCGCTCACCTGCCGCGGACCGCCAGGGATCTGGCGGCCATCGAGCACGAGCGCCTTGCCCACACCCATCGCACGGAGGCCGTCGACGAGCGATCCGGGAGATGCGGCCGCGTGGGCCACGCCCGGTAGCGCGCCGAGCCGAGCGATCGTCGCGTCGATCGCTGGTGCGAGCGCGTCCGGCGACCCGTGATACACGGCCGAAACCGCGAGCGTGTCGCCGTCATACCCGGGATCCTGCGCGAGCAGGTTGACGTACGAGCGGCCAAAGAGCATCGCGCCGGCGACGAGGATCACGGCAACGGCCGTCTCGGCGGCGGTCATGAGGAAACGCAACGCTCGCAGACTGCGCGTCTCGAGTGCCGACGTTTGACTGACGAGCGCGAGTGGTGTCACGCGCCACGCGGCCCATGCAGGCGCGAGACCGGCGCCCATGACGAACGCGCCTGCCGCGCACGCCGCAATGACGACACGCCAGGTCAGCGCGGGCGCGCCGAGTGAGGTGTACTGCGCGGGGATCACGAGGGCGGCCGCGGCGAGCGCCGTGTTGGCGACGGCAAGGCCCGCGGCGACGCCGACAGCGGTCAGCAGTCCGAGTTCGACGAACACCAGCCGGACGATGTCGATGCCGCGCGCGCCGAGCGCTTCGCGAGCAGCGATCTCGCGCGTCCGTGACGCGCCGCGCGTGAGGAGCAGATTGGCGACGTTCGTCGCACAAACAAGGAGGATGAGCGCGCCGGCGCCGAGCGCCCCGAGTGCGAGTGGCCGCACGCGCTCGGTCAACAGCGTGCCGAGCGGCGATGCGGCGACCACGGCGCCCGTCGCGGGCATGCCGCCGCCAGCGGGCTGCGCTCCTGTCGAGAGCGCGGCCTCGACCATCGCCGGCGTCACGCCGGCACGCAGGCGTGCAAGCGGCGACATGACGCTCGTGTAGCTGTAGCCACCGTTAGGCAGAACGCGCAGATTGGTAATCAGCCCGTCGGCCAACGGCACGTAGCCGCCAGCGCTCGTCGCCGATCGTCCGTTCGGATCGAGGAATGATGCCGGCAACACGGCCGCCACCCGATACCGTCCCGCCTCGTCGTCGGCTCGCGACAGGAGCGCGCCGATGGGCGATACGTGTCCATCGCCGAACAGACGACGCGCGGTGTCCGCGGTCAGGATGACGGGCGTTTCGGCCGCCGGCGACATTGGACGCCAGTCGGCTGGCATCGAAACCGGTACGCCGATGAGATCGAAGAAGTTGGCGGACACCGCGCGCAGCCGCAGTGGCATCTCCCCCATCGGCGCCGACACGAGCGGCAGCGTCACAGGACCATCGGCGGCGACGCCATCGAACAGATCGCGCCGCGACTGCCAGTCGCTGAGTCGCGGCACGTTCTCCGGTGTGCGCGTACGGAGCAAGAGCCGGACGAGCGTGTTCGGATCGCGATACGGCAGCGGACGCAGCAGGTACGGATCGGCGAGCGCGAACATCGCCGAGACGAGACCGATGCCGAGCGCGAGCACCGCGACGGTGGCGAGCGCCGCGGCCGGACGCGCGCGGATCGCGCGCCAGGCATGAATGACGTCCGCTCGCAGTTTGTCCATGACCGTCCTCGAGGACGCCGGCTCCGCAGGCGACCGGCGACGATACGCCGCGGCAACCGACACGCCTTCGCGAACCAGCCATAGTTCCGCGCCGACGCGGCCGTGGCGACGCACCTGTTCATCGAACTCTTCGAGCAGATCGCCGAGCACCGGCGCGCTCCGCTCGCGCGGCACGTGTCGGCCAACGATCCGCTCGACGATGGGCCAGAGGGCCGGCGTCACGAGAGATCGCCGAGCAGCGGCTCGAGACCTTTGTGCATTCGCGCGAAGAGCGCGACTGACTGCTTCACGGCTTTGACGCCCGCGGCGGTCACGCGGAACAACCGCCGCGGCCGGCCGCCGCGACTCGCAGTTCCCGCCTCCAGCTTCGACGCGAGCAGGCCTTTGTCCTCGAGCCGATCGAGCGTGATGTACACGGCCCCGCGCGCGGCCCGACGACCGGATCGTTCTTCAATCTCTGTGCGGATGGCGGATCCGAACGCGCCGCCTTGCAGGTGCAGCACGGCCATGAGCACGACGACTTCGAATTCGCCGAGGGGAGAGGACGACGTCATACCTACAATGTAGACACTCGAGAGAGCGCACGTCAACGGCGGTCGGCGCTCCTGTCGGTTCCGGGGTTCCGGGTTCCGGGGTTCAAGGTTCTGCTCGCGAGAGTGGGTGCCGGGGTTCTGGTTCGGGCGCGGCCTTCGGCGCGCGGGGTTCCAGGTTCGGTGGGGCGGCTTTCAGCGCGCGGGGGTTTCGGGCGTGCGCGGAGGGCTCGTTTCGACGTCCGTCCTCAACCTATCCGATAGGCATTTTTACCGACGATTGCAAATACCTCGATCCTTCGCCTACCATGCCCTCCCTCAGTTCCGGTTTACCGACGACGGGCCATGCGCTGGGGGGCGCGAGGTCCGGCGGCGGAAGGGGTCGTTCGGCAGCGGCGCACGTCTTCATGCGCCGTCTCACTCGTACCTGCCGCCAGCCAGCAGGGGGTACGAACGTGCAGTGAAGAGGAGAACGCAATGACTGTCCATTTGCGGAAGACGGCATGGACTGCGGCTCTCGTCTTGTGCGGACTTCTGATCGTCGCCACCGGGACGTCCTGGGCGCAGGCCACGGGCACCGTCACCGGCACGATCAAAGACGCGCAAGGCGGCGTCATGCCGGGCGCCACGGTCACGCTCACCAGCGCGACGCGCGGCACGAGCATCGACGTGCAGACCAATCTCAACGGCGACTTTCAGTTCCCGAACGTCGCCGCCGACACGTACACGATCAAAGTGACGATGAGCGGGTTCAATGCGCTCGAGCGGCCGAACGTCGCGGTCAGTCCGGGCGACCGCGTGACCGTCGGCACGCTGACGATTCAGATCGGCACGATGACCGACACGGTCACCGTGTCGGGCGAAGCGCCGGTCATCCAGGCGGCGAGCGGTGAGCGCTCGTCGACGATCGAAACCCAGTCGGTCGCGAACCTGCCGGTGTCCAACCGCAACTGGCGAACGCTCGTGTCGCTCGTGCCCGGGATGAGCGGCGAGAGCCGCCTCGGCAGCCCGGGAATCGCCAGCAACCTCATGGTGGATGGCGTCGTCGTTGTCGACACGGGGTGCAATTGCCGAATGATGGACACGATGGTCGAGACCATCGCGGAGGTGAAGGTCCTGACGTCGGGTTATCAGGCCGAATACGGTCGCGCGAGCGGTGCGCAGATCACGGCCGTGACCAAGAGCGGCACCAATCGCTTCCACGGCTCGCTCTACGACGTCGAACGCAATTCCGATTGGAACTCGAACAGTTGGCAGAACGAGCAGAACCACATCCCGAAGGCGGTGTCGAAACAGCGCGACTGGGGCTACACGATTGGCGGTCCGATCGGGAAGCCCGGCGGCGACAACAAGCTGTTCTTCTTCTACGGGCACGAATATCAGCCGCGGACGAGTGGCGGCAACGTGCGGCGGTTCCGCGTCCCGACGGCGCTCGAGCGGGCCGGTGATTTCTCCCAGTCGACCGACCAGAACGGCGATCCGGCCACCGCGATCTACGACTTCCAGAGCGGCCTGCCGAGGAGTCAGTGCGTGCAGGGCGGTCCGACGGCGGCCTGCTTCCAGGACGGCGGCGTGCTCGGGCGCATCCCGCAGAACCGTCTCTATCCCATCGGCCAGAACGTTCTGAACCTGTGGCCGATGCCGAACACGCAGGGCCTCGATTACAACTACGAGAACACGGCGCCCGAGGACAACCGCATGAACTCGCAGGCGACCGTGCGCGTCGACTACCAGGTGTCGTCGCGGCTCCGGATCTCGGCCAAGTACGCGGGCCAGTTCTCGACGGTTCGGCCGCTGGAGGGATCGATTCCCGGCTTCAACGACACGCTGGACAGCAAGCCGTTCATGCACAATCCGTCGGCCACCGTGGACTTCACGGTGAACCCGACGACGTTCATCGAGGTGACCTACGGGTACATCCAGAACACGCTCGGCCGTCCGTTCGTCAACCCGGCCTCGAACCGCTGCAACGTCGGTCTGTGCGACATCCCACTGCTCTTCCCGGATGCGGGGCTGATCGATTCGAATCTCTACGACTACTCAGTGCTCGAGGACATCGACGCGCCGATGCTCGCGAACGGCCGGATCATGCTGCCGCCGACCTTCTCGTTCGGCAACCGCATCTCGAATCAGCCGCCGAGCCTGCCCTTCCCGTCCGATCGGCTCGGCGTCATCAACCTGAACCGCACGAACAACTGGGTCGGCAGCGTGACGAAGCTCGTCGGCAACCACACGTTCAAGTCGGGCTTCTACTGGTACGACGCCTACAAGGCCGAGAACCTGGGCATCTCGGGCTCGGGACAGTTCCAGGGCCAGATCGACTTCAGCAACGACTCGAACAACCCGCTCGACACGGGCTTCGGGTACGCGAACGCCGTCCTCGGGATCTTCGACGCGTACTCGCAGCAGTCCAAGTTCATCCAGGGCGAGCACCGGTACAGGAACATCGAGGCCTACGTGCAGGACAACTGGAGGATGACGTCGCGGTTCACGCTCGACTACGGCGTCCGCTTCGTGCACGAGCAACCGCAGTACGACACGCTCCTGCAGGCGTCCAACTGGTTCGTCGACAAGTGGTCGGCGGCTGATGCGCCGGCGCTGTTCGTTCCCGGCTGCGCGCTGCAGCAGAATCCCTGCCCCGCGGCGAGCCGCGTCGCCGTCAACCCGCTCACCGGTGCGTCGCTCGGCGCGAACACGGCGTCGGCCATCGGCACGCTCGTGCCCGACTCGGGCAACGTCGTGAACGGCGTGATTCAGGCCGGACAGGGCATCGCCAAGGAGAACTACACGTGGCCAGCTCTTGTCGTGGGCCCGCGTATCGGCGGCGCCTACGACGTCAGCGGCGACCAGCGCCTCGTGCTCCGCGGCAGCTTCGGTCTGTTCTACGATCGGCCCGAGGGCAACACGACGTCGAACCAGATCGGCAACCCGCCGAACTCGACCGCGACGACGGTCCGCTACGGCACGCTCGCGGACATCGGCGGCGCGGGACTGGCGACGCAGGCGCCACCGTCTCTCATCATCTTCAAGTACGACTCGGACATCCCGACGTCGATGCAGTGGAACGCGGGCGCGCAGTTCGCGCTGCCATGGGCCTCGGCGCTCGACGTCTCCTATGTCGGGTCGCACGGCTACAACCTGCTCAACCCGAGCGGGCAACAGATCGATCTCAACGCGCCGGATTTCGGGGCGGCCTACCTACCGGAGAATCAGGATCCCACCCTCGCGGCGTCCGCCAACGGATCGAGCGCGCTCACGACCGACCTGCTGCGGCCGTATCCAGGCTTCGGCAAGATCGGACAGCAATGGGACCGATTCTGGAACACGTTCCATTCGATCCAGACGTCGCTCAACCGCCGATTCGTGGGCGGGTTGTCCTTCGCGGTGAACTACACGCTGACGCTCGACCAGCGCGGCACGAACACGCTCAATTCGGTGAACGGCCTCAGGCTCGTCCACCATGCCGACGGCACCTACTCGGATGATCCGTCATGGGCCCAGGCCGAAGCCCTGCTCTCGAACAACGGCCTGCGCCGCCACATCATCCAGAGCAACTTCACCTGGGATCTGCCCGATGTGTGGCAGGACGCCTCGGGTGGCAAGAAGATCGTCGGCCTCGTGCTGAACGACTGGATGTTGTCGGGCGTGTTCACGGCCGGTTCCGGGAACCCGTACTCGATCAACTACCAGTATCAGACCGGCGGTTCGAACGTGAACCTGACCGGCTCGCCGAGCTATGCGGCGCGCACCGTGATCGTGCCGGGCGTCGACATGGGCAGCGGCTGTTCGGACAACCAGTACGCGCAGTTCAACGTGAACGCGTTCGCGGGTCCGCTGCCAGGCAGCACGGGCCTCGAGTCCGGTCAGAACTACCTGGTCGGCTGCCCGAACCACACGCTCGACCTCACGCTCATCCGCAACTTCCGGCTGGGCGGCGGCCGGGCGATTCAGGTCCGCGCCGACGCGTTCAACGCATTCAACGTGCTCGTCTACAACGGCCGGCAGACGACCTTGCAGCTCGTCAGCCCGACGAACCAGACGGTGCGCAACGCGCAGTACAACGCGGACGGCTCGGTGAGCTCGTCGCGCCTTCAACCGAACCAGGCCGGCTTCGGCGCGGTCACCGGCGCGCAGGCGATGCGGAGCATGCAGCTCCAGGTTCGATTCGTGTTCTGACGTCATGCACCTGGGCGGTCCGCTGGGCCGCCCAGGTGAGGCAGCCGATCGCCGATGCTCATGTCGGCACCATCTCTCGGAGGTCATCAATGGATCGACGCACATTCATGCTGGGCACGGCCGCGGCGGCCTTCTACGCGGCTCGTCCGTTGGCGCTGCAGGCGTCGGCGGTCGAGCTCGGGTCGATCGACGGCAGCGTCAGCGGCAACAACTTCACCGCCACCACCTTCCTCGACTATCTCGCCTCGATCAAACTCACCTGGGCGATGATCTCACTGCCCGAAGCCGTGCTCGAAGACGACGGCGCGATTCGGCAGGTGCGCGAACACGCCGACACGCTCGGCATCAAGCTCCAACTCGCCTATGGCTCGCTCTGCCCCAGCTCGCGCTCGTTCAAACCCGAGCTCGGCAGCGTCGAGCAGCAGGTCACGCGCGCGATCAACGCGACGAAGATCTTCGGCGCCACGTGCTTCCGCTGCATCCTCGGCCTCGATCCCGAACGCCCGCAGATCGACAAGCACATCGACGACATGGTCGCCGCACTCCGCCCGGTGCGCTCGCGCATCGTCGACTCTGGCGTGAAGCTCGCCGTCGAAAATCACGGCGGCGATCTCCAGGCGCGTGAGATGAAGGCGATGATCGAGGCGGTCGGCCCCGACGTGATGGGTGTCTGTCTCGACTCGGGCAATCCCGTGTGGATGCTCGAAGACCCGCAGATGACGCTCGAGATGCTGATCGACTACACGGAAACGTGCCACGTGCGCGACAGCGCCGTCTGGATGGTGCCCGAGGGCATCGCCGTGCGGTGGGTGAACATGGGTGACGGCAACGTCGACATCGACGGCTGGGTGCGCAAGTTCATCCAGGCGAAGCCGGGCATGCCGCTCATCTTCGAGAACCTCGTCTCGGGACGACCGCGCATCCATCACATCTACGACCCGGCGTTCTGGGACAACTGGCGGAAGATGCCGGCGTGGGAGTTCGCCCGCTTCCTGACGCTCGCCGAAAAAGGCACGCCCAAACCGGCGACTCCTCGCGCACCGGGGAAGACGGCGGGCCAGCAGCGCATCGACGATCTCGAAACGTGCGTGGCCTACACACGCGATCTGCTGCGGCGGATCTGAGCCGTCGGCGCGCGCGGACATCGCGCGTCAGTTCGAAGTTCGAAGTTCAAAGTTCGAAGTTCCGCCGAGGAGATAGCCGAGCGTCTCGGCCATCAACCCGTTGATGGCCGAGTATCGCGCGGCATCGGCGGCGAGGATGTCGGACTCGGCCTGGACGTAGCGCGCGGGCACGAGCTCGGCGCGGCAGTTCGCGACGATCGCGTGGGCGCTCGCGGCCGTCGTCTCCAGATGAAACTGCAGGCCGATGACGTGTCGGCCGATACGGAACGCCTGGTGCTCGCAGGCGACGCTTCGCGCCAACGGCTCGGCGTCGGACGGCAGGTCGAACGTCTCGCCGTGCCAGTGGAACACGGTCGTCTCGTGCCCGGCTGCGGCCCATGAGGGCAACCCGGGATCGGTGGCAAGACCGGTGATCGGCAGCCAACCGATCTCACGCTCGCCGTTGGCGTAAACCCGCGCGCCGAGCGCACTGGCGATGAGCTGCGCGCCCAGGCAGACGCCGAGCACGGCCGTGCCGCGCTCGATCGCCTTCCGGACGAATCGCTTCTCGTCGGCCAGCCACGTGAGCGGCGACTCGTCGTTCACGCTCATCGGACCGCCCATGACGACGAGCAGATCGACGTCGTCCTGCCGCGGAAGGACGGGATCGTCCTCGAAGAACTTCGTGGACGTCACCTCGGCGCCCGCGGCATGGAGCCAGGAGTCGATGCTGCCAAGACCTTCGAAGGGAACGTGCTGAAACCAGTGCGCGCGCATGGAGAGATCCTTTCGGCGTACACAGCATGGATCAAGACGACGTCGAATTGGGTTCCACGCTCCCCTCGCTCGAGGCCCAGGGGCTCCACAGATGGCTATTCCAAGATTTCAGACGCGCCACAGGCGCCACGTGTCTTCGAAGTTCAAAGTTCGAAGTTCGAAGTTTCCCCACAGCGAGGCCTTGCCAGCGAACGGGACGATCCGTATCATCGCGCGGCCCGCGGCGGCCCTCGTCCAGCGAATGGCTGGGCTCGCCCGCGGTCCTCACGGGCGCGCATGCTGACTGTCTTCGTGAACCTCGCCTATGTCCTGATGCTCTGCGCGTTCCTCGCCCGCGACGTGCTCTACCTCCGCGGCCTGCTGGTGGTCGCGCAAGCCATCATCGTGACCTACACGTGGCACAACGGCGTCCCGCTGCTCTCGGCGTGGAACGCGGCGTTCGTCGCGATCAACGCCATCATGGCCGTGCGGATCCTCCGCGAGCGACGCGCGGTCGTCCTGCCCGACGATCTGCGGCGGCTCTACGACCGGCACTTCGCGGCGCTGACGCCGCCCGAGTTCCTGCGCTGGTGGCGGCACGGCCAGCGCGAGCGCGTGGCGGACGCGCCGCTCGCCCGTGCCGGCGAACGCCCCGACGCGCTCTACTTCCTCATCGACGGCACCGTGCGCGTCAGCCGCGATCGCCGGCCGATCGTCGATCTGCCGGCCGGCTTCTTCGTGGCCGAGATGAGCCTGCTCACCGGCGAGCGCGCCAACGCGGACGTCGACGCGCTCGGCTCGGTGGAGCTGATGCGCTGGCCCGTCGACACCCTGCACGAGCTCCGGCGCCGGGATCCTGCGTTCTGGTCGCGCCTACAATCGGCCATCGGCCACGATCTCGTGGAGAAGATCCGCCGCGGCGAGCACGTCGCGCGCTGACGCCCCGCGCACTCTACGCCCCGGCCGCGACCTCGTGCAGCTCGGCACGCACACGCGGCAGGCTCGCCGGGTAGTGCGCCTGGAGGAAATCGATCAGCTTCTCGCGCACCTCACACCGCAGATCCCAGGCGAGCGACGCGTCGGCCGCGCTCGCGAGCGCACGGAGCTCGATCGTCCGTTCCTTGGCGTCGGTCACCTGGAGCACGTTGACCTTGCGATCCCAGCGGGTCGATGCCTCGAGAATGCGCGTGAGCTCGGCGCGCAGCGGCTCGAGCGGCACGCCGTAATCGGTGTAGAGATACACGGTCGCGAGCAGGCTCGACGACGTCCGCGTCCAGTTCTGGAACGGCTGTTCGATGAAGTACGTGATCGGCACGACGAGCCGTCGCAGATCCCAAATCCGCACGATGACGTACGTCAACGTGATGTCCTCGATGCGGCCCCACTCGCCTTCGACGATGACGACGTCGTCGATGCGGATGGGCTGGGTCATCGCGATCTGGAAGCCGGCGACGAGCGTCGCGATGCTGCGCTGCGCGGCGAAGCCGACGATGACGCCTGCGATGCCGGCCGAGGCCAGGATGCTCGTGCCGAACTGACGCACCGAGTCGAACACCATCAGCATCGACGCCGCCGTGAACACCACGATGACCGCCACCGTGACTTTCTTGAGCACGGTCACCTGCGTGTACACGGCACGGGCCTGCAGGTTGTCGCTCACGTCGATGCGGTATCGCGCGAGCACGAGCGTCGCGAGCGTGTCGACGAGCTGCAGCAGGATCACGGCGACCGTGCCGATGAGCAGGATCGAGACGACGCGGCTGAAGAGCGCCTGCAAGTTCGGCGACACGGCGAGCACCGGCGCGTAGAGGATGATCGCGACGAGCGGCAGCGCGAGCCGCACGGCCTTGCCCGCGAGCGGCATCGCGATGTCGTCCCACGCGTTCTCGCTTCGCGCGGCGAGACCGACGAGTCGCGCCTCGATGACGCGGCCGACGCGCGCGAGCAACCAGCAGAGCGCGCCGATCGTCGCGAGGTCGCGCAGCCAGCGCACCGTCGCGACGGCCGGCCCGACGGACGCCCCCGAAGCCGACGCGTCGGCCAGAATCAGCGAGGCCGCCGCGTACGGCGCATAGATCCAGAGCAGGAACGACAACGGACCGAGCGACGCCGTCACGAGGTGATCGATCCAGTGACGGAGGGACCGCGGCTGGACGGCTGCGGCCGGCGCCTCGGCCGTGTGCGCGGCGCGACGTCGCGTCCACGCGCGCAGCACGAGGTCGCCGACAAGGGCCGCGACCAGCACGACGGCGGCCGTCAACCAGGTGCGGAGGTGGACTCCCAGGAACATCTCGGCGTTCATCATTCGCTACTCCTTCTTCGAACGCGAAGTGTGACGCCCGCGGCTCGCACGAGCCTGCGGACAGGGTGAACGTGGGGGTGGCGCGCGCAGACGGCGCCTCCGGCCAGGCGGCACGGCGTCGGCGCAGAAGACCGCGAGAGACCGAATGGAACCGAGGCGCGAACGCGCTCAGTCCAGGTACTGAATCCGCCGCCCGATGTCGACGTTCGGCGAGTGGTACGGCTGCAGGATGTTTCCCGGCGCGAACGTCGTCGTGCGGATCGCCGCGACGTCGTCGTGTCCGATGGCGCCGGTGAAGATGTGCAGCAGGTACTCGGCTCCGGCGGCCGATGCCTTCATCTCCTCCTCATCATAAAAGGAGGGATGGACCTGCCGCGCATGAATATGCCCCCAGCGATCGCGAAATCCGTCGCCGGGACAGGAATCGAGGAAGAATCCGCGGTCGTGGCTCCACTGGAGCGTCGCGACTTCGTTCGTGCGGCCCGAGACGAGCAGATCGACCGCCTTGGCGCCGAGACCCGCCGCGTGCGTGCGATCGAACAGCACCGGCCGGCCGCCGCGCTGCGTGTGGCCGACCTTTCTCGTGAAGATCACCTCGCGTGCCGCCGATCCGCGGCGGAAGTCGCGGAAGTACTTGTCGCCGAGCCGTTCGGCGAGTCGATAGCGCAGCGCTTCGGCCGCGCCGCCGAGGACCGTGTTGCCCGACGGATCGGTCGTCTTGCTCTCGGCGCCCAGTTCGCGTCCCGTTTCGTCGACGATGCCCTCGCCGCACACGATGACGACGTTCTTCTGCACCTGATACAGCGCGCGCACGCGCTCGACGATGCGATCGAGGTTGATTGGACACTCGGGGATGAGCACGATGTCCGGCTGACCGTACGACGAGCCGAGCGCGATGAACCCGGAGTGTCGCCCCATCACCTCGACGATGGCGATGCGGCGATGGCTCTCGGCCGTCGTGCGGATGCGCTGGATGCCGCTCGCCGCCACGTACACGGCCGTCGCGAAGCCCGGCGTGACGTAGTTGACGAGCTGCTCGAGATCGAGCACCGGATGCGTCACGCTCGTGTGCCGGTAGCGCCGACGCGCCGGTCCCTCGCCTTCGTCGAGATCCCAGTCATCCGGCTCGCCGCGATAGTTGAGGCCCAGGTCGTTGTCGATCGTCTTGGGCGCGAGCACGACGGGCAGCGACTCGCAGAGCGGCTGCATGGCGTTCATCGTGCCGTCGCCGCCGACGCAGATGAGCCCGTCGATCTTCAGCCGCTGCAGACGATCGCACACCTGTCGGACGACGTCGGTCTCGTTCGGATCGAGGTAATCGCGCGACGCGGCGAGGATCGTGCCGCCGAGCTCCGGATCCAGCTCCGGGATGTCCTGGAAAAGCGGGTTGAGATGGACGTGTGGCACGCGCGGGTTGAACAGGCTGTTGAAGCCCTTGATGAACCCGTAGACTTCGACCTGCAGCGCATTCGCGCGCTGGACGGCGCCGTACAGCGTGGCATTGAGCGCAGGGGTATCGCCACCGGCGGTCAGGATCCCGAGACGTGTCATGACGGCCTCGCGGCCCGTTACTCGGGAATGCGCGTGGGCGCGCGCAACACGGCGTTCTTGCGCTTCAGCGAGACGTCGAGCCGATTGGACGGCTTCACGCCGTCAGGCAGTGTGTAGGTGATCACGTACTGATGATCGAGCTCCTGCATGAACTCATCCATGATCTTCGGCATGCCCATCGTCGACGGCACTTCCTGGCGGCGGCCGCCTGACTGCTTCGACCCGTCGCCGAGCACCTGGCTGCGCGCCGACTGATCGCTGAGCGACCCGACGTCGGTCGACACGGTGCGGCCCGGAAGCGTGATGGCGTAGAGCGTGACGCCCGTGTCGCGAATGCCGTCGAGGATCTGCTGCGCCGGCATGGCGCTCGCCTGCTGGCCGTCGATGGCCATGGTCACGATGACGTGACGTTCGCCCGGACGCTTCGCGAGCAACTGCGCGACGTCGTACAAACCCTCGGGCAGGTTGTCATCTTGCGTCGGACGATACAGACCGAGCTGGTTGATGCCGGCGACGAGCGCGTTGCCGTCCCGGGTGAAGTCGACGTTGGTGACCGCGCGCTGGCTGACGGTGATGAGCGCCACGTCGGCGCGGCCGTTCAAGTGCTGGATGAGATGGGCCATCGAGACGCGCACCGAGTTGTCGCCCGTCAGCCCGTTCTCGACGACGAGCGCGACCTGGAGCGGCGTGGCGAGCGGCGTGATGCTGACGATCGCGCGCTCCTTGCCGCCTTCCTTCAACGTGAAGTCGGCCGGCGCCAGCGCCGAGAGCTCCGTGCCGTCCTTGTCCATGGCCGTCACGCACACGGTCCGCGACGTCGGATCGGCGAACGCCACGGCAGCCGCCGCCAGGACGACCGCACACGTCCAGACTCCCACACGGACGCCACGCCGGAGCGAGATCGACTGACTCATCCTCATCGGGAAACTCCCGCGCCAAGTATAGAGCAGTCGGACCGGAAGGGGGTACGCGCACTAGGACGCGCTCAGCGCGGGTGTAGAGTGAACGCGCGCGGGAGGTCGTGATGGCGCTCGACACCGAATGGGTCCGCTACGGAGCGGATGGCGAATGGTCTGGATATTTCGCGGCGATCGATCGGGCCGCGGCGCCGCTGCCGGGGCTCATCGTGTTCCAGGAAGCGTGGGGCGTCGACGCGCACATCGAGGACGTCGCGCGCCGATTCGCGCGCGCCGGCTACGCGGTGCTCGCGCCCGATCTGTTCGCGCGGCACGGGCAACGACCGGCGCCGCTGGAGCGTCCGCGGCTCGCCGAAGCGCAGGCGCTCCTCAACAGTTTGCCCTCGGGCTCGTGGCGCGATCCCGCGGCACGCGCGCACGCCGAAGCCGCGTTCGGCGCGGAAGCCGCGGCGCGCATCGACGAAACGCTCGGCCTGCTCTTCTCGCCTGACGGACCACTCGCCGCTGCCCAACACCTGCCAGCCGCGCACGCGGCACTCGCGTATCTTCAGGAGACGCAGCCGCGCACGCGCGGCGCGAAGATCGCGACCATCGGTTTCTGCATGGGCGGCGCGGTGTCGGCGCTCGTGGGCTGCCGCGAGCCGGCGATCGCGGTCTCGCTCGTCTTCTACGGATCGTCGCCCGCGCCCGCCGACGCGGCGCACGCGGGTCACATCGTCGGCTTCTATGGCGCGAACGACACGCACGTGAATCCGACGATTGCCCCGTTCGAGGCCGCGATGCGCGACGCCGGCCGGCCGTTCGAGGTCCAGATGTACGAGGGCGCCGGACACGCCTTCTTCAACGACAATCGCCCGTCCTATCACGCTTCGGCGGCGCGGCAGGCGTTCGCGACGGCACTCGACGTCCTCGTGCAGGCCATCGGCTGACATCGCGCCGCGCGCACGTCGCCGGCACGAGGCCGCGGATGGCTGGGATACCATGAGGGGTTCCCTGCGGGGGACGAGTCGTTGATGTCCTCTCAGTCGATCGCCCTGATCCTGCTCACCTTTGGCGCCGCCATCGTCAACGGCGCGCTGGGGTACGGGTTCTCGTCGATTACGGTTCCGGTCGCGCTGCTGTTCCTCACCAACCGCGTCCTCAATCCGGCGCTCGTCCCGATCGAGGTCGTGCTCAACGCGTACGTGCTGTGGGTCAACCGGCACGCGATTCGCGCGCTGTGGCGGCGCGTGCTCCCCATCGTCATCGGCCTCGCGCCCGGCATTGCAGTGGGCACGGTCATCGTGTCGACGGTCGATCCGGGCTGGCTGAAGTTCGGCACGTTCGCGGTGCTCTTGCCGCTCATCCTGCTGCAGGCGGCCGGCTTTCGGCGGCCGGTGCGGTCGGAGCGCGCGCTCGGCTTCGTGCTCGGCGCCGCGATCGGCGTGCTCTACTCGGTGACGACGATCTCGGGGCCGCCCTTGGCGATCATGTTGAACAACCAGGGCCTGGCGCATGCCGAGTTCCGCGCGGCGCTCGGCTTCGTCCGCCTCGCCGAATCGGGCATGACGGCCGCGACTTACGGCTACGCGGGCCTGTTCACACCGGACAGCGCGCGGCTGATTCCGTACATCCTGCCGAGCATTCTCGTCGGCGTGCCGATTGGCGCGTGGCTCATCCGCCACATCCGGCCCGAAACGTTCCGGCGGATCTGCATGAGCTTCGACGCGTGGGTCGTGGCCTTCGGCCTCTCGACGCTCCTGCAGCAACTGCACGTCGTCGGAGGCGCGAAGGCGTTCCTCGTGCTCGCAGTGGTCGCCGTCATCGACGGGTGTCTCCTCTATCGGTTCTTTTCACGCCTGGCGCCGCCGGCGGCGCCGAGCCCGGATCGGCCCGGCGCGTGAGCGCGTGCGGCGCGTCACTGGAACGCGTCTTGCTGCCGGAAGATTCGCTGCCTGTCTGGAGGATGCCATGACGCCACAGTCCGTCCGTTCCGCGACCGTTCGCACGATCGTCGCCGCGTTGGCCGGTCTCGCCCTCGCGAGCACGCCCGCCATCGCTCAGCGCGCCCACAACGATCTACCCGACAGCACGCCATCGGCGCGCGATCGCGTGCCGGTCCGATTCACGGCGCTCGCGGTCGCTCAGGGTGGGCGGACATCGACGTTGCCCGTGGAAATCCTCGTTCAGCGCTGGTCGACCGACAAGGAGCGCGACAGCACGCTCGACGCGCTCACAGAAAAAGGATCGCGCCAGTTCCTCGCAACGCTGAGCAAGCTGCCGCGCGTGGGCTCGTTCTCGACGCCCGGGTCGGTCGGCTACGACATCCGGCTCGCGCGGCACGTCATCGTGCCGGGCAGTGGCGAGAAGATCACGCTCATCACCGATCGTCCGATGAGCTTCTTCGAGAGCGCCAACCAGACGCGGTCCAGCGAATATCCGTTCACGGTAATCTCGCTGTCGGTCAAGCCCGATGGCTCGGGCACGGGCAGCGTGACGCTCGCGACCAAGATCACGATGGATCACGACACGAACACGATCGTGATGGAGAACTACGACATCCAGCCCGTGCAACTCACCGGCGTCAGGCGCGTCAGCCGCTGACGCAGGCGTCAGCGCTCCGTCCGGCCTTCACGCCGCGCCTTGACCATCTGCTCGGCCGCGAGCCAGTCGCCGACGTCGTCGCCGTGCTGGCCGCCGCGGCCTTCGAAGAGTGAATAGGCTTCCGCCGCGATTTCGTCGTACGTCGCTTCACCGCGATCGGCCGGCACCGGCGCGGCCAGCGCGTCCATTTCGGGAGCGATCATCCGTTCCCGCGCATCCTGTGGCGAACGTTCCGCTGAAGCCGCCGATGGCGACGACGATCCGGACACTGACGACTGAGGAACGAGCTTGTCTTTTCGACGTGGGGGCATGGCCGACCTCGGGACGCCGCCGCCGGCCGGCGCGAAAGTACGCCACGCACAGCCACGGCGCTTTCGGTCTGAGCAAGGGATATTCCAACGCAGGCGCTGGGAAGGCGCGATCGGACGATCGGCCGGACGGTAGCGGTCAGGTCAAAGTAGGCAACGCGGAGCGCCGTGCTACATTCGCTCCATGTCGCCGCATGCCGTCATCGTCCTTGCGGAGGACCGCCCCGGCCTGCTCTTCGATCTCACCGGCGTCCTCGCCGCGCACGCTGCCAACATCACGGTCGTC
>DASZOV010000129.1:0-42172 GCA_035550595.1 Vicinamibacterales bacterium
TGACCGTCGCCGCGCGCAACGGCGGAGGCGATCCGGACAGCAATCCGCGCCTGCGCACCGTCATCGCCGACGCCAAACAGGTCAACATGCCCGCCGACAACATCAAGCGGGCCATCCGCCGCGGCACGGGCGAAGAAGAAGGCGTGACCTACGACGAGGTGACCTACGAGGGCTACGGCCCCGGCGGCGCCGCGGTCATCGTCGAGACGCTCACCGACAACCGCAACCGCACGGTCAGCGAGATCCGCCACGCGTTCTCGAAGTACGGCGGCAACCTCGGCGAAGCGAACAGCGTCGCGTGGATGTTCGACAAGAAGGGCGTCATCGCCGTCGCCAAGGACAAGGTCGCCGAGGACACGCTGATGAACGCCGTCCTCGACGCCGGCGCCGACGACATGCGCGACGACGGCGACAACTGGGAAGTGGTCTCCGCGCCCGACGCGCACCAAGCCGTGCTCGAAGCCGTCAAGGCGCTCGGCGTCGAACCCGAGTCGGCGAGCATCGCCATGGTGCCGCAGAACTACATCAAGCTCGAAGGCCGCGCCGCGCAGCAGATGCTCAAGCTGATGGACGTGCTCGAGGATCACGACGACACGAAGAACGTCTGGTCGAACTTCGACATCGAGGAAAAGGAAATCGAGGCCTCCTTGGCGTGAGGATCTTCGGGATCGATCCCGGCTCGGTCCGCACCGGTTACGGCTGTGTCGAGACCGACGGGACGCGGCACCGCCTGGTCGCGTGCGGCGTCGTCTCCGGACAGTCCCGCGCCAGCTTTCCCGATCGGCTTCGCACCATCCACGATGGCCTCCTCGACGAGCTGCGCGCTGCCGCGCCCGACTGTGTCGCGCTCGAAAATCTCTTTCACGCCCGTCACGCGCGCAGCGCGCTCCTGCTCGGCCACGCGCGCGGCGTTGCCATGCTCGCGGTGATGGAAGCCGGCCTGCCGCTCGTCGAGTACACGCCAGCCGAAGTGAAGCTGGCCGTCACCGGCTACGGTCGCGCCGAGAAGACGCAGATGCAGCAGATGGTCACGCTCTTGCTCGGCCTCGAGCGCGCGCCCTCGCCGCACGACGCCGCCGACGCGCTCGCGCTCGCCATCTGTCACGCGCATCGCGCCGTCCCATCCTCCACGGCGATTCCTTCGTCGACGCGCACGCCTCGTCACCTCCGCAGTTGGCGCCACGCGCAGATTGCCGGCCTCGGCCGGCGCCGCACGCCGTGATCGCGCACCTCTCCGGCACGCTGCTCGAAAAACAGGTCCAGCGGCTCGTCGTCGACGTCTCGGGCGTCGGCTACGACGTGCTCGTGCCGCTGTCGACGTTCTACACCGTCGGCGAGCCGGGCGCCGCCGTCGCGCTCCGCATCCACACGCACGTGCGCGAAGACGCGATCCAGCTCTTCGGCTTCAGCACGGCGCTCGAGCTCTTGCTCTTCGAGAAGCTGATTGCGACGAGCGGCGTCGGCCCGAAGCTCGCGCTCGCCGTCCTCTCCGGCATCGAGACGACCGATCTCGTGCGCGCCGTGCGCCAGAACGACGTCGCGCGTCTCACGCGCATTCCCGGCATCGGTCGCAAGACCGCCGAGCGACTGGTCGTCGAGCTGAAGGATCGCCTGCCGACCGACGCGGCCGCGCCGGCTGGCGCGGCGCTGCCGCCGACCGTGTCCTCCACGCGCGACGACGTGGTGTCCGCGCTCGTCAATCTCGGTTATCAACGAGGACAGGTCGATCGCGCGGTCGACGCCGCCGTCCGCGCGGCCGGCGAGGACGCCGACTTCGAGCGCATCCTCCGTGAAGCGCTGCGGTCGATGACGAAGGGAGCGGCCAAGGCATGACCGAGGATCCGCGCCTCGTCAACGCGTCGCGCGGCGACGACGACGCGCAGTACGAGAGCAATTTGCGGCCGCGCACGCTCGACGACTACATCGGGCAGTCGCGCGTTCGCGCCAATCTCCAGGTGTCGATCGCGGCCGCGCGCGGCCGCGGCGACGCGCTCGATCACGTCCTGCTCTACGGCCCTCCCGGCCTCGGCAAGACGACGCTCGCGTACGTGATCGGAAATGAGCTGGGCGTGCCCGTGCGATCGACGTCCGGTCCCGTGCTCGAGAAGCCGGGCGATCTCGCCGCGATCCTCACGAACCTCCAGGCGCGCGAAGTCCTCTTCATCGACGAAGTCCATCGCATGTCGCCGGCGATCGAGGAAATCCTCTATCCCGCGATGGAGGACTTCGAGCTCGACATCATCATCGGCCAGGGCCCGGGCGCGCGGTCCGTCAAGGTGCCGCTCCAGCCCTTCACGCTCGTCGGCGCGACCACGAGGGCGGGGTTGTTGACGTCGCCGCTGCGCGCGCGCTTCGGGATCGTGCACCGGCTCGACTTCTACGAGCTCGACGACCTCGTCACGATCGTGTCGCGGTCGGCGCGGATTCTCGGCGTCGAGACCGAGGAAGATGCCGCGCGCGAAATTGCGCGTCGGTCGCGCGGCACTCCGCGTATCGCCAATCGGCTCCTGCGGCGCGTGCGCGACTTCGCCGAGGTGAAGGCCGACGGCCGCATCACGGCCGAGGTCTGCCGCGCTGCACTCGATCTCCTCGAGGTCGACGCGCACGGCTTCGACGAGGCTGACCGTCGCCTGCTGCACACGATCATCGACAAGTTCGCGGGCGGCCCGGTCGGCTTGAACAGCCTCGCCGCAGCGATTGGCGAGGAGCGGGACGCGATTGAAGACATCTACGAGCCGTATCTCATCCAGATCGGCTTCCTCGATCGCACGCCGCGCGGCCGCGTCGCCACGGCCCGCGCGTACGACTACTTCGGGCTGATGGCGCCGGGAAAGGACGATCGCTTGTGGTGAACGCGCTGCGACGGGTGAAGATTGCGGGGCTTGGCATGTTCGTGCCGCCTCACGTGTTGACCAACGCGGACTTCGAGAAGATGGTCGACACGTCGAACGAGTGGATCGTGCAGCGGACGGGCATCCGCGAGCGGCACGTCGTCGATCCGGGCGTCGCCACGTCGGACATCGCCGAGCCGGCCGCGCGCGCCGCGCTCGCTGACGCCGGCCTCACCCCCGCCGATATCGGCTTCATCGTCGTCGGCACGACCACGCCCGATACGATTTTCCCGAGCACCGCGTGCGTGCTGCAGGCCAAGATCGGCGCGGCTCACGCGTGGGGCTTCGACCTCGGCGCCGCCTGTTCCGGCTTCACCTACGCGCTCAGCACCGGCTGGGCCATGGTCGCCAACGGCGCCGTCGAGCACGCGCTCGTCGTCGGCGCGGACGTGATGTCGAGCATCATCGACTACACCGATCGCGCGACGTGCATCCTGTTCGGCGACGGCGCGGGCGCGGTCGTGTTGTCGCCGGCGACCGAGGACGAGCCGTCGATCATCGACTTCGTCCACGAGATCGACGGCAACGGCGGCGAGGCCCTCTGCATGCCGGCCGGCGGCAGCCGGCATCCGGCCACGCACGAGACCGTCGACCAGCGGTTGCACTACGTCAAGCAGGACGGACAGGCTGTCTTCAAGTTCGCGGTGCGCAAGAACGAAGAGATTGCGATGCGCCTGCTCGAGCGCAACGGCCTCACCGCGGCGGACATCGACCTGTACGTCTCGCACCAGGCCAACCGCCGCATCATCGAAGCGGCAGCCCAGCGCCTCGGCCTTCCGCCGGAAAAGTACATCGTCAATCTCGAGAAGTACGGCAACACCACGGGCGGCACGATCCCGCTCGCGTTGTCCGACGCCCGCGCCCAGGGCCGCCTGAAGAAGGGCGATCTCGTCCTGCTCGCGTCAGTCGGCGCGGGATTCACGGCTGGAGGGGTGTTGGTGAGGTGGGGACTGTGAGGGCAACTTCGAACTTTGAACTTTGAACTTCGAAATGGGTTCTTGCGCGGACGTCGGCGGTGTGGCATTTCGACACGTAGAAAAAGTCGCGCCGAAGGCGCCCCATTCGTTCGAAGTTCGAAGTTCGCAGTTCGAAGTTTTGAAACGTGCTCCAACTTCTAACTTGACGCGCGCTTTTCACTTCCCCCGTCCGCGTCCTCGCCCGGCGGCGTGACGAGCGCGACGAGCACGAGCACCATCCCCGCGCCGATGAGCGGACAGGCGATCGCGATGAAGGCGACGAACGCGAGCGGGTGCAGGCGCGAGAGCGTGGCCAGTTGAACGAGGAGTCCGGCCGCGATGAGCAGGCCGGCCCAGCGGAGACGTCGTTCGCGCGTGGTGAGGCTCATGGCCGTGGCGTCGGCTTCCAGAACGTGTTGTCGCCGAGGTCGGCCACGTCGTGGATGAACTCGTGGCAGTTGCTCGACGTGCACGAGAGACGGTTCGACGCGATGTCGGCAGGCATCGTCGGCGTGCGATGGTGCGCCTTGGCCTCCTCGAACGTCCGCATCCCGTCGTGACAGTGCAGGCACTCGCGGTTGTTGTACGGCGTGTACAGCCGGACGTCGGCCGCGTTCGGCACGGTGCCGAGATACTGGACGTAGAGATGACGCAGGCCGCGCAGCTTCGCCTGGTAGTCGCCGAACATGGTGTAGGTCGTGTGACACGTGAAGCACGCCTGGTCGGCCGGCACGAGATGGTTCTGGAAGTGGACGGCCGGCACGAAGCTCGGGTCGTCGATGTACAGACTGCGACCGTACGGCTCCATCACGTGGCACGACAGGCAGAAGGTGGTCGTCTTGGCCTGCTCCATGTGCTGCGTGAAGCCCTGATCGGCCGCGAGCGCCGGCAGGAGGACGAGCGCGACGACCGCCAGGATCGTGCCGCCCGTCGTCCGCGTCAGATCCGCGCGGAGCGCGACGACGAGCGCCAGCACGATCGTGGCGCCGACGAACACCAGCGAGAGCAGCGCGACGTGCGACATCGGTGGCCGGCGCCTACTTCGCCAGGCCGCGATAGTACTCGACGAGCGCTTTGATCTCGGCCGGCGTGAAGTCCGCGCCGTAGGCGTCCATGTTCGGCGCCTTCCCGTCGGTGACAATCTTGATCATCGCCGCTTCATCGACCGTCTTGATCGTCTCGCGGACGTCCTTCACCTTCAGCTTGCGCCCCTTCGCCGTCTTGCCGGCCCCGTCGGCGCCGTGACAGACGGCGCACTTGTCGAGATACGTGTCCTCGGCGCCCGGCGCGGCGGCCGTCACGCGCGCGGCGAGCCGCGGCACGCCGCCGGCACCGATCGCCCCACGGCCGGCGACCGGCACCACGCCCAGTAGTCCAGCCGTGATCGCCAACGACGTGATGTGCATGAGTCCCTTCACGAGTCCCTCCCCTGTTGCGCGGCCCGTCGGCCGTCAGAACGCGCGCGTCCAGCGCACCATGAGCATGCGGGCGCCGAAGTTGTTCGCCGTCACGAGCTCCTCGATGTAATACGTCCGCTCGAGATCGATCGACAGCCGGCCGAGCCGCGGAAAGGCGTAGGAGACCGTCCCGGTCAGATACGGGAACGTCAGCGGGCCGTACTCTGGCGCTTCGCCCGTGATCGTGCCCGTGCCCGTGCCCGTCGTTCGGACGTAGGTGCCCGCCGCGTCCAGGCTCAGACGGCTGGTCGGCTTGAACGTGAAGCCGGCTTGCCAGACCGTGTCGATCGCGCGATCGTCGATCGTGACGTCGAGCGGCGGCGTGCCTCGAAGGAACGCGGCCGACCCGATCACGTGCGCGTTGTCGTAGCTCCACCCGCCCGAGAGCGCGAGCCGCTCGTTCAGCGTGTAGGTGCCCATGACCGCGTCGCTCCGAACCGTGCTCCGGTAGTCCGTGGCGTCCAGCGTGGCGTTTCGAACCGTGAGCGTCTCGACGATCGCGAGCTGATCGGTCGGCTGCAGGTGAACCGTGACGCGCGAGCCGACGTCCGTCTCCGGCGTGATGCGCGTATAGGAGACGTCGCGGCTGATCGCGTCGACGTCGGCGCGCACGCTGATGATCGAGGACGGTTTGTAGGAGAGGCTCGCCGTCGGCCACACGGTGTGCCCGTGCGTGCTGGTCGTCGGATCGGGAACGCCATCGGTGAGCGTCCGGACGTCGTTCCCGACGAGCGTGACGCCCGCCCGTACGAGCCAGGCGTCCGACGGCATGATCTCCACATCGGCGTCGATCTGATGTCGGCTCTCGCGCCACCGGTTCGTCGTCTCGCCCTGGCTCGCCACCGAGCCAGCGAGGCTGTCGAAATCGGCCTTCGAGTCGATGCCGACGTGCGTGTAGCGATAGTCGACGAGCAGGCTCACCCGGTCGGTCGCTTCGTAGGTCAGGCCCTGGTCGATCACGTGTACCGGCTCGGTGACGGTCGCCCGCGTGTCGAGCGAGAGCGTGTACGGCGCCACGCTCGATCCCGAGCGCGCCGTGCCGTCATAGGCCGCGTCGAGCGCCGCCGGGCCGCTCGAACGAAAAAACGTGTAGCCGCCGCGCCAGGTCAGCCGCGGGGCGAGCGTGCCGTCATAGGCCAGCGTGCTCATTGGCGTCCTCAGCCGGCGAGAGTCCTGATAGGCACCGCGCTGCAGCACTTCCTGCGCCGTGATCGGGTCGTCGACGTTGAGGCTCGTCTCGGGCGCGTCGAGCGCATCGGCGGTGACCGCGTCGGTGAAGGTCTGATAGCCGGCGTGATAGTGCAGCGCCCAGCTCGCGCGCGTGTAGTCGAAGCCCGCGGTATAGCGGTTGGTGTCTTCGTCGAGCGGGGCCGCCATCAGGTAGGGATTGGCGCGCGTGAAGGATCCCCATGCGTCGGGCGCGCCGAAGTAGTCGAGCGATCGGGTGGTGACCGTCATCCCGCTCCGGCTCGTGCGGCCGAAATCGAAGCCGGCACGCAGATGATCGGTCACGTGCAGGAGAAGGTCGGCCGTGCCGAACGTGTGGACGGTGTCCCAGCGATGACTGGCCGTCAAACCGTTGAACCCGTCGGGCAGCGCCGCGGCGCTCTGGTCCCAGACATAGGCGCTACGCCGCCAGTCCGCCCTGAAGTCGTAGCGCCCCTGCTTGCGCGCCGTGAGCTGGATCGCCGAGTCCGGATCGCCGCCGAGCCCGCTGGCCGAGACGGCGAACGTGTCGGCAAAGGAAGACGCGCCCGGACGCGCCTGCGCGAAGAGATTGAAGTCGACCAGCCGGAGGCCATCGCTCAGGTTGAACAACTCGCGGTACTTCTCGGTCCGCCCGCTGACGTCGGTCACCCGGTAGCCGACGCTGGCCGATCCCTGGACGTCGAAGTGGTCGGCCGTTCCCGGCGTCGGGCGCCCGGCGGCCTGCTGGGCAGCCGCGCGCCCAGAGAGCGGCAAGAGGACCAGCAGGGGCAACGCGAGACGTCGGACGACGGGGTGCACGGTCGTCCTCACTCTCACTGCAGGAAGTCCGCGTTGAAGTTGGAGCCGTGGATCGCCACGTGGCAGCGCGTGCACTCGCCGCGCGCCTGGAAGCCGAGCCGGCTGTGCGGCGTGTTGGCAGCGAACGGCGTCACGTGACACTCGAGACAGAGAAAGCGTCCCTCGCGCCGCGTGAGCAGCATCCGGTTCACGCTGCCGTGCGGCGTGTGGCAGGCGATGCAGCCCTCGACCTGCACCGACGCGTGTTCGAAGACGAACGGCCCGCGCTTGTCGGCGTGACACGTCAGGCACGCGTCGAAGCGGACGCCGCGCAAGGCCGCCGGATTCATCGTGCCATGCGGCTCGTGGCAGTCGGTGCACGTCATGAGCCCTTCAGGCACCCGATGATGCGTCGGCAGCGTGAAGGCCGCCTGCACGTCGGCATGACAACGGAAACAGAGTGCCGGTTGTGGCCGCGTGAGCAGGCTGCCCTGCAGCCACGCCGACTCGACGCCAATCTCCGGCACGGCGAACAGACGCGCCTGCGCCGATCGCGCGCGGAGCGGCGCGGCGCCGGCCGCCGCGTCGGCCGCTTCGGTCAGGTGTGCCGAGTGGCAGTCCTGGCAAGCGACGCCGTGCATGAAGTGCTCGGAATGCGCAAAGTTCTGCTGGCTCTGGCCGCTCGTGTGGCACGTCAGGCAGCGGTCGGCGTTCTCGCGCGGTGTGCCATCGAAACGGAAGATGAGTCGCGCGGCCGCCGCCATCCGCTGGTCGTCGCCGTGCGCTCCTTCTTCCCCCTCCACATGAGCCTTGCCCGGGCCATGACAGACCTCACAGCCGGTAATCGCGCCCGCCGGTGCGCCCATCGTCTGCGCGTGCGGCGTCTTTTCGAACTCGGTGAACTCCGCCTTGTGACACGACCGGCAACGTTCCGATCCGACGTAGTCTTCCGCGCGGCCCGCCTCGGGCGCGCGCCAGGTGATCGACGACGAGGTCGTCGTCGCCGGCCGCCGCTGGGCGAGCACCGGCGTCGCGACGCACAGCAGGCCGACCGCCACCAAGAGGAGTCGTCGCATTCCCATGGCCGTCGGCGAAGCGGTGCGCATCAGCGCCGCCTGTGAAGCAAAGCCAATGCCGCGCGACGGAACACGCAACTCTCCGACCGAAAGCCCGCGATTTACGAGTCAGAAACGTGTACGCGCCAGGGCGCACGCGCTGCCGCGGAAATTTCAGCGCCCGTGCCCGGAAGAATTTCGGGGACGAAGTTGACGACCGCCGCCCGCGCGGCGGCAGCGCGCGGATCTCAGGAAAGCAGGATTTCTAAGTCTTCTGTCTTCAGATCCCGCAGTCCGCTCGCATCCGCGGTAAGGACGGCATCGGCCAGCGCGCGTTTGGACTGCTGCAGACCCAATACTTTTTCTTCGACCGTGTCGGATGCAATGACGCGATAGGCGAACACCTCGCGCGTCTGGCCGATGCGGTGCGTGCGGTCGATCGCCTGCGCCTCGACCGCGGGGTTCCACCACGGGTCGAGTAAGAACACATACTCCGCCGCGGTCAGATTCAATCCAACGCCGCCCGCCTTGAGGCTGATGAGGAACAGCCGGCAGTCCGGATCCTGCTGGAAGCGATCCACGCGCGCCTGGCGATCGCGCGTACGGCCGTCGAGATACTCGTACGTCAGCCCTTCGTCATCGAGCCGCGGCTTGAGGAGGCCGAGCAGCGTCGTGAACTGCGAGAAGACGAGCGCCTTGTGGCCCTCGTCCGCCAACTCGCGCAGGCGCGGGACGAGAACGTCGAACTTCGCGGACGGGTCCTCGCGCCGCGTGGCATCGACGAGGCCCGGATGACACGCCGCCTGACGCAGGCGGAGCAGGGCCTCGAGAATCTGGATCTTCGACCGCGCCATGCCGACGCGCGCCACGCGTTCGAGCAGCGCGTCGCGATAGTGCTGCCGCAGCCCGTCGTAGAACGCGCGCTCGGCCTCGCCCAACTCGCAGGCAATCGTCTGCTCGGTGCGCGCCGGCAGCTCGCGCGCGACCTGCGCCTTCGTTCGCCGCAGGATGAACGGCCGCAGCCCGCGCGCGGCAATGGCCAGCGTCTCCGGGTCGCTGCCAGACGACGTCGCGGCACGCTGGAAGACGGACGCACGGCCGAGCAGGCCGGGATTCAGGAACTCGAACAAGCTCCACAGCTCGCCGAGATGGTTCTCGATCGGCGTGCCCGACAACGCGAGCCGATGCCGCCCACGCAGCAGTCGCACCGCCTTGGCCGACACCGTGCCCGCGTTCTTGATCGCCTGCGCCTCGTCCAGAATCACGTACTCGAACGGCACGTCCGCCAGCCGCGGCGCGTCGCGCCGGACCGTGCCGTACGTCGTGAGCACGATGTCGTGCTCGGCAATGATCTCCGCCGACGCCGCGCGCCCCGTGCGCGAGTAGTCGAGCACCGACAAATGCGGCGTGAACTTCGCCGCCTCGTTCATCCAGTTCTGCACGAGCGACCGCGGCACGACAATCAACGAAGGGCGAGGGGCGGAGCGATCGGAGGCGCGCGCCTCCCGCCACCAGGCGAGCAGCGCCAGGACCATGATCGTCTTGCCCAACCCCATGTCGTCGGCCAGACAGCCACCGAAGGCGAACCGCCGCAGGAACAGAAACCAGCCAAGCCCCTGCCGCTGATAGTCGCGCAGCGTGCCCGTGAAGCCAGGCGGCGCGTCGACAGGCGCGATCGACGTGAAGGCGCCAATCTCGCGTCGCATCGCCTCGAACCCCTCGTCCACGCTGACCGACGCCTCGTCGCGCCGAGCGTCGAGCAACGCATCGAGCAGCGCGCCCTGCGCACGCCCGAATCGCAGACGCTTGCCCTCGACCTCCGTGGCCACGGCCGCGAGCGGCGCATAGCGACGCAGCCAGTCCTCCGGCACCACGCCGACCGATCCGTCGCCCAGCCGCACGAGCGACTCCTTGCGCCGCAGCGCCACCAGCAGATCAGCGAGCGGCAGCGACTGGCCGCCGAAATCGACCGCCGCGTCGAGATCGAACCAGTCCACACCCGAACTGACCGACAGCCGCACGCCGCCCGCGCGCCGATACGTCTGCCCCTGACCGTCGATGCGCCATCCCTGACCGAGCAGCCGATGGATCGCCGGCAGCGCCGCACGCGCCGTGAGCCGCAACGGCGCTCCCGGCCCCGCGTACGTGTTGCCCCACTGCAAACCCGCCGCGAACAACTCCTCGTTGCGTATCCTCTCGTCGTCTGTGTGGCGCCGGACGACCCGTCGCCGCGATTCGTCATAGGTCACGCGCGCCGCGTCATTGGGAACGATCGACCCGTCATAGTCGAACGCCGGCGTCGCGTCGAACTGGCCGGGCGAGCCCCACTGCGCCGGCGTCAACGTCAGCCGTGGCTCCGGCGTGACGTCCACGTCCTGCACGTGGAGCGCAGGCGGCAACGCCGCGGCCGCCACACCCGCCCGCGCCAACGCATACGCCAGTCGTGCCCCGTGCCTCGCCCCCACCTCCGCCGGGCCCATCGTCCTGAGCGTCATCACGAGCGAGGGATCGCCCACGAGATCGAGCCGCGCCAGCCGATCGGCCGTGACGAGGAACCCGGCCGTGATGACGAGCTTCGGATCGCCAACGCCCATGCGCTCGTCGCCCCGAACGAACGCGCCCGACACGACGAACGCTTCGCGCGCGCCCGACGGCGACGCCGTGACGTCCGCCGTGAACCGCCACGCCGGACCGTCATCCCACGCAAGCGGCGTGATCCCGCCAGGCGACGCACCTTCGTCTCGCAGATACAGCGCGCCGCGCTGCGCCAGCGAAGGAAGCAATTCAAGGGCCAGGGTGTCCGGGAGAAGAAAGGAGGAGGCCGTTCCGCCGTACAGAGGCTCGTCGAACCACGACGCCGCGCCCGTCGCATGACTCGCGCCTACCAGCGCCGCGAGCACCGGACGATCGACCGCGCTCGCCTGACGCGCGCTCGCCGCCGTGAGACGCGCCAGTTTCGGCTTGTTCCAGCCACCCGCCGCGCGCGCCTGCCGCCACAACACCTGCAACACCGGCCCCACGTTGCGGCGCGACGTGGCGACGTCGATCGCATACAGCAGGTCGCCCGCAAACGCAGGCGGCTCCTGCGCACGCGCTTCGTGCGACGCCAACTGCGACTCGAAGTGGTCGAGGAACATCGTGGCCGGGGTCGGCGCTTCCCGCGTCGAGCGCCCGGGCGCCGGCGACGGGAATGACGTTCGCGATCGCGCGAAGTCCGCGGCCATGAGCGCGTCCGTCTTCGGCTGACTCGCGCCAGCACCGGCATCGAAGACAGGCGCGATGCCCGCGTCGATGAGCTTCAGATGCATCGCACGAGGCGGCTGGTCCTTCAGTCGCGGCGGCCATCCGGCGGCATCCGCGTCCAGGATCGTCGCCCACATGTGCTTGCACGGCTGCCCCTCGACCGTCGCATAGTGGCAGGTGCAGCTCGCGCGCAGTCGCCATCGCCCGTTCGCAGTCGCGTCTGCGACGAGCAGTACCTCGTAGCGCTGGCCGCCCCGGACCGTGGCTTCGATCTCTTCGTCGTCTCGGTGCACGACCTCCACCCGCGCCTCGTGGAAGTACGCGCGGCCCCGATCGCACGTCGCGCGGCTGAATTGACTGGACAGATATTCGGCAAGCGACGGCATGAGTCGTGGAAGGGTGGAACGCCGAAGGCGAATTGGTCACTATATCGCGAGGCCGCATGTCCGATCCGCTCGCCGACATCCTCGAACGCTACTGGGGCTACACGTCCTTCCGCCCCCTCCAGCGCGAGGCCATGGACGCCATCGTCTCGAAGCGCGACTCGGTCGTCGTCATGCCGACCGGCGGCGGCAAGTCGCTGTGCTTCCAGGCCCCCGCCCTCGTCCAGGACGGCCTCGCGATCGTCGTCTCGCCTCTCATCGCGCTCATGAAGGACCAGGTGGACACGCTCGTCGGGAACGGCGTTCCCGCCGCGTCGTTCCACAGCGCGCTCGCGCCCGCCGCGAGGAACGAAGTGCTCACCGGCCTGCGCGCGGGAAGATATCGATTGCTGTATCTCGCGCCCGAACGGCTGGTCGGCGAGGCAAGCGCGTCGTTTCTCGCGATGGCCGACAACTTGCGTGTGAGCTTCATCGCCGTCGACGAAGCGCACTGCATCAGCCAATGGGGTCACGACTTCCGTCCGGAGTACCGTCAGCTCGCGCAGCTCCGCGAGCGCTGGCCGTCGGTCAGCCTGCACGCGTTCACCGCCACCGCTACTTCGCGCGTGCGCACGGACATCGTCGATCAGCTCGGCCTGCGCGACCCGGTGACGCTCGTCGGGTCGTTCGACCGGCCGAATCTCACGTACCGGGTGTGGGCGCGGTCGAATCTCAAGAAGCAGATTCAGGACGTGCTCGCGCGCCATCGCGGCGAGGCGGGGATTGTGTATTGTCAGTCGCGGCGCGAAGTGGACGCGCTCGCCGCCTGGCTCGCCGAGTCCGGCGTGCGCGCGTGTCCGTATCACGCCGGCCTCAGCGACGAGGATCGGCATCGCAATCAGGACGCGTTCCTGAACGAAGCCGCGGACGTCGTCGTCGCGACCGTCGCATTCGGGATGGGGATCGACCGGTCGGACGTGCGGTTCGTCGTCCATGCCGGCGCGCCGCAGTCGCTCGAGCACTACCAGCAGGAGGCCGGCCGCGCGGGGCGTGACGGGCTCGAGGCCGAGTGCGTGCTCATCTACTCGGGCGGCGACTTCGCCAAGTGGCGCGCCATTCTCGAGCAGAATGGCGAGCTCTCCGCCGCGCGGCGTCAGCTCATGCGCGACATCGAGCGCTACGCCGCGAGCGTCGGCTGCCGGCACCGGCGGCTCGTCGGCTACTTCGGCGAGCGGATCGACAAGGAAGACTGCGGCGCCTGCGACTACTGCCTCGGCGAGCTCGAGGTCGTCGCCGACAGCGTCACCATCGCGCGCAAGATTCTCTCGGCCGTCGCGCGGCTGGGCCAGCGCTTCGGCGCCGGCCATCTCATCAACGTGCTCCGCGGCCGCGAAACGGAGCTGGTCGCCTCGCGCGGCCACAAGTCGCTCAGCGTCTTCGGCCTGCTCGCCGCCGCCTCGGCGGACGAAATCCGCGGCTACGTCGACCAGATGATCGCCCTCGGCCTTCTTCGTCAATCAGACGATGCCTATCCGGTCGTGCAGTTGACGACGGAGGGGGTCGCGTTGATGAAGGATGCGGGAGCGATGGCGGCATTCAGTCTGGCGCGCCAGCGCAAGCCGGAGAAGAAGGCCAAGGGCGAGCCGCGCGCACGGGGCGTTGCATCAGAATCCTGGGAGGGCGTCGACCGCGACCTCTTCGACCGCCTCCGCGCCTTGCGCCTCGCCATCGCCCGCGACCGCGGCGTCCCCCCGTACGTCGTCTTTCACGACACCACGCTGAGAGAGCTCGCCCGTGTTCGCCCGACCACCGTTGCCGAGCTGCATCACATCTACGGCATCGGCGCGAGAAAGGCGGAGGATCTGGGGGAGGTCATTGTCGCGGAAATACGACTCGCCAGCGCGGGCGGGTGACTTGCGCGAGCACTCTTCAGCGCTCCTCGTGCGCCCGCTGCCGCCGACTCCACTTGACAGCCTAGTAATTAAGTGGCATCGTCTGCGTCGTGGTTCACCTGGATGCCTAGTGAAGTGGAGCTCGTGCAGGACGCGTTGGACCTCATCCTCACCAAGGCCGGCACGCGCGCGCTCGCGAAGGAAACGGAGCCGCGGCGACGCCTGACTGGACTTGTCGACGGGCTTCTGCTCCACGAGCCGTAGCGATGGCTGCCGTTCGACGATTCCTGCTTCGTCTCGTCCACTTCCTCCAACCGCACCGCGCCGAGTCCGAGCTCGAACGCGAGCTGGCCGCGCACCTCGGTGTCCTCGAGGACGAGTACAGGCGTCGGGGGCTGACCGATGCCGACGCCCGCCTGGCGGCTCGACGTGCGCTTGGTGGAGTGGCCCAGGCAAAGGACCTGCATCGCGACGCGCGGTCGTTCCGGTGGCTCAATGACCTCCGGCAGGACACCCGGTTCGCGGTGCGCGCGCTCCTGCGCGCGCCGGGGTTCACCGCGGTCGTCGTCGGCACCCTCGCGCTCGGCATCGGCGCCAACACCGCCATCTTCAGCGTCGTCAATGCCGTGCTGTTGCGCTCGCTGCCGTTTCCCGGTGCCGATCGGTTCGTCCAGACATCTGGCGCGCCGCTGACCTTCGAGGATCTCGAGGTCCTTCGATCCCGCTCTCGGACGCTGTCGAACCTGGGTAGCTACGACATGGAGACCGTCACGCTGAGCGGACGCGGGGAAGCCGCGTTTCTGAGCGGCGTCCGCATCTCACCCCCGGTCATGGCGATGTTCGAAGCGACGCCGTTAATGGGGCGGTTGCTGCAACCACGAGACGAGAGGCCCGGTCTTGACCACGTGGTGGTCATCAGTTACTCGATGTGGCAGCGCCGATTCGGTGCGGACGCCGCGATTCTTGGAAAGACGATCGCGCTCGACGGCATTCCATACGAGGTGGTCGGCGTCATGCGTCCCGGGTTTCAGTTTCCGAACGCCGACGCGGAGTTCTGGAGGCCGTTGGTCTGGAGACCTCAGCGGCGGTCGATGATCGTCGGGCGCCTCGCCGACGGCGCCTCATTCCTGACGGCAAGCACGGAGGTCGACGAGCTGCTGCGCCACGCGCGGGAGGATCGCCGGTCCGCTGGACCTGCGCCTCCGCCCGGACGCGGTGCTGGCCCTCCGCCGCCCCCGCCAGGACCAGGTCCAGGACCGCCACCTTCACCGAGCGGGGGCGCGGCCCAGGGCGCTGGGATCTTCCGTTCGGAGCCGATCCCGACGCGGTTCTTCGTCGTCCCCCTACACGCTGCGTTGATCGCCGGCGCGAAAACGCCTCTCGTGATCTTGTCCGGCGCGGTCGGCTTCGTCCTGCTCATTGCCTGCGTCAACGTCGGTGGGTTGCTGCTCGCGCGAGGCATCAGGCGTGAGCGCGAAATCTGGGTTCGGGTGGCGCTCGGTGCGGGTCGCGGCCGGGTGGTGCGCCAACTCGTGACCGAGAGCATGTTGCTGACGCTCGTCGGCGGTTTCGCGGGAATCTGGCTGGCGGTGACCGGGGTGCGGTGGCTTCGGATGTTCGGCGCCGCCATGCCGCGACAGGACCTCGGCGCGTCATCCATCGTCCCGCGTCTCCACGAGGTCGGCATCGACGGAACGGTGCTGCTGTTCGCCCTCGTCGTTTCACTCGTCGCTGGGCTGGCCTGCGGGCTCGTGCCGGCGTTGTGGCAATCGCGCGTCGAGGCACATGGCGAGCTGGCGCGCGAGACGAGCCTGACCGCGCCGGGGTTCAACGTGTTCCGTCGCTCGCGTGGACGCGCGCTGCTCGTCGTCGTGCAGATCGGCCTGGCGGTCGTCTTGCTGCTGGGCAGTGGACTGCTGATCCGGAGCGTCCTCGAGCTCTCGAGCGTCAATCCGGGCTACGCGCCGACGCGGGTCCTCACGTTCCAAGTCGCAATGCCGCCCAATCGGTCAGCACTGAGATTCTCTGAGCGGCTGATCGCGCGCGTCCAGGAGCTTCCGGGCGTGCGGGCAGCGGGGTACGCTCATCACCTGCCGCTCACTCGCAATCTCGGACACGTTCCGCTCAGCACCCGCCCCCAGGCGTCTCAGGCCACGTTCGCGGCTCCGCCCCCTCCACCCCCGCCGCCAGGTGTGGGGGGAAGACCCGACTTTCCGGTCCTCCACCTCGTGAGTCGTGACTTCTTGTCCGCATTGGGCGTGGACGTCATCGAGGGGCGCGGCTTCTCCGACGCGGATCCCGCCGGCCCGCCGTACAGCCTCCTCATCAACCGAACGCTTGCGCGCAGCGGGTTCGTCGGCGACAACCCGATCGGAGCACACGTCTACATGGGCGGCGTGGTTCCCTGGGACATCATCGGAATTGTCGAGGACGTCCGAGAGACCGGCATGGCGGACCCGCCGGGGCCCCAGGTCTTTGCCAACCTGGAGCGAACGGGTGCGGACAGCACGCTGTTCGAACACGCCTCGCCGTACTTCGCCGTACGGACCGACGGCTCGCCAACGGCGTTGGTCCCGGCCATTCGCGAAATCGTCGGTCAACTCGACCCGCAGACGACGCCGGACCGCATCGCGACCATGGACGAAATCGTTTCGAACTCGATTCTCCAGCCGCGTTTCTACGCGGAAATGTTCGGACTGTTTGCGTTCATCGCGGGCACGCTCGCGGTTGTCGGCATTTACGGAGGCGTTGCGTTCGCGGTCAGCAGTCGAACACGCGAGATCGGACTTCGGATGGCGTTGGGCGCTTCGAAATACCAGGTGTTTCGTGCGGTCGTCGGCGACGTGCTGGTGTTGGCTGCGGTCGGCATCGCCGCGGGCGTCGCCGGTGGTGCCATGCTGACGCGCTATCTGCAGCAGATGTTGTTCGGGCTGACGCCCCTCGATCCTGCCGTCTTCATCGCGATGCCCGTTGTCCTCGCCGTCGCCGTCTTGGGCGCAGCGGTTCTCTCGGCGCGGCCGGCGTTGACCGTGTCACCGCTGACTGCGCTGCGACACGAATGAAAATTGGCTCGCCGGCTTTCACCGGCCGGTTAGAGCATTCGAACCAGTTGTCGGCCTTCCATCGCGCGTCGGACGGCGCCCCGTGGCTAGCCTTCTCCCGTGCCCACCTGCACCGGTGGCAGCCGCATCGCTCGTTGGATGCGCGGATAGATCGCGCCGAGCAGCGCCGTTCCCGTGAGCGCGCCCGCGAGCGCGGCAAGCGCGTAGATCTTGCCCTCGCCGATGTTCACGAAGATCGGGCCCGGGCACATGCCGGCCATCGACCAGCCCACGCCGAAGAGCAGGCCGCCGATGATGTTGCCGCGCGTCGCGGGTTTCAGGTCGATGCGCAGCGGCCCGCCGCGCGCGGTTCGGCCGTAGCGCTTCAACAACCACAACCCCGGCGCCGTCAGCACGACCGCCGTGCCGATGATCCCGTAGAGCTGCAGGTTCGTGAACAGGAACATCCCCTGGATGAAGTCGTAGTCCGCCGCGCCCGAGCGGCTGAGCACGAACCCGAAAACGGTGCCGAGCGTGAGTGCGATCCACATAAGTGATCTCCGCAACTTCGAACTTCAAACTTCGAACTTCGAAAGTCGGACGCTGCACATCAGAAGATCACGTGATAGACCAACTGCGTCGTCAGAAATCCGCCCAACATGAAGCTGATCGTCGACACCAGGCTGGGCCGTTCGAAGTTCGACAGCCCGAAGATGCCGTGGCCGCTCGTGCAGCCGCCGGCCAGGCGCGTGCCGAAGCCGATGAACAGGCCGCCCACGAACATCCACGCCACTTTGCCCGCCGGTCCCCATCCAATGACGTCGTCGAACATCCCGAGCGCCCAGGTCGGCGACCACCCGCCGCCGAGGACGGCCGACAGCACGCCGCCGAGAACCAGTCCGCCGACGAACGGCAGCCGCCATCCGCGCGCGGCGACGAGCGTCTGCCGGCGGAAGTAGGGCAAGGGCAGCGCGAGGCTGCAGAGGTCTTCGAATCCCGTCGAAATTCCGAGCCGCCGATTGGCGAGATACAGCAGCGCCAGCGTCACCGCTGCGATCACCGCCCCAGCGACTGCCCAGTGCATCGGCGCAAGGTCATGAAGGATGAGGCGCATGATTCGAGTAGAGCACAACAGAAGTCCGCCGACATCGTTGTAGGGGCCGGCCCCCGTGCCGGCCCGCCAGCCCTTCTGGCGTCGACCTTCTGACGTGAGCAGCCCTGTCCCCGGTCTTCTGTCCTATACTTTCCCCACTCCCGTGTCAGTCTCTCGCGCCGTCGCCCTCCCGCGACGCGCAGTCGCGAGTCGTGCGCTGCTGCGTCGATCGTCCTGGATCCTTGGCGAGCTCCAGCGCCGCCGGTCCCTCAAGGCGACCGACGTCGCCGCGCACTTCGAGATCAACGTCCGCACGGCGTATCGTGACTTCGACTTCCTGCGCGACGACTGGAACGTCCCGGTCGAGTTCGACCGTGCGCGCCAGTCCTACGTCCTGACCGAGCCGACCGCGCTCGTCGCGCCCGTCACGATCAGCCGCGGCGAGTTGCTGGCGCTGTTCTTCGCCGAGCGCGCGATGCGGCAGTTCCGCGGCACGCCGTTCGAGCGCGATTTCGAGCACGCGCTCCACAAGCTCCAGGAGATGCTGCCCGAGTCCGTCACGGTCGCGCCTGACGTTCTTGGCGGGCTCATCTCGCTCGATCTCGGTCCGGTCTACGCCGCGGACGCGGCCGTCTTTGCCGACGTCCTGCGCGCGCTCCAGGCGCGCCGCCTCGTGCTGCTCCGCTATCGCAGCCTCAACAGCGGCCGGACGACGGACCGCCGGGTGCGGCCGTATCACGTGTTCAATCACCGCGGCGACTGGTATCTGGCCGCGTGGGACGAGCGCCGCGCGGCCGTGCGCGACTTCGCGCTGCACCGCATCCGCCGCGTCACGACGACGACGGAGCGGTACGACGTTCCGGGAGACTTCGACGCGCGGGCGTATCTGGGCGAGGCGTTCGCGATCGAGAAGGGCGCGAAGGGCGCGCGCCCGGTGGAGGTGGCGATCCGCTTCGCCGCGCGGCAGGCGCGCTGGATCCGCGAGCGCCGCTGGCACCCGAGCGCGCGGGTGCAGGACGCCATCGACAGCGGCTGCGTCCTGCGGATGCGCGTGGCCGGCCTAGGCGAGGTCAAGCGCTGGGTGCTGCAGTTCGGCGCCGAGGCCGAGGTGCTGAAGCCGGCGTCGCTGCGGCGCGAGGTGGTGGGGGAGTTGGAGAGGGCGAGGGGGGTGTATGGGAAGGGAGACTGATCCCGCGCGGAATAGCCGCCACCATGACGCAGCGGGTGACCCTGACGCGGTTTGTCAGGGTCGGTGAGAGATGATGACGGCGGCCCTGACGGAAATGCTCCGGGCCAGATGCGAAAGTGCAGGCAATCAACATGACGGTAGGGCGGCCGACCGATGCACCGCAACAAGTCGCGGTGGACGACACGGCAATTCAGAATCTGTGGTGCCTGAATTCATGAGGTGAATGTGGCTACGGTAGACCTCAGTTTCCCCCTCACGGGAAAGACCGTTCCGCTCGACCATGGTTACCGGCTGTATGCAGCGGTGACAACGCGCTTGCCGGATCTGCACGGCGCGCGCTGGCTGGGCATCCACCCGATCAGTGGGCAACTTGTCGACGACCAGATCCATCTCATACGAAGCAGCAACCTAACGCTGCGCCTGCCTTCCGAAAGGATCACTGAAGTGCTGTCGCTCGCGGGGGCACGCCTCGACGTGGGTGCGTCTGCGATCAGCCTCGGTGCACCATCGATTCGCGCTCTCGTCCCCGCAGCGGCCCTCGACGCCAGGCTCGTG
Organism: Vicinamibacterales bacterium; assembly: GCA_035550595.1. Lineage (GTDB taxonomy): Bacteria > Acidobacteriota > Vicinamibacteria > Vicinamibacterales > SCN-69-37 > CALFMR01. Next base: position 19,721 of record DASZOV010000129.1, read on the forward strand.
CTGCTGAAACTCACTCAGCCGCCTACACGAGAGAACGTCGGGTTACAACGAAATGTGCTGGACAATGACGTCATCGCGGACCGCTATCGAGCGGAACTCCAACGCCAGCTTCAGGCGATGGAAGTGTCGGCCGCCATCGAGCTTTGTGGGCGGCGCACGATCACAATCAAGGGCAAGCGGCTCATCGGGTACTCGGTTCGCCTGACGGGTCTCGATGCCGACGCGTCACTTCGCGTGCAGGAGCGCGGTTTGGGCGGGCGGCGGGTGCTCGGATGCGGTTTGTTCCGACCGACCAGATGGGCTCGTCGCCCGAAGCACTCCAGAGATGACACGCCGCCAGCGCAGGCTGAGGAGACTCGGTTGTGAGTGAACTCCTCGCGAAGAGTCCACGCGGATCTCGCCGGTTGAGTCTGGAGCAGCACGTTGCCGATACCGAACAGGCAGCGGCGATGCTCTTCCGGCCAGGAACTCGATGGAGTGCTTCCTTCCTCCGTTTTTTCAAGATTGGTAGTGAATTCCTAACGCGATTTCTCCTCAATCTACGGATTGCGGCGCTCCTTCACGACATCGGAAAGGCCAACGTCGATTTGCAGGCCATCCTGGCCTCTTGGGCATCGTTACGTCAGTCGCTTCGGCATGAACACCTCAGCGCGCTCGTGCTGGCAGATCCCAGGATGGACGCATGGCTGGCGGGGAATGCCCTCCTCGACCGCGATGTCATCGTCGCCGCCGTGCTGAGCCACCACCTCAAGGCGTCAGAGGACGGCGATTGGCAAGTCTTGCAGCCGCGAAGCGCATGCCCTACGGGATTGCTGTTCAATCACGTCGACGTGCGGCACATCCTTCAGCGCGTTGCAAGTGCCGCTAGCCTCACTTCCTGTGATCTGACATTTCCCGGCGAATACGATCACCCAGACTGGGCAGACGCGTGGGACGCGCTCTGGCAGCGCGCAGCCCTCTTCGGTAAGGCGTTAAAGCGTGATCCGGAACGGCACCGCCTCTGCCTGGCCGTCAAGGCCGGACTCATCGTGGCTGATTCGGTCGCCTCGGGCTTGTTCCGCGTCGACTGTCAGATGTCTGACTGGATCGACGAGGTGGCTCACGCGGCTCATCTCGCGGAAGACCAGATCGATACGGAGGTTCTCCAGCCCCGTATTCGGGAGCTCTCGTCAAAGAAGCCGTTTGCCTATCAGCGCTTCCAGGAAGGCGCCGCGTCCATCGGTCGGCGCGCCTTGCTCCTCGCCGGCTGTGGGTCAGGCAAGACGCTGGCGGCGTGGCGGTGGGCGGATGCGGTTGCCCGCGACGAAGAAATAGGTCGAGTCGTCTTCTTGTACCCGACACGTGGCACCGCCACCGAGGGCTTCCGCGACTACGTCGGCCACGCTCCCGAAGGTCGAGCGGCCCTGGTTCACGCCGCCGCGCGCTATGAGCTGCAGGGTATGCGCGCCAACCCGCCGGACCTCCCGACGTCGTTGATCGGAAAGAACTTCGTTCCGGACGAAACGGAACAGCGCCTATTTGCCCTGGGGCTGTGGTCGAAACGCTATTTCTCCGCAACCGTCGACCAGTTTCTGGCATTCATGGAGCACAGCTACAGCTCTTTGTGTCTGCTGCCGGCCCTGGCTGATTCGGCAGTGGTCTTCGACGAGATCCACAGCTACGACAAGACGATGTGGAATGCGCTCATCGCGTTCCTGGATCGCTTCGATCTCCCGGTGTTGTGCATGACGGCGACCTTGCCGCCGGACCGGCGAGCCGAGTTGCAGCGCCGACTCCGAACCTATCCCGATAGTAGCGACCGTCGTCTACTCGAGGACTTGGAAGCGGCGGAGACGCGTCCGCGCTATCGGCTCGAGGACGTCACGAAAGAGAATGCGGTCGTCGACGCGGTCGCTGCCGTGCGCGCGGGCTCCCGCGTCCTCTGGGTCGTCAATACCGTCGCTCGCTGTCAGAGACTGGCTGTCCGACTCCGCGACGAGTTCGCGCTCAAGCCACTCGTCTATCATTCGCGGTTCAGGCTCGAGGATCGTCAGCGTCGTCACCGCGACACTGTCGACGCCTTTCGCACTCCGTCGTCGTCCTCGGCCGAGCCGGCGATCGCCGTCACGACTCAGGTCTGCGAAATGAGCCTGGATCTCGATGCTGATGTGCTCGTAACGGAGTACGCACCTGTGTCGTCCCTGGTGCAGCGTTTTGGCCGGGCGAACAGGCATCCGCGTGAGTCTCCGGAGTTTCGAGCCGAACTTCGCACGTACGCTCCAGACGACATCCGCCCGTATGAGCGCGCCGACATCGAAGCCGGCCGTGCCCTGCTCGCCAGTCTCGCCGGCCGCGAGATCAGCCAGCGCGAGCTGGCAGACGGCATCGAGCAGTACGCCCCGGCGGGACGTGACGCCAGCGGTGCGAGCCGTTTCCTTGACGGCGGATTCTTCGCGACGCCAGGTTCTCTGCGGGACGAGGACGGAAGCGGGACAGTTGCGGTGCTCGATTCTGACGTCGACAGGTACGCGACTCTTGCCGAGCGGCGTGAGCCAACTGACGGCTTGCGTCTGAATGTCCCACGCAAATGGGCTCGGCATTCGGACGACCCGAGGCTGCCATCATGGCTTGCCGTGGCCTCTGGCGCGCTGTACGACGAGTGGCTCGGGTTCCTCGTCGACGAGGAGGCCCGATGAACACCCACCAATCAAGACGGCCGCGGAAGACCCCAAAAGATACGGACGCCGTAGCGGCCGGTCGTGCGTCGGGGGCTGCATCGGTTCTCAAACTTCGATGGGATCTCGCGGAGCTCCCCTCGTCGCAGCACAAGGCCGGGCTTGGGGGCCTCGCGCTATGCGTCAAATTTCTGGAACGCAAGCCGGAGCGTAAAGGCGTCTGCCGTATCGAGAGCATTGACGAGCGTGGATTGACGCTCGAGGTCGACCGATCCGGCATGCAGGCTCTTTTCGATGATGTGTACGACGCGTCATTTGAAGAGCAGCGTCGGCCCAAGATACTTCAACGCAAACGGCCGGATGGTACGAAGCAGGACATTCCGCCCAAGCGAGTTGAAGAAGAGCGGATCGACGACAAGGGGCGGGCGAAAACCAGGACGGTCTTCATCTACGACCAGGCGATTCCTCGGGGCGCCCTGCTCGATGAATGGGATGCGGCGCCGTCAGGCAGTCAGAAACTGTGGCTCAAGCTGTGGCGGGATTTCGTCTGGAGCACACTTCGTGGAGTGCCGTCGACGCGCCGGCCGTACGAGGCACGGGCGGAGCGAGAGTCAATACCCGATGGCGAAGAGGTTTGGGATCAGCTCAAAGATGCCGCAGGTGCTTCCGTCGATCTCCCAAGCACCTACTACGTCGGAGCGCAGGCCAAGAGTGCCGAAAACGTGTCTTTTCGCGACACGAGTCGCTACCGCTTTCTCCTCCACTTCTGGCCGTTTGCCGTCGCGATCTACGCGCCGTTCACCGTGAATCGCGAGGGCGAGCGCCGACCCGTCGGCTTCGCGTTGTCGGTTCCGGACATCGTCGATCTGGCGGCATTCGTCGACGACTGGGCTCGGCTGGCTCGCGAGAGGAGTCCAGAGGCCTTCGGATATCGCCCGCGGGATGCCGTCGTGGATGTCGCGGCTGAAGGTGGGCTGGATCTCGTCGCTCGGATGTTCCAGCTCATCGGCCGGAAACAGGGGGCAGCGGCGACCAGTCCGTGGCTCACGGCTGTCGATGTGTTTCACGTCGAAAAAGATGGCAACAACGTCCGTCTTCGGGGTGTCAGTCGGCTCGACGTCGTGCGCGAGCGGTCGGATGAGTACGCGCGCGTGCGCGGCTCGTATCGAAGCCCAATATTCCGACGCCAGCGGATTGCCAGCGTCCTTGGCGGCGTGCCGTGGTGGACCGGCTTCGGGAGAGTGTGCGCGATCGCTCCTGACGGCCAAACGATTCGAAGTGCGCAGTTTCAGCACGATGCCAGGATCGCGTTCACGGAGGTCGAAATGAGACAGTCGGAACAGGCGGATCAAAAGAGTCTAGAACAACTGATTTACCAGACCGTTCGCGCGTACGTGTACAAAAAGTTGGCCTCCAAGTACGGGTTGGAGTGGGACGCGACGAAAGGCGCGTCCGACACGTGGAAGCACGACTACGACGAAAAGAAGAGCAAGGTGGCCCGTGACGCGTTTCTTGCGGTCAGGTCACGCACGGGAACCGATTTCATCGCCTATTTCACGAGCACCATCTGCTCGGTCCCACAGCACATGGGCGACCATGGGTATCTGGCAATCGCTCATGCGTTCAACAATGCGGAGGAGATCGAACGCATCCGAAGTCTCACGTTGCTTGCACTCTCGGCCTCGGCCTGACAGGAGTCATCATGCCCCTCAAGAACTTGTTTTGCACAGTGCTCACGTACGCGGCCCCGAGTTCGAACTATCGCGGGGAGAGCGAAGAAAATCGGACGGTGATTCAGAAAATCACAAAAGGGGACCACGAGTACGCGGTGATCAGCCCGGAGTCGATGCGTAACGCGCTGCGCGAAATTCTCGCACTACGCGGACAGCCGATGAATCGTCGTCGCTTGCACGACGAAGATCAGCTTGCGGTGGAGTTCAAGGACTACCCGGATCCGGAGAAGTATGCCGACGACTTCCTGTTCGGCTACATGGTGACGGACAGCAAGGAGATGAAGAAGCTGAAGCGCGCGGCGAAACGTGACAGCGTACTGCGCATGAACATGGCGGTGGCGCTGCAACCCTATCGCTTCGACGCGACGTTCCACCAGTCGCCGCTCAACGGGGGGGAAAGTCCCTGGAAGAACGCTGGGACGTCCGCTCTCCTGCATCGGGAAGTGGCGCATACCGCCTATCAGTACCCGTTCGCGCTCAATCTGGACGACTGCAAGAAGCAGTCAGTGTGGACGACGGCGCTCCTGGCCGCGATCGGAGAGCTGTCGAACGTCGCCGGAGGCCACGCGCGGAGCTATTTCGAGATGGCGCCACGATCGCTTGTCGCGCGCCTCACGCCGTCGCTCGTCGCGGGCTATGACCTCTACGGCTTCGATCGGAATGGCGCGTTTCCGGAACTCAAGCGGATCGCGGCGGGCGACCTTCCCGGCGGGGAGTTCGTCGTAGCTGGGTCAATTGTTCGTGATCTCGGCGAGGACGAGCGGAAACGCCTTGCGGCCGGTGGCGTGCAGTTGTTCGAGAACCCTCAGGCAGCGTTGCTTCATGTCGCGAAGGAAGGTTTCGGCGAGTGACCGTCGTACGCGCGTTGTTTCTTCGGCTCGACGCCCCCTTCGCCGCATGGCGTTGGCTTCAGGCGGGCGTCTACCGCGCGACGTTTCCGGTGATCCCTCACTCCGCCGCGTGGGGCCTGGCCCTGAATCTGGCTGGCATTGAGACGCGAGGAGACGTCTCCAACGTCGCGACGCCGATTCGAGCAGACGCACCGGCCCTCGATGTCGCCGTTGGTCTCGAGCGCGGCGGTGACCGCGCGACGCTCTATCAGCAACTGCACGGCTATCCGGTCGGCGCGGAGGCCGGCAAGCAGTTCAAGGCCCGCGCCTACGGGCGCAAGTACCAGATCGCGCCTGCCAGGCGGGAGCTCCTCGTCGGCCAGATCGCCATCATTGGCATTCGTGGAGCGTGTGACGTCGTCGACCGAATCCCGTCTGGACTCGCGGGAAGCCTCGACACTCCACGGTACGGACTTCCATTCGCGGGCGACAATCAGCTGTTGTTCAACGCGATTGATGTCATTTCGGAAACGACTCCCGCCCGTTGGTACGTTCCGGTGGCCGCCGGACAACGCGTGCAGGAGTCGACGCGACTGACCACCAATATCGACCGCTCGGAAGCCAGCCGAACGCAGGCTCCACTCTTCGCGCCCACGTCGCCGGAGGTATGTCCCGAGGCCGCATGGGTTCGCGTGGGCCGGACAGCCATGGTCCACGAATGAGCTGCTGAGCGTCCAGCCGCGAGACCGTCAACGGTTTAGGCAAATGGATGGTCCATTCGTCAGTGCCGCAGGCCTCCATGCGATCGTCTATTGTGAACGCCTTTTCTACTTGGAGGAAGTGGAGCGCATCCGCATTGCCGATGCGCGCGTCTACGCTGGCCGCCGCATGCACGTGGAACTCGACCATGCGGAGGACGAGGGCACACTGACTCGTCACGTCTTCGAGAGCGAGTCCCTGGGACTTCAGGGAACGGTCGATGTCCTCCGTCGCGAAAATGGGCAGATCATTCCCTACGAACACAAACGCGGTCGATCTGCGGGAGGCCGGAAAGCTCGCGCGGCCTGGGAAACGGATCGCGTGCAGGTCGCGGCGTACGGACTGCTTGCGGAAGAGGCGTTTGGACAAAGGATCACCGAATGCCGGGTTCGCTATCACGCCAACAGCACCACTGTTCGCGTGCTCCTCGATGACGAGCTCCGTGCGACCGTGCGGCGATACCTCAGTCGGGCTCGCGAACTGAGGACGTCCATCGAGCGGCCTCGTGTCACGGACGACGAGCGGAAGTGTCGCGCGTGCTCACTTGCGCCGGCATGCCTTCCTGAGGAAGGTCGCCTCGCGGCTGATCCCACGTTTCGCCCGGTTCGCCTCTTGCCGATTCACCCGGCTGGAGAGACTCTTCACGTTGTCGCACGCGGGGCGAGGGTTGGTGTGAGCGGCGAACAGTTGGTCGTGGAGGACCGTGGAGGCGAGATCGAACGCGCCCCGATGGCCGATCTTGGTTCCGTTGTCTTGCATGGCCTCTCGCAGATCAGCACGCAGGCGCTGCGGGCGTGTGCCGACCACGACGTCCAAGTCCATTGGATGACGTTCGGAGGAGGGCTCGTCGGTTCGCTCGCGCCGACGGCTCCGAGCGCCCAACGACATGTTCGTCAGCTTCGTGCTTTGGATCAGCCTGAGTTCGCGTTTGGTCTGGCGCGACGGCTGGTTCATGCCAAGGTCGACTCTCAACTGCGCTTTCTGCTCAGGGCCAGTCGTGGTCAGAGTATTCGTCAGGAGCTCGGTCGGCCGATCGCCGCGTTGCGCGCGTGCCTCCGTCGGATCGATCGTGAAGATGAACGGCCGTCCCTTCTGGGCCACGAAGGCAGCGCGGCATCGGAGTACTTCGGCAGTCTGTCCGCCCTGATCTCAGAGGACATCGATCCTCGCTTGACGCCCAGCACAAGAACGCGCCGTCCACCGCTGGATCGATTCAGCGCGTTGCTCGGCTACGGATACGGATCGCTGTATCGAGAAGTCCTCGCGGCCATTGTCGCCGTCGGTCTGCATCCTGGCGTTGGTTTCTACCATCAACTCCGGTCGAGCGCCCATCCCCTAGCGCTGGACGTGATGGAGCTGTTTCGCGTGCCGCTCGTGGACATGCCGGTGATTGCGGCGCTCAACCGCCAAACGTTCGATGCAGAGGCGGACTTCGATGAGGTGCCGGAACGCGTCCTGCTGAGCGAACGAGGTCGCACGAAGCTGATCGAGATCCTGGAACGGCGGCGGCGTGACGTCTGGCGGCACGATGTCGTTGGGTACTCTCTCAGCTACGCCCGGATCGTCGAGCTCGAAGTTCGGCTCCTCGAGAAGGAGTGGACAGGCGAGCCTGGGCTGTTCGCTCGATTGAGGCTGCGCTGATGGCGACTGCCGATAAGCGTTGGCGAGTGGTCTGCTACGACGTGCGCCATCCGAAGCGCTACCGGCGAGTTTATAAAATTGTTAGCGGGAGTGGCCGGCGTCTTCAGTATTCGGTCTTCAGGTGCTGGCTCGACGACCGCGAGGTCGAGAAGCTTCGATGGCGGCTGGCGAGCGTCATGGATGCCGTTGACTCGCTGCTCATCCTTGATTTGTGTCCGCATTGTGCAGCACGCGTGATCGCAAAAAATCGCGTGGAGACCTGGACGCCGGAACCTTCAGGCTTCCGAATCGTCGGCGCTCAACGCGGTCATGCATCTCCGAGGCAGGATCCTGAAGATCCCAGTTCTGATCGCTAAGCTTCTGAACCTCCTGAAGTTGTGCGTCGACGGTCTCCGGGAGGGTGCGTGATTCCCATAAACTCAAATTCGCCAGCAGGATCCCAGAGCGGCACGCTAAGATGTCAGGGATATTCGGCCGCGCAATCCCAGATCATTGAAAACGGTATCGTAAGTTGTTCTCCTGGCGGGCGTTGCCCGGTTGGGCGTGATTCCCGCTTCGATGCCTTCGGGCGTTGAGCACACGTCCACGCGGCCGTGCAGCGCGGCATCGACGCAGTGATTCCCGCTTCGATGCCTTCGGGCGTTGAGCACTCAATCGGCCCGGTTTTGTCGCGGTCAGCAGCCCGTGTGATTCCCGCTTCGATGCCTTCGGGCGTTGAGCACAAGGACGGCGTGAAGGACGTGGTGACGTCCCTGCCACGTGATTCCCGCTTCGATGCCTTCGGGCGTTGAGCACACGTTGGCCGAGACCTGATCCTCCGTGATCTGCTGTGATTCCCGCTTCGATGCCTTCGGGCGTTGAGCACGTGATTTTTCGGTCCGGAATGCCGGTCGCGGTACCGTGATTCCCGCTTCGATGCCTTCGGGCGTTGAGCACGTCGGTGTGTGGTGAACACGGCAGCGTGGTATGCGCGTGATTCCCGCTTCGATGCCTTCGGGCGTTGAGCACGGCGAAGGCGGCCGTGGATGCGTCTCAACAAGCGGAGGGTGATTCCCGCTTCGATGCCTTCGGGCGTTGAGCACAGTTTGTCGCGCAAGGCGTCGGGATTCGCCGTGCTGGTGATTCCCGCTTCGATGCCTTCGGGCGTTGAGCACTGACTTTCTTCGGTCGGCCACGACGACGACGTGACGGGTGATTCCCGCTTCGATGCCTTCGGGCGTTGAGCACCGATCCAGCGCGCTGTTGAGTAGGGCGGCACGCGCCTGTGATTCCCGCTTCGATGCCTTCGGGCGTTGAGCACCAGACCGATGCGCACATGGCCGTCAGGGTCGAGTGTGATTCCCGCTTCGATGCCTTCGGGCGTTGAGCACCGTGCGTTCTTCGCGTCGGATGACCCGTGGGTGCGGGTGATTCCCGCTTCGATGCCTTCGGGCGTTGAGCACATCCGCCACCGCTGCGTACGTATTCATTCGCGGTCGTGATTCCCGCTTCGATGCCTTCGGGCGTTGAGCACACGAACTCCGAAGCCGCGCGAAACACATCCTCCAGTGATTCCCGCTTCGATGCCTTCGGGCGTTGAGCACTGAGGGCGTGTCGTCGCTATCGTCATCCCGGCGCCCGTGATTCCCGCTTCGATGCCTTCGGGCGTTGAGCACCACGTTGCGTGTGTTGATGACCTTCATACTGTCATTGTGATTCCCGCTTCGATGCCTTCGGGCGTTGAGCACGAGAAGAACGGCACCATTATCGACCATGAACGGGTCGATGTGATTCCCGCTTCGATGCCTTCGGGCGTTGAGCACCCGATGTAGCTCTCGGCGCGCACCGAGCCGCCGCGTGATTCCCGCTTCGATGCCTTCGGGCGTTGAGCACAAAGCCACAGCGGAACACCTGTTGCGGCTGATGGTCGTGTGATTCCCGCTTCGATGCCTTCGGGCGTTGAGCATATGTACTGCGTCCGCGTGTGGCCCTGGTTGCGCTCGTGTGATTCCGCTCCGATGCCTTCGGACGTTGAGCACAATGGGAGGTCACCGTAGGTGATCACGTTCCGGCTGTGGCCGCGCTCGGATACCGTGGGCGTTGAATACACGACGTTGACGTGCGGGCCCACCGGCGTGGCGTGAGCCAGACGGGTGAAGCCGGAGCCAGACGGGCGTCGCTTCCAGACGTCAACGAACCCTACGACGCCCTCCCACTCAGCATCATGAGCACCGACCTCCACGCGTCCGGCGCGCGGGCGATGTCCAGCAACGGCTCGACCGGCAGAAGCCACCCCGCATTGCCCAGTGGCGCCGACTCCAGAGCCGCCGCGACGATGGCGACCGCGCCGGACACGTCGTCGACCGCGACACGCAGCGCCGCGCGGGCGATGCCGACGTCCATCGACGGCGGTGCGTTATCGAGCGCCTCGCATGTCATGGAACCACTCGACACGGCGAGTCCCGCATGCGCCATCGGATGGCGCGGCACCCGCGCGACTGCCTGCTCGAACGCCGCGCGCGCGTCCGCGCGATCGCCGCGACGAAGCCGGCACGCGCCGATCGCGTACCACGCATTCGCGCAGCACTCGCGCGCGTAGAGCTGACCGCGCGACTCCAGCGCGAGCTCCCGCTCGAACATCGCCGTCGCGCCGTCGTCGTCGCCGCGCGCGTGCAAGAGCAGGCCCTTCAGCCAGTGCAGCGCGACGACTGAGAAGCGATCCGGCATACGCCGTCGGCCAGCATGACGATGGCCGTGTTGAGCTCGCGTTCGGCCTGCGCCAGCGCACCGCGCGCGACGAAGACGGTTGCGATCAGCCAGTGCGCCATCGCGCAGTCCGGCAGCAGCGCCAGCGCCTGGCGCGCCGCGCGCAGGCGATCTTCGCCCCAGCTCGCGTACGCGAGCCGCGCGTGATGCCGCCAGTTGTCGGGCTCGAGCGTCACCGCGCGGCGCAGCGCCGCCAGCGCGTCGATCCGGTGCTCGCCGAGCTCGAGCACGAACCCGAGCGTGGCCCACGCTTCGCCGTATTCCGGATTCAGGCGACAGGCCGTCCGCGCGTGCGACAGCGCGAGGTCGCGGGCCTCGACGTCCGGCACCGCATCCGCGCGCGTCGCCTCGAAGGCGAGCGCGCACGCGTTCGCCAGTCCCACGTGCATCGTCGCGTCGTCTGGGTGATGCGAGACCAAGTGCTCGAACGTCTGTCGCGCGGCGGCAATGCGGTCGCGCTCGAGCGTCTCGAGTGCCGCGCGGCCTTCGACCAGGTTCCGGTGCGGCGCGAGCAGCGCGTCGAGGTCCGCCTCGCGTCGAGGTGGCTCGAGGCGCTCAACCGTGCCGGTGAAGCGATAGCCCAGTCCGCGCGCGGTCGCAATCGCGCACGGCGAGTCCGCGGCTTCGATCACGCCGCGCAGGCTCATGATGGCCTGCGCCAGGCTGTTGTCGGTGACATCGACGTCCGGCCACGCGGCCTTGATCAGTTCGTCCTTCGCGAGGATCTCGTCCGGGTGCGCGACGAACGCGTGCAGTAAGTCGAACTGCCGCGCGGGCAGGGACACCAACTGTCCGTCGCGCCGCAGGTGCCGGGCGCGAGGATCGAGCTGGAACGGGCCGAAGGCGAACCCGCTGCCTGACGGCATGGCGGGGATTCTATGGGATCGTTTCAAAACTTCGAACTGCGAACTTCGAACTGCGAATGAAGGGGGCGCCTTCGGCGCATCTATTTGGCTGTGAAAGGCACTCCATGGCAGCGCGTTTCGAAAACTGCGGCGGCAATTGGCGGCGAATCTCGCAGAGGCGGGAGAGACCGGAGCGAGGCGGCCGGCACCTCGCTCCGGTCGTGCTGGTGTTACGCCGCCTTGGGCAGCGCCGTGGCGTTCGCGGGATCGGGCGCCGGCGCCGGGGTGTCGGCCGTCTCGGCGGGTGCCGCCGTGTCGGCATCCTTCTTCGGCTTGCCCTCGACGATGGCCCTGGCGCGGAGCCAGGCGGCCGTCAGGACCGGGTCGTCCTTCAGCGTGTTGGTGACGACGACGTCCAGCGTGCGGATGGCATCGAAGCCGTCGTCGAGTGCCGCGTCGATCGCGGCCCGGGCGGCGGAGACGCCGTAGCGGCCCGCGCGCCGGTTGGTGCGACGCTCCTCGAAGGCGTCGATCGCGGCGGTGAACTCGCTCACCCAGTTCTCACCCACGCCGAGCTGGATGAGCTCGTCGGCCACCGGCTGGCACGTCTCGAGGAACAGCCGCGCGGCCGTGACGAACGCCGCGTCGGACGTGCGTGTCGGCATGTGCAGCCCCGCCGACAGCCCCGTCCCCGTCCGCGCGAGGTCACGCGCCGCGCCGCCGATGACGAGCATCCACTCGTGCACGGCCTTGCGCGCCGCGGCTTTCCCGGCGCGTCCGTCCCTGACCGCGTGCAGCCGCGCCAGCCCCTGCGCTTCGATCTGCGCCGCGGCTGCCGCGACTCGCGCGAACATCTGGCCGCCCTTCGACGCGTCGGGGAAGCGATCCCGATGCGTCGTTCCGAAGTCCCGGACCCGAAGAAACATCTCGTAACGAACCCGTTCGGTCTTGGTCATAACGAACCTCCGCGCGCATCGTCGCGCGCGAGGTCGGACGTTGTCGTTCGGGTTTCCATGAATCTTCATGAATGGCGTTCACGCGAGGGGACTGAGGCGACGTGTCACTCACTTGGAGGCAATGAGAATGGCGGATCGACCCATCATCGCGCGAGCATCGAGGCGACCTGCGTCGGGGATCGACCCATCGTGCGAGCGGATCGGCCCCAATCGCGGTCGCGGGGGGAGTCGACGTCGGACTCGCTCGGCCCCAACATCCGCGGCGCGATCACCCAATGCGCGGCTGGGCCGGACGCAAGATCGAAGGTGCCTGCACCCAATCACGGTCGGGCTCCGACCCAATCCCCGGGCCGCTCGCACCCATTTGCCAGGTCACTCTCACCCAACATCAAAATCACATCCGGGATTTGGCGCATCTGTAACTCATTGTGCGCGTGAGACCTCACGAGCAATTCAGAATGGCGACCGGATTTGTCCGCGAGCGAGATGCACAAAGTGCGGAGCGAGTCGCGCGTTCCCGCGCGCGCCACCGACCGCGCCGCCAGTGGGTCGCGCGTTCCCGCGTTCGAGTGCGAGCTCGCGCCAAGCGCCGTGCGCGTTCCGCGACGTGCGCACGGTCCAGCGGTCGGCGCTTTGCATCATCCCGCTGCGTGGAGATGACCTGTCCGTGGAGCCCTGCGCCTTCAGGCGTAATCCGTGCGATATGCAATATTGCATATGAGGTCTGGACACGCTAGCATGACGGCATGGCGGTTCCTGGACTACATCACCGAGGAGCGTGTCGTGCCCATCGCCGACTGGTACGACGCGCAGGATGGCCAGGTCCGCGCGGCGTTCGATCTGAGGATCGAGCTGCTTCGCGTCGAGGACGACTGGGGCCACAGGCGTCGTGGTCGCGTCAAGGCGCTCGCCAAGGCCCATCGAGGTCTCACTCAGATTCCGTTCGAGGTCGACGTGTGGGACCGGGCTCGGCGGAAGTCTCGTCGCCGGCGTCTGCGCGCGCTCGGTCTCTGGAAGCAGGCGATCCGCGAGTTCGTCTTCTTTGGCGGCGTGGAAGAACACGGGCAGAACTACGTGCCGGCCGATGCCTTCGACCGGGCGATGCGCCATTGGCGCGCGTTCGAGCAAGGTAGGGGAACAACGCGTGACCACATTTAGCGAGTTGTGGCGGAAGCTCAGGGATAAGGCGTATCGCGAGCAGATGGTGGCTGAGCAGGCCAAGCGCGCCATCCCGTACCAGGTCCGCGCGCTGCTCACCAGCCGCGGCTATTCGCAGAAAGAGCTCGCCGCCCGAGCCGGTTTGCATCAAGGCGCCGTCTCACGCGCCGCGGACCTCGATTACGGCAACCTGACGCTCAACACGATCGTCCGCCTGGCCGCGGGGTTCGACGTCGCATTCGTCGGCGAGTTCGTGCCCTTCAGCCGGTTCGTCGACTACATGAATCGGCTGCCCACGCTCGGGCAGGTGGCGACGTTTGAAGATGAAGATCGCTCTCGGCGCGGTGAGACCGTCGCGGCCTCCCAGACGATGGAGGCCTTCGGCCGGCATGGCGTGCCATCCATCCGTTCGACGGGCACGCCAATCCGGATGGCGAAGATGCGAAACGACGACAGTGGCCGCGCGCTGGCGATAACCATCGATGACTCGGATCAGCGGAGGTCCCGATGACGGAGAACGTCAAAGTGAAAGTCATACGGTCGAGGTCCCCGCATCATCGCGTCGTGTACGCCAACCAGACGCAACTAATGGCCACGAATGTCGACGTCCGACTGCGATTCGGCGTGATCGAGCGAGCAGAAGGTAGCGAGCTCGTGGTCGAGGATCAGGTGGACGTCGTTCTTGGTCCACACGAAATGCGCGGGTTGTACGAGTTGCTTGGCAGGCACTTGGACCGGTTCCCAGATGCCGTCGTCGAGACGCGTACGCCATCTCGAGCCGAGGGGCGCAAGATATCGTGAGCGAGCGGGCTCGCTCTTGTCTCTGCTGCGAGCGAGGCACGCCTGCGACCGGTCCACGCATTCGAACTTCGAATGTCGAACGTTCGAAATGAAACGGGCGCTTCAGGGCCCCTTTCCTCCGCTGAACTGAGCCAGTCGCGCGAGTACGACGACCGGGATCCGAACAGCGTCCACGTCGTGGGCGTAGCTCAGGACGTTCGAGTCGACGAACGTCTTATCGCTCGTGGCAGTCGTCGCGTGTCGATGCGATTCGGCAGCCAAGATGGAACCCCTGGTCGAGGAGCGCGAGCGCCTGCCGCTTGGCCCGCTCGTAGGCGTCGTCCTCCCCGACCAACACCTCGATCTGCTCGGCGAGCAGACCGCTGATGGACGTGTTGCGCTTCGCCGCGAGGACCTTGGCTTTGCGCAAGGTGCGCCGGTTGAGACGGACCGTGATGTCCTGGGTCGCGAGCTTCGATGTCGCCATGACCGGTCTCGTCATATGTGCTGCAGTTGCGGCATCCCGCATCGCTTCGATCGGTGAGCCCGACGCCGCCTGTCGCAGCATAAAGGGACCAGTGTCCGCTCCGACGGGGTCTCACGGGGGCTGGCGGGGTCTCGCGGGGTCTCACGCTTGCGAGGCCCAGCGTCCTGTCTCATGATGCTCCCGTGGCGAATGGGAGGCACACGCCCATGACATCAGGGACCAAGAAGTGGGACTTGCGATTGGAGTGCCAGGTTGACGCGTTGTTCACCTGTCTTCTCGCGCTGCTGACGGAGCCGTGGCCTCGGGAGATCGCGGCGTTCCTGGCCGTGATCTTTGATATTCAACAGACCGTCCGTCGGCGAGCGGCAACGGCCGCAGATAGACGGCCACGGCGTTCACACCCGTTGGGTTCCGACGCGCGACGCTGGCCGTTTATTTCATCCGGGGTCAACAAGATCAACGCCGCCCTTGAAAATGGAGTCTTTGCCCTGTCGCGCCAAGGGGAAGACGAGGCGATCATCCGTTCACTGGTGAGGGGCGGCGTGCGGCCTGATCTCGCCGCCGCCCTAGTCGGCTACAACGGCCCCGAAGCGGCATGGGCGGCGCTGGACGAGTTGTTCAACCTACGCGTTGGCATGTGATTAGATTAGTCCAAGCCAGACGCGTCGGACATGAAGACCACGAACTACGCTCGCAAAGAGAGCGACCAGCTCAAGGACATTGTCAGCATGCTGGAAGGGCGCGTGTTTCATGTGACGCGTCACTCAAGTTACGCTCACATCGTAGCGTGTGGCGAAGTCAGGACGAATCGCGACGGCGCGCTGGCCTCGGGATTCGGATATCGGAATAGTTTTTTTCGTAGGCACGACTGCGTGTCGTTGTTTGACTACCGCAAAGAGCCGACGTTGGAGATACTGGCGTGCCGCGAGCAGTGCTGGCCGTTTATGTTCTGGGAAGTGGGTGGCGAAGAGGTTGTAATTCTGATCTTCAAGCGGGAGATTGAGCCGCACTTGATCCTGTGGACGTATTGGAAGGGAAAGAAACGTCCCGATGAGCGAATCGTTCCGGACGTCGAGGTCGGTCATCGCGGACCTATCAGGATCGCAATGGTCGAGGAAGTCATCGTCTTGGCATGCGTTGAAGATCCAACCTCGCCTGCGGCGCTTGTTCGTCAGGCATTGAAAGGGCCGGACGCGAAGCTGGTGATCTGAAGCAGCGGAGTCGGTGCGAACGGGGTGGCCTGTTGCGTTCAACAAGCGGCCGTGGTGATCAAAGCCCTGTCGTGACGGCACGATCCAGGCGAGAATCCGCGCCAACAAACATTTCGGTCGTCCGTTGGGCCGCAATCACGACAGCCATGATGCCGGACACGACAGACGTCGGTCCATGCATGGCGCCCGCCGCAAAGATAATCAGCGAGGGCATCGCGACGCCCAGCCGTATAGCGGTCTCCGCAAGCAGGCAGCTGATAACTGAGCCAAGCATTGCACCGCCCGGCGTCATTGTGCGCCGAAATCAGAAGCCCGCGCGCACCAGCCGACGCGGTCGGCAGGACGGCCGATACCTTCCAGGCCGCTGGCGCCGTCAAACGTTGTCTGCAACGCGAGGAAAACCGTCAGGACGGCAGACAGGTGAAGGGGTGAAGTCGCATGTTGAGCGACGTCCAAGCTCAGCCACCCGAGCGTCGCGAGAGCGGCGATTAGCGCCCAGCGCGTCCATCTAGCGCGCTGAGCTGTCGCTTGCGCGTAATCGATCTCAGCATCCAACGCGAGGATGACCTCATCGCGGTTTGTGGATGTGTTGACCTGGTCTTCCATGGGCCGACCCGCCCCGTGCGTGAATGCTTCCGCCTGCCAGGCGAGTCGGGACATCGCCCAGGGGCATCTCCGCAGGCCTTGCCGAGGACGCGATTTCAACGTGCCGGTCTTCCGGCCAGAGCTTCGCGCGCCATGTTCGGAACCAATCGATGAACTCGCCCAGGTCCGTGAGTGCCCACTTGGCGAGACGCAGGAGCGTGCCGACGAAGCCCACGGCCAGGAAAATCCAGAGGAGTGTCTGCGTCATGGCCCTGCGGCACAGATTATCGCAGGGCGAAGGCCTGTTGACGCGTCAAAACACGTCGGTAAGTCCAGTTCGTTCAACCAGATAGGCTGTGCGTCGTGGCGTGGACGATCGGCCACGTCTGCTCTCGGTTGGACCGCTATGCGCGAGGACCACGGCGCGGGCAGTCGGGTTGACGCCACCCGCGCCCTCCAGACACGATACCCCGGCGCCCGCACTGAGCCGCGCGCCTCCACATCACGCTCATGATCACCGGCGACATCAAGAACCAGGTCGACCGCGTCTGGGACGCCTTCTGGTCCGGCGGCATCTCGAACCCGCTCGAGGTCATCGAGCAAATCACCTATCTGCTGTTCCTCCGGCGCCTGGACGATCTCCAGACGCTCGCCGAGAACAAGGCGGCTCGGACGGGGAAGGGCGTCGAGCGGGCCATCTTTCCGAAAGGGAAGGACCCGAAGGGGCGGCCGTACGCGGATCTGCGGTGGTCGAAGTTCAAGAACTTCGTGCCGGCCGACATGTTCGAGGTCGTCGGCGAGCACGCGTTTCCGTTCCTGCGCACGATCGGCGACGACTCGACATACGCGCACCACATGAAGGACGCGCGGTTCGCGGTGTTGTCGCGGCCGCGCGCGCACCAAAGTGCACGTTGCTCCGTTGTAGACGTAGACTGCTGCTCCACACGCATGACCAGAGGTATTGATGCCTGATCGAGTCCTCCCACTCGCGGCGGTGCGATTGTGACCGTCATCCTTGGTTTGCTCGTCCTCGCGCTGCTGCTCGTTGCGGTTGTCGCCGCAATTGGCATCCTGGTGCCGATGCGATGGCTCGGGCTGCCGACGCGCGGTCGATCAGCGCTGATCGCCGGCGGAGCAATTGCTGCGCTCATTGCAATCACATTGATCGCGCCGGCGCGCAAGGGGAACGCGAGGTCTGCCGAGGCGGCACCGCGCGGGCTCGCGCTACCTTCAGCGGCCGCGCCGCCGCCAGCCGTAGCGCCGTCGGCTGCGGCCGCGACACGTGATCCGCTCGACAGCCTGCGAAGCAGGCTGGTGCGCGACGTGTCGTCGCACAAGGTGACTGTCGAGCAGCCGGGCGACGGCGCGCGGGTCGCCGTCCGATTCGATCTCTCCGAGCAGGCAACAGAGGGCCTCACGAAATACGCAGCGATCCGCGACCTCGTCCGCATCATGCGCGCGACAGACGACAGCGCCGTCAACTTCAACTCGCTATTTGTGGTCGGCACTGCGACGCTCGTCGACGTCTACGGCCGGGAGAGTCGCGACCAGGTTCTCCGCGCCGGCTACGAGCGGGCGACGCTTCGGAAAATCAACTGGACGAACTTCGTCGACGAGAATGCGCTGACGATCGCGGACACGATCGAACTCGCGCCCCCGTTCAAATAGGAGATTGACGCCAACCGCCGGCGACACCGCGCCGAGGTCGGGCGGCCGTAGGCGGAGCGGGACAAGTCAGAAGTGTGAAGCCAGAAGCCAGCAGATCCCATGGTGACTATGCTAGTCAACGCCGGCATCTCGAAGGGCGGCCGCCGCGGGCGCCGACGACGCACGGCGGCGGATCAGCAGGAGGCTCTGATCGTCGAGCTGCGGGCCATGACGTCGTGCGCCCGAGAGCAGGTGGTCGGCGATGGCCGCGAGCGGCTGTGTGGCGGAGGCGGCCAGTGTCGTCTTGGCCCACTCGAATCCCAGCTCGCGCCCGGCGGCATCGAACACTTCGATCAATCCGTCGGTCAGCATGGCCAGGAGGTCGCCTTCGCGGCAATCGACTCGCATGGCACGGAATTCCGCCTCGTCGAACATGCCGAGCGCGAGTTGTGGCGTGGTGATCTCGTCCGCGACGCCCGCGCGCACGCGGAGGATGGGCAGGTGTCCGGCGACGGCGCATTCCAGCTCGTCGTCGATGCCGCCCTGGACGCATGCGACGGTCACGTACATGTTCGGCTGCTTCAGCGGCATGAGCGTCGTCTGCACGTCGCGGAGCACGGCGGGGATGGTGCCAGCGGCCAGCGTCCGAATCCGAAGCGCGCTCTTGAACATCGCCATGACGATGCCCGGTCCGACGCCATGTCCAGACACGTCGGCGACGTAGCCGAGCCAGCGGCCGTCGGATGCCACGAGGTCCACGAGGTCGCCGCCCACGTCGCCGCTCGCGATCGACCAGCCGAAGTACTCGTACTCGCCGATGCGCCGATCGATCGTCGGAACCAGCCCTTGGTGGATCTCGTGCGCGATGGCGAGCTCGGCCCGCGCCCGAAGAAACCGCGTCGCTGTCGCGTTCATGAACAGGATCGACATCGTGTAGCCGAGCGAGATGCCCGCCATCGCGCCGATGGCATCCCACAGGAGGCGACCCGCTGGGGCCGCGGGCTCCAGCGTGAAAGCGCGACGGGCGACGACCACGTAGACGACGTCGATCCCGGCCAGCACGGCGAACGCGATCCATTGGCGGCGCAGCGACGTGACGGTGAATCCCACCGCCAGGCCGCCGGACATGACGGCCATCGACGTCAGCCACCCGATCGGCAAGCGTCCGCCGATGATGATGTCGAGCATGCACGCGACGGTCGCGAACGTGCTGAAGATGGCCAGCCACAGGAGCAGCAGTTGCCGCGCCGGAAGCGTGCGCACGAGCTCGCCGAGCGACGCGCTCGCGGCACGACTGGATCGTGAGGAGGCCACGAGCGAATTCTAGATGTGATCACCGCGCGTCGCGTGGCTCATGCCGAACGCGCCTCGCCGGCCCTCAGCCGACGCCCGATCGCCGCCGGCACTAAAGCAAGTAAGGCACGAGAGCCGCAGTCTGACGAGCGTAGGTGACATACGCGTCGCCGAACTGGGCGCGCATCCACTGTTCTTCCATGCGGAGTTTGATCCAGAACGCCAGGAGGAAGAGCAGGAGCGCGATGAATCCGCGCACTTGAGCGAGCGCGATCGCGGTGCCGATGAAGCCTGCCAGAATGCCGGTGTAGATGGGGTGACGGACCACGGCATAGGGACCGGCGGTGATGAGTTCGTGTCCCTGTTTGATGGTGACCGAGCGGCTCCAGTTGCGGCCGAGGTTCTCGCGGGCCCAGACGGCGAACAGCAGGCCGGCGATCGTGACGGCCGCTCCCAGCCAGAACGGCCACAGGCCAACCGGCCAGAGCTGGACGTAGAGCCAACGCAGCGGGACGAGCGTCGTCGAGAAAATGACGATGGCGATCAGAAAAATGCCGATGCGCAGGATGCGCGACCCCGCCGGCTCGAGGCGCTGCGTGGTCTTCGTGTTGACGGCTCGGACCTGCCAGTAGAGACAGAAGCCAATCCAGACCACGGGAAAGAACGATTCGTACAGCCAGAGCATTCAGGGCCTCACGGCGCTGAAGATAGTTACGCAGGTACGCGCGGGATGTTCACCGCAGAAATCCTTGCGGCGGGTGCTACGCGAGAGACGCGATGCCGCGCGCCGGCGTCTGGCCGCGCGGACTCCAGGCGGCCGCCGAAGCCTGCGCCACACATCTCGGCAGCCACATCAAGGGCAAGGAGTAAGTCGGTCCCCACGGGCCGTACGCGGCGTCGGCACGTCGTGCGCGGCGCCGCGCCCGTCATCTCGTGCGCGCTTCGAGAAAGGCGATGTCCTCGAGGTCGCCCGCTTTCGACCGTGCGGCCTTCGCGATCTGCTTGAGTCGTAGCAGGTCGACCTCTGCGGCGACGTGGAACACGTGCGAACCGATCGTGATGCGGACTGCGCGATCGGCGAGCTCGGCCGCGGGAATGGGGAAATCGAACAGCAGGTCGATCCGGAGGCCCGTCTTCACGTTGAAGAAGTACGCGCTGGCGGGCGCGTCCTGGCGCAGCCGGACAGAGGCCACCTTGCGGTTGCCAATGGTGGCGAGCACGTCCCCGGCGTCGTTCAGGCGCGAGACGAGCTCGAGGCCGCGATCGTAGAAGCAATCGAGCGTGTCCGCGAGACGATCGTGTGGCGACACCACCACGAAATCGAAGTCCCGGGTGACGCGACGCGATCCCAGCACGACCAGTGCCATGCCGCCGACCATGATCGGTTCGAGTCCCAGGTCGCGCAGGTCCTGGACCACCTCGCCGACACGCTGGAGGTGGTCGACGGCGTCCGCCATCAGCGCCGACCGGGATAGAGGCCCGGCAACCGGCCGTCGGCCGCGCGCTCGCGCGTCACGGTCGTCGTGGTACCTCGAAGCGAATCGGCCGCGGCCAGGTATCGGAAGTTGTCAGCGATGCGGCCGGCGGCCACGAGCGACTGGCGCCGGGCGTGGCCGCCGAGCGCGGCGATGCGTCGCCGCTCCCCAGCCGACAGCCGCTTCGCGCGCGCGCGCCCGCCCTGGCGCCCGAGCGCCTTGGCCATGTCACGCGATCTCATGACGCCCATTATACTTGCCGCTAAGCATAATGGACAGGTAGGAACCGGCGCCTGCTTGTTGTTGACAGCCGACACCAATCGGCGTTAGTGTCGCCATCCGACACCAATGCCGCGCTCGTCCAAGCCCGATCTCCTCCCCGGCACCCTCGATCTCCTCATCCTGCGCGTGCTCGCGGTCGAAGCCCGCGAGTGGGACCGGATGTCCGCCGCCATCGCCCGCGTGATGAAGCTGGCCTAGCCGATGAACCTCCGTGACCTGCGGCTGCGTCTCCGCGCGCTCGTCGCGCCGCGCCAGGCGGAACGCGACCTCGACGACGAGCTGGCGTTTCACATCGAGCGGCAGACGCGGAAGTACGTCGACGAGGGGATCGATCCCGTCGAGGCCCGCCGCCGCGCGCTCGCGCACTTCGGCTCCGTGCCGCTCGCGGCCGACCAGTGCCGCGACGCGCGCGGGACCGGTTTCTTCGACGACCTCGTCCGCGACGTCACCTACGCGTGCCGCGGCTTCCGCCGCGCCCCGCTCTCCGCGCTCGCCGTCGTCGTCACGATCGCCGTCGGATTGGGACTGGTGGCGTGCGTGTTCACGCTCTACGACGCGTCCTTCCTCGGCAACGCGATCGCCCACCCCGCCGAGCTGTTCGCCGTCCGCCGCCCGCCCACGCCGGGCGCGAAAGTATGGATGCCGTTCACCGAGCCGCAGTACGAGGCGCTGCGCCGTGACACGCACGTCTTCTCCGGTGTGCTGGCCGAAACGGGCGGGACGGTCGACGCGCGCATCAACGGACGCACGGCGACCTGCCGCCTCGTCACCGGCAACTACTTTCAGGTGCTCGGTGTTCGTCCAGCGCTCGGGCGCGGGCTGACGGTCGACGACGACCAGGGCGCTGGCGGATCAGTGATCGTGCTGAGCGACCGCGGCTGGCGACGGCTGTTCGCGGGCGACGCCGCGATTGTCGGACGGACGTCCGTCGTCAACGGCGCGCACTATGCCGTCGTCGGCGTCATGCCCGTGGACTTTCGCGGCTTCGACTCCGTGGACTGCTGGGCGCCACTCTCGCTCCTCGGCAAGTTCAGCCGCGCGGGCGCTGACGGAGA
This sequence comes from Vicinamibacterales bacterium, assembly GCA_035550595.1. Lineage (GTDB taxonomy): Bacteria > Acidobacteriota > Vicinamibacteria > Vicinamibacterales > SCN-69-37 > CALFMR01. Next base: position 41,857 of record DASZOV010000129.1, read on the forward strand.
GAACGCTCCCATCGACCCGAGCGTCCGCCTCGAAGTCGTCGGCCGGCTCGCGCCGGGTGTGTCGCGCGAGGTCGCGACCGCCGCGCTGACGGCGTGGGGCGTGGATGATCCGGACATCGCGCCCTGGCGCGACGCGCCGAAGTCGATCTCGCTCACGTCGATCGCCGACGCGAGCCGCGTGATGTCCGCGCTCAGCGGCCTGCTGCTCTTCGTCCCGCTGTTCTTCGCGTTCGGCCTCGTCCTCGTGATTGGCTGCGCCAACGTCGCGAACCTGCTGCTGGCGCGCGGCGTCGCGCGGCAGCACGAGATCGGCATC
>DASZOV010000130.1:0-7373 GCA_035550595.1 Vicinamibacterales bacterium
TCAAGAGCGGCACGCGCAAGGAAGAGCTGCTCATCCCGAAGGAAGACCTCAACCGCATCTGGGTGCTCCGCAAGGTCCTCACGCCGCTCTCGCCGGTCGAAGCCATGGAGCTCCTGCTCGACAAGATGGGCAAGACGAAGAGCAACGCCGAGTTCCTGGCCGCCATGCAGAAGATGGGGTAGGGCGGCGTGCCGGCCCCGCGGGATCGCCGCTGGGCCCTGGCTCAGCTCCTCGTCGTCGCGTGCGTGCTCGCGGCCGTTGCGAGCACCTGGCGACCGTACGCCGGGTTCACGCGACTCATCGGCTTCTCCCGCGACTGGCACGACCGCGAGTTGCCGGCCGTTCGCACCGTTGCGCACGTCGATGAGACGAGCGACGCGTACGACGGCCGCTTCTACGTGCAACTGGCCGTCGATCCGCTCGTCCGCGACCCGGCCCTGGACACGGCGCTCGACTCGCCGATGTTGCGCGCGCGCCGCATCTTCCTGCCGTGGTTGGCCTGGATGCTTGGCCTCGGGCAGCCGGCCGCGATCCTGCAGGCCTATGCGCTGCTCAACGTCGTCGCGTGGCTCCTGCTGGCCTGGCTCCTCACGCGCTGGATTAACGTCGACTCGCCGCGCCGCTTTGCGCTGTGGGCGGGCTGCCTGCTTGGATACGGCGCTCTTGATTCGCTGCGTTACGGTCTCACCGACCTACCCGCCACCACGCTCGAGGCGATGGCCATTGTGTTCGTCGAGCGCGGCCGCCGCGGGCCGGCGGGTCTGGTCGCCGGCGCCGCGGGACTGACGCGCGAGACCGCGCTGCTGGTTTGCGCGGCATTCGTCGATCTCCGACGGGGAGCGGCGCGCTGGCGAGCGGCGGCGGGAGCCATCGGTCTTGCCGTGGCCCCTTTGCTGCTCTGGTGTCTTTATCTCGCCGCCGGGCGCGGCTGGCGATCGGCATCGGGCCTCGGCAACGTCGGCGTGCCGCTTCGAGGCTTCCTCTGGAAAGTGCAAGACATCGGACACGAGATCGCCGCGCATGGCGTCGATGTGCCGGTCGTCGCGATGACGGCAGCGCTCGTCGGCTTTCTCGCGCAGGGCGTCGTCGTCGTGCGCGCCGCACTGGCACCCGAACGGAGCGCGTGGACGCGCGTGGCGGCCGCAACGCTGGGCTTCACGCTCTGCGTTCAACTCGCGCCATGGGCGGAAGTGCCGGGCGCCTATCTCCGCATCGCGATCCCGCTCGCCGTCGGCGCGAATGTCGCGCTCGCGGCCAAGCCCACGGTCAGGTGGACCACCATCGCCTTGATCAATCTCAGCGTGATTCCGGTCCTATTGATACTGCGACCGTGAAAGGCGCGGCCAGACGCGCACGCCTCTAGATCACCGGCCCGGCGATGTCTCCCGCAGGCGCGTCTGACGGTTTCTCAGGCGGCAGCGGGACGCCCGCATCCGAGAGGATCGCGCGGAGCTCGTCGCCTTCGATCGTCTCTTTTTCGAGCAGCCGATCGGCGATCGTGTCGAGCGCCTGACGACGGTCGGTGAGGAGCGTGCGCGCCGTCTCTTCCGCGCCCGAGACGAAGCGCCGGACCTCGGCGTCGATCACGCGCGCCGTGTCTTCGGCGTAGACGCCACGCTCGGACATGAACGGCTGATCGAGGAACGTGCTGCGGCGGCGGCCCTCGTGATTGACCGGGCCGACAGCTTCGCTCATGCCGAGCTCGGTGACCATCGCGCGCGCGATATCGGTGGCGCGGAGCAAGTCGTTCTGCGCGCCGGTCGACATCTCGCCGAACACGATCATTTCCGCCGTTCGTCCACCGAGCAGCACGGCCAGCTCGTTCAGGAGCTCGGCTCGCGTGCGCAGATAACGGTCTTCCGACGGCAGGTGCATCGTGTAGCCGAGCGCGCCGAATCCGCGGCCGACGATCGAGACCTTGTGGACGGGATCGAGTCCCGGCAGGAGCGTGCCGACGATGGCGTGGCCGACTTCGTGGACGGCGATGATGCGCCGCATGCGCGGGCTCATCGCGCGTTTCTTCTCCAAGCCGGCCACGATGCGATCGATCGCGTCCTCGAAATCGATGCGATCGACGGCGCGTTTGTCGCGCCGTGCGGCGAGAAGTGCGGCCTCGTTGACGAGATTGGCCAGGTCGGCGCCTGAGAACCCAGCCGTCCGGATCGCGATCCGCTCGAAATTCACCGACTCGGACATCCGCACGTCCTTCGCGTGGATCCGCAGGATCGCCTCGCGGCCTTTCACGTCCGGCTTGTCGACGAGCACCTGGCGATCGAAGCGACCCGGGCGGAGCAGGGCGGGGTCGAGCACTTCCGGCCGGTTCGTGGCCGCCATGATGATGACGCCCTTCTTCGAGTCGAAGCCGTCCATCTCGGCCAGAAGCTGATTGAGCGTCTGCTCGCGCTCTTCGTGTCCGCCCATCGGCGACTGCGTCCGGATCTTGCCGAGCGCGTCGAGCTCGTCGATGAAGACGATGCACGGCGCCTTGAGCTCGGCCTGTCGGAACAAGTCGCGCACGCGCGCCGCGCCCACGCCGACGAACATCTCGACGAATTCCGATCCGCTCAGGCTGAAGTAGGGCACCTTGGCTTCGCCAGCGACCGCACGTGCCAGGAGCGTCTTGCCCGTGCCCGGCGGCCCGACGAGCAGGACACCCTTGGGAATCCGGCCGCCGATCGTCGTGTACTTCGCCGGGTGCTTCAGGAACTCGACGATCTCCCGCAGTTCGCCGGCTGCTTCGTCTACGCCCGCCACGTCCGCGAAGCTGACCTTGACGTCGTCTTCGGCGTAGATCTTCGCGCGGCTCTTGGCGAACGACATGATGCCGCCCTCGGCCCCGCCCATGCGGCGAAAGAAAAACGTCCACAGGCCGATGACGAGCAGCACCGGCAGGAACCAGCTCAGCAGCTCGGACAACCACTGGCTCTCGACGGTCCCCGAGTAGTGCACCTTCTGGGCCGCGAGGTCCTTCGCCAGATCGGGATCATCCACGCGGACGACGCTGAACGCCTTCTGCTGGTTGTTCGGATCCTGGTACTTCCCGCGGATCGTGTCCTTGCCGATCTCCGCCTCGACGATACGCCCCTGCGCGACGAGCGACTTGAAATCGGAGTAGTCGAGCGTCGTGCTCGGCCGGAGCAGCGCGGACCCGACGTTGATCGCAAGGAGCAGGGCGAAGAAAACGACACCGAACCACACGGGCGAGATGGGCCGTCGGAACGGTCCGCGTCGGCGGGGCGGTCGGGGATTGGTCTCAGCGGGCATCAGCGTCCGGACGTCGCGGCATCAGAGGTCTCAGCTTCCTTATTTAACACGAGCTTGCCGTCCGCCACGTCGACGCGCACGTGATCGCCCTCGCGAAACTCGCCCTGGAGCACGGCCAGCGCGAGCGGATCGAGCAGCCGGCGCTGCAGCGTCCGCTTGAGCGGCCGCGCGCCGTACACCGGATCGTAGCCTTCCTCGATGATGAGATCGCGTGCCCGATCGCTGAGCGACACGGTGAGGTGCCGGTCCTCGAGCCGCCGCAGCAACCCGGCCAGTTGCACGTCGATGATCTGCCGGATGTCGTCGCGGCTGAGCGCATGGAAGAAGATGATCTCGTCGATGCGGTTCAGGAACTCCGGCTTGAAGTGCTGGCGCAACGCCTCGGTGAGGTCGCGCCTTACGCCCTCGGTCAGGTTCACTTCGCCGCGCGCCGCACGCTCGGCAATCGTGTGGCTGCCGACGTTCGACGTCATGATGACGACGGTGTTCTTGAAGTCGACCGTCCGTCCCTTGCCGTCAGTCAGCCGACCGTCGTCGAGGAGCTGGAGCATGACGTTCAGCACTTCGGGATGCGCCTTCTCGATCTCGTCGAAGAGCACGACCGCGTACGGCCGCCGGCGCACGGCTTCAGTGAGCTGACCGGCCTCCTCGTAGCCCACGTATCCCGGCGGCGCACCGATCAGCCGCGAGACGGTGTGTTTCTCCTGGTACTCCGACATGTCGATGCGAATCATCGCCTGCTCGTCGTCGAACAGGAACGCGGCGAGCGAGCGCGCGAGCTCCGTCTTGCCGACACCAGTCGGGCCGAGGAAGATGAAGCTGCCGAGCGGCCGGTTCGGGTCCTGCAGGCCGGCTCGCGCACGACGGATGGCGTTCGCCACGGCGACGACGGCCTCGTCCTGGCCGATGACGCGGAGATGGAGACGTTCCTCCATGTGGAGAAGCTTCTGCACTTCGCCTTCCATCAGCCGGCTGACCGGGATGTGCGTCCACCGCGAGACGACTTCGGCGATGTCCTCTTCGTCGACTTGCTCCTTCAGCATGCGCGGCGACGTCTCGGCCGTGCCGCCCGCCTGCTCGTGCGCCTCGATCTGGCGTTCGAGCTCAGGGATGCGGCCGTACTGCAGCTCGGACGCCTTGGCGTAGTCGCCGGCGCGCTGCGCCCGTTCCATCTCGAGGCGAAGCTGCTCGAGCGTCTCGCGCTGCGTGCGGACGCCCTGAATCGCGCTTTTTTCTCGCTGCCACCGCGCGGCGAGTTCAGTCCGCGTCTCTTTCAGATCCGCGAGCTCGCGCTCGAGGCGGGCGAGCCGTTCGCGCGACGCACTATCCGACTCCTTGCGGAGCGCTTCGCGTTCGATCTCGAGCTGCATGATGCGTCGCTCGACTTCGTCGAGCTCGGCTGGCATCGAGTCGATCTCCATCCGCAGCCGCGACGCGGCCTCGTCGATGAGGTCGATCGCCTTGTCGGGCAGAAAACGATCCGTGATGTACCGGTTCGAGAGCACGGCTGCGGCGACGAGCGCTGAGTCCTTGAACTTCACGCCGTGATGGATCTCGTACCGCTCGCGCAGGCCGCGAAGAATGCTGATCGTGTCCTCGACCGTCGGCTCGCCGACCTGCACCGGCTGGAATCGCCGTTCGAGCGCCGCGTCCTTCTCGATGTACTTGCGGTATTCGTCGAGCGTGGTCGCGCCGATCGTGTGCAGTTCACCGCGCGCGAGCATCGGCTTGAGCAGGTTCGAGGCGTCGATGGATCCTTCGGACGCGCCGGCGCCGACGACCGTGTGCAGCTCGTCGATGAACAGCACGATCTGGCCTTCGGCCGACGTGACTTCCTTCAGCACGGCCTTCAGCCGTTCCTCGAACTCACCGCGATACTTCGCACCGGCGACGAGCGCGCCCATGTCGAGCGCGACGATGCGCTTGTCGCGCAGCCCTTCGGGCACGTCGCCGCGCACGATGCGCTGCGCGAGGCCTTCGACGATCGCCGTCTTGCCGACGCCGGGTTCGCCAATGAGCACCGGGTTGTTCTTCGTGCGGCGCGCGAGGACCTGAATCACGCGGCGGATCTCTTCGTCGCGGCCGATGACCGGATCGAGCTTGCCCTGGCGCGCGACCGCGGTCAGATCGCGGCCGTAGCGTTCGAGCGCCTGATACTTGCCCTCGGGATTCTGATCGGTGACGCGCTGGCTGCCGCGCACCGCCGTGAGCGCCTGCAGCACGGCATCCGGCGTGACGCCGAGCGCCTTCAACGCGCCGGCTGCGGGCGCGCGCCCACCCTCTGCGGCCAGCGCCAGCAGTAGATGCTCAGTGCTCGTGAAGTCGTCCTTGAGCCGCGAGGCTTCCTGTTCAGCCGCCGTGAAGATGGCCTGAAGCCGTGGCGAGAGCGACGGCGAGGTGCCGCCCCGCGTGCGCGGCAACTTGTCGAGCAGGGCCTGCACGGCGCGACCGGCCGCCGCCGGGTCGACGTTCATCTTGCCGAGGACCGCGGGCACGATCCCGTCGCGCTGTGCAATGAGCGCGGCGAGCAGGTGCTCGGGCGTGATCTCCGGATGCCCGTGCTCGGCCGCCGCCTGCTGTGCCGCGACAATCGCTTCCTGCGCTTTTTCTGTGTACTTGTTCGGATTCATACGATCACCGCCGACGTCCTGATATTTCTAGCCTTCTGGCTTCTGCCTTCGAACTTTCTCGTATGTCCGGGCGGCCACAGGGGGCCGCCCCTACAACAACCTGACGAGCGTCCGGGCACCACTGGAGGCCGCTTCTACAACAAGATGTGTGTCCCTTCGCGATCTTCGCGCCTTCGCGTGATCCAGAACCCACTTCTGGCTTCTGGCTTCGAACTTCTAACTTGACGCCGAGGCGCTCGCCAATTGCTTCAGTGCCTCGTAGTGCGAGCGCTCCTCGTCGGTCAGCGCTGACGGAATGACGATGTCCACCGTCGCGTAGAGGTCGCCGCGTTCGCTGGTACGGCCGACGATGGGCATGCCGCGACCACGCAGGCGGAGTGTGCGGCCGCCATTGGTCATCGGCGGCACTTTCAACCGCAGCGGCGCGCCCCCGGCGAGCGTCGGGACCGCGACTTCGCCGCCGAGCACCGCCGTCGTGACCGGCACGTCGACGTGCGTGTAGAGATCGGCACCGCGGCGCTCGAAGCGCGCGTGCGGCAACACGTGCACGCGCAGATAGAGATCGCCGGCCGTGCCACCGCGCGAGCCAGGCGCGCCTTCACCGGCCGCGCGCACGCGCGCGCCGTCCTTGACGCCGGGCGGAATCCGTACGTCGACGCTGCGTTCACGGCCGTCACGCGTCGAAATGAGCCGGCGCGTGGCACCGGCAAAGGCTTCTTCGAGCGTGAGATCGATCGATTGCTCGAGGTCGTGGCCTCGGCTCGCGCGCGCGCCGCGACCGCGCGTTCTCGCGCCCGACACCGGCTCGCCGCCGAAGAACGTCTGGAAGAAGTCCGAGAACGGCGCGCCGTCGCCGTCGCCGCCGCTGCCGAAGATCTCGGCCATCTCCTCGGGCGTCATCGTTCGATACGTGGCGCCGCCGCCGAACGGGCCGCCCGAGGCGCCGCCGAACGGGGCCCCGGCGCCCGCGTTCGCGCCCGCCGTCTCGTAGTCGCGCCAATGGGCGCCGAGCTCGTCGTATTTGCGCCGCTTCTCCGGATCGCCCAGGACCTCGTTGGCCTCGTTGATTTCCTTGAAACGAGCCTCGGCGGCCTTGTCGTTGGCGTTGAGATCCGGATGGTGCTCGCGCGCGAGCTTGCGATACGCGCGTTTGATCTCCGCGTCGGTCGCCGTTTTCGGCACGCCGAGCACGGCGTAGTAATCCTTGAAGTCCATCGTCACCGTTCCTCGCGTGCGCGATCGAGGCCGAGTAGGCGGCAGAGCGCGTCGACTTCTTCGGCCAGGCGCCGATCGGACGCGGCCGAACGGGTGGCTTTCCGATCGCGCCGGACGAGCGGACGCAGGCGCAACGCGATTTCGGCGACCGACAGCAGCCGCTCGACGCCGGCCAGGTTGATGCCCGCGTCGTCGACGAACGTCTTGATCAGACGGAGCCGGTCGAGCTCGTCGTGCGTGTAGACCCGTACGCTGCCCGACGTG
>DASZOV010000131.1:0-49188 GCA_035550595.1 Vicinamibacterales bacterium
CGTCGTCTGCTCGGTCTCGTTGAGATGTTTGACGTGCGTCCACAACTGGTTGCGCGTCTGCGGATCCAGGCCGAGCGTCGGCTCGTCGAGGAACAGGATGCGCGGCGTGTGCAGGAAGCCGCGCGCGATCTCGAGCCGGCGACGCATGCCGCCCGAGAACGTCTTCACGTAGCTGTTGCGTCGATCCCACAGCTCGAAGAGCGTCAGCAGCGCCTCGATGCGTTCGGCGCGGACTTTCCGCGGCACCTTGTAGAGCACCGCGTGCAACTCCATGTTCTCGAGCGCCGTCTGCTCGTTGTCCAGGCTCGGATCCTGGAAGACGATGCCGAAGCGCTTGCGGGCCTCGTTGCGCTGAACGGTCGGATCGAGCCCGTCGAGCCGAATGGTGCCGCTCGTCGGCGTCAGCAACGTCGTCAACATCTTGATCGTCGTCGTCTTGCCCGCGCCGTTCGGGCCGAGGAAGGCAAAGATTTCGCCTTTCGGGACGTCGAACGTCACGTCGTCGACGGCGACGACGTCGCCGAATTGCTTGCGAAGGCGGTCGACCTGAATCATGGTGGGGATGAATACTACACTGTACAGTTTAGTTATGCAAGCGACCTCTCCCGCGCCCGCGTCGAGACGGACGCCGAGCGTGCGCCGGCCTGTGCTAGCCTTCGTCGCGAAAGCCAGGCGCGTGGTTTCGCGTTCGCGCGTGCATCCATCTTTCGACGTTCGCAGTTCGAAGTTGACAGTATTCCTCCCAGGGGAGGCGTGATGCGTCGTCCGGTCCTTTTCATCTCCGCGTTGTTCGCGGTCCTTGCCGTGCAGCCCTCGTTCACGCAGGCGCCGGCCGCCGGTCGTGCCGGCGCGCCGCCCGCGCAGACGAATCCCACACAGCTCGGCAACGACGCCAACGGCAACCCGCTGCGGCTCGCGACCAAAACGGGCCACGTCTCGAATTACGACGAGAGCAAGATCAAGCCCTATACGCTTCCCGACCCGCTCGTGCTCGCCGACGGCACGCGCGTGACGACGGCCGATCAGTGGATGAAGGAGCGACGGCCGGAAATCCTGAAGCTGTACGAGGATCAGATCTACGGCCGCGTGCCGGACAACGCGCCGACGGTGACCTGGACGGTCGCCGATACGGATCCGCACGCGCGCGATGGTGCCGCGATCCTGTCGCACCTCATCGGCCGCGTTGGTGACAAGGCGAACGCACCGCTGATTCACGTGACGCTTTACACCCCAGCTGGCGTGACCAAGCCGGTGCCGGTCATCCTGCTCGTGAACTTCGGCGGCGGCACGCCCGCGCGCGGCGCGGCGCCCGCGCGTGGACGCGCGCAGCAGGCCGCGGGGCGGGCTGGACGTGCGGGACGCGCGGGTGGTGCCGGTCGTGGCGGCGCGGCGTTCGGCGAGCCGTCGAATGCGACCGACATCCTGGCGCACGGCTGGGGCTACGCGATGGTCGGTTACCAGGACATCCAGCCGGATCGCGCGAACGCGTGGACCGAAGGCGTCATCGGCCAGACGCTCGCGCCCGGTCAGACGCAGCCCGCGCCGGGCGAGTGGGGCACGATCGGCGCCTGGGCGTGGGGGACGAGCCGCATCGTCGATTACCTCGCCGCCGATCGCGCGATCGACGCGTCGCACATCGCCGTCTACGGCTTTTCGCGGCTCGGCAAGATGGTCCTGTGGGCCGCCGCGCAGGACCCGCGCATTTCGGTCGTGATCTCCGGCTGCGCCGGCGAGATGGGCTCCGCGCTCGCGCGCCGTGACTGGGGCGAGACGGTCGACGACATGGCGCAGAATTTCCCGTGGCAGTTCGCTGGCAACTTCCAGCAGTGGGTCGGACGCTGGAACGACATGCCGGTCGACGCGCACATGCTCATCGCGCTCAGCGCACCGCGCCCGGTGTTCATCACCGGCGGCACGACCGATCAGTGGTCGGATCCAAAGGGCGAGTTCCTCGCCGAAGTCGCGGCCGGTCCTGTCTACCGCCTGCTCGGCAAACAAGACCTCGGCACGACGACCTTCCCGCCGCCCGACACGCCGGTGATGACGGGCGATCTCGCCTACAACGAACACACCGGCCCGCACCAGTTCACGCCGACTGAATGGGGACTGGTCGTCAAGTTTCTCGAGCGCTATTTCTAGGAGAGCCGAGACAAGTTAGAAGTTCGAAGCCAGAAACGGCGGCCTCACGCGAAGACGCGAAGATCGCGAAGAAGGGCACTAAAGAAAGATGACACCGCGAGGCCCCGAGCGCAGCGAGGGTGCCGAAGCGCGTAGCGCTGGGGGTGGGGCCCCAGCGCATTGCAAAGAAGATGACTCGCGAGCGCAGCGAAGCGCATCAAAGGAAAGTCCGCGAAGCCCGCGACGGAGGAGCGGCGTTGAGCGGGCGAGCGGGGGTGGGGCCCCGCGAGCGATCAAAGAAAAGATGACCCCAGCGCATTGCAAAAAAGATGACTCGCGAGAGAGCCATCGCTACTTGTACAGCGGCAGCGCGTCGACCTCGTGTTCAACGCGGGCGATCAGCGCGTTGTAAGCTGGCGTGCCGATGCCGCCGAAACGGCGCGTGAGCTCGGCGTCGGAGAGATCGTTGGGCAAGTCGTCGATGGCTGGCAGGATGTCGGCTTCCGACAAGCCGCTGGCGGCGCGCGTCTGGATCGCGGCCGCTGACGCCGGATCCGTCGCCACGCGACCCAGCTTGGAGCCGGCGCGATCCGCGGCGAGATCGGAAAACGAAAATCCTTCACGGCCGTGCGCGTCGGTCAACTCTTTGTAGAGGCCGACCCAGTCGGCAAGCGCCTGGCCGGACGCAGCCGAGAGCAGCGCTGACAACGCGAAGTGCTCCGCGAGGTCGCCTCGGCCCGCGAGTACGACGCCGCGCGGCCGCGGGCGCGTCCAGTCTCGTGCTTCCGGCGCGAGCACGTCGATCGGCCAGCCTTTGACATAGAACGCCGTCGCCATGAGCGCCGTGCGGTTCTCATCGTCGGCCGTCGCCGGCGTCGAACGCGATCCGGCAAAGGCGAGCATCGGACCGAGAATGCGCGCGAGCGACACGCCGCGTGGCAGCGTCGCCGTCACTTCGACGAGATGTTCCTCGAACGCGCGCAGGCGCGCGAGGTCTTCGGCCGAGAGCGTACTGGTGGTGGATGCGGATTTTGGCTGTCGGACCGACGGCGCGCGGGCCGCGAGCTGGGCCGGCGCGAGCACGAGCGTTGCGGCGAGCATGCACACGGCCGTTGCAGCGAGCAACCTCGACGGAGTCATCAACTTCTGGCTTCTGGCTTCGAACTTCAAACTCGTCCGCGTTCCGCCATCACTCCAGCGGCGGCAGGATGAACTCGATCCGCGCGCGGTGCGGCTCGAGCCATGACGGCAGCGTCAGCCGCTCACCGAGATGATCGGGCGCCTCGTCGGTGGCGAAGCCAGGCGGGTCGGTCGCGATCTCGAAGAGCACGCCGCCAGGCTCGCGGAAGTAGATCGAGTGGAAGTACATCCGGTCCATGACCGGCGTGACGTTCAGCCCCGCGGCGGCGAGATCGTCCCGCCATGCGAGCTGCTCGTCGTCGTTGGCCGCGCGCCACGCGATGTGATGCACGGTGCCCGCGCCCTGCCGGCCGCGCTGGCCATCGGGCGCGCAGACGATGTCGACGATCGAGCCGGCGTGCGGGCCCGCGGCCGCGGCGTAACGGAAGCGGTTGCCCTCGGCGCCGATCTGCTGAAAGCCCATCACGTCGGCGACGAGCCGCGCGGTTTTTTCGTAGCCTTCTTCGGCGAGCGTCGCGCTGTGGAAGCCGCAGATTGCGTGTTCGGCCGCGACTGTCCCGCCATGCCACGCGCGCGACGGATTGGCGAGCGGCGTCGCGATGAGCTCGAGCCGCATGCCGTCCGGATCCTCGAACGCAAGGACCGCCTCGCCGAACCGCGTGCCCGCATCGCTCGCGGCCGCGCCGTTCGCCTCGAGGCGCGATCGCCAGTAGTCGACCGATTCGGCCGGCACCGCGAACGTCGTCGCCGTGACCTGGCCGTTGCCAACCGTCCCGCGATGCGCGTGCGGCCACGGGAAGAACGTCAGGATCGATCCCGGCGATCCGTCGGCGTTGCCGAAATAGAAATGATACGTACCCGGGTCGTCGAAGTTGACCGTGCGCTTGACGAGCCGCAGGCCGAGCACCTCGGTATAGAAGTGCAGATTGCGGCGCGGATCGCTCGCGATGGCCGTGATGTGGTGAATGCCGGAGATGACGCGGCTCATCGCTGCTCCACGGAAGGGACGAGGAGCGCGCGCAACGCGTCCAGCTCGTCGCGATTGACAGTATGTCCCATGCGCGGATAGATGCGTTCGTCGACGTCCGCGCCGCGCCGTCGGAAGATGTCGGCCGACTCGCGCACGCGCGCGAGCGGGATGTGCGGATCGACGTCGCTGCACCCGAGGAACACGGGCGTTCCGTCGAGCGCGCCCGCGTCGGGCCATGACGACCCCGGCGGACCGATGAGGCCGCCGCTCAACGCGCCGACGACCGCGTAGCGCCGTGGATGACGGACGACGAACTCAAGTGAGAGGCACGCGCCCTGCGAGAAGCCGATGAGGCCCACACGGTCGGCGTCGACGCCGGCCTCGCCAAGCGTCGCCACGAGCGTCGCGACGAGATGGATCGCCGACGAGAGGTTCGGCTCGTTCTGATCGATCGGCGCGAGGAACGTGCGTGGATACCATTCGCGTCCGGCCGCTTCCGGCGCGAGATACGCGATGTCGTCGAGGCCGAACTCGTCGGCCAGGCCGAGGATGTCCGCCGCCGACGCGCCGCGGCCGTGCAGCAGGATCACCGACAGGCGCGCATCGGCGGGTTCCGGGCCGAGATGGTGGATGACGACACCCTTGTGCGGGTCGTTGCGGTCGGCAGATGTAGGTGATTGGGGAGTCACCGTTCGATTGTAGGCCGAAGCCGACGGGCGACGCCGCGCCCGCAGTAGGATACGCACCATGCGCGTCCATCTCCGAACCGCGATCCTCCTCGCGGCGGCCGGATTGCTGGCCGTTGCCGTTGACGGCTGGGCCCTGGGCCAGCCGCCGTACGTGGCGTTCACGCCCGCGAACGGAAGTTTTCCTCTCGCCGAGAACAATCGGGCCGCCACGCTCTGGGTCGACCCGGCTGACTGGTCCGGCGTCGTCCGGGCCGTCGGCGATCTGCAGGCCGACGTGCACCGCGTGACGAACCTCACGCCGGCCATCGTGCACGACGGCACGCACCTGCCGCGCGCGGTCGTCATCATCGGCACGGTCGGCCGCAGTCCGATCATCGATCGGTTGATCCGCGAGAAGAAGATCGACGCGAGCGGCATCGCCGGCAAGTGGGAATCGTTCTTCCTCCAGACGGTATCCGACCCGATGCCCGGCGTGAAGAACGCGCTCGTGATTGCCGGCAGCGACAAGCGCGGCACGATCTACGGCATCTACGATCTGTCCGAACAGATCGGCGTGTCGCCGTGGTACTGGTGGGCGGACGTCACGCCGGTCCATCGAACAGCGCTGTTCGTCCGGCAGGGCAAATATCAGCAGGGCGAGCCGTCGGTGAAGTACCGCGGCATCTTCTTCAACGACGAGCGACCGGACCTCGATTACTGGGTGCGCGAGAAGTTCGGCGAGCACCCGACGCCCGGTGGCGGCGCGGGCACGGTCGCGAATTTCAATCACGAGTTCTACGCGCGCGTCTTCGAGGTGCTGCTCCGTCTGAAGGCGAACTATCTCTGGCCCGCGATGTGGAACAACGCGTTCGCCGAAGACGATCCGGAGAATCCGAAGCTCGCCGACGAGTACGGCATCGTGATGGGCACGTCGCACCAGGAGCCGATGCTGCGCGCGCAGAAGGAATGGGACTGGCATCTGCACGGCCAATACGGCAACTGGAACTACGCGACGCATCCCGACGTACTCGAGCAGTTCTGGCGCGGCGCGGTCGAGGCGCGCAAGAACTTCGAGAACATCTACACGATTGGCCTGCGTGGCGAGAACGACACCGCGATGGTGCAGGGCCCGACCCAGAGCATGGCGCTCCTCGAGAAGATCGTCGCCGCCCAACGCCAGATGCTCGTCGACGAAGTGAACCCTGACATCACCAAAGTCCCGCAGCTCTGGTGTCTCTATAAAGAGGTTCAGGGCTACTACGAGAACGGACTCCGCGTTCCTGACGACGTGACGCTGCTCTGGGCGGAGGACAACTGGGGCGACGTGCGGCGCCTGCCGACGGCCGAGGAGCGCCAACGGCCGGGTGGTGCGGGCATCTACTATCACTTCGACTACCACGGCGGTCCGCGGAGTTACCAGTGGATCAACACGAGCCCCATCGCGAAGATCTGGGACCAGATGAGCCTCGCGAAGCAGTACGGCGCCGATCGCATCTGGATCGTCAACGTCGGCCACTTCAAGGGCTACGAGTTCCCGACCGAGTACTTCCTCAGCCTGGCGTGGGACACGAGCCGCTGGACCAACGACAACACGCGCGACTTCACGCGCGAGTGGGCCGCGCGTGAGTTCGGGCCCGATCACGCCGACGACATCGCCGACATCGTCTCGACGTACACGCGATACAACGGCCGACGGAAGCCGGAGCTGTTGGCGCCGGGTACTTACAGCCTCGTCAACTACCGTGAGGCGGAACGCGTCGTCGACGACTACAACGCGCTCGCCACGCGCGCCGAGTCGATCATGAACGAGCTGCCCGCGGTCAAGCGTGACGCGTTTTACGAGCTCGTGCTCTTCCCGACGAAAGCCTCCGCCCAGGTGAACGAGCTGTACGTCGAGGCCGCGAAGAACGCGCTCTACGTCGCACAAGGCCGCGCGAGCGCCAACGCGCACGCCGATCGCGCGCGCGACCTGTTCCAGGCCGACACGGACCTGATGGCGTACTTCAACAAGCGCTTCATGAACGGCAAGTGGGAGCACTTCATGGATCAGTCCCACATCGGCTACACGACGTGGCGCGATCCGCCGTCCAACACGATGGACGCCATCCATCTTGCGAGCGTCACCGTACCCGAGGCCGCTGGTCTCGGCGTCGCCGTCGATGGATCGACCGACGCATGGCCCGGCGCGACCGGCACACCCGCGCTGCCGGCGTTCGACGCGCTGAACCGTCAGCAGTCCTACATCGACGTTTTCGATCGCGGGCAGACGCCGTTCACCTTCACGGCGACGCCGAGCGCGCCCTGGATCGTGCTGAGCGATCGCGGCGGCACGATTGACGACGACGCGCGGATCGCGGTGACGGTCGACTGGGCGCACGCGCCGAAGGGCGACGCGGCCGGCACGGTCACGATTGCCGGCGCGGGCGCGTCGGTCGTCGTCCACGTCGCTTCGCGGACGCCGGCTGACGTCACGCGTGCGACGCTTGCCGGCTTCGCCGAGGGCGACGGGTACGTGTCAATCGAGCCCGAGCACTACACGAAGAAGACGGACGCCGGCAGCCGCCGCTGGATCCGCATCGAAGACTACGGCCGCACGCTCTCCGGCATGCGCGCCGAGGGTCCCGTCGACGTCGCGCCGGCGACGCCCGGGACGGACGCGCCGAGCCTCGAGTATCGGATGTACATGCTCGATCCCGGCGCCGTCACGGCGCACCTGATCCTTGCGCCGACGTTGAACTTCATGCCCGGCCGTCCGCTGCAGGTGGCCGTGTCGTTCGACGACGAGGCTCCGCAGACCGTCACCGTCGTGCCGGCCGGCTACAACGCCGCAGGCCGCGACTGGGAAGCGTCGGTCGAGAACAACGCGCGCACGGTCACGACGTCGCACACGCTGGCCTCGGCCGGCTATCACACGCTCAAAGTCTGGATGGTCGATCCGGCGGTCGTCGTGCAGAAGATCGTCGTGACGTCGAACGAGGCGGAAGGGAAGACGAGCTATCTCGGGCCGCCCGAGAGCTACCATGGAACGGCAGCGGCGCAACGCTGATCTCAGGCTGCCGTAGGTCGATCAGGACCTGGTCTCGATATTGCCTGGGTGAGATACCGCATGTCTTCGAAAAGCTATGTGTCAGATAGCCAGCGCTCGCGAAGCCAACGCAGAAGGCGATTTCTTTCACGCTTGAGGAACTCGTTGCAAGAAGCCGCTGAGCCTCTGCGACGCGCCGCTGGCGAAGCAGCGTCCTGAACGTCTTGCCCGTGTGCTGCCTCATAAGCCGACAGAGGTGCGCCGTAGAGATGCTGGCTTTCTTCGCAGCGAGCTTCGTCGTTAGGTGAGGATTTCTGTAGTCGTTATCGAGTTGCGCTAGGACCGCCAGCACGTGTCGATTGGCAACGATCCGGCTTGCAGTCGCTCGGCTCGTCGGACGGACTTCAATGGGCAAGCCATGGCGACGATTTGTGAGGTCTCGACACAAATTGCAGATTGCGCGGATTGCTCGATTGTCGATCAGAGCCCCACTGCAAGTTTCTGCCCGAAGATTCTGAGCGATGACGACCAGCGGACCATTGAAATCAGCCAAGTTGAGCCCTTGCAATTGTTCGAGCACCGATAGCTCGTCCAGTCGCTGTGTCAACAGAATGATGTCAGGCCGATTGGAACGCAGGTAGCGACGAACTTGAGTTCGATTGGACGCGAGAATTGCTTCATGTCCCTGGTCTGCCAAAGCGACCCGCACGATCTCGAGCACGCCAAGATCGCGGTCGATGGCCAGGACTCGAGCCATTCCCACTTCGCCTCATTGTTGGCAGGCAGCGGAAGCCTATCACATTTCAGACGACAGTCGTTCTTGCCGTTCGAAAAAGGCTGGCGGCACATCAATTTCATGCAACTAAAATCAATGTGCGGCAATCATTTTTTCTTGAACCGATCCCGCCACCATCGTAAAAAGACGGTTGAATCTGCCATAACGACCAGCGCGCCGCTGTTGATGGCGCCGAGAAGTGAGTATTATGCATTTACAGCCCAGAGCGATTCTCGTCGCCATGGTTGTTGGCGTGTACTGCTCGGTTTGTGCTTCGCCCATCGGTGTATTGGCACGACAGCAGAGCGACATATTTGACAGGGTGTACTTGGATAGCCTTCCGTCATGCATGGCGAATCCAAATCACCTCCAAGAGAGAGCGCCTGGCCCACCATCAATGCGATTGCCAATGTGTATCGCGCGGCCAACAATGATAGTCAGCGATCCGAGGGTTCGTAAGTCTGTTCCGCCGAGATCGGCTTACGGTCGTGTCTTGCCGGTTCCGTCATATCATGACTTCGCGGGCGCACAAACGACGGTTGGCCACGCGTGGACGGGCATTTGGGGCGGCCTGCAGGTGCAGACACCGTATTACGGCACGCAAGCAAGACCGAGATATTCGTTCGTCGCTCCATGGTACATGGTCCTCGCGTCATCACCCTACGGCTTGTGGTTTACTCAAGTTGGGTGGGCTCAGACCAACTGGACCGGATCACTGCAACCACATGTGTTCCAGTATGACTCCGCCGTTGGCGCCTGGGAGTTTTTTGATCAGTACAGCCTGATTGACGGTCAAACATACGATTTTGCGCTGTTTCGCGGTGCAGACGTGGGAGGACAACAAGAGTGGGCGACGGCAATATGGTGGGACAATGCCTGGCAGACGCTCACCGTTGGCGATTTTCCAGCGGGAGACACACTTCTGTCTGAGCAGGTTGAAGTCTATAACGATCTCGATAACCCGGCGTTCTTACCGTATTTTGACGAGATGACGAATTCGCCGTCGTACATTTCTGACGATTATGGCTCGGGCTCTTTATGGACTGCCGCGACGCCCACACAAGGAAATGAAGTGGCGCCATACTGTTTTGATGCGCCAAATCCATATTATTTATGGGACGTTTGGCGCTGCTCGTGAACCTGCGGTCGTTGGCGCCTACGGTGGCGTTTGATGAAACGGGACGACGAGAGCCGGGTCTTCCGAACGGGCGGGCGCGCGGAGTTCTGGGCCGTGGGGGGCGCGCCGGCCGTTTGAGATCACGTGATATCGTTTGACATTAGGTGTTGTCGTGCCTCAACGGACGAATCATCACCGCTGGCTCCTCGGGCTGGCTGTTGCGTCGATATTGGCGCCGTTCTGCTTCGGTTGCTCGGGACACACCGCTGGGCCAACCACGCCGTCGCAGTCGGTCGCCGTCTCAATCACGCCTAATACGACGGTGTTGTCGGTCGGGGACATCGTCCAGTTTTCCGTCAGCACGGACGGCGCGGCGGGCGTTCCGGCCACCGGGCCGCGACCGGAGTGGTCGACGACCGACGCGGCGGTGCTCGTCGTCGATGCCAGCGGCCAAGCTCGTGGCGTGGGCCCCGGCACGGCCACGTTGACTGTCCGGTACCTCGGCCGAATCGACAGCCGCCTTCTTCACGTCGTTCCGTAAACGATTCTTCGTCGAACGACGCTGGTTTCGTCGTGCGCGTTGCGTTTCTGCGTCGCCGTCCGATTCAATTGAGCGATACCATGGGCGTCGCACGCCAGCTGCAGCATGAGCGGTGGCGCGAAAAACGGGAAAAGGTGACGAGATGAACGCAGCATGGCGGATGGCAGGTCGGGGACTCGTGATGGGTGCGCTCTTCGTGGCGGCGACGGCCGTCACGGCGCGGGCCGAGACGGTCGTCGAGACGAGCAACGAAGTTCGATTCCAGTTCGATTTCAAGGTGTCCGATGCGGCGCTGGCCGCCGTGCTGCCGCAGGGCTTCACGTCGGACGTGGCCACTCAGGGGCCCGCGAAGGACTGCAACGTGCGCGTCGTCTTCATCGATCGCGTGACGATCAACAACGCGGACTCGACGCCCAAGGGCACGGGCACGAACCAGCTCGTCTATCTCGTCGCGCCGGTGAAGAGCCCGTCGGGTGAGCAGGTGCAGCTCGTCATCGGCGGTCTCACCGCGGATCCGTCGGATGCGCCCGGTCCCTTCGGCAACTACATCCATGCGACGACGCACACGGTGAAACGATCGACGGAGACGCCGGCTTCGGGCGACGGGCCGATGATCGAGTCGCAGGACTGGCACTTCGCGGCGCCGAGCGGCGAGCACTTCGTCCTGCACATCACCTACGAGCGCGGCATCATGAACAAGCGCAATCTGACGGATCGGAAGTACTACTCGGCGAAGAACCCGAGCTACTACCAGATCTCGCGCGAGGAGCAGGTGCTCGACATCCTGCGGAACGTCCCGACCAACCCGCCCGACCGTGTGAAGCAGTTCTCGCTCGAGCTCGGCGGCGGCAGCTATGCGAAGCTCTTCGACGGCAGCCAGCAGGTGCTGAGCTGGGACAACATCCTGTGGATCAATCGGGCGGTGGTCCTGCCGTAGCCGCATCGAGTCCGCGGAGGTCGCCCGCTCGGCGCTGGGCCTCGTCGAGCGCGGCCTTGAGTTCGAGCGCGAGCCGATCGACGTGCGGCGGTTCCAAGATGCTGGAGTGATTGCCTGGCACGTGCCGGACGTCGACCTGATCGCTCGCGAGGTGCCAGCCGAGGTCCGGCTCGTGTGAACCGAGGATAGGCTGGCCGCTCGCCCGGAACAGCGTCACCGACCGGCATCGGCCGGACGGCCTGTAGGTGGTGAACGCGCGAAAGTCCTCGATGTAGCGGCGGCGGTAGCGGTCGGGAAGGTTGTCGAGCGGCATGATGTCGGTCGCTTCGAGCCGCCGGGCCGACGTTCGACCCGAAACGAGGGCCGCCAGACGGCCGCCCACGACGCGGAGGTTGCGCGTCAATCGTTCGCGGTTCTCGGGCCAGGACGTCCGCAGGCCGTCGTACCACAGCCATTTCGGCACGTTCCACAACAACCGGCCGAGATACAGCGGCCACGCCGTGCGGGTCGGCATGGCGGTCGTGTCGAAGATGCCGATGAAGGCGACGGGCTTGTGCATTGCATCGAGCTGCAGCGCCATTTCGAGCGCGACGCGCCCGCCGTGGGAGTAGCCGCCGAGGTAGTACGGCCCGTCGGGCGCATGGCGAAGCACTTCGCGGAGATAGCGCGCGGCCTGTTCTTCGATCGTCTGCGCCGGCGTCTCGCGATCGTCGATCGCCTGCGAACAGATGCCGACGAACGGCCGATCGGGAGCCATGCGGGCAGCCAGCGCCGAATAGACCAGGACCTCGCCGCCGATGCCGTGAACGCAGAAAACCGGCGGCTTCGTCCCAGCCTTCTGCATCGGCACCAGGATCGATGGCGCGGCATCGGCGTCGGCGTCAATCGCGGCGGCGAGCTGACGCGGCGTGCGCGCTTCGAACAGCGTTGCGAGTGGCAGCGCGCGGCCGCTCGCCTCCTCGATGGCCGCCATCAGTCGGACCGCGAGCAGCGAGTGTCCGCCGAGGTCGAAGAAGTCGTCGTCCGGACCGACGGCCGGAGTGCGCAGCACTGCGGCGAACACGTCGGCGAGCATCCGTTCCCGAAGTGACATGGGCGCCGCGTCGGCCGGCGATCGCGTCGGCGCATCCGGATCGGGCAACGCGGCGCGATTGATCTTCCCGCTCGCAGTAAGCGGCATCGCCGGCAGCGCCGTGACGACGGCCGGCACCATATAGCCGGGTAGACGTCCGTGCAGGTAGGCGCGGAGTGCGTTGCGATCGATCGCCGCGCCGGCGCGCGGCGCGACGTACGCGGCGAGCGTGACCTCGCCGCCGGCACCGGGCCGGACGACGGCAGCCGCCTGGCTCACGTCGGGATGTGAAGCGAGCGCGGCTTCCACTTCGCCGAGCTCGATCCGGAAGCCGCGCAGCTTGACCTGCGTATCGAGCCGGCCGAGATAGTCGAGTCGGCCGTCGTTGCGGAACCGCACCAGATCGCCGGTCCGATAGAGCCGCGCGCCCTCGCGGTCGCTGAATGGGTCCGATATGAAGCGCTCGGCGGTCAGATCCGGACGCGCCAGATAACCGCGCGCGACGCCCGCGCCGCCGATGAAGAGCTCGCCCGCCACGCCGATCGGCACCGGCGTGCCGGTCGTGTCGAGAACATAGACCTGCGTGTTGGCGATCGGCCGGCCGATGGAGACAGGGCCGTCGCCTGGCTCAACGCGTTCGATCGTTGACCAGATCGTCGTTTCCGTCGGCCCGTACAGGTTCCAGACGGCGCGCGCTCGCGCGAGCAGCGCGTCGGCGAGATCGCGCGACATCGCCTCGCCACCGCACAGCACGGTCAGCCGCGGCGCGCCGCGCCAGCCAGCGTCGACGAGCATGCGCCACATCGCCGGCGTCGCCTGCATCATCGTGACGTCATCGCCTTCGATCATCGCCGCGAGCCGACGTGGATCCGCCGCCTCCGCTGCAGTCGCGAGGATCACTTCCGCGCCCGTGACGAGAGGTACCCACAGTTCGAGGCCGGCGATGTCGAACGACAGGTTCGTCACGGCGAGCAGGCGATCGGTCGCGACCACGCCGGGCTCGGCGCGGATGCTTTCGACGAGGTTTGTCAGCGCGGCGTGGGGAACGGCCACGCCTTTCGGCGTACCCGTGGATCCGGACGTGTAGAGCACGTAGGCCAGATCGTCTGGCCGTGCGCGCCGTGGCGGTGTGGAAGGTGATTCCGTTCGTCCCGCCGGCGCCGCGGCGTCGAGGCACATGACCCGCGCGTCCTCGTAGGCCACGGCCGACTGCAGGCGCACCGACGTGAGGACCAACGTGACGCCCGCGTCGCGCGCCATGAAGGCACGGCGTTCGGCAGGCAGGGCCGGATCGAGCGGAAGATACGCGGCGCCCGCGCGTAGCACGGCAAGCAGGGCGACGACCATCTCGACCGACCGGTCGATCTGGACGCCGACGATGGCCTCGGGACGGACCCACTGCGAGCGCAGCACGTCGGCCAGGCGTTCGGCACGCGCGGCGAGCTCGCCATATCGCAGCGACTGTTCGCCGCAGCGCAAGGCCAGCGCCTCGGGCGAGCGCGCCATCTGCTGCCAGATCCAATCGACGACGGTCTCATCGGCCGGGATCGCCCGCGTCGTGGCATTCCACGTCCGCAACACGCGCTCGCGGTCGGCGTCCGACATCAGGTCGACGTCCTCGACGCGCGCGTCGGGCCGGGCGACCACCGCCGCGAGCGCACGCTCGTACTCGTCGATGAGTCTGTCGATCGTCTCCGCATCGAACAGCGCGGCGTTGTAGGAGAAGGTGACGTGCCGTTCGGCGACCAGATCGATCGACACCGACAGATCGAACGGCGTGGCGGGGCCGTCCAGCGCGACCGGCGTCGACGTGAGCGACGCCAGGACCTGGCCGGCCGGCGGAATCGTCTGGACGTTGAAGAGCACCTGGAAGAACGGCGACGGTCGGCCCGCGTCGCGGGCGGGCCGCAGGTCGGCGACGAGCTGCTCGACCGGATAGCTCTGATGGCGCAGCGCGTCGATCGACGTCTGTCGCAGTCGTCGCACGAGATCGCGCGCCGTTGCGTGGTCCGAGAGAGTGGCGCGGAGCACCAGCGTGTTGACGAACACACCCGCCATCGCCTCGACTTGCGTACTGGTCCGGTTGGCGACGGGTGTGCCGACGACGACCTCCGGCTGCCCGGTGTGCCGGGACAGCACGATCGAGAACGCCGCGAGCAGCACGACGAACGGCGTCGTCCGTTCGGCACGGGCGAGATCGCGAACGCCGTCGAGCACGTCGGATGACAGCGGCCGGCTGGTCGCCGCATCGCGAACCTGTCCGGGAATGCGCGGCCGATCCGTTGGAAGTTCGTGTACGACGAGGCCGGCGAGCTGCTCCTTCCAGTAGGCGGCCTGCCGCGCGCCACCCGGACCCGTGATCCAGCGCCGGTGCGCGTCGGCGAAGTCGATGTAGTGCACGTCGAGCGCCGGAAGCCGCGATGGCCGGTCTTCCACCGCCGCGGCATAGAGTTCCGCGGTCTCGACCGTCAACAGCCGGCTCGACCAGATGTCGCAGATGATGTGGTGGACGTTCGTCACGAGCACGTGGTCATCGGCGTCGAGGCGCAGCAGCAGGACGCGGAAGAGCGGCGGGCGATCGAGTGCGAACGGCGCCGCGCCGAACGTCCGTACGTGGTCCCGGACCTGCCGGTCGCGCTCGGCTGGTGGGCACGCGCCGAGGTCTTCCTCGATTGGCGTGAACGCTACGTCGGCGGCCACACGTTGACGTGGTTCGCCGTCGATAATCGGGAACGAAGTGCGCAGGACGTCATGGCGCGCGATGAGCGCCTCGAACGCCTGCCAGAGGTGCCGCGTCGAAAGCCGGCCGCGCAGCCGCGAAGCCGTGACGATGTTGTCGGCGGCACTCCGTGGGTTGAGCGTCTGCGCCAGCCAGAATTTTTCCTGCAGCGGCGCGAGCGGCGCGTCGTCGCGCGACGCGATCGGCTCGATCTGGAATCCGTCCGCGCTGGCCGCCGCTTCGCGCGCACGCAACTCGGCCTGCCGGCGCCGGAGCGCAGGAACGAGCGCGCGACGTTCTTCCAGCGTCAGCCGGGAGAGGTCGTCGAACCGGCCGCTCATCGACGTTCGCGCCGGAGCGGAAGCCGCGCGTTCATCGTGTCGAGGCGGTTCCGGAATCCTCGAGTCGGCCGAGCAGGTCGTCGACGGCCTCAGCATCGAGCGAGGACACTTCGTCGACGATGGCGTCCACCGAGGAGGGAGAGTGGGACGCCGTGTCGGAGCCCGCCATGGCGTCGAGCAGATGGGTCGTGATTCCCGACACCGTGGGAAACTCGAACGCGAACGTCGGCGCGAGCGCCGTTCCAAGGCTGGCGTTGAGCCGATTGCTCAATTCGACGGCCATGAGCGAGTCGATGCCGAGTTCGGTGAGCGGCTGGTCGTCGCCGACGGCCGCGTCCGAATCGAGGCCGAGCACCTGTGCGATCTGCGTTCGAATGTGGGCGCGCAGACGATCGGCGCGTTCACCGGCCGGGGTATCGGCCAGCCTCAGTCGTGCCTCGTCTGGCGACGCCTTGTCCGACCGAGCGCGATCGACGGTCTCGTGCACCAGCTCCGAGAGCAGCGGAGGGATCGGCCGATGGCCCAGCGCCCGTCCAAACATTGCCCAGTCCACCGGCTGGACGATCGCCTGCGCCGATCGAGCCCTCAGCGCGCGCCAGAGCGCGTTGCCGGCCATGGCGGGCGGAATCAACGCGAATCCCTGCGCCGCCCAGCGATCGCGCTGACCGTCGGAGAGTCGAGCCGCCATGCCGACCTCGCGCCACGCACCCCAGTTCACACTGAGCGCCGGCAGGCCCTGAGCCACGCGCATCCGCGCGAGCGCGTCCATCCAGGCATTGGCGGCCGCGTAGTTGCTCTGGCCCGGCGAGCCGAACACGGCCGACACGCTCGAGCAGAGCACGAAGAAGTCGAGCGGGATCGACCGCGTGAGCGTGTGCAGCACCCAGGCGCCCCGCACCTTGGGCGCGAACACGCGATTGACACGCTCGGGCGTCATCTGACGGACGAGGCCGTCATCGAGCACGCCAGCCGCGTGTACGACGCCGCATAGCGGCCGGTCGGCGGGGATTGCCGACAGGACGCGCTCGACATCGCCCGCGTTCGTGACGTCGGCGGCTTCGACACGTACCGAAACGCCGGCATTCTCGAGCTGCGCGATGACGCCGGCCGCGTGCGGACTGGGTGCCGATCGGCTCATCAGGATGAGATGCCGCGCGCCGCGCGCCGCCAGGTCGTCGGCGAGCGTGAGTCCGACGCCGCCGAGGCCGCCCGTGATGAGGTAGCTGCCATCCGGCCGCGGCGCCTCGCGCTCCACGCCACGTCGTCCGGTCGTCGGCGCACGCAGCTCGTTCGGTCCCGTCGAAGCGGGTCGCCGCGATCCGCGTGTCAGCCGTGGCACCCATCGTTTCGCGCCGCGGATGGCCACCTCCGGCTCGTGCGTGACGTGTGTCAGCTCATCGGCGAGCGCGGCAACCATCGCGTCGTCGTTCGCGTCCGCGGCGACGTCGACGGTCCGCACGGAAAGGTCGGGATGTTCCTGCGCGAGCACGCGACTGAAGCCCGCAATGGCGGCGCCGTCCAGCCCGGCCGGCGAGTCCATCGATCCGGTCGCGCCACGCGTGACGACCACCAGTTCCAACGCGGCGCCAGCCGGCTGCCGCGCGATCTCCTGGGCGATGGCCAACAGGTGATCGACGGCAGTTTCCGCCGTTTCGTCCGGCGTTCCGGTTCCGACGTCCAGGCCGCGGAGATCGAGGAGACCGCGGCGCCCGCCATGGCCGGCGTGTGCGGCGAGCGCCGCCACGTCCAGCGCGTCGATGACGCGAGCGTGTTCGACCGAACGGGCTGCGGCCGCCGCTGCATCGAGGCGCTCGGCCAAGGCGGCTCCGACGCCGCGCGGATTGCCGACGACGAGCCAGTCACGGTGGACGCGCTCGGAAGGCGTGTCCGGGGCCGGTCGCCATGCGATCGCGTGCAGCCACGTTTCCGTCTCGTCCGGCGCAAGTCGCCGCAGCACTTCAGCCGACGTGCGCCTGAACGTGCACCCTTCCAACGCCATGATCAGGCGTCCGTTATCGTCGAAGCACCAGACGTCACCGGTCGTCGTCTCGCTGGCGTCACTTGCCGCGTCCATGCGTGATCGGGCCACGGCGCGGCACGGCACAGTCGCGGCACGCGGGTCGATCGAGAGCCGTGCAATGGAAACCGGGAGCCAGACCGTATCGGTGCGTCCGTCAACGACCGTCTGCAGAGCGCCGCTCAACACTTGCAACGCCGAGTCGACGCGCAACGCGAGACGGATGTCGCGATCGGCGATCGCGGGAGCACGGAGGCGTGCGACCGACTGGCCCGCTTCGGAGCGGATCGCTTCGACGAGCTGATGGCTCGCGCCGTGGATCAGGCCCTGGCTGGCAAGACCGTCGTAGAGGCCGGCCACTTCGTCAGGCGTCGGCTCGCCGGACGCCGTGACGACGGTCTCGTGCGCCGAGACGTCCTCGACGAGGGCGACGTCGGCCGAGACGTGGCGGATCCATTCCAGGCAATCGACGTCCGCGCCACCGGCCGCGCTGAAGACGACACCCGACATCCGCGCGTCGGCGTCCTGCAGTACGGTCTGCAGCACACGCGGCGCGGGATTCGAGAACACCAACGGTTGATGCACCGTGAAGCCGCGGATTTCGATGGCGGCATCGGAGCGACCTTCGGTGGTTGCGACGATCTGTGCCAGGAACCCTGCGGCTGGATAGACCGGGATGTCGAACGCACGCTGGCCCGACGCAACGACGTCGCGGCTCGGGTCGACGATCTGCTGTCGCAACCGTTCTCCGGAAAGCGCCGAACGCACGACCGTCGTCGACGACATGTCGGGCGAGCCGGACATGTCCTGCGACTCGGGATCCTGATAGGCGTCAATCCACCACCGCCGCCGTTCGAACGGATAGCCCGGCAGCGCGACACGGCGCGGGTGATCGGGGGCCGCGAGTGCTCGGGCGTCGAAGTCGACGCCGCGCGCGAACAGCGCGGCGAGCGTGCCCTGCATCTGCAGCCAGTCGGAACGCCCGCGGCGCAGCGATCCGAGCCAGACGCACGCCTTCGAGGGCACCGATCGACGGCCGAGCAGCGTCAGCAGCGGCTGAGGGCCGATCTCGACGAACGTGTCGTAGCCGGCGCGCGCCAGTTCCTGAATCGCGCCGCTGAACGCGACCGGCGACAGCATCTGCCGGTACCAGTAGTCGGTGTCCATGAGCGCGCCGGCCGGAAGGGCACGTCCGGTCAACGTGGAGATCAGCGACACCGACGGAGGACGCGGCGTCATGGCGTCGGCCGTGGCGCGCAACTGGTCGACCATTGGCGTCATCAACGGCGTATGAAACGCGTGAACGGCGTTGAGCGGCGACGTCGCGAGCCCGGCCGCGCGGCAGCGTTCGTCGAAGCGCACGATGTCGTCCTGCAGGCCGGCGACGACGACTTCGTCCGGAGCGTTCAGGTTCGAGATCCACACCGAGAGATCGCCATCCGCCAGAAGCGAGGAGACCTGCGCCATGTTGCCGCGCACGGCGCGCATGCCGCCATTGGCGGGCAGCGACGGCAGCAGGCGGCCGCCGCCAGCCACGAGCGATGCGGCGTCCTTCAACGACAGCGCCCCCGCCACACAGGCCGCCGTGATTTCGCCGATGCTGTGACCGGCGACGGCCTCTGGCTGGATGCCCCACGAACGCCAGAGTTGGGTCACGGCATATTCAATGGCGAACAGGGCCGGTTGTGCGAGGCCGATCCGTTGAATGTCGCTGCCGCGATCTGCGATGTCGCCGTACAGCCAGTCGCACACTCGCGCGCCCTCGATGGGATCGAAGACGGCGTCGCACTCGTCGATCGCGGCTCGGAACACGGGCTGCGAGTGGAAGAGCTCGCGACCCATGCCCGGCATCTGCGAGCCTTGTCCCGTGTAGAGAAAGGCCACGCGCGGCCGCTCGTTGCCGATCATGCCGGTCTCGGTGCCGGCCGCCGCGGCGCCATCGCGCGCGAGCGCGGTGAGCCGTTTTCGCGCGTCGGCGATCGACGTGGCGACGAACGCGGCGCGATGCTCGAGTCGCGCGCGGCCGGCGTTCATCGTGTAGGCCACGTCTTCGAGCGGTAGAGGATGCGCGTCGAGCCAGGCGTCGAGGCGTTCGGCCTGGCTGCGCAACGCCGACTCGGTTCTCGCCGACAGCGTCACGAGATGTCCGGGGCGCGTCGAGGTGCTGCGCGGTTCGGGAAGGGGCGGTTCCTCGACGAGGAGATGGACGTTGGTTCCGCTGAAGGCGAACGCGCTGACGCCCGCGAGACGCCACCGCGCGCCGTGCGCCCATGGCATCGCCTCCACGGCGACTTCCACGGGCGCCGCCGACCAGTCGACCGCGGGATTCGGCGTGCGGAAGTTCAGGTGCGCCGGAATCAGCTCGTGTTCGAGCGAGGCGAGGACCTTGATCAAAGCCGCGACACCGGCTGCGGCTTCGAGATGGCCGATGTTGGTCTTGACCGAACCGACACGCAGCGGATCGCTCGCCGCGCGCTGGCCGAAAACGGCCTGCAGCGCACGGATCTCGATGGGATCGCCAAGGCGCGTGCCCGTGCCGTGCGCCTCGATGTACGACACGTCGTCGGGCGACACGTCCGCGTCGGCCAGCGCCGCCCGCAGGAGTGCCTCCTGCGCGACGCCGTTCGGCGCCGTGAGGCCGCTGCTCCGGCCGTCCTGATTGACCGCCGACCCGCGGAGGACGCCGAGAATCCGATCGCCGTCCTCGAGGGCATGCGCGAGCGTCTTGAGGACGACCATCCCGCAGCCTTCGCCGCGGACGTAGCCGTCGGCTGCCGCGTCGAACGTGGCGCACTGGCCGCGCGCCGACAGCATGCGTCCGCGGCACAAGACCATCGTCGTGAGCGGCGAGAGGATCGCGTTCACGCCGCCGGCGAGCGCAAGGCGGCACTCGCCGCGCCGAAGCGACTGCATCGCGAGATGCACGCTCAGCAGCGACGAGGAACACGCCGTGTCGACCGCGAGCGCGGGACCATGGAACCCGAAGCAGTAGGCGACGCGTCCGGCGGCGATGCTCGGCGCGCTGCCGGTGCCGGCGTAGAGGTCGGCGTCGATCGCGCGATTCTGCTTCAGGCGGTCCGAATATTCGGTGCCCCCGACGATGCCGACGAAGACGCCGGTGTCCGATCCCCGCAGTCCCGACGCGCTGAGGCCCGCATGCTCGAGCGCTTCCCAGGCGACCTCGAGGAGCAGGCGCTGCTGCGGATCGAGGGTCTGCGCCTCGCGCGGTGAGATCTCGAAGAACGCCGGATCGAACTGATCGAGATTCCGCACGAACCCGCCGTGCCGCGCGTACATCCGGCGCGGCGTCGCGGGATCCGGGTCGTACAGCGCGTCCACGTTCCAGCGATCGGCGGGGACTTCGGTGATTGCGGAGGCGCCGTTCCGCAACAGATCCCAATAGGACTCGAGATCGACGGCTGGGCCGGGCAGACGGCACGCCATGCCGATGATCGCAATCGGCTCGTGCGCCGCGCGAACGTGCACGAAAGGATCTCTCACGAGACGGTTACGGTCGTCGCGCACCAGGGAGGCTCCAGCATTCTCGACGGGATTACGCATATGATATGCGAAATATCCATCGCACGCCGGTCCGTGTCCGCGCGCGACGGCATGCCCCACGATGACGTCGCGCACCACTGTCGTTCTCGCCTCCCTCTTGGCGGTGCTGTGCGCGCTGCCGGCTCTGACGGCGCCTTCCCTCGCTGACGACATCACGCATCAACTGATGCTGCGCGACGGCGTGGCGGGCGTGCACTGGACGCCGTTCGATCTGTATGACTTCGTCGGTGCGCCCGGCCGTCCAGCGGCGCGGCTGCAGGAAACGGGGGCCATTCCGTGGTTCGCGTCGCCCAATCTGCGGTTCCGGTTCTTTCGGCCGCTGTCGAGCGCCAGTCTCGCGGTCGACTATTGGCTGTTCGGCAGCCGCGCTTGGGCGCTGCGCCTCGACAGCCTGGCGTGGTTCCTCATCGCGATCGGGTTCGCGGCAGCGCTGTACCGCCGCATCCTTGCGCCTGGGCCGGCGGTCCTGGCCACGATCCTTTATGCGGGCGCGAGCGGCCATGTCGTCCCTCTCTCATGGGCCGCCGCCCGGCACACCGTGCTCGGCGCGGCCCTCGCGCTCGCGGCGTGCTGGTGTTACGCGCGGGGGCGCGAAGGCTGGCGTCCCGGACGCTGGCTCGGACCACTGGTCTTCGTCGCGGACCTCTGCGCGAGCGAAATGGCCTTGGGCGCCGTGGCGATCATCGCCGCCTGGGAACTCTTCGGGCGGCGTGAGCCGCTCATCCGGCGAATCAGGGAACTGCTGCCCTACGGTGCGATCGCTGCCGCCTACCTCGCCTTCTATGTCGGCGCCGGTTATGGCGTCCGTGAGTCGGCCGTGTACCTCGATCCGACCGCGGGCGTGTCGGGCGTGGCGAGCATGATTCGCCGCCTGGGAATCCTCGTCGGCGAAATGGCGACGTCGGTGCCCGCCGATCTGGTTGGCGGACGTAGCGTCCATGTCCAGATCATGGCGGCTGTCCTCGGCGTCCTCGCACTCGTCGTGATCGCCGGCGTGCTGCGCTACGCCCGATGGCGCGTACGGCCAGGCGAGATGCGCACGGTCGGATGGTGCGTCGCGGCGGCGCTCGCCGCGACATTGCCCGGCACGTTGACCTTGGCGAGCGGCCGTACGCTGGCGCTGGCACTCGTGCCCTCGAGCGCCGCGATGGCGATCGTGATCGTCCGCGGGCTGCAGGCGGCGCGCGCGTCCGCGCCGGGCCTCGCGCGAATGGCCGCGGCGGTCGTCGCCGGCGGCCTCGCGATCGCGCTCGTCGCGGGTGGACCGTTCTTCAGGATGCGTGGAGCGCTGGACCTGGCACGTGTCGCGCGCGCCCAGCGGGCGCTGGCGTCGGAACTGCCGCCTTGCGCCGGGACGCTGGTCATCGTCAACGGCTCCGATCCGTCAGTGTCCCACGTGGCGCCGGCCATGCTCGCGCTTCGCGGTCAGCCGTTCCGGGCGCTCCGCGTGTTGAGCATGGCGCCCGTCCGGCTGCGCATCGAACACGTGACGGCAACGGGATTCAATCTCCGTTCTCTCGACGGGAGGCCGCCGACCGTGCAGGACCGCATTTATCGGTCCGAGCCAGTGCCACCCGGGACCCGCGTGTCGCTCCCAGAGTTCGAGGTAAACGTTCTCGACGGCTCCCGCGTCGATCCCGAGGCGTTCTGGGAGGGATCCCTCGTCCATTTCGATTTCGGTGAGCCGCTGGACTCGCCGGATTTGTGCTTTGTCCAGTGGACGCACGGCCAGATCCGTCCCATGGCTCCTCCGAGACCGGGCGACGTCATCGACATTCCCCCGCAGTTCGGTCCCGTCGGCTGGTAGCGACTCCAGCGCGCGCATGGCGTTGGCGCCGCGCGTTTCGCGCTATAGTCTCAGACCGCTCCTCACGACTCATCATCCGCTCCCCGGCGGAGGACGGCCATGGCGTTTCCGATCGACGGTGGCGTTGGTATGGCGAAACAGAGCGGCGATGGTCCACTCGCCGCCGTGTCCTACTTCGGCCCGCTCTTGCGGCAGGCGGCCGAAGCGGCCTGGGCCGACTATCGCCCGGACCTGCAGACGTTCCTGACGACCCAACTCGGCGCCGGCAACCTGATTGCCGACGGCGTGACGCTCTACGACATTCACATCGATCTCGCGCCGGACATCGCCCTGTCCGCCGATCGGGACGAGAACGGCGATCTCGTCATCCATCTGTCGACCGGCGTCAACCACGTCGGCGCGACGTCCACGCAGCCGACCCCGCTCGGCAAGTGGGCTGATCCCGCGTTCGACTTCTACTTCGGTCTCGACCTGGTCTACCGCCTCGACCTGCCGCCGGTGACGCAGCCGATCGCGGCGACGGGATTCGAATCCATCAACGTGCTCTCGCCGAGCCTGCACCCCGGCAACTTCGTCGCGGACGTGCTCTTCGTCCTCGACGCGATCTGGGGCTGGATCTCGGGCACCGACTACGTGCAGCTTCTCGAGCGGTTCATCGCCAACACGGACTTCGCGCCGTACGTGAACAAGGCGCTGCAGCCGGTCAACGATCTGCTGACACAGCTCGCCGCCGACGGTTTCTGGTTCCTCGACGCGGTCGTCGACGCGCTCGACGGATCGAGCGGCGGCCTGCACGGGTTGTCGCTGTCAGGCGCACCGGCCGATCGCACCGAATTGCTGCTCACGGCTCGCGGCTACGATCAATCCGGCGTCGTTCAGGGCGAAGTGCACTGGCCGTTGTCGCTCGGGCACGCGACGAACGTCACGACGCCGTCGTTCGCGGTGGCCGCCCGCACGTCAGTCAACGCCGCGGCCATCGCCGCGATGCAGCCGGCGGTCGTCGCGGCGGCCACGCCGCAGGCCATTCCCGCGGATGCCATCGCCGAACTCGCGAAGCACGATCCGGTCGACGGCAGCACGGCCGTTCGATCCGCGCCGGCTCCGACCGGGCCCATCGCGACGGCACTCGTGAAGCTGCCCGCCGCCGACGCGGCCAAAGCCGCCACCGAACTGCGCGCAGGCGTCACGAGCCGCTTCACGGCGCTCGCGGGCGCGACGCTCGCGGCGTCGCTCCGTCAGGAGTTCATGCGCGGCGCGTCGGATCTCTCCGTGAAGATCACGACGCACATCGCCGATGGCGTATCGTTCGGCACCGACCGTCCTACTGGGAGTCTCGCGAGCCTGTGGATCGCAGACGATGACACGACGGGCCGGCGACGGTACACGATGCGCGGCGTCGCCACCGAGGCACCGCTGATGGTGACCTGTGCGCTCGCCGATGGCTATCACTGGACGGGCCAGACGAACTCGGTCGCGGCCGAGCCGGATGGGTGGAAAGGGACGGTCACCGTCCACAAGGCGAGCCAGATCGATCTCGGCAAGGCCATTCGCAGCCGCGTGGCCGTGCACACCGCCGTCAGCGCCGCAGCCGCGGACACGGTCGCGCTGAATCCGCAGCCGCTTCCGCCGAAGGCCGTGACGTCGACCGCGTCCGCTGCCGCAGCGAAGGTGTCGCTCAATCCGCAGCCGTTGCCGCCGAAGACGACGACGATCAGCCACGCGGGCACCGTTGCGGCCGCCGCGAAGACGCAAGTCGCCGGCGTACAGACGACCGCGCCAAAAACGTCCGCCGCCAAACGGGTCGTTGGCGAGACAGCGAACGTGGTTCAGCACGTCCCGACCGTCGTCAACAATCCGACCGGCAACGGCGTCGTGACGGGTATCGACTTCGAAATTCAGCCGTACGTCGCGCCCGTCGTGCGCTAACGCGCGCTTACTCGTCCGCCTCGGCGAGCGCCCGAACCGCGGGCATCGCCGATGCGCGACGTGCAGGCAGCCAGCAGGCCGCGAGTCCGACGGTGACGAGCACCAGCGCCGAGGTGACGAACGTGACCGGGTCGCTCGGCTCGACGCCGACGAGGAGCGACCGCATCGCGCCGGTGACGCCCAGCGACGCGCCGACTCCAAGCGCGAGCCCGATCGCGAGCTGCACGACGCCGCGACGCATCACGGTGCCGATCACGCGGACGGGCGTGGCGCCGAGCGCCACGCGGATCCCGATCTCGCGTGTCCGGCGCGTCGTCTGCTGCGAGATGACGGCGTAGAGGCCGACGGCCGCCATCACGAGCGCGGTCAGCGCGAAGACGAAGAAGAGCGTGCCGAAGACGCGATACGGCCAGAGCTGCGCTCGCAATTGCGAGTCGAGCGTGTCCACGTTCGACACCACCAGATCCGGATCAGCGGCCTGCATCGTTTGTCGCAGCACGTTCGTCAGAGCCGACGGGTCGCCGGCCGTGCGGACCGCAAGGGTGGCGTCACCGCTTCCGGCCTGCCGGTACGGCGTGAAGACGACGGGTTCGATCTCGGCCTGATTGACGCTCGTTATCAGATCGCCCGAGACGCCGACGACGGTGATCCACGGCCCGGGTTTCTGATCGTCATTGAATCGCAGACGCTGGCCGACGGGATCGGTGTTCGGCCAGTATTTCGCCACGAACGCACGTGAGACGACGGCAGCTTCGTGACCAGGACGGCCGTCTGCGGTTTCGAACGCGCGGCCGCGTACGATCGGAAGATCGATCGCGGCGAAATACGCATCCGACACGCCGACGTGCGGCACCGAGGGACGGCTGGCTGGTGTGTCGATGAGATGCCCGTCGATTTCAATGCGGTCCTGGCCTGCGCCAAGTCCTGGCGCACTCGTCATGAGCGCCGCCGTCGTGGCTCCCGGCAGCGTCGCAAGTCGCGGCAGCACGTCGTCGAAGAACCGCAGCCGCGCGTCGGCATCGGGATAGCGCGACGCCGGCAGCAGGACGTGCGCCATGAGCAGTCGATCGCGCGGCATCCACGAGTTGATCTGCTCGCCCGCCAGGAGGCTGCGCATCATCAGGCCGGAAGCCGTGAGCAGGACGACGGCCATCGTGAACTGCACGACGACGAGCGTATCGGACAACCAGCTCGATCGTCCGGAGCCGCCGCGTCCGCCTTCTTTCAAGACGTCGTTGACGTCGACACGCGCCGACCGCAGCGCCGGCGCCAGACCGAAGACGATGGCCGATCCGACAGAGACCACGACGAGATACGCGAGCACGCGATAGTCGACCGTGAAGAGAATCCACGACGGCTTGCCGGTGTTCTCCGGCGTGACGGCCAGGTTGAACAGATGGACGCCGACAGCGGTCAGCGCCAAGCCGATCGTGCCACCCGCGAGGCCGAGGATCACGCTTTCGACGAGAAGCTGGCGGACGATACGCACGCGCGAGGCGCCGAGCGCCGTGCGTATCGCGATGTCCCGATGCCGCTTCAACGCGGCGCTGAGCATCATGTTCGCGACGTTCGCGCATGCGACGAGTAGCACCAGCGCGACGGCGGCGAGGATCAACTGGAACACCGTGCGCGCCTTGCCGTTGTTGAAGCGGTCGTTGAACGTCAGCGCGTTCGCGCCGATCCCGCGATTCGTCGCGGGATCGGTCGTCGCCAGCCGCTCGGCGATGGCGTCGACGTCCCGTCCAGCCGACGTGATGGACACGCCCGGCTTCAAGAGGCCGATGACGATCAACGGCCTGTCGTCGCGCGCGTCGTGATCGTGATCCACGGGCCGAAGCGGCATCCACGTCTGGTCGTTGTTCGGGAAGGCGTAGCCCTCGGGCATGACGCCGACGATCGTGACGGGCTGGTCGTCGATCCGCACGACGCGCCCGATGACGTCGCGCGACGCGTTGTACCGCGCGCGCCACAAGCTGTAGCCGATCACCATCACGGCCGGCGCGTCCGCCCGTTCATCGTCGACGCTGAGCGTCCGGCCGAGGATGGGTGACACGCTCGTCAACGCGAACAGACCGGCGGTGACCCGTCCAATCGAAACGAATTGTGGCGGGACCGCCGTCTCGCTCATGACGCCGCCGGCACCGAGCCTCGCCTCCAGATGCGCAAAGGAAGACGCATTGGCGCGGAGATCCACGAAGTCCGCGTACGACATGTTCATCCGCGTCGCGCCGTTCGACGGCTGCGTGCTCACGATGGCGACGATGCGCTCGCCGTGCGGAAACGGGAGTGGTTTGAAGAGCACGGCATCCGACAGCGCGAAGACGGTCGTGTTGATGCCGATCCCCAACGCCAACGTGGCGACGATGGCGGCCGAGAACCAGCGGTGGGCGGCGATCGCCCGAAGGGCGTAGCGGATGTCCTGCACGCGGGCCTCTTACCTGGCTATAACGCGCAGGAGCGCCAACGGTGACAGGCCGGCGGGTAAAAACAGAACACGCGCCGCCGCGAGCGAACGCGGCGACGCGCGGGTTCGTCGTCAGGACGCGGCGGGTCAGGCCGCGGTGCGATGCGTGCGGAACTCGATCTCGAGCTCGATCTTGTCGTCCACGCTGAGCAGGCGCGCGAGTGACGGCTTCGTCATGTTGAACGTCGCGAAGTCGGTCGTGATCGTCGCGCGGCCGTCGACCGCGTCATTGGCGAAGGTGGCGACGACGTTCCAGGTGACTTCCTTCGTGACGCCATGGACGGTCATGTCGCCGACGAGTTGGAATCCGGCCTGAGCGCCCATGCCGGACGGCAGCGGCGACGGCAGTCCGACGGCGCGTTTCGGGACGAAGTCGAGCGTCGGATACTTGTCCGTTTCGAGCACGCGTCCGCGCACGTAACCGTCGCGCATGGATTGGTCGCTCTGGATTTTCGTCAGATCGACGCTGATCTTGGATCCCGGCGCAATCGAGCCGTCCGGATTGACGATGATCGCGCCTGTCACGGCCTGGGTCGTGCCGACGGCCTGACTTGGGAAGTTCACGCCCGCGAGTTGTTCCTGCACCTTGTAACGCGCGGTCGTGCCGGTCGTGAGCTCGAGCCGTTGCGGCTTGGTCGGGTCGGGCGCCGGCGCGCCGCCACGGCCCTGGGGACCTTGGGCCAGAAGCGAGGGCGCGGCGGGAGCGAGCAGGAGCGCGATCACGGACGCGCAGACGGCGATTCCAAGGGGCTTCGTGGACACAAATCCTCCTGATTGACGGGACGCGAACCTCGTTCGGCGTGAATCGGGAACGGCAGGCACTGCCTCTCACTACGAGCGTCGGCTCCGTTGTGTTTCGTTGCCGGCGCTCGTCCACCGCATCAAGAAAGATCTCGGCCCGTGCGAAGAACGCGCTCGCGACGCGTGCAGATCAAACTCGAGGCGCTCGCCTGACAGGCGCGCGCTCGCCACCGAACTCATGGCCGGAGCGCGGCCACCCAGTTCTGCACGAGCACGACACGCGGACCTTCGCCGGGCGCGGCAGGCGCGGCCGTGGACATCAGGAAGCGCTGTCCGTCGGGCGAGACGCTGAAACCGGCGAGCGCCAGATCGCCGGATGCGCTCTCCTGCGCATTCCGATTGCCGCCCGGCGGTGGGGCGTCGCCGAAGAGCGCGGCCGGCGCGCCGATCGTGATCGACGGTTGCAGCGTGATCGGCACACGCATCAATTCGCCGTGGGCGGATCCCTGGGCATCTCGTGGTCCCAGCGCCGCGTAGAAGAGCTCTCGGCCGTCGGCCGAGAACGCGGGAAACGTGCCGTCGGACGTCGTGACCACCCAGCGCCCGGTGCCGCTGGGAAAGCGCGTCAGGAAGATGTTCGCGCGCCCGTCGGGATCACGCACGGTCACGGCCAGCGTCGATCCGTCGGGCGACAGCGCGATTTGATCGAAGATCGCGTCGGGCTCGTCATGCTGGAAGATCGGCCGGAGCGGGCCAGGCGTGCCGTCACTCGCGACGCGTGCGTAGCGCAGCCGGCCGCGGCCGCGGTCGTCGACGATGCACACGAGCGTGCGTCCGTCACGTGAGAACCGCACGGTGGTTCCGCCCGTCAGGTCCCGCGGCGGCGTCGATCCGTCGGCGGGCTGTTCGAAAATCCTCACGGCGAAGTTGTGGAGCGTCTCCGACGCGTACGCAATGCGATCCCCCGACGGCAGCCACGTGGCCGGTGACACGACGTCGCCGGCTGCGGTATCGCGCTCAGTCGTGAGCGGCCGGTCGAGGCCCGTGTCCAGGTCGCGCACGACGAGACGAGTGGTGTCGCCATCACTGACGACGAAGGCGGCGCGATGGCCGTCAGGAGAGAGCGCCAAGCGAGCGGAGCCGAGGGCGACCGGCGCGCCAGGGACTGGTGTCGACCGTCCCGAACGGTCGACCCAGACGAGCACGCGGTGTTCGGTCGACGGCAGTCCGACGAGCAACGAGCCGTCGCGCGAGACGCTGTAGCCCTCCGCGCCGGGCTGGACGGACACGGCCTTCGTGAGATCGATCGGGCCGTCGGTGAACGGCACGGCCCAGAGGCCGCTGTTGGGGCCGCTGCGATGGAACAGCAGATGCCCCGACGCGTACTGGACGTCGCTCACCGAGCCGTCGTTCGTCAGCACGCGGCGCGTCGCGCCGTCGAGACTCTCCACGCTGAACACGTCCCCCGCGACGTGATGGACCGTCAGCAGAAGGCGTCCGTCGGGGAGGGCGGAGACGTCGTGGAAGTCCACTTCCGTCGCGGGATTCAAGGCGAGGCGGGTCGTGGGCGCGCCGCCCGCCGCGGCGATTTGATAGAGGCTGTCGCGCCACACGGCGAAGACGATCGAGCCGGACGCCAGCCAGTCGGCGGCGAGAAGGCGGCCGGTTGCCGGAATTGCGCAGATGACGAACGGCGTGCCGCCGGTCGCCGGGATGCGCCGCAGCTCGCCACCGGCGGCGAAGGCCACCGACCGGCTGTCGGGCGACCAGAACAACTGGCGCACGTCGGACGGCACGACGCCGAGGTCGCGCGGCGAAAGCGCGTCGAGCGCGCGCACGTAGAGATGGCCGTCGGCGACATACGCGACGCTCGCGCCGTCAGGGGCGAGCGCGGCGCCAGAGACCGTGGAGCCGATCGCGGCGCGAACGCCGTTGGCGGCGATCTCGTGCGGCAGATCGAAGCGCCGTAGCGGAATGGGCGTCGAGGGCTTGAACCACCACGCGCCGGCGCCGACGGCGGCGGCCAGAAGGATCGCCGTGGCCACGCCGAGCCAACGCCACGCGCGCGACGGCGATGGACTCGCGAGCGGCGCCGTGACGCTTGCGTCGGCGGCGACGTCGGGCTCGCTCAAGAGGACGCGCGCTTCGCCGATGTCGCGCAGGCGTTGTTTGGGATCGCGGTCGAGGCAGCGGCGGAGGAGTTGTCGTACACGAGCCGGCGTGTCGGCCGGCAGTGCGGTCCAGTCGATCTCCTGTCGCAGCACGGCCGCGAGCGTGTCGCTGACGGTCGCGCCCGTGAAGAGCCGCGCGCCCGTCAACATCTCGTACACCACGACGCCGAACGCCCAGATGTCCGCGCGCTTGTCGACGAGCTGTCCGCGCGCCTGCTCGGGCGCCATGTAGGCGGCCGTCCCGAGAATCATCCCCATCGCGGTCATCGCCGGCGTCGTGATCGTCGGCGAGTTGGCGTCGTCCACCGTCGCATTCGCTCCTTCCCGGCCGAACGCCTTGGCGAGACCGAAGTCGAGCACTTTGACCGTGCCGTCCGCGCGCGCCTTCACGTTCGCGGGTTTCAGATCGCGATGGACGATGCCGTGTTCGTGGGCCGTTTCGAGGGCCGCGGCCATCTGACGTGCGATGGGGAGGGCGTCGGCGATCGGCAGCGATCCCTGCGCGATGCGCGCCTCGAGCGTCGGGCCGTCGACGAGCTCCATCACGAGCGCGTGCGCGTCGCCTGAATCCTCGAAGCCGTAAATCTGTGCGATGTGCGGATCGTTGAGCGAGGCGAGCACCTGCGCTTCACGCCGGAAGCGGGCGAGGCGATCCGGGTCGTTCGCGACGAGCGGCGGCAGCACTTTCAGCGCGACATCGCGATTGAGCTTCGTGTCGCGGGCGCGGTAGACCTCGCCCATGCCGCCCGCGCCGATGAGCGCATCGACCGCGTACGCTCCGATGCGTGTGCCTTGGGTTAGCGGCATGGGCGAGGGGTCATCGAATACGCGTGCTCGGCGTCAACGGCACGTGCGCACACGCGTGGACCGGGAGGGCCGCGGGAAGGAGATCACGGGAGCGCGGCGATCATACTCCCGGAACAGGCCGCGCGCCCGCGGCTCGATCGCACGCTTGCCGCCACGATCCTGGATTGTTAATCTGCGCTCCTTCGGAGACGCAGGGCGAATCATGAAACTACTGCTGACGTCGCTACTCACCATCTTCTGCGCCGCGCTCGCGGCGGCGCCGGCACAGGAGCCCGCAGCGCCGGCCATCATTCCTCAGCCCGCAACGCTCGTTCGGGAAGATGGCACCTTCACGCTCACGCGCCAGACGACGATCTTCGCCGACGCCGCCTCGAAGCCGACGGCCGACATGCTGGCGGAACGGCTGCGTCGCGTGACCGGTTATCCGTTGAAAGTGCGCAAGGACTCAGGCAACACGACGCCCGCGGGCGACATCCGGCTGACGACGAAGAACGCCAAGTCGAGCCTGGGCCACGAAGGATACGAGCTCACCGCGGAAGACGCGATCGTCATCCGTGCACCGGAGTCGGCCGGCGTCTTCTATGGCATGCAGACGTTGCTGCAGTTGTTGCCGCCGCAGGTCTTCGCCGCTGCGCCGTCCGAAGGCGTGACGTGGAGCGTGCCGCGTGTGCGCATCGAAGACCAGCCGCGCTTCGCGTGGCGCGGCATGATGCTCGACACCGGCCGGCACTTCTTTCCAGTCGCCGACGTCAAGACGATGCTCGACGCCATGGCGCTGCACAAGCTGAACGTCTTCCACTGGCACCTGACCGACGACCAGGGCTGGCGCATCGAGATCAAGAAGTATCCGAAGCTCACGCAGATCGGTGCGTGGCGCGACTCGTCGCCGCCCTACGGCGATCGACGCGGCAGCGATGGGACGCGGTACGGCGGCTTCTACACGCAGAAGGACATCAAGGACGTCGTCGCCTACGCCGCGGCGCGGCACATCACGGTCGTACCGGAAATCGAGATGCCCGGTCACGCGGCGGCGGCCATCGCGTCGTATCCGGAGCTCGGCAACAGCGACGTGCCGGGCTACGCGCCGCACGTGATGACGACCTGGGGCGTGCATCCCTACACGTTCGCGCCGAAGGAAGAGACCTTCAAGTTCCTCGAGAACGTGCTCACCGAAGTGTGCAAGCTGTTCCCGTCGACGATCATCCACATCGGCGGCGACGAGGCGCCGAAGACACAATGGCAGCAGTCCGCGTTCGCCCAGCAGGTCATGCGGCGCGAGGGCCTGAAGGACGAGCAGGAACTGCAGAGTTGGTTCATCAGCCATATCGAGAAGTTCCTTGCGTCGAAGGGCCGGCGGATCATCGGGTGGGATGAAATCCAGGAAGGCGGTCTGCCGAAAACCGCGACCATGATGGTCTGGCGTGATGCCAAATGGGCCCACAGTGCCCTCGCGCTCGGCAACAACGTCGTCATGGCGACGACGTCGAACACGTATCTGGATTACTACCAGGCGCCGGCCGCGTCCGAGCTCGCCAAGGGCGTCGAGTACGAGAACATCGGCGGGTTCCTGCCGCTCGAAAAGGTCTACGCCTACGAGCCGGACTTCGTGGCCGAGTCACCCGAGCAGGAAAAGCAGATCCTCGGCACGCAGGGGCAGTTGTGGACCGAGTACATCCAGGACGTCCGCAAGCTGGAATACAACGCCTTCCCACGGCTGAGCGCGCTCGCGGAGGTCGCGTGGTCGCCGAAAGCCGCGCGTAACTACGACGACTTCCTGCGTCGACTGCCCGCGCAATATCAGCGGTTCGACGCGATGGGGGTGAATCACTTCCCGGACGTACCGGTCACCACGGGGCAATAGCGATCGTCACAGTTCCATCGCTGCGGAGGCGGGATCGCTGCTGAAGAACTCGGCGTTGGCTCCGCTCGCGGGATGGCGAGCGAGATGCGCCGCGTGCCAGCGATCGAGGAAATCGGCGAGCTCGTCGCGCCGGACGAGCGCCCACACGGCGCCGCCGAAGCCTGCGCCGAACGCACTCGCGGCCGCGGCTCCGAGCTCCCGCGCCGTACGGACGAGCGCGATCGTTTCGGGCACCTGATTGGTAAGTGTGTCTTCCGCCAGCCGCTGCGATCGGTCGACGAGCGGGCCGACGCCATCGACGTCGCCCGCGGCCAGCCGCTCCACGACGCCGGGGATGATCTCGGTCGACTCGGCCGCGAACTGATCGAGGCGCGGGAGCAGCGTCGAGCCGTCGGGCCCGGCCGCAACAATCGTCCGCAGCCAGTCGAGCGCTCCGGAGCCGCTCTCGATCGCGCTCAACAGCGATTCGTCGTCACGCCCCGTTCCTTCGCGCCACATCGTCGTGAGCCGCGCCATCTCCGTGGCGAGCCGGTTGTAGTGATCGCGCACGGCGCCTGTCTTCGACGCGTGAACGCCTGAGATCGCGATCGCGAACGTCCAGCCGGCAGGAAGCACGACGTCTCCTTCGTGCGTTACTGGAAGAAATCGATACACGGAGAGTCGCCCCGCGCGGCAGCAGAGGATCGCCGCGTGATCTTCACTGCCGCCGTGCGTCCCGACGCCGTGATCGGCTGGGAAGCGCGCGAAGGCCCGTCCGCTCTCGATGGCACCAAAGTAGCCCGCGAGCGCAGGGCGATCCGGAACGTTCTGCTGCCAGGCGGAATGATCGTCGAGACGATTGAACGCCGCGAGCGGCAGGAACGTCGAGACGACGAGCGCGCTCGACGAGGAGAGGCCGGCGCTCTTCGGGAGCGACGAGCTGAACACCGCGCGCATGCCCGTGCGCACGCCGGGGAAGTCGCGCGCGATCCGGCGAGCGACGGAGATGACGTAATTCGACCAGTGACCGGGGCGGTGCGGAATGTCCGCGCTCAGGGGAATGTCGCAGGCTGCGCCGGTGCGGGCGTCGACGATCTCGATCCGGCCGTCGGTCAAAGGCGCGGCGAGCCAGTGGAATCCTCGGCCGACCGCGGCCAGCAGCGAGCGGCCGCCGCCGTAGTCCGTGTGTTTGCCAAGCACCTCGATCCGCCCCGGCACCCACCACGCACGCGTCGGAGCGCTGCCGGCGAACCGCTCGTCGAAGACCCGTTCAACGCGTTCGAAATGCCGTGCGGCCTCCGACGCTGCGCTCGGATCGAATGCGAGGCGGCTGACACGCTCGTGCCAGTCCGTCGACGTCACGTCGACGGTTCCACGCCGGCCAGCCGACGCGAGACTTCGCCCACGTCGCCACGGCCGGAGAGATCGAGGACGCCGGCAGCGATCGGCAGGACTCGGCATCGCATACCGCGCGAGACTGCGAGCGCCACGGCCTGCGGCAGTTCGCGTTCACCGCGCGCGGACACGGCGACGTCGCGGCACGCCTGGAAGATCGAGCGATCGAAGCGCCACACGTTCATGCTCACGCCGTTCGCGCCGCCGCCGAGTCGCGCGAACTCCGCCGCGTCCGGCTTCTCGACCAGTTGGCGCAGCAATCCGTCCGGCCCTACGTCGAGCAGCGCGAACGTCTGGATCCGCTCGAGAGCGATGTTGCCGTCGCGGATGAGCGTGTCGCGATCGAAGGCCACGAGTCCGGGTTCATCGAGATCGGCGAGCGCGCGGAGCGCCTCGACGGGGTAGAGATTGTCGCCGTTGAGCACGATGAAGTCGCGGCCGGAAGTCCATGTCTCGGCGGCGAGCACCGCGTCGGCCGTTCCCGTCGGCTCTGGCTGCACCGCGTAGGCGAGCGTCACGCG
This sequence comes from Vicinamibacterales bacterium, assembly GCA_035550595.1. Lineage (GTDB taxonomy): Bacteria > Acidobacteriota > Vicinamibacteria > Vicinamibacterales > SCN-69-37 > CALFMR01. The sequence goes on from DASZOV010000131.1 coordinate 34,674, forward strand.
GTGCGTGGGATGGCGAGTGAAGTGTTCGATCATCGCCTGATGGTCGGGCGCGACGACGAGGCACACTTCGCTGAGTCCGGCATCGGCGAGCGACGAAAGGATGTAGTCGAGGAAAGGACGCCCGCCGCCGACAGGCATCATGGCCTTGCGGCCGTGTTTCGCCGCGGCCTGTTGCGCCGCATCCAGTCCCGCTTCGTCATGGCCGCGGCGCATGCGCGTGCCGAGGCCTCGCGCGAGGACCACTGCGAGTTGTGCGCGTCCGCTCATGATTCCCGCGCGTTGCTCCAGAGCCGCGGAATCAGCCGCAGCAACCAGCCCGCGCTCAGCAGGAACACCGCGCTCCAGAACAGCCCCGGCCCTCGTCGCCCGTAGAGCAGCGAGCCGGTGCCGAACAGCGCGCCGTAGACCATCAGGCAGCCGAGCGTCCAGCCGAGGAAGGCGAGCGGCATCGAGTCGAGCGCCGGCTCGACGCCGGCTTCTTCACGCAATCGACGCCATCCCGGTCCGGCCGGCCGGACTTTCTTGTAGAACGCGAGCAGCGTCTCGTGCTCGGTCGCGGGCGCGAGCCACGCGGTGACGAGCCAGACGACGGTCGTGATGGCGACGGTGCCGAGGAGCGACGTGGACGCGGAGATGTCGGCGCCTTGCTTCGCCGCGATGAAGAAGCCGAGCGAGACGACGAACGACGAGACCATCGCCGCGATCTCGCACCAGGCGTTCACGCGCCACCAGAACCAGCGCAGGAGATACAAGAGGCCGGTGCCCGCACCGATCGACAGCAGCAATTGAAACGCCTCTTGCGCGGTGTCGAGCGCGAACGTCAGGAATCCGCCGATGATCATCAACACCACGGTCGAAACCCGGCCCATCGTCACGTAGTGCCGTTCGTCCCGGCCCGGCCGGATGAAGCGCCGGTAGCAGTCATGGATGAGATACGACGATCCCCAGTTGAGGTGCGTGACGATCGTCGACACGTACGCCGCGAGCATGCCGGCGATCATCAGGCCGAGGAACCCGTGCGGCAGGAACTTCAGCATCGCAGGATACGCCATGTCGTGACCGACGAGCGACGGATCCACGTTCGGGAACGCGGTCTTGATGCTCTGCAAGTCGGGAAAGACGATGATCGACGCGAGCGCCACGATGATCCACGGCCAGGATCGCAGCGCGTAGTGCGCCACGTTGAACAGCAGCGTGCCCGCGAACGCGTCGCGCTCGGAGCGCGCTGCCAGCATGCGCTGCGCGATGTAACTCCCGCCGCCCGGTTCGGATCCCGGATACCAGACCGACCACCACTGGATGGTCAGCGGGATGATGAAGATCGACAGCGTCAGCCCCCAGTCACTGAAGTCCGGCACGAGCGCGAGCGTGTGCGCCGGGATCTGGTGGACGAGTCCGCTCAGGCCACCGACGATCGGCTGCTTGACCGCGAAGTAGGCGGCGGCGAACGCGCCGCTCATGGCGATGCCGAACTGGATGAAGTCCACGACCAGCACGCCCCACAGCCCCGACGTGGCCGCGAAGGCGACGTTGAAGAGCGCGCAGATCAGGAGCGTCTTGCCCATCGGCCAGCCGAGGACGACGCTCGCGATCTTCGCCGCGGCGAGGTTGACGGTCGCGATGATGAAGCAGTTGAAGATGAGGCCGAGGTACACCGCGCGGAATCCGCGGACGAGCGAGGCGGCCTGGCCGCTGTAGCGCAGCTCGTAGAACTCGAGGTCCGTCAGCACGCCGCTGCGCCGCCACAGTCGAGCATAGAAGAAGACCGTCATCATGCCGGTCAGCAGAAAGGCCCACCACTGCCAGTTGCTCGCGACGCCGCCTGTGCGCACGAAGTTCGTGACGAGGTTCGGCGTGTCCGTGCTGAACGTCGTCGCCACCATTGAGGTGCCGATCAGCCACCAGGGCGCCGAGCGGCCGGAGGTGAAGAACTCGCTCGTGCTCGATCCACCCTTGCGGATCAAGAGCAGCGCGGGCACGAAGCAGATGGCGATTGAGACGAGGACGATCGACCAGTCGAAGGCGTTTGGGTTCACAGGGTGACCTTCGCGGCGCCGCGCGTGAAATCAGGAAAGCGCACGGGCGCGCTGCCGTTCTGCAGCGACGTCTCGCTGAGCGGCCATGGCGCACTCCAGGCCGCCGCGTCGTACACGTCATAGTCAGGCGCCAAGCCTTCGCGCATGCACTGCACCAGCCGCCACGCCATGATGTAGTCCATCCCGCCGTGTCCGGCGCCGGACGCCACGGCGCCGAGCTGCTTCCAAAGAGGATGCGTGTAGTCCGCCTTGAAACCGTCGATGTCGACGAAGCGCTCACCGCCCTGCTGGCCGTCGAGATAAAACCGCGGCGGGTAATCGAGGAACACGCCTTTGGTCGCGCGAATCGAGTTGAGACGGCTGTACGGCGTCGGACTCGTCACCGTGTGCTGCAGCAGGATTGTCTTGCCGCGGACGGTCCGGATGAGCGAGGTGTCGATGTCGCCGGCGATGTACTTCTCGGCCCACTTCGGCGACGTCTTCGGCACGTGCGCTTCACGCCACAGTGAGAGGCCGTGTTCCGGCGTGGCCATCGAGACCATGTAGTCGAAGCGATCGCCTGTGTGGATGTCGAGATACCAGGAGACCGGCCCGAGGCCGTGCGTCGGATAGAAGTTGCCTTCGCGCGTCGTGTGCGGCGCCCGGCGCCAGAGGCCCTCGCCTTCGTCGGAGAAGAGCAGCGACCGGAGATCGTGGATGTACGCCGCCTCGGCGTACAGCACGTCACCGAAGACGCCGGCTTTCACCATCGTGTTGACGAGCATCTCGTTGAAACCGTACGTGCAGTTCTCGAGTTGCAGGCAATGACGACGCGTCGCTTCGGAGGTCTTCACGAGCTCCCAGCAGTCGTCGATCGTCCTCGCCGCCGGGCATTCGGTGGCCGCGTGCTTGCCGGCCTTCATCGCGGCGAGACAGACCGGCACGTGCCATTCCCAGGGCGTGGCCGTGTACACGAGATCGATGTCGTCACGTTCGACGAGCCGCTCGAAGTCGCGTTCTCCTGCGGTGAACTGGGCTGGGGCGGGGAAGCCTTTGGCGGTGATCAGCGCCGCGGCTTTCTGCACTTTGTCGGGGACGATGTCGCAGAGCGCCGTGATGCGGGCGCCCTCGACGCCCAGCCATTCGCCGATGACCGATGAGCCGCGCCCGCCGACGCCGACGATGCCGATGCGGACCTCATCGTGCTTCTCGAAGGGCACGCCCATCATCGTCGCTGGCGTGTCGAGCGCCGGATCGGGAGGAGGCGCGGCGGCGAGAAGATCCGCCGCGGGAAGCGCCAGCGCGGCACCCGCCAGTCCCGCGGTCTTGAGGAGGTCGCGTCGACTCAGCGACGCGCCGGCGGAAGATGATGTGGAACGGCCGCGCGGATGGCGATGACGTCGTGTCATGGTTCCTCCTCGGAAGCGAGGCTCTCGGCGCTCGTGTACCGGATAGGAGCATACCCGCGGCTGCGCCCGGTTGTCGGATAAAGTGAAGCGTTCGTCGTCGGGCAGGTGATGCGAATCGGGAAAGTCGGTCGGGTTCTCGCCGGGGTGGTCGGTGCATTGGTCGCGGTTCCGGCGGTCGCGGTGAGCTATGCGCTCGTCCGGTACGACCGCGTGCGGTCCGTGCCCATGCCTGACGTGCATGCCGTCACCGATCCCGCCGTCATCGCGCGCGGCCGGTATCTCGTCTACGGGCCCGGACGCTGCGCCGACTGTCACACGCCGGACGCCGCGCGACCCCAACTGTTCAAAGGCGAAGAAGTCCCGCTCACCGGCGGTCCAGGCGAGCACACTTACATCGGCACATGGAGCGCGCCCAACCTCACGCCGGATCCCGCGACGGGCATCGGCCGCGTGAGCGACGGCGAGTTCGTGCGGATGCTCCGGTACGGCGTCAACCGCCGCGGCCGCATCGCGCCGCCGTTCATGGATTCCTATGCGAACCTGGCCGACGATGACCTGGTCGCGATCCTGTCGTATCTGCGATCGATCCCGCCCGAGCCCGGCACGCCGCCCGACGCGCGCGTCAATCTGCTCGGGAAGATCACGCTCGCGTACTTTCTCGATCCGTACGCACCCGACGGCACACCGCCTGCTCATCTCGCACCGGATGCGTCGGCCGCTTACGGTGGGTACATCGCCAACACGCTCGGCGGATGCCGTACGTGTCACACGGCGCGCAATCTCGAGACGGGCGCGTACACGAGCCCGCCGTTTTCGGGAGGTCTGCCGTTCCATTCTCGGCTGCATCCCGGCCAGGTATACGTGAGTCCCAATCTCACGCCCGATCCGGCGACCGGACACATCACCGCGTGGCCGGAGGACGGTTTCGTCGCGCGGTTCCGCGCGGGCCTGCTGATTCCGGACTCGCCCATGCCGTGGGGCAGCTTCCGCCGCACGTCGGACAGCGACCTGCGCGCGGTGTATCGCTATCTGCACTCGCTGGCGCCGGTGCATCATGACGTCGGCCCCGTGATGCAGGCGGAGCACGGGCAGGCAGCAGGGTAGGTTGGCCGAGTCGTGAGGCGTGTGACGGGAGGGCTTCATTGAAACCGCGTCCGCTCGTGTTCGGTGTCTACCCGCTCGGCATCACCGGTGGCCCGCGCGGCGTGGTGGTGGGGCCGCCGGACGACATTGGTCAGATCGGTGAGGCGCTCGGCGCCCTGGCTGGTGACGGCCTGCCGTTGCTCGTGCGCATGTACGTTTCATTCGACGGAACCGTCGATGCCGCGCTCGGCCAGGTCGCGCAATTCGCACAGATCGGCAGCCTGGTCGATCTGTCGCTGAACTTTCACGATCGTGACGGAGACGTCGAGCGGTGGTGTGACTTCGTCGAGCAGGTCGTGCGCCGCCACGGATCCCAGGTGAGTTCGATTGGCGTCACGAACGAGGCGAACCTGCTCGACGTGCCATTCGCGCCCGACGGAGCCTACCCCAACGCGCTCGAGGCGCTCGTCGACGGCGTCATTGTCGCGGCGGAGACGAAACGCCGCATGGACGCGACGGCCGCCATCGGCTTCACGACGGCGAGTGACACGACGCCCGCGGCCGAGTCGTTCTGGCGGCGGGTGGCGCGGCGCAACGGCGAGGCGTTCAGCGCCGCCGTCGACTTCGCTGGTCTGACGATGTATCCCGGTGGGTTCGAGCCAGTGGCTCCGTCGATTGCCGCACTTGCTCAGCAAACGACCGAGATGTTGACCGCCTATCGCGCGCAGCTCTCGACCGCGGGAATCCCGGATACGGTTCCGATTCGTGTGTGCGAGTGCGGCTGGCCTACCGGGCCCGGTCGCAGCGAGCAGGACCAGGCCGAGGCGCTCCGAAGGATCGTCGAGACGGTCGCCGGCGTGGCCGGCGATCTACGCATCACGCACTGGGAGTTGTTCACGTTGCGTGACGCCAACAGCAGCGGCGATGACCTCTTCGGTCATTTCGGCGTGCTCCGAGATGACTACACGCGCAAACCTGCCTACGACGTGCTCCGCCGCCTGATCGATCCTGGCGTGTGAGCGGCGATCGTGAAACGCGCGGGCGGCAGCTCGTCATTGCCGCTCCGGCCCACCCGTGGTAACGTCCGCCTGCCAAGTCCCCCCGACCTTTCGGTCCTCCTAGCAAGGGAGCAGTAAATGTCCTGGCGTCGCACCCTCCTGTGCGTTGCGTCGTGTCTCTGTGTCAGTACCGTTCTCTCCGGTGCGGCGCGCGATCGCATTCTGTTCGCGCGTCTCGGGCCGGCTCATGGCGAGCTGTTCGTGTCCAACGCGGACGGCACCGGCGAGCGCGCGCTCACGCCGCCGGGATCGCTCGACTACAACCCGACGTGGTCGTCGACCGGTAACTGGATCGTGTTCACGTCCGAGCGCGACGGCTCGGCGGATCTGTATCGTGTCCACGCCGACGGGACGGGCCTCGAGCGGCTGACCGACAGCCCGGCGTTCGACGATCAAGCCACGGCCTCGCCCGACGGCCGGCGCATCGCGTTCGTGACGACGCGCGCGGCCGGCTTCGCGAACCTGGCGATCCTCGATGTGGCGACGCGCGACGTCACGCCGCTCACGTCGGGCAACGGCGGAAATTTCCGGCCGGCGTGGTCGCCCGACGGACGGTGGATCGCGTTCTCGTCCGATCGCGCGAGCGATCTGCCGTCGGCGGCCAACCGATGGGAGCGGCTCCACGTCACCGCCATTTATCTGATTCGACCGGACGGTACGGGGTTGAAGCGCATCTCCGCGCTCGACGATGCCTGCGGCGGTCCCGCCTGGACGCACGACAGCGCGCACGTCGTCGCCTACTGCATGTCGCCCGAGGACACCTGGACGTACCGCGATGACGTCCCCGCGGGCAACACGCGGCTCGTGTCGATCGACGCGGCCACGGGCAAAGCGACGTCGGTCGCGGCCGGTACGGGCGTGAAGATTTCTCCGGCGGTTCTGTCTTCAGGCCAGGTCGCGTACGTGCGCAGCGATAAGCCGAAGGGGGTCTTTTATACGGACGGCAAGGCGGGCCCCGCCGGCGCGGACGTCCGGACGCCGTCATGGTCGCCCGACGGCACGCACGTCGTGTACAGCCGCTTCGCCTCCTCCGATCGCAGCGTCGTGCCGGTGCCACGCTGGAGCGGCAATCCCGCGTACGAACTGTTCACGACCAAGATGCTGCCGTCGTACGCGCCCGACGGTCGATCGTTCGCCGTGACGCAGCCCATCACGCAGACGACCATGGCGCTGATCGTCGTCACGGACGGCCAGCCCCGCACGATCTTCACGCCGGACTCTCTCGTGCTCGGTCCGCAATGGTCGCCCGACGGCAAGCAGATGGTCGTCGGTGTCGGCCGGTTCACGGCGTTTCTGGGCGAAGCGACGGGCGATCCGGTGAATGGCGGCGCGCAGGTCAGCATCATCAACGCCGACGGATCCGGGTTTCACGTCGTGACGTCCGGCTCGAACAACAACGCGTTCGCCTCGTTCGCACCTGACGGCCGGCGCATCGTCTTTCGGACCGAGGGGCCGGAGGGCGAAGGCTTGCGGATCATGACGCTCGCCGATCGCGCGGTCACGGTGCTCACGCGCGGCTACGACAACTTTCCCGTCTGGTCGCCGAAGGGCGATCGCATCGCGTTCATCCGGCGCACCGGCCGGGATTTCCAGGTGTTCACGATCCAGCCTGATGGAAGTGGTCTGCGCCAGTTGACCCGCACGCGCGGCAACGACGCGCACGTCTCGTGGTCGCCCGACGGCGAGCGGCTCGCGTTCTCGAGCAGCCGGATGGGATTCAAGGACGAGGTGGTGAACACCGAAGCGCCGCAACCGTACGGCGAGATCTTCGTCATGCGCGCCGACGGCACGCACCTCGAACAGCTCACCGACAACCAGTGGGAGGAAGCCGGCGCGACCTGGCAGCCGCATCCGGCGGCCGCCACCCGGAGCGCGGCCGACGCCACACGCGCGTTGCGGGACTTCCTCACGCGCGACTGGGCGTACTGGATGCACGAGTATCCAGAGGAGGCGGCCTTCGTCGGATATCCGGGTGAGAACGGGCGGTGGACGAATTATTCTCCCGCGTCCGTCGCCGGCCGCAACGCGCATCTTCGAGACGCCTTGAACGCCTTGAAGGCGATCCCTCGCGACGCGCTACCCGCGACCGAGCAGTTGAACGACGATCTGTACGACGAGTTGCTCCGAACCACCATCGAAGGTCTCCGCTTTCACGATGACGCGTTCCCGATCGCGGGCGAGTTCCCGATGAATCTGTACGTGCCGATCTCCCAGATGTGAGGACCGCAGCAGAGCATTCCACTCGTCATCGCGACGATGCCCGCCGCGCGCCGGAGCGACTACGACGACATCCTGGCGCGGTTGACTGGCATCCCCGTCGTGATCGACCAGACGATCGCCCAGATGAAAGACGGGATGGCCCACGGGTGGACGCCGGCGAGGATCACGATGCGGGACGTGCCGAAGCAGGTCGAGAGCCAGATGGTGTCCGACCCACTGGCCAGCCCGCTGCTCGCCGCGTTCAAGAGGTATCCGGCGACGTTCACCGCGGATGAGAAAGCCGAGCTCACGCGCCGCGCCGAGACGGCGTACCGAGAGAAGGTGGCGCCGTCATTTCAGAAGCTCGCCGATTTCCTCACGACGACGTACATTCCGGCCTGCCGCGAGACGATTGCGATCAGCGCCATTCCGGATGGCGCGGCCTACTACGCGTATCTCGTCCGCGGGCAGACGACGACGAGCCTGACGGCGGCCGAGATTCACCAGATCGGTCTCGACCTGGTGAAGCAGACGCGCGCGCAGATGGACGATCTCATCGCGACGACGGGATTTCACGGCAGCTTCGCGAACTTCATCACGTTCGTCAACACCGATCCGCGCTTCACGTTCGCGAGCAAGGACGACGCGCTGTTGCACTATCGCGACACGGCGAAGCGCGCCGATCCCGAGCTCGCGCGTCTGTTCGGCACGCTGCCGCGTCTGCCGTACGGCGTCCGCGCGATTCCGGATGCCGTGGCACCGTCGCAAACCAGCGCGTACTACGACCCGGGCGCGCCGGACGTCGGGCGGCCCGGCTATCTGAGCGTGAACACGTACGACTTGCCGTCGCGTCCCTCCTGGGACATGGAAGATCTCGTCCTGCACGAGGGCGTTCCCGGGCATCATCTGCAGATCTCGCTCGCGGAAGAGATGCGGGACGTCCCGGAATTTCGCAAACAGCTCGGCTACACGGCGTTCGTCGAAGGCTGGGGGCTGTACGCCGAGACGCTCGGTCCCGAGATGGGCTTCTACACGGATCCCTATTCGAAGTTCGGATTCCTGAGCGCGGTGATGTGGCGCGCCGTGCGCCTGGTGGTCGACACCGGCATGCACTCGATGGGCTGGAGCCGCGATCGGGCGATCCAGTATTTCGAGGAGACGACCGGCCAGCCGCACCTGAATGCCGTCGTCGAAATCGATCGATACATCGCCTGGCCAGGGCAGGCACTCGGATACATGATCGGCCGACTCGAAATCCAGAAGCTGCGTCAGGAGGCCGAGCGAGCGCTGGGCGATCGGTTCGACATCCGCGCCTTTCATGACGCGGTCCTGGATCAAGGCGCGCTGCCGATGGACGTGCTCGACGCGCAAATCAAACAATGGATCGCGGGGCAGCAGACGACACGCTGAACGCGACCATCACGACCGCGGCGGCGCATGGGCGGGACTGCCCGTCAGCGATCGAGACGTTCTCGCGCTGCCTGAGCGTCCTCGATGGTTCGGAACTTGAAGACACCGCGGGGATAGCGCCTCGGGGCGATGGCCCAGAAGCGTGCGCAGTGCCGCCGCATCTGCCGGTCCTTCGCGCGTGCCGTGTCACGCTTCAGCCGGTACAGCGCGGCGGGCGTCGGCGGGTAGTAGCGCACGGCGGGATAGTCACCGAGCAGATCGGCCGCCGAAATCTCGTCGAGATGCGGGTCGTTGGCGTACGCCTCCTGACGATCACCTGCGGAACCACGCGTTCATCCTGATCCCGGGTCGCGGATGGCGGCTCTCGGACGCGTTCGACATGAATCCGGTGCCGGATGCCTACGGCCTGCGGCTCAACATCAGCGAAAGCGACAACGCGCCCTGAAGGTCTTAGCCCGCGCCTGCGATGGGATGGCCTCGGCGTTTCGACTGGCCGCCTGAGATCGGCGGGCGCGTGAGCCATTCCCTTGGCGGCTGACGCATTCCCTCTTGTGAGCGCGTGTCGCGCAGGCAGCGTCGACGACCGCGTGACGCGCGCTCCTTCGCAAGAGGAGATGCCGATGTCCTCGTGGGGGCGATGGTTCGTGTGTCTGGGGCTCGTGGCGCTTCCCGTCGCCGTGCACGCGCAGACGACGATCGAAAGTTACGTGAGCGGAGGCGTGGCGAACGTCCGGTTTCCGAGCTTTTCGGGCGGAGCCGACGTCGTCACCGGGCCGTACGGCGTCAGTGTGGGCGGAAGTGGCACGATCGTGACCAGCGTCACCGAAGGGCCGTGGGCGCTGTACCTGTTGTCGGCGCGCGTCGGACTTCACGGCGAGCCGCGACCGCGTGCGCCGAGCACACGGACGTTCATGGCGGGCGAGCTGTCGATCATCAACGACACGGATTGCTGCAGGGCGAGTGCGGCGATTGGTGCGAGCGTCGGGATGCAGCACTGGTTCACCGACCGCCGCGCGATCCGCGCCGAAGGCCGCATCATGCGGACGCTCGACGGCGAAGGCGCGATCGTATTGATCGAGGTCGGGCTGACGTTTCGTCCGTCACGGTGAGTCGGCGTCGCCGGTGGCTCGACCTTCGGCTTCTTACATGGCGGCCGACCTGTGGAAGCCGATTGACGCGACGTCACGTCCGTCGTCTACCACACCCGCTCCAAGTCCGGATTTTCGTGCGCTTGGCGTCCGGCCTTGGCCATGTCGATCCAGCGTCCGTGCACCTTCACGCGCACGACGTCCGCGGTGAAATCCGTGGCGGTCGTCTCGCTGTTGCTGAACAGGTACGACCCGACGGCATAGATATCCACGGGCACGCCCAGCCGTTCGAACTTCTGGATTCTGGCCGGCGTGAACCCGCCCGAGGCGACGATCTTCACGGCGCGGCAGAACTCGCGCGCCGCCTCCTGCCACGACGCGGGCAGGTCCCAGCGTTCCCACGCCGAATCCAGCGCCCGGCGCACGTTGAACACCAGCCGCGGCGTGACGCCCAGATCGAGCGACGGGTCGCCCAGCGGCGGCACGGATACGTCGCGCATCGACGCGCTCGTGTCCAGCCGCACGCCATACAGCCGATACTTCACGGCCTCCTCCTGCCGATTCGCGTCCATGAGCTCGCGATAGGCGGCGAAGAGCACGTCGAGGACGCGAATCGAGTCGCGGACACTGTCGTTGTTGAAATCGACGAGCGCGATGCGCGGAATGCTGGGCGGCAGGACGCGTGCGAACGCGCGCATGGCTTCGGCCGTGTCGCCGAGAAACGACGCGATGGCGGCGTGAGCCATCGTCCCGCCGCCCGCGCCACCCCACCAGTCGCCCTGCGCGTCGGTCGAAATGAACGATCCGATGTCGCGCAAGTGGTCGCGGTTGAACCGCTGGACGGCGATGCTGTACGCGTAGCCGTCGGCGGCCTGGGATTCGTGCAGATCGAAGCGGGCGGGAAAGAACAGGACCGGCTTCCCGCGCGCGGCGACGAGGGTTTCGTACACGTTGGTCGCGACGCGGCTGGACCGGGTGAGGATGCCGAGCGTCGGCGTTTCCAGCAGGGCGAAGTCGCGGTAGCGGCCGCGTACGGTGAGCACGGGCTGCACGTGCAGCGGGTCGCCGTCCGACTCGACGACCGCGCCGTCGTGAAGCGCCCGCACTTCCAGTTGTCCCGACGTGTCGCGGAAACGGCCGGCGTCGAAGTACCCGGTGCCGTGTCGAAGCATGGCAATCGCCTTGTCCACGCCCACGACGATGGTCGCGCCCTTGTGCCGCGTGAACCACTGCATCTCGACTTCGATGTCGCCAACCGCGATGTCCTCGGGTGACACGTCGGGCGGCAGGTTGGCGTCGCGGCCGTCGTAGGTGTAGCCGTTCGCGGCGAGCGCGGCCAGCATGCGGTTGACGTTCTCGAAGTACTTGTCCGAATACCAGCCGCGGCGCATGCGCGCCACGTCCAGCTTGAACACGTCGTTGGTCAAGCGCCGGCCGTCAAAGATGGACATGGATCCTCGCTGCGGTACGGACGGCGTCGTCGATCGGCGCGCAAGGCGAAACAGCCCAGCATATCCGATCGCGGCCGCGATCGGCACTGACCGGCGTCATGGCATCGCCGCGCAAGACTCGTTAGGCTGGACTCCTCCGGCGTGGCGCGTCACGCGCGGGGCGACCGACTCGCTGCGCCTGTCTGGCGGGTCGGCGTCCCGAAGGATGGCTCTCCTGGCGAGGCCGCGCCGGACCTTTTCGGAGCCCCGCTGATGATGTCCGAGGTGAGGTCCGCCGCCGTCCTGCCGCGTCCGCTCGTCGTCGCCAAGGCGCGCGTCGAGCCCGTTGCCGATACGGACACCGCTTGGGTGCGGCTCGTCTATCGCTATCTCGCATGGTCGACGGCGTGGCTCGTCTTCGGCACGCTCGTCGGCGAATACCTCGGCATTAAGTTCGTGAGGCCCGACCTCGATCACCTCGCGTGGTTGAGCTTCGGACGCCTCCGGCCTGTTCACACGAACACCGTCTTCTGGGGGTGGTCCAGCCTCGCCATGCTCGGGATGGCGCTGTACGTCGTCCCCAAGACGAGCCGGCGATCGCTCTACAGTTTTCCGCTCGCGTATCTGAGCCTCGCGCTCATCAACATCTCGGTGCTCGTCGGCGACTTGCTGCTCATGAACGGCGTCACGAACGGCGCGCAGGAGTACCGCGAGTACATCTGGCCCGTGCAGGCGGTGTTCGCGGTGGGCGTCATCCTCATCGCCTACAACCTCATCCGCACGATTGCCACGCGCGACGTCGAGGAAATCTACATCTCGAATTGGTACATCATGGGCGGCATCCTCTGGACGATCGCCCTGCTCGTTATCGCCTACATTCCCTGGTACCAGCAGAACGGCATCAGCGAGACGGTCATCCAGGGCTTCTACATGCACATGGGTGTGGGCATGTGGTTCACGCCGATCGTGCTCGGGCTGACTTACTACAGCCTGCCGCGGCTCCTGAACAAGCCGATCTACTCGTACTCGCTCGGCGTGCTCGCGTTCTGGACGCAGATGGTCTTCTACTCGATGATCGGCGCGCACCACTTCATCTTCGCGCCCATCCCGTGGTGGCTGCAGACGGTCGCCATCATCTTCAGCGTCGGCATGGTCGTGACGCTCGCGGCCGGCACGGGCAACTTCCTGCTGACGATGCGCGGGTCGGGACGGATGATCGCGCGCAGCTACAGCCTGCCGTTCATTCTCGCGGGCGTGCTGTCGTACTTCCTCTTCTCGTTCCAAGGCACGTTCGAGGCATTGCGGCCGCTGCAGGCGCTGTGGCACTTCACGAACTACACCGTGGCGCACTCGCACCTGACGATGTACGGGTTCGTCGCGTTCCTCATCTGGGGCACGGTCTACGGTCTCGTGCCGCGCATGACCGGACACGAGCCGCCCGCGCTCGGCGTCGGTATCCACTTCTGGTTCGCGCTCATCGGCCTCTTGCTCTACAGCATCGCGCTCATGATCGGCGGCACGATGCAGGGCGACAACTGGATCGCAGGCAATCCTTTCATCCACTCGGTCACCGACATGCTGCCGTACTGGCTGTGGCGCGCCGTCGGCGGATCGCTGATGTTCGTCTCGCACCTCGTCTTCGCGTGGAACGTCTGGGCGATGCGGCCGCGCGCGGCCGCGATCGCGACCGCCGCGGCGGGGAGTGCTCGGTCATGACCTTCGACGTCGGCAGGAATCACTGGCTGCTCTTCGGCGTGTCGTTCTTCGGCTTCATCGGCCTGGCGTTCATCGTCGGCATCGGGCCCGCGATCTGGGTGCAGGACCACACGCGTCCGCTGCCGGGCGCCGTGGCGCCAACCGCGGATGAGACCGCGGGACTGCACGTCTACGTGTCGGAGGGCTGCGTCTATTGCCACACGCAGCAGGTGCGGCCGCTCGAAATGGACAACGTCTGGGGCCGGCCGTCGGCGCCGGGCGATTACGCGTTCGTCAACGCGCTCGACGTGTGGCGTCCGTACGCGCCGGCCGTGCTCGGCAGCGAACGCACCGGGCCGGATCTGTCCAATGTCGGCACGCGGCAGGGCAGTGACGTCTGGCAGTACCTCCATCTCTACAATCCGCGATCGGTCGTCGACGGATCGGTGATGCCCGCGTTTCCATGGCTGTTCGACGTCAAGCCGGCGGCCGCGCCGGGCGACACGGTCGTGCCCGTGCCCGCGGCGTACGCGCCCGCGCACGGCGTCGTCGTGCCGAACGCACGCGGGCGCGTGCTCGTCGCGTACTTGCTCGCGCGGAAACAGGTGCCGATGGAAGGCTACGGCGGCGCACCGTCGACCGGCGCCGCGCCAGCCGCGACGTCTGGAGCGAACTGATGCACGCCGCGATCGTCGCGTTTGCCGCACTCGCACCGGGAGCGTTCGCCGTCGCCGGCCAGACCGCCGAGGCGTTCTCGCGCTCGATGGAACGGCACCACATGGACATGACGCACGGGCCGCTCGATAGCGTGCTCGTGTGGATCGCCATCCTCGTCGTGCTCGAGACGACGATCTATACAGTCCGCTTCTTCGTGCGACCGGGCGAGACTGGCGAGGATCACATCAAGCGGCGCGTCCTTCGCGAGGACGACCCGTCGCCGGCAAGGACTCTGCGATGACAGACGCGAAAGACGACGCGCTCGATTCACCGCGCAATCGCATCGACATCTTCATCGACGACGACGCGGAGCCGCGGCTGAGCACGACGCCGCCGCTCAACTTCGAGCTCGACACGACGAGCCTCGACGACGGTCCGCACGTCATGCGGATCGAGGCGTACGACAACCTC
>DASZOV010000132.1:0-55789 GCA_035550595.1 Vicinamibacterales bacterium
GCCGCCGATGCGCAGGTAGCTCGGGAACATCCGGAAGCCGGCGAGCATCTCGTTGAAGTTCAGGAGCTGCTCGCGCTCGCGGAAGCAATACATCATCACGGAGATCGCGCCGATCTCCATGCCGTGCGTGCCGAGCCAGACGAGATGGCTGCTGAGCCGCTGCAGCTCGGCGATGAGCACGCGAATCCAGATGACGCGCTCGGGAATCGCGTCCTCGATGCCGAGCAGGCGCTCGGCCGCCAGACAGAACGCCAGGCTGTTCGACTGCGGCCCCAGATAGTCCATGCGCTCGACGAGCGGGATGACCTGCTGCCACTTCTTCTGCTCGGCCGTCTTCTCGATGCCCGTGTGGAGGAACCCGATCGTCGGATCGAGCGAGACGATCGTCTCGCCGTCGAGCTCGAGCACGAGGCGCAGCACGCCGTGCGTGCTGGGGTGCTGCGGCCCCATGTTGACGGTCAAGGTCTCGGTGCGAATGTCTGACATGGGCGCGAAATCTCGTCCGATCGTTACGCGTCTCGACCTGCGGGCGGTCTCACCGCGCGGCGCGGCCGCGCTGCTCGACCAAATCACAAATCACGTGCAGCACCACGCGCTGCGCTTCCTGGACCCGCGCGGCCGACGCATCGGGCACGTGCACGTGCACGTCGGCGAGCCGGCCGGTTTCGCCGCCCGTCCCGCCGGTGAGCGCCACGGTCCTGAGCGATCGATCGAGCGCCCAGCGCAACGCTTCGTTCACATTGGCCGACGTCCCGCTGGTCGTGATCGCCAGCGCCACGTCGCCCGCGACGCCGAACGCCTCGACCTGCCGCGCGAAGACGGCCTCGAACCCGAAGTCGTTCGCCACGCTCGTGACGACCGACGAATCCGACGTCAGCGCCAGCACCGGCAGCGCCGGCCGCTCGACGTCCCGTCCGAACCGGCCGACCAGCTCGGCCGCGAAATGCTCGGCGTCGGCCGCACTTCCGCCGTTGCCGAAGACGAGCACCTTGTGCCCCGCGCTGAGCGCCTCGTGAACAGCGGATGCGGCGGCGACGATCGCGTCAGCCTGCTCGTCGGCCACGCGGCGGAACAAGTCGATCGCTTCGCCGAAGACGGCGCGGACGCGACCGATCTCGCCGGCCCCAGCCTCATCCACGTTCGGCAGACCCCGCGTCGCCCGCTCCCTCTGTCCCCGCGGCCGGACGGGGCGCGGGACCGCTCGCGCGCTCGGCGCGCTCGCGCTCGGCACGGATCGCCTGCGTGAACTCCTCGATCGACAACTGCACGGGCTCCCAGGACGTCGCGTCCTTGCGAATCTGCACTGCGTAGTCCTTGCGCAGCGGGTAGCCTTCCCAGTCCTCGGGCATGAGCAGCCGCCGCAGGTCGGGATGGCCCTCGAACACGACGCCGAACAAGTCGAATACCTCGCGCTCGAGCCAGTTGGCGCCTGGAAACACCGGCACCACGCTCGGCACGCGGGCATCGTCGCCCGCCACGCGCACTTTCAGGCGAAGACGCCGGGCCGGGGCCGCGCCATTCGGCTGCGCATACGCGGCACCGATGCAGGCCAGGTGATAGACGATTTCGAAGCGCGGCTCCGCAGGCAGTCGATCGACCGCCGTCACCTCGAGGAGCAGCGCGAACTGCAGCGCCGGGTCGTCGCGCAAATGCCGGCACACGTCGACGATGCGATCGCGCTCGACCTCGATGGTCGGCATGTCGGTCGCGGTCCCGGGCTCGAAGGCGGCGCCGGGAAAGGCCTGCCGGAGGACGTCGATGACGGGTTCGGGCATGGGGGCGGCCGCCTACGCGCTCATCCGCTGCCGGTCGATCTTGCGCTGGAGCTGCACGATCCCGTAGATGAGCGCCTCGGGCCGCGGCGGACAGCCGGGCACGAACACGTCGATCGGCACGATCTGGTCGCAGCCCTGGACGACGGCGTAGTTGTCGAAGACACCGCCGCAGCTCGCGCAGGCACCCATCGAGATGACCCACTTGGGCTCGGGCATCTGGTCGTAGATGCGGCGCAGGACCGGCGCCATCTTGCGCGAGAGCCTGCCCGCCACGATCATCAGGTCCGACTGGCGCGGCGATCCGCGGAAGACCTCGGCGCCGAAGCGCGCGATGTCATAGCGGCCGCAGCTCATGGCCATCATCTCGATGGCGCAGCAGGCCAAGCCGAAAGTGACCGGCCAGATAGCCGATCGCCGGGCCCACTGGACCATCTTCTCGACGGTCGTCGTCAGGATGGGAATTTCGAGCTCGGGCATGGGTGAGGAACGCGCCTACCTTCCATTCAATCAGTCGACCGGTCCCTCGTGCAATGGCCGCGCCGCCGGCCGGCGCGATCGGGACCGCCGATCCGTCACCGGGTCCGGCGCTCTTCGCCCCAATCGAAGGCGCCCTTGCGCCACACGTAGATGAAGCCGGTCACGAGCAGCAGGAAGAAGGTCACGAGCTGCCAGAACCCGACCATCCCGAGATCACGGAACGCGACGGCCCACGGATAGAGGAACGCCACCTCGATGTCGAACAGCAGGAAGACCATCGCCACGAGGTAGAACTTGATCGACTGACGCTCACGCGCGTCGCCGACGGCCGGCATGCCGCATTCATAGGGCGCCAGCTTTTCGGGCGAAGGTTTGCGCGGGCCGAGGAACTGGGAGAGGAGCACGGAGCCGGCCGCGAAGCCGACACCGAGACCGATCATGATCAGGATTGGCAGAAATCCTTCCATCGATCCGCGATCTCCCTGGGGAAGCCGTCCGGCAGCGGCGGTGTCCCACGGTCGCCCGCGAGCTTGTTCGTCCGCCGAACAAGCGAAGATGCTAGCGAACCGGGACGAGACAAGTCAACGAACGGGGGCAGAATTAAAAAAGATGACAATCGCGAAACCCCGACCGTAGGGAGGGTGTTGAGCGCCGTAGCGCTTGGGGGTGGGGCCCCAAGCGCACTGCAAAGAAGTTGACACCACCACGACTGAAAAAGCCTCACGCGAAGTCGCGAAGATCGCGAAGCGTGTCTCAGAAGCTCACTCGGAAGCGAATGGCCGCCGTCGAGGCCGTCGGCGGCTCGGCACGAACCGGATCGGGCCGGCGGTAGATCTCCTGCCAGGAGTGGATCCCCGAGTCGAATCCGCCACCCAAAAGTGCGCCAACCGCGATGGCCACTGTCCAGTCGCGACCGTTGTGCTCACCATCGAAGCCTTGACCACACCATTACCACTTGAGGCAGGCGAAGATGGCGGCAGCGCCGATGATGGCGCCATTGACGATGCTGTCGTCTTTCTGGACCGACACGCGCCGCACGTCATCGAACTTGACGGGCGTCGGGATGTAACGCGGCGACGCCAGGAACTCCGGATTGCGCACGCCAATCACGATCTCGGTGTCGTCGGCCGAGATCAGCCGGCCACGCACTTTCCCGTGATCGGTCCGGACGGTCACCTGACGCGAGAGGAACGACTGCGCCCAGGGCATCGTCTTGACGGACTGCGCCGCCGCGCCCGCGGCGGCTTGCGCGCCGAGCACGACCGAATGGACGCCGATCGCGGCGACCGTGGCAAGTGCCACCGCGATATGCGACGGGCCCGGCCGACGTCTCATGGAGCGGCGTCCAGTCATGTCGTCTCTGCCTACCAAGCAGTGAATAGCGACAGTCATAACACAAGCGAGCCGACCAAAGACGGCCCATGGCGAACGTTTCCCCGTCACTCGCCCGTCGCGCCCGTGCTCGACTCATCGACATGCCCGTCGCGGGTGGACGGCCGTCGGACGTACCATGGGCCATGACCGGGAAGGTCGAGGAATTGAACCGACGGCTGCTGCGCGCCCGCGATGCGATGGACCGGGCCTACGCGCGGCCGCTCGACATCCGCGGCGTGGCGCGGGTGGCAGGCCTCTCCCGGGCTCATTTCATTCGAAGCTTCCGCGCTTGCTTCGGCGAGACGCCACACAACTACCTCCAGCGTCGCCGTGTCGAGCGTGCGATGTTCCTGCTGCGCGAGACCGAGCGGAGCGTGACCGACGTGTGCTTCGACGTCGGCTTCACGAGCCTGGGGACGTTCAGCAGGACATTCCGCGCCATCGTCGGCAAGACGCCGTCGGCGTACCGGCGGGGGCACGAGCCGATCGAAGCGCCCCACTGCTTCCAGATGGCTGCGACCCGGCCTCGGCTGGCGGCCGGCGTCGCGGCACGATCGAGCACTTTCGGAGAAGCATCAACGGGCGCGGCACGCTAGCCTTGGCGTCGTTCGCTATCACTCGCCAAGGAGAACCCCGTCATGATCACGAAGCTCAACGTCGCATCCATCTACGTCCTCGACAAAGACGAAGCGCTCGACTTCTACGTCGAGAAGCTCGGGTTGGAAAAGGGCCACGACGTGCGACAGGGTACGTACCGCTGGCTCACGGTACGCGTCCCCGGTGAGGGCACCGAAATCTCCCTCGAAGTCCCGGGCGCGCCGCTGCACGACGAGGCGACAGCCGCCCGACTCCGTGAGCTCATCACCAAGGGCGCGATGGGCGGCCTCGTCTTCATCGCCGCTGACGTCCGCGCGTTCTACGAGACGCTCAGGGAGCGCGGGGTCACCGACTTCACTCAGGAGCCCACCGACCACTTCTATGGCACGGACATGGGAGTGCGCGACCCGTTCGGCAATGCCATCCGCATCCTGCAGCAGGGGAAAAGCGCGACGGCCTGACACGCGGCACGCCGCAGGCACCGTCTCCCTTCGAAGTTCGAAGTTGAAAGTTCGAAGTTGACCCGGCCAGATCGTACACTTCCCTCATGCGTCTCGCATGGTTCACGCCGTGGCCGCCGCAGCGGACGGGGGTTGCGGGTCGGTCGGCCGAGCTCGTGCTGGCGCTGGCCGCGCGCGGGCTCGGGGTCGATGTCTTCGTCGACGACCGCGTCGTACCGGTGCGGCGCGTGGGTGACGGGCCGCCGGTGGCGGGCGACGTCCGCGTGCAGAGCGCGCACGAGTTCGTCTGGCGCGACGCGCGCGGGCAGTACGACCTGGTCGTCTATCAGATGGGCAACTCGTCGGCGCACGAGTTCATCTGGCCGTATCTCACGCGTTGGCCCGGGCTCACGATCTTTCACGACCTCCGCCTGCACCACGCACGCGGGCACGCGCTGCTGTCGCAGCATCGCGTCGATGCCTACCGGCGCGAGCTGGCCTGGAGCGAGCCGGCTCTCTCGCCAGATGCGGCCGAGCTGGCGATCGCGGGACTGGACGGGACGTACTACTACATGTGGCCGATGCACCGGCTGGCGGTTGCCTCGTCGCGTGCGGTCGGCGTTCACACGCGGATGGGCGCCGCCGCGCTCGCAGCCGCGTGGCCGGATCGCCCCGTCGGCTACGTCGCGCTCGGCGAGGGCCGCGCGACGCCCGTCTCCGACGCGGCGCGTGCCGAGGCGCGCGCTCGTGTCGGCGCCGCACCGGACGACGTGCTGTTCGGCGTGTTCGGCGCGCTCACGCCGGAGAAGCGCATCGAGCCCATCGTCAAGGCGTTCGCCGTGGCGCACGCGCGCGTGCCGAAGACACGGCTCGTCGCCGCTGGCGTACTCTCGCGGGATGTCGACTGGGCTGGCCTCGTCGCCACGCACGGTCTCGCCGATGCCGCGACGCACGTCGATGCGCTGGCCGATGAACAGTTCGACGAGACGATCGCGGCGTGCGACGTGACGTTGCACCTTCGATGGCCGACGGCAATCGAAACGTCGGGGCCGTGGCTCCGCGCGATCGCCGCCGGCCGCGCGACGGTGACCACCGCGCTCGAACATCTCGCGGACGTTCCCGCGTTGGATCCGCGCACGTGGCGGCCGTACGTGCCCGATGGCGCCGCGCCCGTGTCGGTCGCGGTCGACATCCTGGACGAAGATCATTCGCTGCGCCGCGCGCTGTCGCGGCTCGCAGCCGACGCGGCGCTTCGCGCGCGCCTGGGCGACGCGGCACGCCGCCACTGGGAAGCCGAGCACACGGTCGAGCGCATGGTGCAGGACACTCTGGATCTCGCCATGCGCGCGGCCGCCGCGCCGGCTCCCCCACCGGTCGCCCCGCCCGTCGGACCTGCGTCCGATCCGTACGCGTACGCGCGCGAGCTGCTCGCGGCGTTCCCCGAGGTCCCATGCATGTGATGCTGAACGGCGAGCCGACCGAACTGCCCGGCCCGATGACGATTGCCGCGCTTCTCGAGCGCCTCGGCATCGACGGCCGCATGGTCGCCGTCGAGTACAACCTCACGATCATCAAGCGCGCGCGCTATGCGGAGACGACGATCGAGCCCGACGCCGAGATCGAGATCGTCGCGTTCGTCGGCGGCGGCTGACACCGCCCGGGCGATGCGTTAAGCTGACGCGATGGTCGACCCGCTCGTCATTGCCGGACGCACGTTCACCTCACGAATCATCGTGGGCACCGGCAAGTACCCGTCGCACGCGGTGATGAAAGCCGCGCACGAGGCGTCGGGCACCGAGATGGTCACGGTCGCCGTCCGGCGCGTGGATCTCACGGCGAAGGGCGCGGGCGCGCTGCTCGAGTGGATCGACACGTCGCACATCTTCATCCTGCCCAACACGGCCGGCTGCTACACGGCGGACGATGCCGTCCGCACGGCGCGGCTCGGACGCGAAGCCGGTCTTTCGAACTGGGTGAAACTCGAAGTCATCGGCGACCAAGAAACGCTCTTCCCCGACACCGAGGCGCTCGTCGCCGCTACCCGCACGCTCGTCAAGGACGGCTTCGTCGTCCTGCCCTACACGAACGACGATCCGATCGTGGCGCGCAAGCTCGAGGACGCAGGCGCCGCCGCCGTCATGCCGCTTGGCGCGCCCATCGGCTCGGGACTCGGCATCCAGAACGCGAACAATCTGCAGATCATCAAGGAACGCGCGGGCGTGCCGGTCATCGTGGATGCGGGCGTCGGCACGGCATCGGACGCGGCCGTCGCGATGGAGCTCGGCGCCGACGGCGTGCTGATGAATTCGGCCATCGCCGGCGCGTCCGATCCGCCGCTCATGGCCGCGGCCATGAAGGCGGCCGTCTTCGCGGGCCGGCTCGCTTTCCTCGCCGGCCGCATCGAACGTAAACGCTACGCGACGGCCAGCAGTCCGACGAGCGGACTCGTCACCACCGCACGGCGGTCCGGATAACGGTGCGCGTCCGGCGCACGCCACGCATGGTCGCCTTCCTCGAGCCCCGGCGGATCTGACGTGGACGAACCGCTCGCCGCCCATCTCGAACGTCTCGAACGCGAACGGCAGAATGCCGATCGCCGCTACAACGACGCGCTGACCGCGGTCGATCAGGCGCTGCCCACCGGCGTCCCCGCGCCTTCACCCACGCCGCCAGCCGACGCCGAACAACTTGCCGCGCTCAACGACGCGTGGCGGATCATCGCCGCCGACCCGCCGATCGATCGCTCGCTCAAGGGCCGCCTGCGCGGATTGGTCTGGCGGCTCGTCGGTCCGATTCTCGGCAATCAACAGCGATTCAACTCACTGCTCGTCGACCACCTCAATCGCACGTCCGGCGCGCTCGAAGCCGCGCGCACGGCCGGCGATGCACGAGCCGCGGCGCTGCACGCGCAGATCGACGCGCTCGTCCATTTCCAGTCACGCCTGCTGCAGTACCTCCAGACGATCACGTGGTACGTCGACACGAAAGATCGCGCGACCGCTGCGCGCGCGGACGTCGTCAACGCGGGTCTCAGCGCGCTGACCGACGATTGGCTGAAGCGCTGGGAATCGGCGCACACGGCCGATGCGCATCGCGCGGCGACAGCCGATCGGCTTCGCGCGTCGATCGACGACGTGCGCGCAACGGCCGCGCAGGCGCAGGACGCGGCGCTCGCCCTCAAGCGCGACGTCGAGCGGCTGCTCGCTGGTCCCGCACCCGACGTCTCCCCGTCGACGCCGCCACCCGCGCCCGATCTCGACGCCTTCAAGTACGTCGGCTTCGAGAACGCGTTCCGCGGTCCGACCGACGAGATCGCGCGGCGCCTCGAGAGTTATCTGCCGACCTTCGAAGGTCAGTCCGACGTGCTCGACATCGGCTGCGGCCGCGGCGAGTTCCTGGATCTGCTGCGTGCGCACGGCATCAGCGCGCGTGGACTCGACAGCAACCACGCCATGGCCGAAGCCTGTCGCGCGCGCGGCCTCGACGTCGTCGAAGCCGATGCCCTGACGTATCTGCGCGGCCTGGACGATGGCGCGCTCGGCGGGTTGTTCGCGGCGCAGGTCGTCGAACATCTGCCGCCGGCGTATCTCACCGCGCTCCTCGAAACCGCGGCACACAAGCTGCGTCCTGGCGCGCCCATCGTCCTCGAGACGATCAACCCCGCGTGCTGGGTCGCTTTCTTCGAAAGCTACATCCGCGATCTGACGCACGTGCGGCCGCTGCATCCCGAGACCCTGCAGTACTTCCTGCGCGCGAGCGGCTTCCGCGACGTGACGATTGCGTATCGATCGCCGGTCGATCCCGCCGGCCAGTTGCGCGACGTCGCGCCGCCGGCTCCGGACACGCCGCCGCTCCTGGCCGATCTCATCGACACGTTCAACGAGAACGTCGCGACGCTCAACGGACGGATGTTCACCTACATGGACTACGCGGCCATCGGGCGCCGCTAGCGCCGTCCGCTCATGACCTTCACCGAACTGGCTCTCCCCGGCGTCTGGGCGATCGACGACGACGTGTTCACCGATGAACGTGGCGCGTTCGCGTGCCTTTGGGCGTCCGAAGCGCTGGCCGCTCGGGGACTCGACTCGTCGCTCACCCAGTGCAACTGGTCGACCAACGATCGGAAAGGCACGATCCGCGGGCTGCACTACCAGGCGCCGCCGTTCGCGCAGGTGAAGATCGTTCGCGCCATTCGCGGCGCGGTCTTCGACGTCGCCGTCGATCTGCGGCCGGACTCACCGACGTTCATGCGATGGATCGGCATGGAGCTGTCCGAGCGATCGGCACGCGCGCTGTACCTGCCGCGCGGCGTCGCGCACGGCTACCAGGCGCTCACCAACGACGCGGCGGTGCTGTACTTCGTGTCGACGGGCTACGCGCCCGATCATCAACGCGGCGTGCGATGGAACGACCCCGCGTTCGCCATCGCGTGGCCGCTCGGCGCGCCGACGGTCATCAACGCGCGCGACGCGGCGTTCGCCGACTTCACGCCCGACTCGCCAGCGACGGCACGCTGACGCGCCGGCGGCCGATTGCGCCGCGGCCGGCGAGCGGAAATAATCGCGACACGACATGAAGGACGCGCCCGAGCGGCTCATCGCGGACAACCGCAAGGCCGCACACGACTACCATTTCCTCGAGACGTTCGAAGCGGGCGTGGCGCTCGTCGGCACCGAGGTCAAAGCGATCCGTGAGGGTCGCGTGAACCTGCGCGACAGCTACTGCCGGCTCGAAGGAGCCGAAGCGTACCTGCTCGGCGCGCACATCGGCCAGTACAGCCACGGCGGCTACGCGTCGCACGATCCCGTTCGGCGGCGCAAACTCCTGCTCAAACGCGAGGAGCTGAACAAGCTGCTCGGCCGCACGACCGAGCGCGGCCTGACGATCGTGCCGCTGCGGATGTACTTCAAGCACGGGCGCGTGAAGGTGGCGATCGCCCTGGCCAAGGGCAAGAACACGATCGACAAACGCGAGACCATCAAGCGCCGTGAAGCCGAGCGGGAGACGCGCGCCGCCATCAAGAGCCGGCGGGTATAATGGCGCGCGTGACGCGATCAACCTGGATCGTCCTGGCGGTGGTTCTGGTCGTCGGCTTCGGCGGCTGGTACTTGCTCCATCGACCCTCCGGCCACGTGGTCATGCGCTTCGCGGACCGGATTCCCGACGCGGTGGAAGCGCGTCCGCGGCCCGATGTGTTCTCGGTCATCGAGGCCACGATCGCCGGCGACACGAAGCACGCAATTTTCGCGAGCGAGACGAGCCGCATCGCCTGGCGCGTGACCGTGCCCGACCACGCGTGGCTCGTCGTGAGCACCGGCATGCTCGAGAAAGGCTGGAACACGCCCGGCGATGGCGTGCTCTTCCGCATCTCGGCCAATGACGACGAGCTCCTGAATCTCGTCATGAATCCGTACGCCACGGCGTCCGATCGCCAGTGGCACGACCTCAAGCTGGATCTGTCCGAGTACGCCGGCGAGACGATCAACCTCTACCTGAAGACCAACGCCAGTCCGCCGGTACCGCCGGGACACAACGATCCGAACGGCGACTTCGCCGTGTGGGGGGACCCACGGCTGGTCACCGAGTAGCCGACGCGCCTCCGGCAGCCGATGCTGCGGTGCGCGTGCCGTTACTGGATCTCGGACGGCAATACGCCCCGATCCGCGACGCCATCGTCGCGGCGCTCGTGCGCGTCGCCGACAGTCAGCGCTTCATTCTTGGACCCGAAGTCGACGCGCTCGAGCACGAGCTCGCGCGCGAGCTCGAGGTGCCACATGTCGTCGGCGTCTCGTCGGGCACCGACGCGCTGCTCGTCGCGCTCATGGCCCTCGGCATCGGCGCCGGCGACGAGGTCATCGTCCCGACCTATTCGTTCTTCGCCACGGCCGGATCGGTCTGCCGCGTCGGCGCGACGCCGGTGTTCGTGGACATCGATCCCGTGACGTTCGGGATCGACGCGGACGCCACGGCTCGCGCGCTGTCGCCAAGGACGCGCGCGATCGTGCCGGTTCATCTGTACGGTCTACCGTGCGATCTCGATCCCATCCTCGCGATCGCCGCGCGCGCAGGCGCGGCCGTGATCGAAGACGCGGCACAGGCCATCGGCGCGCGCTATCACGGACGACCGGTCGGCGGACTCGGCACGATCGGCTGCTTCTCGTTCTTTCCATCGAAAAATCTCGGCGCGTTCGGTGACGGCGGTTTCGTGACGACGACCGACGCCGCGATCGCAAGTGCGATCCGCTTGCTCCGCAACCACGGGGCGGAGCCGAAGTACTTCCATGCGCGCGTCGGCGGCAACTTCCGACTCGACGCGATCCAGGCGGCAGTGCTGCGTGTGAAGCTGCCGCACCTGGCCGAGTGGACCGAGGCTCGACAGCGCAACGCGCGTCGCTACCGCACTCTCGCCGGCGAGTTCGGCTTGACCGAGCGGATCGATCTGCCGGTCGAGCCGGACGATCGCACGCACATCTACAACCAGTTCGTCATCCGCGGCGCGGACCGCGATGCCTTGCGCGCGCATCTCACGGCAAAGGAGATCGGCACGGAGATCTATTACCCGGTGCCGTTCCATCGGCAGGTGTGCTTCGAGGGAATCGCGCGATCGGCCGGCCCGTTCCCCGTCGCCGACAACGCCGCGGCGACGTCACTCGCGCTGCCGATCTTCGGCGAGCTCACCGAGACCGAACAGCGGCACGTGATGGCGAGCATCGCCGGCTTCTACGACGGCTCGCGGTGAAGCGGCTCACGCTGGTCCTTGGCGCCGGCGGCCAGTTGGGCCAGGCGATGGCAGCCGAACTGCCGGCGCGGCACGAAGTCGTGACGCTCACGCGCGCGGACGTGGACGTCACGTCGGATGCCGCACTCACCCGCGCCGTCACCGCGGTCTGCCCCGACATCATCATCAACTGCGCCGCGTTCACGGCCGTCGACGACGCCGAATCCGAGCCGGCCGAAGCGCTCGCCGTCAACGCGTGGAGCGTGCGCACGCTCGCGCGGATCGCCGCCGATCTCGATGCGACGCTCGTCCACTACAGCACGGACTTCGTCTTCGACGGCGAGACGGATCATCCCTATACCGAAGACGACGAGCCGAATCCGCGAAGCGCATACGCGGCGTCGAAGCTGCTCGGCGAGTGGCTGGCCGCCGATGCGCCACGCAGCTACGTGCTGCGCGTCGAGAGTTTGTTCGGAGGACCAAAGACGCGGAGCAGCGTGGACCGTCTACTCGCCGGCATTCGCGCCGGAACGCCCGTGCGCGCATTCTCCGATCGCACCGTCTCGCCCAGCTACGTCAACGACGTCGTCTGGGCCACCGATCGGTTGATCGAAGACGACGCGCCCGGCGGCGTGTATCACTGCGTCAACAGTGGATGGGCGACCTGGGCCGACGTGGCGCACGAACTCGCGCGGCTCGCCGGACGCCCTGAGGCGGACATCGTCGAAGTGCCCGCGTCGGCCGCCGGACTCATCGCGCCGCGGCCTCGGTTTGCCGCGCTCTCGAATGCAAAGCTCGCCGCTGCCGGCATTGCGATGCCGACCTGGCAGGACGCCCTCGCCCGTCACGTCGCCGCGTCGGCCGAGTGATCAAAACCTTCACTCTCCCGCGACGATGCCCGCGACCATCTCGCCGATGGCGAGACTCGCGGTGAGGCCGGGCGACTCGATGCCGGCCACCTGGATGAGATGCGGATTTCGCGCGTCGCGGCCGATGCGAAAGTCGGCGAAGCGTTCCGAGGCAGGATGCAGCTTCGCACGGATGCCACTGCCGCCGAGCCGCAGGTCCGATGCGCGCGCCGCGGGCAGCAGCGCTTGCACGGGTTCGACGAACGCGTCAATCGGAAGCCGATCGCGCTCGTAGTCGCTCTTGTCGTCCTGGAAGCGCACCGTCGGGCCAATCCACACCGCGCCGTCGAGCGTCTTCGTGAAATGCACGCCGAGACTGTGCCCCTGCGGATGTGGCACGGGATAGACCAGTCCGCGCACGAGATCGCGCGCCGAAGTCGCGAGCTCCGCGTACTCACCTCGACACGGGTAAATCGTGAACGGCTCGCCGTCTGCCATGGCCGACACCTCGTCGGCCCAAAGACCCGCCGCGTTGACGACGATCTCGGCGTCGATGCGCTCGCGCGGCGTGACGACGACGAGACCGTTGGGCGCGGACTCGATGGCCTCGACCGGCGTGCCGTAGAGCACGACGCCATCCGCGTTCACGAGGTCCGCTTCGAGCGCGGCGAGGTACGCTTCGACTTCGAGCCACCCCGTGTCAGGCGACCAGAGCGCGTGGTCCGCGTGAATGTTGGGCTCGCGCGCCGCGACGAACGCGCGGTCGACGGGCGTCACGCGGGCGCCGGCCGCGGCCGCGAGCGTCGCGACGCGATCGAGCGCGGCCTCTTCTCCGGCCTGCGCGACGACGAGCTTGCCGCAGCGGACGTGCGGAACGCGCGCGGTCTCGCAGAAGGCATAGAGACGCTCGCGTCCTTCCACGCACAGCCGCGCCTTGAGCGATCCCGCGGGATAGTAGAGACCCGCGTGAATGACGCCGCTGTTGTGCGTCGACATCTCGGCGCCTGGACGGTCGTGGCGATCGAGGACGCAGACGGCGTCACCACGACGCGCCAGCGCGCGCGCACATGCCAGACCGGCGACGCCCGCCCCAATGACGACAATCATCGACGAGCGCCCCGTGAGCGGTAAGTGCTAAAAGCGTGTTTCAAAACTCACGACGCGCCGTGAGGCGCCTCGTCAACTTCGAACTTCGAAGTTCGAAGTTTTGCAACGCACTCTTAGAAAAGTGGCGGGGCCGACCGGGCTCGAACCGGCGACCTCTGGCGTGACAGGCCAGCGTTCTAACCAACTGAACTACGACCCCGCAAACCCAACGCGTGTGGTGGGCGGTACAGGTTTCGAACCTGTGACAGCCGGCGTGTAAGGCCGGTGCTCTACCACTGAGCTAACCGCCCCGACCGGCAGCAAGCGATTATGACATCGGGTCCCGTACGGCGCAACTTTTCGACGCACGCGCGAACGGACGCGATACGATCCCCGCGTGCCGCTCGCGTCCATCATCGGCCACGCGCCGATCGTCGGCATCCTTCGCCGCGCCGTCGCGCGTAACCGCGTCCCGCAGAGCCTGATCTTCGCGGGGCCCGAGGGCGTCGGCAAACACACCACGGCGGTCGCGCTCGCGCAGGCCGTCAACTGTCCGCGCCGCACCGATGACGACGCGTGCGGCGTGTGCCCGACGTGCGTGCGTATCGCGGCGGGCCGGCACTCGGACGTCACGATGCTCGACCGCGGCGGCGAGGCCTCGATCAAGATCCGGGCGCTGCGCGAACGCGTGCTCGACGTCATCGCCTATCGTCCGTTCGAGGCGGCGCGCCGCGTGTTCATCATCGACCCGGCGGACCTGCTCACCGTCGAGGCGCAGGATGCGCTGCTCAAGACGCTCGAGGAGCCGCCGCCGTCCGCGATTCTCATGCTCGTCACCGCGTATCCCGACACGCTTCTCGCGACCGTGCAGTCGCGCTGCCGGCGCCTGCGGTTCGGGCTGTTGTCGGAAGCCGACGTCGCGCGTGTGCTCGTCGATCACACCGCCACGCGCGCGGCGGACGCCAAGCGGCTGGCGGCCGTCTCGGGTGGACGCGTCGGTCGTGCGCTCGAGGAAGCGAGCGGCGATCTCGACGATGACCGCGCCGTCGTACTCGACGTGCTCGGCGCGGCGCTGCGTCCCTCGGTGCCGGCGAAGCTCAAAGCCGCCGCGGCACTGGCGAAGTACAAGTCGAAAGCCAGCGATCGCGAAGCGCTCGCGCGGCGTCTCGCCATGATGGCGTCCGTGCTGCGCGACGTCGGCCTGCGCCAGGCGAAGAGCGACGAGCCGCTGGCGAACGCCGACGTCGCCGATGCCGTGTCGCACCTCGCGTCCGGCTTCGATCTGCCGCGCACGTCGGACGCCTTTGCCGCCGTCTTCGAAGCCGAGCAGGCGCTCGAACGCAACGCGGGTCCGAAGATCGTCGCCGACTGGCTCGCCGTCACGCTCTGATGTCCACGTCGAACACGCTTCCCGTTGTCGCCGTCACCGTCGGCGATCCGTCCGGTATCGGTCCCGAGATCGCCGTCAAGGCCGCGCGGCATCCGCGTGTCGTCGAGGCCTGCCGGCCGGTGCTCTACGGGCCGTCGACCGCGGCCGAACTCGCCGCATTCCCAACCGGCCGCATCGATGCCGGCTCCGCGCGGGCCGCGTACAACGCCATCGTGCGCGCCGTCGACGATGCACTCGATCGCCGGGTGGATGCGATCGCCACAGCGCCCATCAACAAGGCGGCATTCGCCGCGGCCGGACTGCACTGGCCCGGACACACGGACCTGCTCGCGCATCTCTGCCGCACGCCACGCGTCGCGATGATGTTCTGGTCGGCCGAGCTGCGCGTCGTGCTGGCGACCGTCCATATTCCGCTGGCGAAGGTCCCTGACGCGCTGACGATTGAAGGTCTCGGCCGCGTGATCGATCTCACAGCGACCTGGCTGCCGCCGTTCGGGATCGCGTCGCCGCGACTGGGCGTCGCGGGGCTGAATCCACACGCTGGAGAAGGCGGGCTGCTAGGGCGAGAGGATCTCGACGTCATCGCGCCCGCGGTCGAAGAGGCACGCGCACGCGGCGTCGATGTCACGGGGCCGTGGCCGGCCGACACCTTGTTCGTCCGCGCGTCTCGAGGCGAGTTCGATGCCGTCGTCGCGATGTACCACGACCAGGGGCTCGTGCCGGTGAAGCTCGCGGCGTTCGGCCGCGCCGTGAACGTGACGATTGGATTGCCGATCGTGCGGACGTCGGTCGATCACGGTACGGCGTTCGACATCGCCGGCCGCGGCGTGGCCGACGAGGGCAGCCTGGTGGAGGCGATCGTGCTGGCCGCGCGCCTGTCACGCGCGCGGCGCGGCGATCACTTGAGATAGACGGTCGCGGTCACCGACATGCCCGGCCGCAGCGGCGCAGCCTGATCCTGCTTCTCGTCGAGCAGGATCTTCACTGGTACGCGCTGGACGACCTTCACGAAGTTGCCGCTGGCATTGTCGGGCGGCAGCAGGCTGAACGTGGCGCCCGTGGCGCCGGCGATGCTGTCGACGTGCCCACGATACGTGCGGCCGTCATAGGCGTCGACCGAGACGGCGGCGGGCTGACCCGTGCGCATCTCGTCGAGCTGCGTCTCCTTGAAGTTCGCCACGACCCACACGTCGTCGAGCGCCGTGAGCGCCATGACCGGCTGGCCCGCTTGCACGACCTGACCGACTTCGACCGAGCGGCGGCTGACGAGTCCGTTGCTCGGCGCGCGAACGGTCGTGCGCTCGAGATTCAGCTTCGCGACGTCGAGCGCCGCGCGCGCCTGCATGACCTGCGCGTCGGCGGCCGCGGCACGCGCCTCGATGAGCGCGATTTGCTGCGGTGCGGTGGCGGCGGCTTTGGCCTGCGCCTGCGCCTGTGCCAGCGTGCCGGCGGCCTGATCGCGTCGCGACTCGGCGACCGCGAGATTGGCCTCGGCCTCGTGGATGGCCGCCTGCGCCGACGCGACCGTCGCATCGGTGGCCTTGGCGGTCGCCTCGGCCATGTCGTACTGCTGGCGCGGGACTTCGTCCTTGGCCACGAGCGTCTTCAGCCGGGCGAGATCCTGCGAGGCGCGCGTGGCATTGGCCGTGACCTCGGCGAGGTGCGCGCGCGCGGCCGTGAGTTTGGCCTGCGACGCGTCGACTTCGCGCTCGGCCGCGCGCTGCGCGGCCTCGGCGTTGCCCGTGCCCGCCTCGGTGACGTGCATCTCGCTCTGCGCGGAGGCGGAAGTCACCGGCACGTTGGCGCGCGCGGCGCGGGCCGCGGCTTCGGCAGCGGCCAGATCGGCCTCGGCCTGCGAGACCGCGAGCTCGTAGTCGCGCCGATCGATTTCGATGAGGACATCACCGGCGTGGACCTGCTGGTTGTCCTTCACGTGAATCGCCGTCACGGTGCCGCCGACGCGCGTGGCGATCGGGCTCACGTGCCCCGCCACCTGCGCGTCGTCGGTCGACTCGCGCGGCCAGATGTGGCGCCAGAGCAGGAACGCGGCGACCAGCACGATCACCGCGCCGCCGGCGAGAAGCCAGGAACGCTTGATTCTGCCCAACAAGGGGATGGCCATCTATCGTGATCCTCCGACCAGATCCAGAAATCGGCTTTCGACTTCGCCGAGCGCGCGGGCGAGCCCCGCTTTCGCGAGATTGTGCTCGTAGACGCTCTCGATGTACTGCTCGCTCCCGCGCGCGACCGCGTCCTGCGCCTGCACGAGCTCGACGCTCGTCGCGACGCCGGCCTGGAAGCGGTCCTGCGCCTGCCGAAGCTCGTCCTGCGCCAGCGTCTGCTGCTGTCGCGCGACGTCGACGGCCGCGGCCGCCGCTTTGAGATCGAGCAGCGCTTCGGAGATTTCGTAGCGAACGCCGGCTTCGACGTCGGCGAGCTCCGCCTCGCGCTGCTTGACGAGCGCGTCGGCGCGCGCGATGCCCGCGCGATTGGCGCCGCCCTCGAACACCGGCACGCGCACGCTGGCCGCGACCGTGTAGGTGCGCAGCGATCCCGCGGCCGTGTTGCCGAGCGTGCCGACGTCGGCGTTCACGTACAGGCTCGGCAGCATCTTGGCCACGGCGGCCGCGCGATCGGCACGCGCCGACTCGGCGCGTGCGCGCGCCGCTTTCAGATCGCTGCGGTGCGCCGTGGCTTCGGTCACCGCGGCATCGAGCTCGACGTCCGGCGCCGGGCTGAAGGCCGTCGTGTCCGTCAACGTGATGGCCTGGCCAGCCGGCAGTCCAATCGCGCGCGCGAGCTGCAGCTCGTGCTTGGCGAGCGCGTTCTCGGCGCGGATGAGCGCCGCACGCGCCGACTGCTGTTGCACCTGCTGACCGACGACGTCGATGCGCGCGACGAGGCCGGCGGCGTTCTGATCCTCGGCGAGCCGGACGAGCGCGTCGGCGGTGGTCACCTGCGCCTGCGCCGCGGCCACGCGCGCTTGGTCGGCGCGCGCCTCGAGATAGACGTTGCCGACGGCCAGGACGACCGTCTCGCGCACGTCTCCGAGATCGGCCTGGGCCGCCCGGTCGGCCGCGCGCTCGGACTGCAGCGCGTGGAGCGCGTTCAGATCCACGAGCGGCGCCGACACGCGCAGCCGCGCGTCGAACACGCCGAATGGACCGATGAGATTGGGCAGGCCGCCGAACCCGTTGAAGCCAAACGCGGCCGTGTTGAGGACCTGCGTGCTCTGGGTGACGCTGACGTCGGCGTGCGGCAGGAGATCGCTCAACGCGCGCAGCCGCTCGCTGCCAGCGGTCGCGACCTGCTGCTCCTGCACGATCACGGCGAGGTTGTGATCGAGCCCGCGGTGCACGGCGTCGGCGAGCGACAGGGGCAGCGGCTCGGCGGTCGGCGTCGCCTGGCCCGGCACGCCGTGGAGCAGCGAGGCGGGCGGCGCCGTGCCCTGTGCGCGGGCGGCCGCGGGCGCCACCAACAGGGCGATCAGGGGAACGACAAACGAACGTGGGGTCATCGTCGGACGAGTCCTTGCCAAATGAGCGTGGTCGCGCGATCGACCGAGGTGTCGATCGGCGCCGTACACCAACCGCGCAGGCGCTGGACGGCGAGCCCGTGTGCGAAGCTGACGATCGCGCGGGCGGCGCCGTCGGCATCGACCGTGCGCACGCGACGGCTGCGCGCGGCCGTCGCCAGTGCCTCGCGCCAGGCATCGACCTGCGCGGCGAAGACGAGCCCCACGCGTTGCCGCGCCTTGCGCCGGACCTCGAGGCTCATCTCGATCTGGCACTGATCCAGGAAGTCCCGATGGCGCTCGAAGAACGCGAGCGTCGCGTGGAAGAACGCGCCGAGCCGCGCATCGACGGTGCCGGGACCGGTGATGCCGGGCACCGTGTCCTGCTGGAACTCCGCGAGATCCTGGCCCACGAGCTGGCGCAGGATGTCGTCCTTCGATCGATAGTACAGGTAGACGGTCCCCTTGGCGACGCCGGCCGCGCGGGCGATACCGTCGACGGTCGTCGCGGCAATCCCGTGGCGGATCACGCTCTGCCGCGCGGCCTGCAGGATCTGCGCACGGCGGAAATCAGAGACGACATGGGCCTTGGTTCGGCGGGCCGGTGAACTCATGGGGCTAACGGACTGACCGGCCGGTCAGCCCGATGACACGAGTGTAGCACGGCCGGCGCCGGCGCGCCGGACCGGGCCGATCCGCCGGGAAACGTCGCGGGCTACTGCGGGGGAATCCGGCCGATCCGCTCGAGATCGGCGTCGACCATCATACGGACGAGCGCCTCGAAGTCGACCGTCGGCGTCCACCCGAGCACGCGCCGCGCCTTGGACGCGTCGCCAATCAGGTGATCGACCTCTGCCGGCCGGAGCAGCGCGGGATCTTCTTTCACGTA
Organism: Vicinamibacterales bacterium; assembly: GCA_035550595.1. Lineage (GTDB taxonomy): Bacteria > Acidobacteriota > Vicinamibacteria > Vicinamibacterales > SCN-69-37 > CALFMR01. The sequence continues at coordinate 19,109 of DASZOV010000132.1, forward strand.
CGCGCGCCAGTCGAGGCCGACGTGCGAGAACGCGACGCGCACGAGATCCTCCACCGAATGGCTGACGCCGGTCGCGATGACGTAGTCGTCGGCGGCATCCTGCTGGAGCATCTGCCACATCGCGCGCACGTAGTCGCCGGCGAAGCCCCAGTCACGCTGGGCGGCCAGATTGCCGAGCCGAAGTTCGGCGGCACGTCCCAGCTTGATGCGCGCCACGCCGTCGGTGACCTTGCGCGTGACGAACTCGATGCCGCGCCGCGGCGATTCGTGGTTGAAGAGAATGCCCGAGACGGCGAACAGCCCGTAACTCTCACGGTAGTTGACCGTGATGTAGTGCGCGAACGCCTTCGAGACGCCGTACGGACTCCGTGGATAGAATGGCGTCGTCTCGCGCTGCGGCACCTCGCGCACCTTGCCGAACATCTCCGACGAGGAGGCCTGGTAGATGCGGACGCCGGGATCGACGACGCGCACGGCTTCGAGCACGCGGGTGACGGCCTGCGAGTTGAACTCGCCGGTCAGCATCGGCTGATCCCACGACGCCGGCACGAAGGACATCGCCGCGAGGTTGTACAGTTCGCGCGGCCGCACGCGCTCGAGCACGCGGATGAGTGACAACTGATCGAGCAGATCGCCGGGGATGAGCGTGACGCGCTCGAGCAAGTGCTCGATGCGCCAGGCGTTGGACGCCGACAGCCGGCGTACGAGTCCGTACACCTCGTACCCCTGATCGAGCAGCAGCTCGGCGAGATACGATCCGTCCTGGCCCGTTATCCCTGTAATCAGCGCACGCGTGGCCATGAGCCGATCACGATACCACAGCGGTTGGCGCCATTCCGGCGGCGCTTACGTGCTATTCGCTGAGCCAACGGCGCCCTTTCAACGGCGTGCTATGATGCGCGCGCTTCCCGCTGACGCGACATCTCCCGTGACGCACGACCGACCATCCACCATCGGTCTTTGTTTGATCGTCAAGGACGAAGCCCACATCCTGCGACGCTGCCTCGAGAGTGCCCGGCCGCTCATCGACTACGTGCTCGTGGTCGACACCGGCTCGACCGACGGCACGCCTGACGTCGTTCGCGCATTCCTCGCCGATCACGATCTTCCAGGTGTCGTGCAGCACGACGCGTGGCGCGACTTCGGCAGCAACCGGACCACGGCGATCGCCGCGCTGCGCGAGATGACGTGGATCGATTACTGCCTGATGCTCGACGCCGACGACGTGCTCGCGATTGACGGGACGATCGAGCCCGCGGCGTGGAAGCAGGCGCTCGACGCGGACGTGTACGACGTCGCGATCCGGTGCGGCACGCTCGAGTACGCGAGGCCGCAGCTCTGGCGCAATCGACTCGCGATGCGCTATCGCGGCGTGCTCCACGAGTTCCTCGAGATCCCCGCCGGCGCGACACGCGCCACGGCGGCCGGCCTGCGCATCGACGCGCGTCAGGACGGCGCGCGCAACACGAACCCCCACAAGTACGCCGACGATGCGCGCGTGCTCGCGGCGGCAGCAACGAGCGAAACGGACCAGTCGCTCGCCGCGCGATATCGTTTTTATCAAGCGCGCTGCCATGAGCTGGCCGGCGAATGGATTCCGGCGCTGGCCGCCTACCGCGCCCGCGCGCGCCGCAGCGGATGGGTGGAAGAGGTCTATCTCAGTCTCTTCGGCGTCGCTCGGATGATGGAGCAGCTCGCCTGCGAGCCGCACGACGTCGTCGACGTCTATCTCCTGGCGCACGAGACGCTGCCCGCCCGCGCCGAGGCGCTGCACGCAGCCATGCGTTATTGCCGCCACTACGGGATGACCGATTGCGGTTGGACACTCGCACAGCAGGCGCTCACGATCGTGAAGCCGGCGCACGGCCTGTTCCTCGATGCGACGGTCTACGCCTGGGCGCTTCGCGACGAGTGCGCGCTCGCGGCGTACGAGGCCGGCCGGTACGTCGAAAGCCTGTCGCTCTGGAGTGCGCTCCTCACCGACGCGGCGCTGCCCGAGGCCGAACGTCCGCGCATCGCAGCCAACGCGGCGTTCGCGCAAACCAGGCTGCCGGCACGACAGGCGACATCGACACACACAGATCACGTCGACGCGGCCCTGCCGCGCGGTACCGGCTCGCTCGCATGACGCCACGTCCGTCGATGCCCGCCCGATCCCCCGTGCGCAGCGTGTCCGCGATCGTCCTGTCGAACGCACGGACGGATGTCCACTATCAGATGACGTGCGACTGCCTGCGGTCGCTCCGCGCCCATGGCGGCGCCGACTGGCACGTCGTCGTCGTCGAACAGTCGCCGCGGGATCGATATGGCGACGATCGCTGTCAGATCGTCGTGGTCGACGAACCCTTTCACTACAACCGCTTTCTTCGTCTCGGTTGGGATGCCGCGGAGACGCACGGCGATGCCGTTGCGATTCTCAACAACGACCTGATCTTCCAGCCAGGCTTCTGGCCGCCGCTCGCCGAGGCGCTCGCACGGTTCGACTCAGTGAGTCCGTGGTGCCCCGGCTATCACGATGCATGGATGGCGCCGCCGCACGATCTCTATCGCCTCGGCTATCGACCGAGTTACGAGCTCACCGGATGGGCGCTGGTCTTCCGCTGCGACGTCGAAGAGCGCATCGGCTTCGATGCGCTCTTCCCCGACGACTTCCCCGCCTGGTTCCAGGACAACTGGTACGCCTATCAGCTCCAGCGCCACGGCCTGACGCACGCGCTCGTGTCGGCCAGCCGCGTTGCGCATCGCTTCGGCGGCAGCCGTGATCTCGTGCCGCCCACGCGCGAAGCGGAATGGAGTTACGTCGCGCAGGCGGCCTTCGACCGCAAGGTCGCCGAGGTCGAACGCAAGCGAACCGACGTCGACAGACGACGTTGAGGACGATCGCATCCGATCACCGTGCGGGCCGGCTGCCCAGCACGCGCGCGATCAAATCGCCGAGCTGGTCGGACGTGTACTGATTGCCTTCGACGTTCGCCGCGAGCGTGCCGTCGCGAGTGATGACGACCGTGTGCAGCGAGTGGTCCATCAGGCCTTCATCGGGGAACGCCGCCACACCGAATGCCTCGAGCGCGCGTTCGACTTCATCGGGTTGGCCAGTCAGGAAGTGCCACGTGTCCGGATTCGGCGACCACTGCGCCGCATAACGGGCGAGCACGTCGGGCTGATCGCGAATCGGATCGAAGCTCATCGTCAGGAAGATCAGATCGCGGCCGAGATCGGCGGCGAACCGCTTCTGCAGCGCGCCGAAGTGATTGACGATGCGCAGGCAGAAATCGGGGAGCTGGCAGGTCGTGTACATGAAATTGATGGCAACGACCTTGCCCGCGAACTCGGACAACGAGACCGGACGGCTGTTCTGATCGATCAAATGAAAGTTCGGGACGTGCGCGCCGATCGGGAGCACCGCCGGCGTGCGGCCGCTCGCGACCTGACGCATGACCGACAGTCGTCGAGCGATGAGTGGATCCTGTTCCAGGCTGCCGGTACGCCGCACGTGGATGCTTTCGGCGTACGAGGCGTCGGCGCCGACGACGAGCGTGAAGTCCACGAACGCGCCGGGGGCGACGCCCGTGAGGTCGTGAGCGTCGCGGACGTGGAACGGCATGCTCATCGCGTCCATGAAGCCGGGGACGCGATCGATCGACGCGATGAACGTCTGGTGCGCCGCGTCGACGGCCAGCACCAAGCCCATGGCCTGATAGCGCGTCGGGGTCTGCGCGCGGGCGACGTGCGCACTGAGGCTGATCGCGATCGCCGCTATCGCGAGTCCAAGACACCTTGACACGCGTGTCCGTCCCGTCATCGCGCCCTCCGCGCGCCGCCGAGACGAAGCGGCTTGCGCGACACACGGGTCACGTGTGCGTCGCCTTCCTCGATCCTTAACCAGCGATTCACGCCGACGTCTCCAAAGTGCTGCCGCGTACCGCTGACCGGCCACGCGATGTCGAGATCCACGCGCCTGACGTTCCGTCCCAGGCCGATGTGCTGCTCGAGCGGCGAGACGCCGAACGAACCGCCCTGCCCGACGGTGCGATAGACGGCGTGTGTGTGGCCGTCGCGCGTCCGAATCGTGGCCGTGATGCGCGCGCCCACCGCAGACCGGTTCGTCTTCGTGCCGGCGAGCTTGACCGCGATCCACTCGCCGCCATCGCCGGGATTCTCGAACAGCCGCATGGCGTGTGCGTCGCCTGGCGTCGCGCCGCCGACTTTGAAGACGAGGTCCTCGTCGCCGTCGTTGTCGAGATCCGCGAACGCCACGCCATGCCCCTTGTGCAATTCGCCCGTCCCCGACGCTGCCGTGATGTCGACGAAGCGGCGGCCGCCATCGTTGCGCAGGAGCCGGCTGCCCTGCAGCGCCGCGTACGACGGCGCCCCCGTGCCCAGATACATGTCCAGATAGCCGTCGTTGTCGATGTCACCGATGTTCGATCCCATCGGCATCAGCACGCGGTCGAGTCCCATCGCGTGCGACACGTCCTCGAACGTGCCGTTTCCTCGATTGCGATACAGCTTCATCGTCGTCGCGTTGTGCGGGACGCCGAGATCGTCGCGCACCATCTCGTCGACCGACGAGACGTAGCTCGTGACGAAGAGATCCGTCCAGCCGTCGTTGTCGTAGTCGAAGAACCAGGTCGCGAACCCGGTCGGCGTGCCGGTCACGCCGGCCGCGCGCGAGACCTCGGTGAACGTGCCGTTGCGATTGTTGTGATAGAGGAAGTTCGTGTCGCCGTAGTTCGAGACGTAGAGGTCCGGATAGCCGTCGTTGTCGTAGTCGCCGGCCGTGACGCCCTTCGTGTAGGCGATGCGATCGACGCGGGCGGCCTTTGCGATGTTCTCGAACGTGCCATGGCCGGTGTTGTGGAACAGCTCGGCCGGCGCGTTCTCGTTGCCGACGAACAGATCGAGCCAGCCGTCGTTGTCGATGTCCGTCCACACCGCCGTTTGTGTCACGCTCGGTGTCGTCAGCCCGGCTGCCGCGGTCACGTTCGTGAACGTGCCATGACAGTCGTTGTGGAGCAGCGACAACGGCTGCGGCAACTGCTCCCACCCACCGCGCAGCACGAGGAGATCGAGACACCCGTCGTTGTCGTAGTCGCCCGCGACGATGTTCAGCCCGCCGAGCTCGTCAGCGAGGCCGGCTTCGCGCGTGCGATCGGTGAACGTCCCGTCGCCGTTGTTGGCGAACATCCGTACCGAACCACAACTGTCCATCGTCGACGTGATGACGTCGAAGCGCCCGGTACCCGAAAGGTCATCGACGATGACGCCGCCGGCCTCGCCGACGTGATCCAGGCCGGCCTGAGGCGCGACGTCGACGAAGCGGCCCACGGGACTCGCCGACTGCAACGCGGACGGCGGAATGAGGAACGCGCGCGGCACGCGATTCGGATAGCCGCCGGTCGTGCGATAGGCGAGGTTCAGGAGCCAGCGCACTTCGAGATCATCCGGCCTCGCCGCAAGATATTGCTCGAAGTGCGCGATGGCCTGCTCGGAGTCTTCGGTGTGCGGATACGGCGGGCCAGGCTTGACGAACAGCAGGCAGTAGTCCTCCGGGCGCTCGAAGACGTGATTGTCGATCCCAGCCTTCTGGAGGTACGCGACGCCGAGCGCTTCCTGGAGCGGGAGTGCGGCATCGGGCACGTGCGCCGTCGCATAGCGATACGCGTCCTCGTAGTGCGCGATCGACTCGGCCAGACGCCCTTCGTACGCATCGAGCGCGCCGAGGCCGACGATGAGCTGGAGCACGTCGACGGGCGCCTGGCCATCGAGCGCGGTCTGGTTCGACGGCGCGAGGAACGCCGACACGGTCGCATAGGTCGACGCGAGCGAAGTGGTGCGCGCATCACAAATCGCGCGCGGCCCCGCGTTCCAATCCGGCCGGCGTCCGGTCTCGAGGAGCAGCGCGACTCGCGCTTCGCTGAAGCCGCTGAAATCGTAGACGTAGCGAATGGTGCCCGATGCGGCGAGCGCGCGATCGACGCCCACGCTGCCGCCTGACGCGGCCTCGGGCTCGACCTCGAAGATCGCGTAGCCGGTCGGAATGCGAACGACGGACGTGCGATGGCCAGGCGCCACGCCCTCGAGCGCACGGCGCACTTCGGGCCGGAGCTCGGACAGCCGCTGCGAGCCGAGCCATCCCCCGCTCGCGGCATTGGCCGCCGTCGACTCGTCGCGCGCCACGTCGGCGAAGAGCTCGCCGCGGTCGAGGCGACCCGTCGCGCGGTCGGCGGCATCGGGCGAGCTCACGACGATCATCCGCAGCGTGACCGTCGGTCCGGCAGCCGAAACGGACGCCGCGGGCGGACCGTTCTGGGCAGGCGTCGCGGCCTGCCCGCCGGCCGCGGCGAGCCACATGGCCACACCAAATCCCGCCGTTCCCAGCGCGCGGCGTGCTGTCAGGGTCATCGAAACGCGGAGTGTAACGCGGGCCGGCGAGCCCGCGACATCACATCATTACACTACCGGCGGGTATGGGCAGCGTGCCGGCAACCCGCTAAGGTGAACCCGACGTACGGCGCGGATGATGCCCTCCGCGCCCCCTCAGCGCCTGCAGGAAGGACACGGTGGCCAGTGATCTCGCGGCTGGACGCCGCGGCGCGGGCGTGCGTTTCGCGACGCACGCTGCTGTTGCCGCCGGCTTCCTGCTTCTCGCCGTCGCGTTCTCCTGGCCGCTCGCGCGGCATCTGACGACGGCGGTGCCCGGTGCCGACGCCGGCGACAACCTGACGTTCCTCTGGAATTTTTGGTGGATGCGATACGCCCTCGCCTCGCCGGTGGCCCGCGTCTTCCAGACGAGCTTCCTGTTCTATCCGTTCGGCACGAGCCTCGCGCTCGACACCTTCACGCCGCTCAATGCGTTCGCCGGCGCCACGCTGCTCGCGCCGCTGTCGATCATCACCGCCGAAAACGTCGTCATCCTCGCGTCACTCGCGTTGAACGGCTTCTGCACGTACCTTCTCGCCTGGCACGTGACGAAGCACCGCACGGCGTCGATCGTCGCCGGCGTGATCTTCGCCGCCTCACCCTACATCGCCGCGCACCTGCACGGACACTTCAACCTGACGTCCGCGTGGCCGCTGCCGCTCTTCGCGCTGACCTGGCTGCGGCTCGTCGAGCGGCCGTCGGTCGCACGCGCGGCAGTCGTGGGCGTCGTGCTCGCCGTCACCGCGTACACGGACTACTACTACGTGGTCTATCTCGGCGTGTTCGTCGTCTGTGCGCTCGGCGTCCGGTGGCTGAACGTCTCGTGGTCGCGACGCTCGTCTGCGGGCGCAACGTTCGTGGATTGGTGGTTGGGCGTGGCGGCGATCGTCTTCGCCGCTGTGGTCGTGCTGATTGCGGTGACCGGCGGCGGCACGTTTCGCCTCGGCTCGACAACCGTCTCCGCGACGCACGGCCTCAACGTCCGTACGGCCGCATGGGTGGTGGGCCTCGTCTGGCTCTGGCGGCGCTGGCGAGTCGTGCCGCGCGTGCGCGTCTCCACGTCAGCGACGCCACTCGCCGATTTGTCATGGCTCGTCATCATGGCGGTGACTTCCGCGGTCGTCGCCCTGCCGCTCCTTGCCGGGGCCTGGCACGTGCTCGCGAGCGGCGACTACGCGACGCAACAGTACCGATGGCGAAGCGCGCCAGGTGGCGTCGACCTGGCGAGTCTGGTTGCGGGCAATCCCTTTCATCCGGTGTGGGGCACGGCCGTCCGGTACGTGTACGCGGCGATGCACATGGACGTCATCGAAGCCATTGCCTGGCCGGGGATCGCGGTGATCGTCGCCCTCGTTCTCACACGCGCGGGATGGCGACGACGTGCTGACGCGACGTTCTGGCGCGTCGTGGCCGTCGTCTTCTTCATCTGGGCGCTGGGACCGTCGTTGATGGTCCTCGGATGGAACACCGGACTGTATCTGCCAGCAGCGCTCGTCCGCTTCATTCCGATTGTCGACAACGCGCGCATGCCGGGACGCGCGATGGTCATGGTCTATCTCGCGATGGCCGTCCTTCTGGCAATGGGCATGGCATCGGTCTGGGCGCGACGCCGCGCGGTCATCGCGATTGTCGGCGCGCTCGTGCTCGCCGACTTTCTCCCGGCGCCGTTTCCGACCTACACACCAGATCGTCCACCGCTCTACGCGACGCTGGCGGCGAGTCCGGCGGGCGCCGTGCTGGACGTCCCGTTCGGCGTTCGCGACGGCTTCGGCGAGTTGGGCGCATTCGACGCGCGCGCGCTCTACTACCAGACGCTCGACGGCAAGCCGATGGTCGGCGGCTTCGTCGCACGCCTGCCCGCCACGCTCGTCCCACGCTTGCTGCAATCGCCCTTCCTCAGCGTGCTGCTGCGTCTTTCGGCCGGCGAGGTCGTCGAGCCCGAGCTCATCGACGAAAGCCGCGCCACGGCGTCGGCGTTCCTCGCCCGGTCCGGCATCCGCTACATCGTGGTCAATACCACGACCGCATCAACCGATCTTCAGCAGTACGTCGTGTCGTTGCCGGTCACCGAACTCGAGACGAGCGGCGAGCGGCGGCTGTACGTCGTGCGGGCTGAACGCTAGTAGGACACGATCCGTTCGCCTGGTCGCGTCGTGCGAATGTGGCGCGAACGCGGCTCGCAATCAGAAGAGTCGCGCGCTTCGTGCTACATTCCGCGCCCATGGCCTCGCGCGATCGAGTGAGACTCGACGTGGCGCATCTCGTCGCCGGGCTCGCCGCGATCGCGGCCGTGACGCTCGTCTATGCTCGCGTGCTCCACGAGTCGAACACGGCGACGGTGTCGACGACGTTTCTGCTCGTCGTCCTGCTCGTCGCGGCCACGTCTCGATTGGCGGTTGCGGTGGTCACGTCCATCGCGGCCATGCTCGCGCTGAACTTCTTCTTCCTGCCGCCGTCCGGCACGCTGACGATTGCCGATCCGCAGAACTGGGTCGCCCTCTTCGCTTTCCTGACCGTGAGCCTCGTCGCCAGCCATCTGTCCGCCGTGGCACACACGCGCACCGACGAGGCCGTGGCACGACGCGACGAGCTCGCGCGGCTGTTCGACCTGAGCCGCGACGTGCTCGTCGTCGCCGACGGCCCCGACGCGCTCGACGTGCTCGCGCGCGCCGTCGGACGCCGCTTCGATCTCACTTCAGTGGCCATCGCTCTCCCACGCGACGACGAGTGGGAAATTCACAGCGCCGGTGCTCGTCCCCTGTCTCTCGACGCGCGTCAGCTCGACGTCGCGTTCGCCGCCGCTGGCGCACGCCTGGAGTTCGACGCCCACGCGCGCACGTACGCCGGCCACACGACGATGGTCGTCGGGGACACGACCGTGCGCATCGTCCCGCTGCGCGCCAGCAGCAAGCCGATCGGCGTCCTGGCCGCCGTCGGCCGGCCGATCGAGGCCGGAACGCTCGACGCGCTCGCGGGCGTCGTCTCGCTCGCGATCGAGCGCGTGCGGTTGCTCGAAGAACGCACCACCGCCGAGCGGACGCGCGAGCGCGAAGAGCTGAAGACGGCGCTCCTCGCCTCGCTCGGTCATGACCTGCGCACGCCGCTCACGACCATCCGCGTTGCCGCGAACAACATCAAAAATGCGTCACTCGCGCCCCACGAGCGTGAGGAGCAGAGCGAGCTGATTCTCGCTGAAGCCGAGCGGCTGTCGCGGCTGTTCCAGGACATCCTCGACATGGCGCGCATCGACGCGGGCGCGGTCGCCGCCGCGCCGCGCTGGGCGTATCCGTCCGAGATCGTCGCGGCCGCGCGCGATCAAGTGGAACAGGTGCTTCGCCGCTACGTCGTTGACGTCCAGGTGGAGGCGGACCGTCCCGTCAGACTCGATCCACGCCTCGTCGCCGCCGCCCTCGCGCATGTGCTCGAGAACGCCGCGCAGTACGCGCCACTGGACTCGACGATTGACGTCCGCTCGCACCTGAGCGATGAAGGACTGGTGATCGGCGTACACGACCACGGACCGGGCCTGACGCCCGCGGATCTGCCGCGCGTCTTCGAGCGCTTCTACCGCGGCCCGGACGCGGTACGTACGCGCGCGTCGGGCACGGGGCTGGGTCTGTGGATCGCACGTGGCCTGCTCGCTGCCGCACAGGGCCGGATCTGGGCCGAGAACGACCCGAACGGCGGCGCGGTGTTCACCATCGTCGTGCCGGCTGAGATCAGAGCGCAGGACGAGGAGCCGGGATGAAGCCGCGGCCTCGCATTCTGCTCGTCGACGATGAAATCGCCATTCAGCGTGCGGTTCGTCCGCTGCTCCGGACGCGCGGCTACGACGTCAGCGTGTCAGCGACAGGACACGACGCGCTCGAGATGGCCGCCGAGGAGCAGCCGGACCTCGTCGTCCTCGATCTTGGCCTGCCCGATCTCGACGGGACGGAAGTCTGCCGCCGTCTCCGCGCGGCGTCCGGCGTGCCCATCATCGTGCTCTCGGCGCGAAGCGCGGAGTCCGACAAAGTCGACGCGCTCGATCTCGGCGCCGACGACTACGTGACGAAGCCCTTCGGGCCCGAAGAACTGCTCGCGCGCATCCGCGTGGCCTTGCGCCGCGTCCGCGCGGACGACGACGCGACGAGCGGACGGCTCGAGATGGGGCCGTTCACCATCGACTACGACCGGCGGCGCGTGGTCCGCGGCGACGTCGAGATTCGGCTGACGCCGAAGGAGTTCGAACTGCTCGCGCTCCTCGCGCGCAACCACGACCGCGTGCTGACGCACCGCGCGATCCTCAAAGCCATCTGGGGACCGCACGCCGTCGAGCAGCCGGAACACGTGTGGACGCTCGTGGCGCAACTCCGCAGGAAGATCGAACCCGATCCGACCACGCCTCGATATCTCCTGAGCGAACCGTGGGTCGGCTATCGCCTCGTCACCGACGAATCCGCCTCGCCGCAACGCGCCTGACGCGCCAGCGCGTCGGCCCACACCCACCGCACGCAGCGCCCGCCGCCGGGCGTTCTCAGGACTTCTTCAGCCACCTTTGAGCCCCGTTTCAAGTCGGCCTTCCTATCCTGGCTGCAGATGCCGGATGGCTCGGAGGTGCGCGGTGCTCGATCTCGTGTTCGTCGGCCTGTCGGTGCTCTTCTTCGTCGTCGCCATCGGCTACGTGGCGTTCTGCGATCGCCTGATGCGGTGAGGTGAACCATGGACGTGGACTCGGTCATCGGCGTGATCGTCAGCCTCGTGCTGCTGGCGTACCTCATTGTCGCGATGCTGCGACCGGAGAAGTTCTGACGTGACGACGAACGGCTGGCTGCAGATCGCGGGCTTCCTGCTGGCGGTCCTGGTCGTGACGCCGATCCTCGGCGCGTACATGACGCGTGTGTTCACGCGCGAGCGGACGTGGCTCGATCCGCTGCTGCGGCCCATCGAACGGCTCATCTATCGCGTCACGGGCGTCGACGACCGCCGCGAGATGCGATGGACGGAGTACACCATCGCGGTGCTGCTCTTCAGCGGCGTCTCGATGCTCGTGCTGTACGCCATGCAGCGCCTGCAAGGCGTGCTGCCCTGGAACCCTCAGCGGTTCGGAGGCGTCGCGCCCGCCCTCGCCTTCAACACGGCCGCGTCGTTCGCGACGAACACGAACTGGCAGGGGTACGCCGGCGAGTCGACGATGAGCTACTTCACGCAGATGGCCGGCCTCGCCTACCAGAACTTCGTGTCGGCGGCGACGGGCATCGCCGTGGCGATTGCCGTCATCCGCGGCATCGCGCAGCGCGAGCGAGAGACGCTCGGCAACTTCTGGGTCGACTTCGTTCGCGCCACGCTCTGGGTGCTGTTGCCCATCGCCATCGTCGGCGCGCTGTTCCTCGTGTCGCAAGGCGTCGTTCAGAATCTTCGACCGTACGACACGGCGCGGACCGTCGAAGGCGCGACGCAGGTCATCGCGCAAGGACCCGTGGCGTCGCAGGAAATCATCAAGCAGTTCGGCACGAACGGCGGCGGGTTCTTCAACGCGAACAGCGCGCACCCGTTCGAGAACCCCACGCCGCTCACCAACTTCCTCGAGATGCTCGGCATCTTCGCGATCTCGGCGGGCCTGACCTACACGCTCGGATCGATGACGGGATCGCGGCGTCACGGCTGGGCCATCTGGGCAGCCATGGCCGTGCTGTTCCTCGCCGGGGTCACGGTGGCCTACTGGGCGGAAGCACACGGCAATCCCCTGTTGGCGACAACGGGCGCGGATCAGACGACGACGGCGTGGTCCTCGGGCGGCAACATGGAAGGGAAAGAAGTGCGCTTCGGCATCGCCGACACCGCGCTCTTCTCCACGGCGACGACCGATGCCAGTTGCGGCGCCATCAACGGCTGGCTCGACTCGTTCACGCCCATCGGCGGGCTCGTGCCGCTCGCGAACCTGCAGTTGAGCGAAGTCGTCTTCGGCGGCGTCGGCGCCGGCCTCTACGGCGTGATCGTCTACGTCGTGCTGTCCGTGTTCATCGCCGGTCTCATGGTGGGCCGCACGCCTGAATACCTGGGCAAGAAGATCCAGGCATTCGAGGTGCAGATGGCGATGCTCACGGTGCTCGTCTTCTCGCTGGTCATCCTGACGCTCACGGCCGTGGCGTCGGTCTCGCCAGGCGTGGGGACGTCGAGCATCCTCAACCACGGACCGCACGGTCTGTCCGAGATCCTCTACGCGTACTCGTCGGGCGCAGCCAACAACGGATCGGCGTTCGGCGGCCTGAACGCGAACACGCCTTGGTACAACACGACGATCGGGCTGGCGATGCTCGTCGGCCGGTTCTTCATGATCGTGCCGCCGCTCGCCATGGCGGGCAGCCTCAGCCGCAAGAAGCCGGTGCCGCCGTCGCTCGGCACCTTCCCCGTCACGACGCCGCTGTTCACCGCGCTTCTCGTCGGCGTGATCGTGATCGTCGGCGCACTCACGTTCTTTCCGGCCTTGAGCCTTGGACCAATCGTCGAGCACTTCCTCATGCAGAGCGGGCAGGTCTTCTGATGGCGACGCACGGACACACGCAGTCTCGATCCCTGTGGGACCCGACGATCGTCCGAAAGGCCATCGCCGGCGCCGTCCGCAAGCTCGATCCACGGACGATGGCGAAGAATCCCGTCATGTTCGTCGTCGAAGTCGGCAGCGCGCTGACGACGTGGCGGCTCGTGCAGGACGCGCTCGGATCGCGCGGCGATCTGCTGTTCGAATTCCAGATCACGGCGTGGCTCTGGCTGACGGTGCTCTTCGCGAATTTCGCCGAGGCCATGGCCGAAGGACGTGGAAAAGCGCAGGCCGACACCTTGCGCCAGGCGCGGACCGACGCCATCGCCAACCGCGCCCTCGCCGAAGACCGCTTCGAGCAGGTGCCGGCCGCGAGCCTGCAGAAAGGTGACGTCGTCCTCGTGCGCGCTGGCGAAGTCATTCCCGCCGATGGCGAGATCGTCAGCGGTGTCGCCTCGGTCGACGAATCGGCCATCACCGGCGAGTCGGCGCCCGTCATCCGCGAGTCTGGCGGCGATCGATCCGCGGTCACCGGCGGCACGCGCGTCCTCTCGGACTGGATCAGGGTACGCGTCACCTCCGATCCCGGCCACACGTTTCTGGACCGCATGATCGCGCTCGTCGAGGGCGCTGAACGCCAGAAGACGCCGAACGAGATCGCGCTGAACATCCTGCTGGCGGGCCTCACGATCGTCTTTCTCGTCGCCGTCGTGACGCTGCAGCCGTTCGCCATCTACTCGGGCGCGCCGCAGACGCTGTTCGTGTTGATCGCGCTCCTCGTCTGCCTGATCCCGACGACCATCGGCGGGCTGCTCTCGGCCATCGGCATCGCCGGCATGGACCGGTTGATTCAGCACAACGTGCTCGCCATGTCGGGCCGATCGGTCGAAGCGGCGGGTGACGTGCACACGCTGCTCCTGGACAAGACGGGGACGATCACGCTGGGCAATCGTCAGGCGACCGCGTTCGTGCCGCTGAGCGGCGTGACGGACGTCGAGCTGGCCGATGCCGCGCAACTCGCCTCGCTCGCCGACGAAACGCCGGAGGGCCGTTCGATCGTCGTCCTCGCCAAGGAACAACACGGTCTCCGCGGCCGCGACCTCGCCGACAAGGACGCGACGTTCATCCCGTTCTCCGCGCACACGCGCATGTCGGGCATCGATCTCGATGGCCGCGCGATCCGGAAAGGGGCCGCCGAAGCCATCGCGACCTACGTCGCTGCCAACGGCGGCACGGTGCCAGCCGAGCTCGACGCCATCGTCGATCGCATCGCGCGCGCCGGCGGCACGCCGCTGGTCGTGGCCGATGGAAGCCGTCCGCTCGGCGTCGTCCATCTCAAGGACGTCGTGAAGGGCGGCATGCGGCAGCGATTCGCGGCGCTTCGCGCCATGGGGATCACGACCGTGATGATCACCGGCGACAACCCGCGCACGGCCGCCGCCATCGCCGCCGAAGCGGGCGTCGACGAGTTCCTCGCCGAAGCCACGCCCGAAGACAAGATGGCGCTCATCAAGCGCGAGCAGGGCAACGGCAAGCTCGTCGCGATGACCGGCGACGGCACGAACGACGCCCCGGCGCTCGCGCAGGCCGACGTCGGCGTGGCGATGAACACCGGCACGCAGGCGGCCAAAGAGGCCGGCAACATGGTCGATCTCGACTCGAATCCGACAAAGCTCATCGAGATCGTCGAGATCGGCAAACAACTGCTCATCACGCGCGGCGCGCTGACGACGTTCTCGATTGCGAACGACGTGGCGAAGTACTTCGCGATCATTCCCGCGATGTTCCTGGCGACCTATCCCGTGCTCGGCGCGATGAACGTCATGGGGCTGCGCACGCCGCAGTCCGCCATCCTGTCGGCGGTCATCTTCAACGCGGTCGTCATCGTCGCGCTCGTGCCGCTCGCCCTGCGCGGCATTCGTTATCGGCCGACGGGCGCGGCCGCGCTCCTGCGTCGCAACCTGCTCATCTACGGGCTCGGCGGCATCGTCGCGCCGTTCGTCGGGATCAAGCTCATCGACGTCCTCGTCGGCGTCCTGCACCTCGCCTAGGAGACGCACATGACGTTCGCCAGCCTGATTCGCATCGCGTGCCTCATGACGATCGTGACGACGCTGCTGTTGGGGATCGCGTATCCGCTCGGCATCACAGCGGTCGCGCAGATCGCCTTTCCCGATCGAGCGAATGGACAGCTCGTCGAGCGGGATGGCGCACTCATCGGGTCGCGACTCATCGGCCAGGGCTTCGCCATGCCCGGCTACTTTCACCCGCGGCCATCGGCCACGGCGACACCGTACGACGCCGCGAACTCTGGCGGCAGTCAGCTCGGCCCGACCAACCGCACGCTCATCGACACCGTGAAGGCTCGGGTCGACGCCGCGCGGACGGACAACCCGAACGCGCCGGTACCGATCGATCTCGTCACCGCGTCGGCGTCTGGGCTCGATCCGGACCTCTCACCAGCCGCCGCGGCGTTTCAGGTGCCGCGTGTCGCGCGGGCGCGCGGCATGTCGGAGGCCGACGTCCGCCAGATCGTCGCCGCGCACACCGACGGCCGTCAGCTCGGTTTTTTCGGCGAGCCGCGCGTCAACGTCCTCGAGCTCAATCTCGCGCTCGATCACGCCCATCCCATGCCGAATTGACGAGCCATGACGTCCGGACGCCGGCCAACGGCTGACGCGCTGCTCGCGCGTCTCACGACACACGATCGCCCTCGCCTGCGCATCTACATCGGCGCCGCGCCGGGCGTCGGCAAGACCTACGCGATGCTGCAAGAGGCGCACGCGCTCCGCGCGCGCGGCGTGGACGTGGTCCTCGGTTTCGTCGAGACGCACGGCCGCGCGGAGACTCAGGCGCTGATTGGCGACCTCGAGATCGTGCTCCGACGCGAGGTCGCGTACCGCGGCGTCGTCCTCGAGGAACTGGACGTCGACGCCGTCCTCCGGCGTCATCCGCACACGGTGGTGATCGACGAGCTGGCGCACACGAACGCGCCGGGCAGCCGTCATCAGAAACGCTACCAGGACGTGCTCGACGTGCTCGACGCGGGCATTCACGTCCTCACGGCGGTCAACATCCAGCATCTCGACACGCTCAACGACGCGGTCGCGCGCGCCACGGGCGTGCGCGTGCGCGAGACGGTGCCGGACACGTTCCTCGATCGCGCCGACGAGGTCATCAACGTCGATCTCACGGTCGAAGAACTGCGCCACCGGCTGCGCGAGGGCAAGATCTACCGGCACGAAAAGGTCGAACAGGCCCTCGCCAACTTCTTCCGCAAGGCCAATCTGTCGACGCTGCGCGAGCTCGCGCTGCGCGCCGTCGCGGACGAAGTCGGCGAGCGGGCCGCGACCGATCGGGCACGCGAAGGCCTCGAGCCCGCGATGATTCCCGAACGCGTCATGGTGTGCATGAGCTCGAACGCGCTCGCCCCGCGCGTGATTCGTGCGGGCGCACGCATTGCCGGCCGGCTGGGCTCGAAGTGGTACGCGGTCTACGTCGAGACGCCGCACGAGCAGCCGGACCGCATCGGTGAGGCCACCGCCACCGCGCTGCAGGAGAACATCCGGTTAGCTGAACGCCTCGGCGCGACGGTCGTTCGCGTGAAAGCCTCGCGGCCGGCCGAAGGGCTGATCGCATTTGCGCAGCGCGAAGGCGTCACGCACGTCATCTTCGGACAGACGGCGCGGTCGCGCTGGGAACTGCTCTGGCGCGGGTCCACGCTCGACAAGTTCCTGGGCGCGGTGCCGGACGCCGCGGTGCAGGTGGTCCCACTCACCGAGGACCGCGTATGACCCGCGCGCGCACGCGCCTGACGCGCGGCGACGTCCACACGCGGCTGGCCGCGAGACGCGTCGTCGCCGTGTGCATGCTCATCGGCGTACCGGCCGCATTCGGCTGCGTTGCCGTGTGCGCGCCGGCGTGGGTGACGATCGGCATCGCCGTGGCCGCCGCGTGTGCGTGGTGCGCCTGGCTGGAGCGCGTCGACTATCGACGATGACGCGCCAGCGACTACTCCACCGACGCCGCCTCCGCGTTCGTGACGACGCGGATCATCCCGTCGGTCTTGCTGAGGACATACAATTCGCCGCTCGCGTCGACGCCCAGGCGGATGTCCGCGCGGCCGGGCACTCGGCCGCCGTCAACGTCACCCACCGCACGCCGTCGCGCCTCGTATCCCGCGGCGATTGCCGGACGCATCGTCGGTGACACCTGTGTGGGTGCGTCCGGCGATGCGCCCGGCGCCCGCCAGCGAATCGAGATCTCGTGCATCGCCGCCACCGTTGCCGCCACGCCGTCGTCGGCCGCCAGCATCTCGGCGTAGTCCGCGTACCAGAGGCGGCCGGTCAGCAGATCGCAAAACACGAACTTGCCCTGGAGCGCCGGAAGACGATGGCCGCGATAGACGAAGCCGCCGCCGATGGCGTTGCCGTGCGCATGGTCGTACTCCAGCACGGGATAGGTCGGCACGATCGTCCCACGCGTCAACGTATCGGAGATCCGCACGGGAATCCGATCGTCGGCTGGCAGATCGCCGTCCTCGTTGTTCGAGAGCAGCCGCGTGGTCCCCTCGCGTTCGGAATAACCATAGTTGGCGCCCTTCTCGACGACATACACCGACTCCCATCCACTGAGGCCGATCGACGCGACGAGGAGGTGCGCCTTGGCTGGCGCGGTCGGGTCGACGTCCCATGTCAGTCGATGCGGATTGCGCAGTCCGAGCGCCCAGACCTCGCCGCGCGCGCCGCGAATTTTCATGAACGGATTGTCGGTGGGGATCCGGTACCGGCCGTTCGCGCTCAGCGTGCTGGTCCTCACGTGCTCGGCCGGATCGGGAACGATGCGCAGGATCTTGCCGACGAGCGTGTCGAGCCGTTGCGGATTGTGCCGCCGCTCCGGATCGGCCTGCTCACCCGACCCGCCGTCGCCCGACGCGATGTACAGCACACGCCAATCGGCGTCGCCGCGGCGCGCGGTCGGATTGAAGATCAAGTCGGCTGGCGGATGCAGGTGTGTGTTGATCTGCATTCGCAGCACCTCGCGCGCCGTGCCCTCGAAGGTCGTGTCCGCCGGGTTGGTGTCGGTCCACTCGACGAGGACCACGTCCCGCTCGGACGCGCCCGGCACCCTCACCGCCTCGGTCGGCGCGTAACCGGCCGTCTTCAGTGCCGGCAGATGCGCGTGCTTCGGCACCGGCGACCCGGCGACGGTCGGCTCCTCGACATGCAGCGTGTAGAACTTGCCGTTCGTGCGGTAGTCGGGATCGAACTGAAAGGTGATGAAGCCGTTCCCGAGGTCGATGGCGTACGAGAATCGCTCGAAGAGGCCGGGCGCGCCGTCGCGGCCGTTCAAGTCGAGATACTTCGTCAACGTGCGCGTCGCCGGATCGAGGATGTAGAGCGGACCGTTGAGATCGTTGACGAACACGCGGCCGTTCGGCCCGGGCTCCGGACGAAAGAAGTTGAGGCGCGCGAGCGCGCTCGCGTTGCCGCGGCCCTGAAACGACCCGGTGATGGGCGCCACGGCGTAGTCGGCCACGTCGAGCGTCATCTGCGCGGACGCGCTCCACGGGGTGGCGGCGACGCAGGCCGCGGCCACGACGACCGTCGATATCCCTCTCCAGATCCTAATGTCGTTCATGCGCGTCAGTGTCTCACGACGTCCACGTGGGACCGGACAGCGGACGAGGCACGCTCATGCAATTGTGCGCAACGATCGGCTGGCTGCTGCTTGACGGCGTTCCGGCCTTCTATCAGCGTTGTGCGCCGTACTCGCCGCGTCTCTCGTCTACAATGCCGGCCGTGACTGCACGCCGGCCCTCCCGCCTGCGGCTCGCCCTGCTCGGCCTTGGCGCCGCGATGCTCGTCGTGACCGTGGCCGCCAGCCCACGCGCGCAATCCGCCGCGGCGACTCCGTCACCGCTCACCGCTGGCAGCCTCGTCCTGCTCGCCAATCAGCCCGGAGTCGACATGACGGGCGTTCTCAGGAACGCCCTGACCAATCCCGATCCCGCGATCCGCGTCGTCGCCGCGCGCGTGACCGGCGTGCTTCACATCGTCGATCTCGCACCCGATATTGAACGAGCACTCACGGCCGAGACGAATGCGCAGGTCTCGGGCGAACAGGTTCGTTCACTCCTGCTGCTCGACGAGCCCGCCGCCACCAGCGCCGTCGAACGCTACCTGCCGCAAGCCAGCGTCCCCGGCGCGCTCGCGTATTCGTGGTGGCTGGCGCGCGCGCATCCAGACCAGATGCCGGATGTCATCCCGATGCTCGCTGACGCCATGGGGCATCAGGCGTACCGCTTGCTGCCGGTGCTGCGTGCTGATGCGCGCCGCGTCCCCGCGCTCGCTTCGCAGATGTTCGCGTCGTACGTTCGCAACATCACCATGCCCGCTGCTCGGAATGCCATCTGGGACTATCTCGGCACCGAGCCTTCTGACACCGCGTTCTTCCGTGCAGCGTTGACGTCCGACCGCGAAGGCGTGCGCGAGGCGGCTGTATGGCGGCTCATCGAGTGGCTGGCCCAGGGTACCCAGATCGACGATGACCTCGTGGGGGCCGCGTTGTCCGATCCGGGTGTCGTCACGGTCGGCGCG
Organism: Vicinamibacterales bacterium; assembly: GCA_035550595.1. GTDB lineage: Bacteria > Acidobacteriota > Vicinamibacteria > Vicinamibacterales > SCN-69-37 > CALFMR01. The sequence continues at coordinate 38,651 of DASZOV010000132.1, forward strand.
CTCACATGGGAACAGTTCGGCCGGGAAATCATCGACCGGGAAACGCGGGGGACGATCACACCCGATCGGTCCGCGTGGTTGAAGACCACCGCGGCCGCACATCAGGCCGAAGCGCGTCCGCTCGGCCGTCTGCCGAGGGTCACGGCCGCTGAGCGCGATGCCTTGCGAGCTGCGCTCGGATCCACGTTCCGGACGTCACCGCCGGTCGCCCGCCAGCCCATGACACCCCGCCCGTCGGTGCAGACGCCCATGCGGACGTTACCCGTGCTCTGGCCCGGTTTGCTGACGAGTGTGTTCGAAGCGGCCGGATGTCGCACGACGAAGAGGCATCAATACGAGTCGATGACCGTGTCGTACCGTCCTGACGGCCGTATCAACAGCCTCGTGACCGCGCCCGACACCACGCCGACGCCATGCGCGACGGCCGCCGCGGCGCTTGCGCACCTCCTACTGGCAGATCCCGAGATATCGGTCGCCACCGATGCGCCACAGACGGTGCTCGTGCCCATCCAGAAGGACGTCGTCGCGTGCGTCGACCGACCGGCCGTCGACGTGCCCGCGCCCAACGATGTGACGGTACCGCCGGTGAACCTTTCTCCGGCCGTCGACCAGATGGTCCGTCCGGTCTATCCGGAAGGGCAACGACGTCGACGCACCGAACTCGACTCGTGGATGCATGCCACCGTCGCGCGAACCGGCTGTGTGCGCGCCATCTCGATCACGAGAAGCGCCGGGGCGGCTTTCGACGCCAATGCCATCGACGCCACGCTGCACTGGCGCTTCAAGCCATTCGTCGTCGGCGAGGCGTCACGCGAAGTCATCGTGACGGTCGTGCAGGAATTCCTCCCCGGCAAGTAGACGCCGCACGCGCCGCCGCCGAGCGCCTACAATGCCGGCGACATCCTCCGTCCCAGAACCCTCTTCTGGCTTCCAACTTCTAACTTGATCCTTGATCCGCGCCAGCTCCCTCAGTGCGCGTCCACGGCTCCCGCGTGGCCGTGCGACTTCTTCAAGAGGAACACGGCCGGGATGACGCAGACGAACGACAGGAGCAGCAGCAGCCACGCGTCGTTGTAGGCCTGCATCGCGGCCTGGCGCATCAGCGTGGCGTCGAGCACGGCGAGGGCACGGTTCTGGGCGTCGATGAGCGAGGCGCCGGTGGCCTGCAGGCCGGCGACGATGGCCTGAAAGCGTTCCTGGAACGCCGGGTTTCCGGGATACATGTTCACGACGAGATCCGCGCGGTGATACGCGATGTGCCGTGTGAGATACGCACCGAGCGCCGCGATCCCGAAGCTGCCGCCGAGCTGCCGCGCCAGGTTGATGAGCCCGGACGCCTGCTGCGCCTCCTGCGGCTCGAGGTTGCCGAACGCCGCATGGTTGATCGGCGTGAAGAGCAACCCGAGCGCCGCGCCACGGATGATGAGCGCGTAACGCGCGTCGGCCTCACCCGCCACGGTCGACAGGTGGCCGAGCGACCACATCGCCCACAGCATCAATCCCATCCCGCACAGGATCAGCACGCGCGCGTCGGCGAGCGGTTTGGCGCCGTTCAGCATCCGGCCGCAGACGAGCGCGAGCACGGCCGTCGCAATCCCGCCGGGCATCATCGCCAGCCCCGTCTCGGTCGGCGTGAATCCGAGCACGCCCTGTGTGAACAGCGGGAAGATGATGACGCCGCCGTACAGCCCGAAGCCGAGCACGACGAACAAGAAGATCGACGCGAGCAGATCGCGATTGCGCAACACCTTGAACTGGATGATCGGATGCCGGTTCCGCGCCGAGAGTTGCCACCAGACGAGGACCGACAGCGCGAGGACGGCCGTCACCGTCAGGTCGACGATCAACTGGCTGCCGAACCAGTCCTTCGTATTGCCCTCTTCCAGGACGTACTGCAGCGACCCGACGCCGACGATGAGCAGCGAGATGCCGAGCCAGTCGACCGGCCCGGTGCGCCGTTGATGATTCGGCGGATCGTGCAGGAACGTCTGCACGAGAAACGCGGACGCCAGGCCGATCGGCAGGTTGATGAAGAAGCACCAGTGCCAGCTCGCGTTGTCGGTGATGTAACCGCCGAGCGTCGGACCGAGCGTGGGCGCGACGATGACGCCGAGCAGGAAGATCGCCTGAACCATCCCCTGCTCTTCGCGCGGGAAGATCTGCCGCAGCGTGGCCTGCGCCGTCGAGAGCAGCGCCGCGCCACCCGCGCCCTGCACCAACCGCCAGATCACGAGTTCGCCGAGACTCGTCGACGTGCCGCACAGCATGGACGCGACGACGAACATGACGATCGAAAACGTGAGGTACCGCTTGCGGCCAAACGTCTCGGTGAAGAACGCGGTCATCGGCAGGACGACGACGTTCGCCAGGATGTAGGACGTGGCCACCCAGGCCACCTCTTCGCTCGTCGCGCCCAGATTGCCCGCCATCTGCGGCAGCGCGACGTTGACGATGGTCGTGTCGAGCACTTCCATGATCGCGGCCGTGATGAGGCCCAGCAGGATGAACCAGCGCGTGCTGGCGACCGTCTCGTGGAAGGCGGCGGCCCGCCGGCTGGCGTCCGACGGATCAGGAAAGGAAGAAGGAACGGGAGCTGTCGTCGAGGCCGATCCGGACATACGTATCTTTCCGACGCTATCACGGCGTTCGGCGGGACCATCACGGTCGTGTCCGTGGCGCGTCGCCGGGCTGACCGCCGCAGCCGTCGAGGCGACGGCATCTTCCCAGTGTGACATGGCGGACAAGTCCGCCCGCGCCAGGCCGCTGGGCTGTGGGAGGATGAAGGCGCCGGGCTCGGGCCGCGCGCATCCTCGAAAGGCCGTCCCATGTGGAAGAAGCTTTTCGCTGCACTGATCATCCTCGTCCTCGCCGGTGGCGCCGCCCTGTACTTCTGGGCGCACGCCATCCTCGCGAGCGAGACCGTCCGCACCGCGATTGCCAGCCAGCTCACCCGTGCCATCGGCCAGCCGGTCCACATCGGCCGTATCGGTGCGTCGATCCTGCCGCGCGTGGCGATGACGCTGGGCGACGTGACGATCGGCGAGCCAGCACGGATCACGGTCGCCGATCTGCACGTCGACACGAACGTGCGCGCGCTTCTCTCGCGCCAGATCGAACATGCGACCGTGCGGTTGGACGGTGCCCGGATCGAACTGCCGCTCCCGGCCTTCACCTTCACGTCGTCGTCGGCCGACACCACACCGACGAGCGCGCCGGTCACGCTCGTCTCGATCGACGACATCGCGCTGCACGACGTCGACATCGTCAGCGGCGGGCGCACGCTGCACGGCGACGTGGATCTGACGGCGCACGGCCGAACGCTGACGATCCGCCGCGCGGCGCTCTCGGCCGATGGCACGGCGCTCGACCTCACGGGGACGATCGACGACATGGACGCGCCGTCCGGCGAGCTGACCGTCAAGGCTGGATCGCTCGACGTCGGCCAACTGCTCGCCTTCGTCGGCGACTTCGCGAACGGCGCCGCGCCGGCATCAGCCGGAACGTCCGCGCCCGCGACAGCGGCCACGTCAGCGCCAGCGGCTTCGCCCGCCGGCGAGACGCATCCGCAGATGAACCTCCTCGTCGCGCTCAATGCCGACAAGGCGTCGTTCGGCACGCTCGTGGTCGAGGGCGTGGCCGGCCGCGCGCGCATCACGGCGGAGAGCGCCGCGCTCGAGCCCATCACGTTCGGCGTGTTCGGCGGACACTACAACGGCGCGCTCACGCTGTCGCTCGGCGCGACGCCGGCGTTCCACCTGCACGCGACGATGAACGGCATCGACCTGACGTCGCTCTCGACGTTCATCGGCCATCCCGGCGTGCTGACCGGCACGCTCGCCGGTCGTCTGACGGTGGACGGCCACGGCGAGACGGCGGTGGACGTCATTCGTACCGCAGCCGGCACGGCGACGATCGACGCGCGCAACGGATCGGTGAAAGGTCTCGGCCTCGTCCGCGGACTCGTCCTGGCCACGTCGATGCGCGGCGACTCGAAGGCCGATCTCGGCAGCACGACCGCCGACGAGCCGTTCACGCGCCTGGGCGGAACGCTCGCGCTCGCGGGCGGCGCGGCGACGACGAAGGACCTGCGATTCGAGTCGAAGGACGTGCTGCTCTCGGCCACGGGCACGATCCGGCTCGACGGCAGCCGCGTCGATCTCGCCGGCCCCGTGCAGTTGTCGGATGCACTGTCGAAACAAGCCGGACGCGACCTGCTCCGCTACACCGCCAGCGACGGCCGCGTCACGCTGCCGGCGACGATCACCGGATCGGCCGACGACCTGCACGTCGGCGTCGACCTCACGTCCCTCGCCAAGCGCGCGATCATCAACCGCACGGGGGAAGAGGTGAAAAAAGCGCTCGGCGATTTATTGGGGAAAGACAAGTAGCGACAAAACTGTCGACTTCAGCGCACGCTTCAACAACACTGTTGCGCGCGAGATATTGCGGGACGCTCGCCAGTCCGCTATGATGCGAAGCGTCCGCCGGCGCCACGTCGCGCCCGGCACCAACGCCCGCCACGGGCCACGTTCTTCGTCGCGCTGCCGCCCACGTCGGCCGCACCCGTCGCGCGACACCTTCATCAGAGCCGGATCCGCCTGCGCGATCCGCTGACTCGTTCTTCCGCGCTCCACGTCGAGCCGCATGGGATCGTCTGACGAGGAACCACGCGTTCCTCGGGAGCGCCGATGGCTGGGTCTCCGACGCGCGAACGGCTGGTACTCGTGGGCAACGGCATGGCCGGGATGGCCTGCCTCGAACACGTACTCGCCTACCAGCCGGATCTCGACATCACCGTTTTCGGCGACGAAACGTACGTCAACTACAACCGCGTCCTGCTCTCGTCAGTCCTCGCCGGCGAGAAGTCGGCCGACGACATCGTCCTCAACTCGCTCGACTGGTACCGCGCGCGCGACATCCGCCTGCGTCTTGGCACGCGCGTCATCGACGTCGACGCGGACGCGAAGACCATCACGGCCGCCGATGGCACGACCGCGCCGTACGACACGCTCTTGATCGCGACCGGCAGCTCGGCGTGGATGCCCCCGATTGCCGGACTCGACAAAGATGGCGTCTTCGTCTTCCGCACGCTCGACGACACGCGCGCGCTCGTCGAACGCGCGGGGCCTTCCACGTGCGCCGTCGTCATCGGCGGCGGACTGCTCGGGCTCGAAGCCGCTCGGGGATTGCAGGTCCACGGCTCGGACGTCACCGTTGTCCATCTCGTCGACACGCTCATGGAGCGCCAGCTCGACGCGACGGGCGGCGGCTATCTCGTCCGCAAGATGGAGGCGCTCGGCATCAAGGTCCTGCTCGGCCGCAAGACGACGGCCATTGTCGGCGGCGATACGGTCGAGGGCGTCGAACTCGCAGGAGACGAACGGATCGACGCCACGCTCGTCGTCGTGGCTGCCGGCATCCGGCCGAACGTCGACCTCGGCCGCCGCGCCGGCCTCGCCGTCAACCGCGGCATCGTCGTGAACGACTACATGGAGACGTCGCGGCCCGACGTCTTCGCCGTTGGCGAATGCGTCGAACACCGCGGCACCTGTTACGGCATCGTCGCGCCGCTCTTCGAGCAGGCGAAGGTGCTCGCCGCCACGATGACCGGGCACAAAGGCCCGACCTACACGGGCACGGTGCCCGCGGCGACGCTGAAGATCATGGGCGTCGACGTCTTCTCCGCCGGAACGTGGACGGACGAAGACGACGTGGAGCCGGTGCGGTACGAGGATCCGACGCTCGGCGTCTACAAGAAGATCGTCGTCCGCGACAACAAGCTCGCGGGCCTCATCCTCGTGGGCGACACGTCGGACAGCCATCGCTACGTCGACTGGCTGCGGCGTGGCGCCGACGTGGCGCCGATGCGAAAGCATCTGCTCTTTCCCGCACCGGCCGCGGACCGCGGGCTCGAGGCCGCCGAGATGGCCGACAGCACCGTCGTCTGCGGCTGTCTTGGTGTGACCAAGGGCGCCATCATCCAAGCCGTCCACGAACGCGGTGTGTGCACGTTGTCCCAACTCAAGGAGACGACGCGCGCGAGCACGAGTTGCGGAAGCTGCACGGCGCTCTGCCAAGACCTCCTGCGCGCGGTCGTGCCGGACTTCGAGGAAGAAGCGAAGAAGGTGTTGTGCGCGTGCGTGCCGTTCGCCGAGGACGCGCTTCGCGACATCCTGCGCAGCCAGCAGTTGAAGTCCGTGCAGGAGGTGCTCGACATCTACGGCAACGGGCTCGGCTGCGAAGTGTGCAAACCGGCACTCAGCTACATGCTCGACATGCTGTGGTGCGGCGGCCACGACGAAGATCGATCCGCGCGCTTCATCAACGATCGCGTCCACGCGAACATCCAGAACGACGGCACCTTCTCGGTCGTCCCACGCATGCGCGGCGGCGTCACGACGCCGGCCGAGCTCCGCCGCATCGCCGACGTCGCAGAGAAGTACGCCGTGCGCATGGTCAAGGTGACCGGCAGTCAGCGCATCGATCTGCTCGGCGTGAAGAAGGCCGACCTGCCGCGTGTGTGGGCGGACCTCGACATGCCGTCGGGCCAGGCCTACACGAAGGGCGTGCGCATGGTGAAAACGTGCGTCGGGACCGATTTCTGCCGCTTCGGCACGCAGGACTCGACGGCGGCCGGCATCGAGCTCGAACGCCGCCTCGAACAACTCTTCACGCCGCACAAAGTGAAGATGGCGGCCGTCGGCTGCCCGCGCAACTGCGCCGAGGCCACCGTGAAGGACATCGGCCTCATCGGCGTGGAAGGCGGCTGGCAGGTGGTCGTGGGCGGCGCGGCCGGCAAGTCCGTGCGCAAAGCGGATCTACTCACGACGGTCGAGACGACCGACGCGGCGCTCGAAGCCGCGGAGCTGTTCTTCCAGTACTACCGCGAGCACGCGAACTACCTCGAGCGCACCTACGACTTCGTCGAGCGGATCGGCATCGAGAAGATCCGCAAGGACACGGTGTACGCGACCGACGTCGTCAAGCGCGGCCTGCTCGATCGATTGGGCAAGTCGAAAGCGCGCGCGCGCGATCCGTGGCTCGAGGGCCGCGCGCCGAGGCACCGGACGCAGTTCATTCCGCTTCAACCGATCGATCCCGACGAGGTGCGCGCATGAGCGAACGACACTGGGTTCCCGTCGGCTACGCCGATGACGTGCCGCCGCGCGAAGGGCGGGCGGTGATGGTGGGTGACCGCGAGATCGCCGTCTTCAATCTGGGCGGCGGCTTTCTCGCGACCGACAATCGCTGTCCGCACAAAGGCGGCCCGCTCGCCGACGGCATCATCGCGGGCAACACGATCGTGTGCCCGCTGCACGCATGGCGGATCGATCTCACGAAGGGATCGGTCGATCGGCCCGTCGCGCGCGAGTGCGTCGAGACGTTCCCCGTCCGCGTCGACAACGGCGTGTTGTGGGTGGGTCTGCCCGAACGCCTCGCGGCGGAGAGCGTCGCATGAACGGCGGGACGCGCGGCTTTCTGCGCGCGGGACACCTGCCGACCCTCGTCGCGGCCCTGCTCTACTTCGACGTCAGCTTCATGGCGTGGGTCCTCCTGGGTCCACTCGCGCCATTCCTGACGGATCGTTTCGGGCTGACACCGGCCGAACAAGGGCTGCTCACGGCCATTCCGCTCCTTGGCGGATCGATCGGCCGGCCGCTGCTCGGCGCGCTCGGCGATCGGATCGGCGGACGCCGCGCCGGCCTCACGGGTCTCGCGTTGACGCTGGTGCCGCTCGTCATTGGCTGGCAGTTCGTCACCGCCGCGTGGCAGCTTTACGCGATCGGCCTGCTCCTCGGCGTCGCAGGCGCGAGTTTCGCCGTCGCGCTGCCGCTCGCGAGCCGCTGGTATCCACGCGAGTACCAAGGCCTCGTCATGGGCATCGCGGGCGCGGGCAACTCGGGCACGCTGCTCGCCACGCTCGCTGGACCGCGCCTTGCGGAACGATTCGGTTGGGCGAACGCGTTCGGCGCCGCGATCATTCCGGTCGGCCTCGTCGCCGTGCTGTTCGCCATCCTCGCGAAAGACGCGCCGGTCCGAGCGCCAACGCGATCGGCTGGTCGCTATCGCGCCGTGCTCGGCGAACCGGACGCGCTCTGGCTGGCGGCGTTCTACGGCGTGACGTTCGGTGGCTTCGTCGGGCTCGCGAGCTTTCTCACGGTGTATTTCCACGAGCAGTACGGCCTGTCGCGCGTGGCCGCCGGCGACTTCGCGACCGTCGTCGTCGTGGCCGGCAGTCTCCTGCGACCGCTCGGCGGCTGGCTCTCCGATCGGATCGGCGGCTTCCGAATGCTTGCGGGCGCGCTCGCGGGCGTCGCGTTGTGTCTTGCCGCCGTCGCGACGACGCCACACGTCGGGGTCGCGCTGGCGGTGCTCTTCGCCGGCATGGGCCTGCTCGGGATGGGCAACGGCGCGGTGTTCCAGATCGTGCCGATCCGATTCCCGCAACACGTCGGACTCGTGACGGGCGTGGTCGGTGCGGCCGGTGGACTCGGCGGATTCTTTCTGCCGACGATGCTCGGCGCCGTGAAGGAATTGACCGGATCGTACGGCGCGGGCCTCGCGATGGCCGCGATCGTCGTCGCTGCGGGGCTCGGCGTCCTGCTCGAATTGGGCCGCCGCTGGCAGCGCGATTGGCCGTCGGCCGCCGCCCGGCTCTCGGGTGTATTCGCCTATCGACGCACGCTCCCCCGACCGGCCGCGATCGTGAGAAGCTTGGGAGACTGACTGTCATGGCACATCCATCGGACGCATCGGACATCGAGACGCTCCACGAGATCGGCCGCCGCCTGGCCACCGACGACCCCCTGCACCAGGTCCTCGCGCGCGTCGTCCAGTTCGTCTCGAGCATCGTCTCGTGCGATTCGTGTTTCCTGTACGTGCTCGAAAACGACGAGCTCGTGCTGCGCGCCTCGCGGCATCCGCATCCGGACGTCGTCGACCGGCTGTCGCTCCGCATGGGCCAGGGCATCACCGGCTGGGTCGCCGCGCACCGCCAACCGGTCGCGATCGACGCGCACGCCTTCGAGGACGCGCGCTTCCAGGTGTTCAACGAGCTGCCCGAAGATCGCTACGAAGCCTTTCTGTCAGTGCCGATCACGAGCCGCAGCAAACTCGTCGGCGTGCTGAACCTGCAGCACCGTCAAACGCACGAGCACACGAAGCGCGAGATCCAACTGCTCGCGATGATTGGCGTGCTCGTCGGCGCCGAGATCGAGCTCGCGCGGCTCGAGGTCGAGAACACGCAGCTCGCCGAACGGCTCGAGGAACGCAAGGTCATCGACCGCGCAAAGGGCATCCTGCAGCGCGAGCTCGGCTTGACGGAAGAGGCGGCGTACCTCGCGATTCAGCGTCAAAGCCGTCAGAGCCGCAAGTCGAAGAAGGAGATCGCTGAAGCGGTCATCCTCGGCGACGAGTTGCGGCGCCAGAAAAACCATGCCTGACGCGTCGCCGAGCTTCGACGGCCTGCGCGTGCTGGCGCTCGAAGCCCGGCGGGCGGACGAGATCGCGACGCTCATCACACGTTACGGCGGACAACCGACGGTCGCGCCGGCCGTCCGTGAAGTGCCCGTTGAATCGAACGACGCAGCCGTCACGTTCGCACGCACGCTTGTCGCGGATGGATTCGACGTCGTCATTTTTCTTACCGGCGTGGGGGCCAGGACGCTCGTGGCGGCTGGCGAAACGGCCGTGCCTCGTGACGCGATCGTCGACGCGCTCGCGAAGACGAAGATCGTCGCGCGCGGGCCCAAGCCGGTGGCTGCGTTGCGTGAAATGGGTGTGTCCGTCTGGGCGACGGTGCCCGAGCCGAACACGTGGCGCGAAGTGCTGGCGGTGCTGGACGCGCGGCAGTCCGAACTTGCGCTGGCCGGTGCGCGTGTGGCCGTGCAGGAACACGGCGCGCCGAGTCCGGAACTCGTCGATGGCCTTCGCGCGCGCGGTGCCGTCGTCACGGCCGTTCCCGTGTATCACTGGGCGCTGCCCGAAGATCTCGAGCCGCTGCGCGCCGCCGTCCATGCGCTCAGCGAGTCGCGCGTCGACGTCGTGCTGTTTCTGTCAGGTGTGCAGGCGGCGCATCTCGATCAGGTCGCGCGCGACATGGGGCTTGGCGACGCCGTACGTCGCGGACTCGCCCATGCCGTCGTCGCGTCGATCGGACCGTCGACGTCCGCTGAACTCCGCCGGCAGGGCATCGGCGTCGATCTGGACGCCTCTCATCCGAAGATGGGCCAGCTCGTGCGCGACGCGGCTGAGCGCGCGCGGGCGCTCTTGCGCGCCAAACAAAATAGATGACACCGCGAGCCCCCGAGCGAAGCGAGGGCGGCGAGCGATTAAAAAAGATGACTCCGCGAGGCCCCGAACGAAGTGAGGGCGCCGAAGCGCGGGGGTGGGGCCCCGCGCCACTGCAAAGAAGATGACAGGGCGAGTTAGAGCGTCATCTTCAGCGCCAGCAGCGCAAACGCTGCAGCGAGCCCCGCGAGGGCACGATATTCGCGGTTGGCGCGGACGCGTGTCCAACTGAAGCGGCGCATGACCGGCTCAGCTCGCCCGGCGCGGTAGGTCGTGTAGGCGCCGTCGAACTTCTGATCGAGGAAGGCCTCCTCGGTGCGGATGGCCGCCGTCAGCGTGAGGCCGAGATAGACGACGGCGATGACAGCGACGACGACGGTGTGAGCAGCGACGGCGAAGCCGATGCCGAGCAGGATCGATCCGGCGTAGAGCGGATGGCGGATGAAGCGGTAGGGCCCGGACCGTGTGATCTCGCGGCTCTTCTCGAGATGACCGGCCGCCCACACGCGCATGGCCGCGCCGGCGAGCGCGATCGCCAATCCGATCGACCACGAGCGCCACGACGGCCGCGCCAGCACGAACACGACGGCCGCGGCCACGAATCCAAGCGGCACGCGCCAGCGTGCGAGCGTTCGCGCAATCATCGACAGCCCACGAGACTATATGATCGACAGCGTGCCTGCCTACGCGTACGTGCTGCTCGCCGTGGGATGGGTAGCGTGGCTGCTGCCGTTCTTCGTCATCGCGCGGATGTCGGGTCCGGCCGCGACGACCGACCGGCGCGCGCGGTGGGGCATGCTGCTGCAAGCGATCGGCTACTCGCTGCTCTGGCAGGGACCGTTCTGGACGCGGAGGCCGTCGGCTGCGCGGTTCGCGACGTCGATCGCACTCTTCGCCGCAGCCATCGCGCTCTCGTGGGCAGGCGCACGCGCGATCGGCGGCCAGTGGCGCATGGACGCCGGGTTGAATCCGGATCACGAGCTCGTGCGCACGGGCCCGTATCGCATCGTGCGGCATCCGATCTACGCGTCAATGGTCGCCGTCTTCTTCGCCACGGGCGCGATCCTGACGCCGCCCGTGCTCTGGATCGGCGCGTCCGTCGTCTTCATCGCCGGCACCGAAATTCGCGTGCGCATCGAGGACCGCCTTCTCGGCGCGCACTTCGGCTCCGACTTCGCCCGCTACCGGCACGACGTGTCGGCGTACGTGCCGTTTGTGCGGTAACGACACGAGTCAACTTCGAACTTCGAAGTTCGAACTTCGAAACGTTCTGGCTTCGAACTTCTAACTTGACGAGTCCGCAGTACCCAGTCGTTCGTCAACCGCCGCGCGTACGTCGGCTTCGGTGATTCGTCCAAGGCACCACTCGGCCGCGGACAACCGGCAGTGGCGTTGATAGTGGCACTGGCAGGCGTCGTAGCGCGAGATCGCGCGGTCGGCGGGGATCCAGGGGCCGTTGCGGTGGGGATCGGTCGGGCCGAAGAGCGCGACGAGCGGGGCGCCGACGGCTTCGGCGATGTGCGTCGGGCCCGTGTCGCCTGACACCACCAACCGCGCGGTCTGCGCAAGGGCGACGAGATCCGTCAGCCGCGTCTCGGGCGCCGCCAGCGCGGCACCTGAGGATGCACGCACGATCGCATCTGCGATCTCGCGCTCGCCCGGCCCCCAGAGCACGACCGATGCAAGACCGTGCGCGTCGCGCAGCCAGACGGCCAGCGCGCCGAAGCGATCGGGCGGCCAGCGCTTGTTCGGCCAGGCTGCGCCACAGTTGAGCAGTGCGAAGCGCTCTCCCACTCGCGCGCGCACGTCGCCCAGGGCGGGCGACGCGACGTCGCGAATCGGGAAGTCGACAATATTGGTCGCTGCGCCGATCGCGGAGGCGAGGGCCAAGTTCTTGTCGATGACGTGTCGTCCCTCGCCGACGCGGATGCACTCCTTGTAGAAGAAGGCGGCGGCGCGTTCGCGGAGTGCACCACGGTCGAAGCCGAGGACACGCCGCGCGCCGGACGCGCGTGCCAATACCGCGGACTTGACGAGGCCCTGGAAATCAATCGCCGCATCGTAGTGACGCGCGCGCAGTGCCGACGCGGTCCGGCGCCAGCCACCGATCGATCGTCCGGCCAGAACGACGACGTTCGACACGATCGGCACGAGATCGAGAAACTCGCGGTGCGGCGGCTCGACGAGCCAGTCGATCTCGGCTCGTGGATGCGCGCGTCGAATCGCGCTGACAGCCGGCAGCGTGTGGACGAGGTCGCCGAGCGATCCGAGCCGTACGACCAGGATGCGGTCGAGCGACGGGCGAGAAGATTCAGTGGTCGGCACGGTGCGAGATCCCGCGGGCGCCAGCCACGTTCCTACTTCGGCGAGTGCGCGGCATCGGCGATCCGCGCAATGAGATCCCGCGTGGCGTGCGTCTTCTCGTCGCCGACAATGGCGATGCGGCCGCCGTAGCGGGCGACGACTTCGCGCTCGGGCACGGACTCGACGGTGTAGTCGGTGCCCTTGCAGTGGACGTCCGGCCGCAGGCGTTCGAGCAGACCTGCGACCGTCGGCTCGCCGAAGAGCACGACGTAGTCGACACCGGCAAGCGCGGCGACCAGTTCCGCCCGCGCGGCCGCGGGCAGGATCGGACGGTTCGGCCCCTTCAACCCTCGCACCGACTCATCGTCATTGATCGCCACGACGAGGCGGTCGCCTTCGGCGCGCGCGCCGGCGAGGTAGCGGACGTGCCCGACGTGCAGGACGTCGAAACACCCGTTGGCGAAGGCGATGCGATGTCCGGCACGACGATCGGCCTCGACGAACGTGGCCAGCGTGTCGGCGTCGACCACGCGTCCCATTAGTGCGCCGCCTTTCGCGATCGAACACGGCCGCCGCGCGAACGAGTGCGTGTCGCGGTTGATCCGTTGGACCCAGATCCCGATCCTTCGTCAGCCGACGCATCGATCGCCTCGAGGAGCTCGCCTGCGGTTACCGTGGCCGTACCGCGCTTCATGACGACGAGACCGCCCGCGTAGTTGGCGAGCCGCGCGGCTTCGCCGAACGACGCGCCCGCAGCGAGTGACAGCGCGAATACAGCCATCACCGTGTCGCCGGCACCGGTGACGTCGGCGACTTCGTCGGAGCCCACGATCGGAATGTGATCGGTCGGCCGGTCGGGCTCGAACAGCGCCATGCCCCGGCTGCCGCGCGTGACGAGCACAGCACGACAACCGAGCTCGTCGAGCAATGTCCGTCCGGCGCGTTCGAGGACGTCGATGCGATCGTCGATGCGCACGCCGACGAGTGCCTCGACCTCCGGCTCGTTCGGCGTACACGCGGTGAGCCCGGTGTAGCCGCTCAATCCATACCGTGAATCGACGAGCACGAACGGTGGTACGCGTCCCGCCGCGGCGCGCGCGCGCTGCCAGACCTCGGGCGTGATGAGTCCGCTCCCGTAGTCGGACAACACGACGACGTCGGCGCGAGCGATGGCGCGGACGAGCGCAGCCTCGACTCGGCGTCGCGCGGCCGGCGCGATCGAGCTTCCCGCCCGATCGATGCGTACGACCTGCTGTTTGGCCGAGTGCACGCCGCCGGCAAGAATGCGCGTCTTGACCGGCGTCACGTATCGCGACGCGCGCACGACGCCACGCGTGTCCATCGATGCCGCGAGCGCGGTCGACAATCGCGCCCCGGCGCTGTCACGACCGAGAAGACCGACGATCGAGACGTGCGCGCCGAGCGCGGCCGCATTCGCCGCCGCGTTGCCGGCGCCGCCCGGGACGATCTCCGTCGATCCGTAGCGCAGGATGAGTACCGGCGCCTCGCGCGAGACGCGATCGATCTGGCCGTAGATGAACTCGTCGGCCACGAGGTCGCCGGCCACGACCGCGCGCACACGCGTGAAGCGCGCAATGAGGCGTCGATACCGATCGCGCGCACCGGTCGCGGTCACGACGCGCGCCTCTCCGGATCCGACACGTCGAGCAGCCACGCCGTCGCGGCCATGAGATCGGCGGCGACATGCGCAGCGCCGGGCACGACACCCGCGTGCGCCTGCACGACGTCGTCGCCGTAGCCGGTCCGCACGAGCACGCCATTCGCGCCCACGCCACGCGCCAAATCCACGTCCGACAGTTTGTCGCCGATGACGAACGAGCGCGGCAGATCGACGTCGAACGCGGCCGCCGCCTGCCGCACGAGTCCCGGCTTCGGCTTGCGGCAGTCGCAGTCGATGCGAAGCGCGTCGATGCGCGCCTCGGGATGATGCGGGCAGTAGAACCACCCGTCGACCCGAGCGCCGCCGCGCTCGAGCGTCGACGTCATGGCCTCGTGAATCGCGTGCACGGTCGCTTCGGGATACAACCCGAGGCCGACGCCGCCCTGGTTCGTCACGACGAAGACGAAGAAGCCCGCGCGGTTCAGAAGCCGCACGGCGTCGACGGTCCACGGAAACCAGCGCAGGTCGTCGATCCGGCTGAGATAGCCGGCTTCGTGGATCATCGTCCCATCGCGATCGAGGAAGACGGCGGGCCGCGCGCTCATCGCGCGGCGACTCCCGCCGCACGGATGCGCGCCTCGAGCGCGGTGAAGACGACGTCGACCGACACGCGCGTCATGCAGCGATGATCGATCGGACACTCGCGGAGCTGACAGGGACGGCAGAACACTGGTTCGGTCATGACGTCGTGATCGCCAATCGGCCGCGTCGCGCGCTCGTCGGTCGGGCCAAACACCGCGACGACCGGCCGTCCCGCGGCAGCGGCCAGGTGCATCGCCCCGGAATCGTTCGAAAGGAACGCGGCCACGCGCGGCATCAGCCCGAGCAATGCGCCAAGGCTGGTCCGGCCCGTCAGATCGACGGTGCGCGCGAGCGCATCGGGCGCGTGCGCGCGGAGCCAGGATTCTATCGCACGCGCCGCGGCACGATCGTGCGAGGCACCGACGACCACCGCCGTTACGTCGAAGGCCTGGACGATGCGCGCGAGGACGGCCGCCACACGATCGGGCGGCCACTGCTTCGCGGCACCGTACGCGGCGCCCGGTGCAAAGCCAACGAGGCGCGCGGCGGCCGGCACGCCGCGTTCAGTCAACAACGCCGTCGCGCGGTCGACGCTCGGCGGTCGCGGCCGAATCCACGGCACTTCCGCGTCGTCGCACGCAACGTCAAGACCGCTGACGAGCGCGCGGTAGTAGTCCGACTGATGCATGACGCCCGGGCCGCGCGGCCGCCGGATCCGACGCGTCAAGAACAGTCCACGCCCGGCCGTGGCATATCCCCACCGCTCGCGAACGCCGCCACGCCAGAACTGCCACGCCGATCGGAACGAATTCGGGAACAGCAGCCCGGCGTCGAAACCTCCGCCCTCGAGCGCGGCGACCGCATCGCGCGTGGCGCGCGGCAGGTCGATCACCCGATCGGGGGCGACGTGCGTCTCTTCGCGAAACAACGCGGCCACGGCCGGCGCGGCAGCCACCGTGATCGAGGCTTCCGGGTACTGACGTCGAACAGCACTCATTGCCGGCAGTGCGAGGACGGCATCGCCGAGCCAGTTCGGCGGGCGCATGACGATGCGCGTCGGAACTGCCCGGTCAGTCGTCATCGTCGGTCTCCGGCTCGTCAGACGACGCCGCGGGAAACATGCCGGCGGCGGCAAGCGCCGGTGTCGCGTCGCGCCAGCGGCGGTGCATCCACAACCACAGGTGTGGATAACGCCGCACGTACATCTCGAGCACGTCGCTGCAGCGCTGCGTGAGTTCGTACACGGGATCGGCGGCGCCAGACGACGGGAGTTCGACGGGCGATTCGTACACGAGGCGGAAGCGACCGTCGGGCTGCGGCAGCGCGAACGCTGGAATGAGCGCAGCGCCCGTGCGCAACGCCAGCGTGGCAAGGAGCGCTGTCGTCGCCGCGGGCCGGCCGAAGAAATCCACCGTGACCGCGTCGGTACCATGAATGTGCTGATCGATCAGCACAGCGACGCACTCGTTCGCCGAGAGCGCGCGCAGCACCTTGCGCACCGCGCCCTGGCGATAGATGACCTGATTGCCCGTGCGCCGGCGCATCGTCTCGAGCATGGCATGCAGGTACGGATTGTCGAGCGGCCGCGCGAGCACGGACATCGGCGGCAGCACGAGCGCGTGCGCCAATCCCTGCAGTTCCCAGTAGCCGAAGTGCCCGGAGAAGATGATGGCGCCCTTCCCCGCCGCGAGCGCCGCTCGAACCCGCTCGTCACCTTCGACGTCCACGCGCGCGAGGACCTCGTCGGCCGACAACGTGTCGGTGCGCAGCACGTCGACGAGCGACCGCCCGAAGTGGATGAACGTACGGCGCGCGATCGCGCGGCACTCGGCGGGCGATCGCATTGGAAACGCCGCCTGAATCTGCGTGCGCGCGAGCCGGCGATGACTGCGATCGACGGCGTAGAAGAGGAGCCCGAGCGTCGTGCCCATCGCGCGCGACGCCGCTTCGGGCAGTACGCCCGCGATCGCGCGCACGCCGCGTACAGCGGCGAACTCGATCCGATGACGCCGGCTCGGGGTCATCGCGCTCTCGCCTCGGCTAGCCGCGACGTGAGCCACGTCTCGAACTCATCGGCTGGTTCGATCGTGACCGTGAGCGGCACGGCCGCGACCGGCACCGGCAGCGGCCGCAACGGCCGCAGCCGGACCGCGTCCTTTTCAGTCGTCACGACCGCCTCCGCGCGCGCGTCTGCCGACGCGCGCGCGAGGCGGTCGAGGTCACGGGCGTCGTACCGATGATGATCGGGATAGGCGAGGACGCCCGCGACGTCCCACCCCGCGGCGCGAAGCGCCGCGGTGAACCGCGCTGGCGGGGCAATCCCGGCCAGCGCGAGCACCGGA
>DASZOV010000133.1:0-7664 GCA_035550595.1 Vicinamibacterales bacterium
CCTGGCCGGCATCACGCGCGACAGCGTCATCACGCTCGCCGAGGAACTGGGCTATCGCGTGAAGGAACAGGACATTCCGCGCGAAGCGCTGTATGCGGCCGACGAGCTGTTCTTCACCGGCACGGCCGCCGAGATCACGCCCATTCGATCGGTGGACAAGATCACGATCGGCAGCGGCCGGCGTGGGCCAGTCACCGCCGCCTTGCAGCAGGCCTTCTTCGATTACGTCCACGGCGTCACGCCGAACCGACACGGCTGGCTCCAGCCGGTCGAGATTCCGGCCGGTTCGCCGACACCGGCGGCCGCCGCCGCGCGCAAGTAGACCAGCGATTTTGTAAGCGCCCGTCGGATCCCCGCCTGTTCATCGGGTGGAAACCGACTGGCGGCGTCCGCCCCCTCTCCGGCAAGTGATTTGCACACCGATCCAGCCCCGGCCTGCCTCCGAGGCCGAGGGCGAGGTTCGGCCAGCATGACGTTCGATCAGCTCATCGTCGCGGCGACGGAAAGCAAGGCGTCCGACATCCATCTGCGCGCGGGACACGCGCCGCTCGTCCGCGTCAACGGCGAGCTCCAGCGCTGGACGACCGTGGCGCCGCTCACGGCGGCCCATCTCGAGGCCATCGCGGGACGTCTCCTGCCGCCCGTGCACCAGGAGCGGCTCCAGACCAAGCTCGAGGTCGACGTCGCCTGGCAGGCGCCCGGCAACACGCGCGTCCGCGCGAGCGTGTTCCGCCAGCGCGGCACGATTGCCGTGTCGATGCGCCTCATCCCGGACCAGATTCCGCCGCTCGAAGTCCTCGGCCTGCCCTCGGCCGTGGTCAAGCTCGCCGAGGAATCGCGCGGCCTCGTGCTCGTGACCGGCGTCACGGGCAGCGGCAAGAGCACGACGCTCGCCGCGATCGTCGATCTCATCAACCGCACGCGCGCGCTGCACGTGCTCACGATCGAGGACCCGATCGAGTTCGTGCACAAGGACGCGCGGGCCGTCATCACGCAGCGCGAGATCGGCTTCGACACGCCGTCCTACGCCTCGGGCCTGCGAGCGGCCTTGCGACAGGACCCGGATGTCATCCTCATCGGCGAGATGCGCGACGCGGAGACAATCGAGACCGCGCTCGTCGCGGCCGAGACCGGCCACCTCGTCTTCTCGACCTTGCACACGCTCGACGCGCCCGAGACGATCAACCGCATCGTCGCGGCCTTTCCGCCGCACCAGCAGGATCAAGTGCGCACGCAGCTCGCGCGCGTGCTGCGCGCCGCGGTCTCGCAGCGTCTCCTGCCGCGTGCCGACGGCAAGGGCCGCGCGCTCGCGGCCGAAGTGCTCATCTCGACGCCCTATATCCGCGACTGCATCCAGGACGCCGACAAGACGTCGCTCATCGCCGACGCCATCGTCGCCGGCGGATCGGAGTACGGGATGCAGAGCTTCGATCAGGCCATCCTCGCCTTGTGCCAGAATCACACCGTGACTCTCGCCGAGGCCGAGCGCTGGGTGACCAACGTCGAAGAGTTCCGCATGCGTCTGCGCGGCATCACGCCGGGCGGCGCGGCCGTCATGGCGATGGGCGGCTCGATGGGCGGAGACGTGCAGCGCTTCAGCGTCTGACATGCGCCGGCGGCGCACTCCGTCCGATCCTCCTGCCGACACGTCGAGCACGGCCATTCGCGCGGCGGCGCTGCGCCTCCTCGGCCGGCGCGACTACACACGCACCGAGCTTCGCTCCAAGCTGACGACGCGCGGCTATCCGGGCGATGTCGTCAACGACGTCCTCACGCAACTCGCCGCCGACCGACTCGTCGACGACCGGCGCGCGGCCGACGCGCACGTCCGTACGGCCAGCCGCGTCAAAGGACGAGGCCGACAGCGGATCGCGCGCGAGCTCACCGCGCGCGGCGTGGATGCGGAGGTCGCCGCTCAGGCGCTCGGACAGATTTCTCCCGACGACGAACGCGCTGCGCTCCGGCGCGTGCTGGCGCGAACGCCTCTGCCGTCGCACCCAACACCCGCCGAACGGCGGCGCGTGTTCCAACGCCTGGTGCGGCGGGGGTTTTCTATCGACCTAGTGGTCAAGATGCTGCGCTACGGGGCCGACCCGGATCGCGAGGACTAACGGCCTCAGCTCTCCGTGGAGCCCCGGGTTTTCAGACCCGGGGAGTACGCAGCGCCCTCGCCAGTCATCCTTTTTGCAGTGGCGCGGGCCCCACCCGTAGCGCCTGGCGGCACTGGTGCTCCGCCATAAGGACACGCGCCTTCTGCCTATCCTTGCCGCTGCCGTTCGCGCCTTCGCGGCTTCGCGTGAGGCTTCGGGCCTGTCGCTGTAAAATTGACGGTTCATGACCGCCAACGACGTTCGGCAGAGCTTCCTCGACTACTTCGCCCGCCACGGACACCGCATCGTCGCATCGGCGCCGCTCGTGCCTGGGGACGACCCGACGCTGCTCTTCACGAACGCGGGCATGAACCAGTTCAAGGATCTCTTTCTCGGCAAAGAACGGCGCGACTACCGGCGTGCGACCACCGCGCAGAAGTGCATGCGCGTGAGCGGCAAGCACAACGACCTCGACAACGTCGGGCCGTCGCTGCGGCATCACACGTTTTTCGAGATGCTCGGCAACTTCTCGTTCGGCGACTACTTCAAGCGCGAGGCGATCCCGTTCGCGTGGGAGTTGCTGACGAGCGTGTGGGGCCTGCCAGCCGATCGGCTCTATCCGACCATCTTCCGCGGCGAAGCCGGCGTCGAGCGCGACGCCGAGGCCTTCGAGATCTGGACGTCGCTCGTACCCGCATCGCGAATCACCGAGCTCGGCCTGGCGGAAAACTTCTGGCAGATGGGCGACACCGGCCCGTGCGGGCGCTGCTCGGAGATTCACTACTTCCGCGGCCTGGACATCCCCTGTGATCAGCCGGTCTGCCGCGGCGTCGAGTGCTCGTGCGAGCGGTACGTCGAGGTCTGGAACAACGTCTTCATGGAGTTCGATCGCGACGAGCACGGCACGCTCACGCCGCTGCCCGCGCCGTCGATCGACACGGGCATGGGTCTCGAGCGCATCGTCGCCGTGATCCAGGGCAAGTTGTCGAACTACGACACGGATCTGTTCACGCCGATTCTCGCGGCCATCGCCGAACGCGCCGGACGGCCCTACACCGGCGCGGCAGGTCCCGACGATCACCCGGACGTCTCGATGCGCGTCATCGCCGATCACCTGCGCGCCATGACGTTCCTCATCGGCGACGGCGTGCTGCCGTCGAACGAGTGGCGCGGATACGTGTTGCGCAAGATCATGCGGCGCGCGATGCGGCATGGCAAGAAGCTCGGATTCACCGAGCCCTTCCTCTACGAGCTCGTCGACGTCGTCGTCGCCGAGATGGGCGATGCGTACCCCGAGATTCGCGAGGGCCGCGACGCGATCGTGAAGACCGTGCGCGCTGAAGAGGACCGATTCGACGCCGTGCTCACGTCCGGACTGCCCCGGCTCGAAGAACTGCTCGACCGAACAGCCGCTGCCGGCGCGTCGCGTGTGGACGGCCGCGAGGTGTTCCGCCTGTACGACTCGCTCGGCGTGCCGCTCGACTTCGCCGAAGATCTCGCCAGCCAGCGTGGCCTCGCCATCGATCACGAAGGCTACGAGGCAGCCATGGAGGCGCAGCGCGAACGCGCGCGCGCGGGCAGCACGTTCGAGACAAGGAAAACCGCCGGCTTCGAATATCGAGACGCCGCCGAACGCGCGCGCATCGAAGGGGTGGGCGATCGCTTCGAGGGCTACACGACGACGACGGTCGACGATGCCGTCGTCGCGGCGGTGTTCGACGACGAACGCCGGCAGGTGGATCAACTGGCGGCGGGATCGACTGGCTATGTCGTGCTCGATCGCACGCCTTTCTACGTCGAATCAGGCGGCCAGGTGTCGGATACCGGCCATCTGCTCGCCGGCGATCGCGTCGTGGCCGACGTGACGGGCATGGCCCGGCTGGCGCCGGGCGGCCCACGCGCGCACCATGTCCACGCCCACGCGCCGCTGCGGCCCGGCGAGCACGTCACCGCACGCGTGGACGCGGACGCGCGCGATGCCACGCGGCGCAACCACACAGCGACGCACTTGCTGCACGCCGCGCTGCGCCAGCAACTCGGATCGCACGTCCGCCAGAAGGGTTCGCTCGTCGCGCCCGATCGCTTGCGATTCGACTTCTCGCACGCGCAGCCGCTCACGGCCGATGATCGGCTCGCCATCGAACGTGTCGTGAACGAGCAGATCTATCGCGACGCGCCGGTGACGACTGACGTCCGGCCAACGGAAGAGGCCGTCAAGTCCGGCGCCATGGCGCTCTTCGGCGAGAAATACGGCGACACGGTCCGCGTCGTCTCGATCCCCGGCTTCAGCCTGGAGCTCTGCGGCGGCACACACGTCGCCGCCACGGGTCAGATCGGGCCGTTCGTCTTGACAGAGGAATCGGGGGTCGCCGCCGGTGTCCGGCGTATCGAGGCACTGACGGGCGCGGGCGCGGTGGCGCACCTCCAAGCGCGTGTCGGTGCCCTGCACGACGTTACCGCCGCGCTCGGCGTGCCCGAGGCCCAAGCGGCGGCGGCCATCGCGAAGCTGCAGGGCGACGCGCGCCGCCTTGGTCGCGAGAACGCGCAGCTCAAGATGCAACTCGCCCTCTCGGGCGGCGGCCAGACCACGGGCGCGGATGCCGACATCGTGACGATTGGCGACGCGAAGTTCGTCGGGCGGCGCGTGACGGGCCTCGAACGCGACGCGATGCGCAGCCTGGCCGATTCGCTGCGCGATCGCATTCAGCGCGGCGTCGTTGTGCTCGCCGCCGAGCACGACGGCAAGGTGCACCTGCTCGTGTCGGTGACCAAGGACCTGACGTCGAAGCTGAAGGCCGGCCAACTCGTCAAGACGCTCGCCCCCATCGTCGGCGGAGGTGGTGGCGGCCGCCCAGACTTCGCCGAAGCCGGCGGCAAGGATCCTTCACAGATCGACGCCCTACTCACGAAGGCTCGAGAGCTCGTCTCGGCGGCGCTTGAATAACTCAACCGCGCGCCGTTCTTGCAGGCAGAGTGGACGAAGATCCATGGCCAATCACACCCTCACAACAGGAGACCGTAGTCGCTTCCAGGCCGCACGAGCACAGGGGCAGGCGCTCGCCGCCGATGCGTCGGCGCTCGTCGACGCGCGCTACGACCAGCCCTCAGACGCGGTTGTCCTCAGCTTCCGAGGCGGCGGGACGATGGCGATTCCGCGTTCATTTATCCCAGGCCTCGAGCATCAGCGGGCCTCGACGCTTGCGTCGGTAGAGATTTCCCCTGCTGGAGATGCGTTGCGCTGGGCGTCGATTGATGTCGACATCTACGTCCCCGGACTCGTCGAGCGCGCGTTTGGGACGCGCCTCTTCGCCGCGGGCGCGGGCCGGCGTGGCGGCAGCCGCCGGACGAAGGCCAAGATTGCGGCCGCGCGGCAGAACGGCGCCAAGGGCGGCAGACCACGCAAACCGTCGGCAGCGTAGCGTCGTGCGGACGCCGCGAGCGGTGGCTCGCGGCGACGCACCCAAAGATCCAGCGCCAATCACGCTCTGGCAAGAGGCGACGGTCGTCGGAACAACACGACCCCGTAGTCGCCAACCGGGCGAAAGCCCACGGCCTCGTACGCGCGCGCGGCATTCGCGTTTGCGGTGAAGAGAACCGCTCGTGAGACGCCGCGCGCCTGCGCCGCGAGCAAGGATGCCGCGACGGCGACCCGGGCGTGGCCGCGGCACCTCAACGGCGGCGGCGTATACACGCCGCCCACCTGCACGATGTCCGGAAGCGCCGCGTTGAAGGCCGAGAGCGACACGGGTGCGTCCGCTTCGGTGGCGACCCAGACGTGGCCGTCCGCTATCTGCGCGTCGAGGAATGCCGCGGAACTTCGACGCTGCGCGTCGGTATCCTGCGCGCCCAATGCTTCGCGGTCATACGCCAAGCGCCAGCCGCACAATATGTCCCGCTCATCGGCACGTGGTGGCCGACTCGCGCGCACTCGATCGACCAGAGGATCGGGCACCACGAAGTGCGTCAGATCGACGGCATAGAGCACTTCCCTGCTGTCCGTCGTCGTCGGCGCCTTTGCAAGTCCCAGCGCCGTTCGCGCCGCCCGCACCTGCTCCGCCGGGCCGACGATCCCACTCACGGGGCGTCCGCTCTCGGTGACACAAGCTGTTGCGATGACTTCAGGGGCGTCGGGCGCCTGAAGGATCAGCATTCCATTCCAACTGTGCGCGACAACACCGGCCACGGCGCCATCGGAGACTGCCGCGACATAGACTGCCTGAAATGGTTGGCCGGCATACTCGATTCCGGCGCGGTGCGCGTTGCTGCGCAGGAACATCGAGCTGTCGCGACGCGACTCGAGAAAGCGCTCGAGGGCCGCTGCGTCCGACGAGGCCAGCCGGCGCAGCGTCATGCGCGCGTTACGACGCCGCAGCCGCCTCGGCGACCTCTCGCGATGGGCGGAACAGGATCGCGAACAGCACGAAGACGACGGCCGCGCCGATCGACGGGATCATCCAGATGCTGCGCCAGTCGTGGCCGGCGCCCTGGACGTAGGCGTCCACGACGCGACCCGAGAGCGACGCGCCGACGAAGTAGCCGACGCCGTTGGTGACGAAGTTCAGGAATCCCTGCGCGGCCGCGCGCGTCTTCGGTCCGGCCTGCTGGTCGGTGTAGATCTGGCCACCGACGAAGAAGAAGTCGTAGCAGATGCCGTGCAGCAGGATGCCGGCATAGAGCAACCACATCCCCGACCCGATGTTCCCGTAGGCGAACGCGGCGTAGCGCGCGGCCCAGCCGAACATGCCGAGCAGCATGATGCCCTTGATGCCGATCCGCCGCAGCATGAACGGCAGCAGCAGCATGAAGCCGAACTCGCTCATCTGGCCGAACGTCTGGATGAACGCCGGTTCGGGCGCGTGGATTTCGTTCAGGAACGGGTTGGCAAACGTGTAGTAGAACTGCAGCGGGATGCAGAGCAGGAACGATCCCAGGATGAAGATCCGGAACGACCGCTCCTTCAGGAGATAGAGCGCGTCGAGCCCGAGCGCGTCGCGGAACGAGAACGCCGTGCCCGCGGCCTTCGGCGGCGTGTGCGGCAGCGCGAAGCAGAATACGCCCATCACGACCGACGCGGCCGCCGCGAGCTGCATCGGCAGCGCCAGCGCGTCCGCCTTCAGCACGCGGCCGACGATGATGCCGGCGACGATCCAGCCGATGGTGCCGAGCACGCGGATGATCGGAAAGTCCTTGGCCGCATCCGGAATGTGATGGAACGCCACCGAGTTGGTGAGCGACAACGTCGGCATGTAACAGAGCGAGTACAGGATCAGCAGCGGATAGAACGTCGACCAGTTCGTGTCACGCGACACGAACCACATCAGCACGGCCCCAATCAGGTGCAGCGCCGCGAGAATCTTCTCCGAGGCGAAGAACCGATCGGCGACGATGCCGAGAAAGAAGGGCGACACGAGTGCGGCCACGGCCGTCGCGCCAAAGGCCAGGCCGACCTGGGCGCCCGTGAACCCCAACGTCTGTCCGAGATACGTGCCCATCGTCACGTACCACGCCCCCCAGATGAAGTACTGGAGGAACATCATGATCGAGAGCTTGGTGCGGATTCCCATAGACGTGCGA
>DASZOV010000134.1:0-27637 GCA_035550595.1 Vicinamibacterales bacterium
GCGCGTGATGGTCGATGTAGTTCATGATCGCGACTCCCTCAGCGACGGATCGTACGCGCCGACGGCGCCCTTGCGGTCGAGCGCCTCGAGCGGCGTCGCGTCCGGGTCGCTCAAGAGCATCTGGATGTGCGCGAGCCGCTCGGGCGCGGCCGCCGTCAACGCCGCGATCGCCTCGGCGAAGACGCGCATGCGGAAGTCATTGGCCGCGACCGCCGGATCGGCGCGATCGATTCGGTCGAGGAACGCGGCGATCTCGAGCAGGCGGTTGCGGTTCTCGATGAAGTACTCGTCGACGAGCTGGGTGGCCGTCAACGGCGATGTCGGACGGGCGGTCATGTCGTTCCCCGCGCGCCGGCCAGCAGGCCGTCGACTGCGCGCGAGGAGCGCGCAGCGTCGATCTGCCGCAGCACGCCGATACTTCGAATCATAGTCTCGACGTCGATCTCGTGCACGTCGAAAGGCCGGCCGATCCCGTGGAGCAGCAGAATCGTGAGGCGGCCGCCGAGGTGCTCGCGGAAATCCGCGAGCCCACGCAGGACTGATTCGACGTGTCCCGGTTCGTCCAAGTGCTGGTCGAGCTCGGGCACGTGGAGCTCGAGACCGAGCGCGAGGAGCAGATCGACGATGCGCCGCCAGTCGGATTCCGGAAGCGCGCCGGTCAGGTACGAATAGGTGCTGTCGAGCGCGATGCCGATCGCCACGGCCTCGCCGTGCCGCACGCGATGCGAGGTGAGCTGCTCGAGTTTGTGCGCTGACCAGTGACCGAAATCGAGCGGCCGCGATGATCCGAGCTCGAACGGGTCGCCGCCCTGGGCGATGTGCGCCAGGTGCAGCTCGGCGGAGCGGCGAACGATCTGGCGCATGGCGTCGGCGTCACGCGCCATGAGCTGCGGCGCCAGCCGCTCGATCGTGTCGAAGAAAGCCGCGTCGCGAATGAGCGCGGCTTTCACGGCTTCGGACACGCCGCCGCGCCAGTCGCGATCGGCGAGCGTCGCGAGGAACCGCGCGTCGTTGATCACGGCGAACGGCGCCGCGAACGTGCCGAAGTAGTTCTTGATCCCGAACGCATTGATGCCGTTCTTCACGCCGACCGCCGAGTCGTCTTGCGACAGCACCGTCGTCGGCACGCGCACGAGGCGCACGCCGCGGTGCGCGGTCGCGGCCGCATAGCCCACGACGTCGAGAACGGCGCCGCCGCCGACCGCGATGACGTACGAGTGCCGGCAGAGTGCCGCGGCATGAATGGCGCGATGGACCGTGTCGACGTGCGCGGGATCGTCCTTGACGGCCTCGCCGCCCGGCAGCACGACCGTCGGTCCGGCCAGCCGCACGACGTCGGCGTGCGCGTCGGCATATCGGGCGATTGCGCTCAGAAGATCGGGATGCGCGTCGACGACGCCGGCGTCGACAATGACGATGGCGTCGGCCGGTAGACGTTCACCATCGTGCGCCAGGACCGATCGGAGGAGCGGGTTGGCCGGGGTGAAGACGCCCTCGGTGAAATGCACCGGGTAGCGGAAGGTGACGGGAACTGCCTGCTGAATCGCGTCCATCTCAAGTCACGGCGAAGAGGCGCGCGAGCCATCCGGCTGCGAGCGCCGTCCCCAGCACGGCCAATCCCCAAATCATACCGGCGTACGCGGCGGCGATCACGGCGTCGACCAGGACCAGCGACAGGACGCCCGCGCGGACCGCGCGTCGCGCGTGTGCGGGCTGGGGATCGCGCCACGCTTCGACGAACGGCGGCACGATGCGCCACCCGAGTATCAAGAGAAAGACCGCCGCGGTGGCTGGACTGGCTGGACCGAGCATCGTGACCCACACGAGCGCGACGAGCGACACGTCGACGAGGCCCAGCGCGATGGCCGCCGCGCGTTTCGTGCCTCCGGCGACTTCGCCACGGCTCACGACCGTGACGCCGACGATGTAGATCCACGGGATGAGCGCGAGCGGCCAGTGGATGCGAATCGCGGCCGGTGCCGCAGCCATGCCGAGCACCAGATTCAACCCGCGGCACAGCCCCATGTTGATGGGACCGACCATCGCCATCGGCTTGGTGATCGCGTCGTAACTCAGAACGGCTGCGACGATGGCCGCGGCGACGAGCGCGGCAGTGCCGGTCGCCTGACTGGCCGCGAGCACGCCTGTGCCGAGCAACGCGGCTCCGAGCGTCGCAGCCACGGACGTGCGAATCCGGCCGCTCGGGATCGGCCGTTCGGGCCGCTCGATGGCGTCGATTCGGCGATCGAAGACGTCGTTCAACACGATGCCGCCGGCGTAGAGACACGCGGTCGACGCGAGGAGCCAGGCGAGCGACCGGGACGGCGCGAGGCCCGTCAGCGCATAGCCGGCGAGTACGTCGGCGAGGGCCGTGGCGACGTTCGCGGGGCGCAGGATTTCGAGGTAGGCGCGCAAACGGCGCGATTCTATCGGAAGAATCGCGCCGTGGTGGTCTGGAAGAACGGACGGCGGGGGGCGGTTCGGCGGCCGCCACCCCGCGCCTGCCGCGGAGGAGGAGAGGGGGACCGCGGCTACTGCCCGCTCGATGGCGTCCCTTGCGGAACCGCCAACACGTTGGTGAGCGCTCGTAGGCTCATCGAATCAATCCCGATGCCGTCCATCATGGTCTGGCGCGCGCCTGGACGCAAGCGCAAGGATAGGACGCCGGTTTTGGCCTTCCGGACTGACCATCGGCGAGGACGCACGGTCGTCTTGGGAATGAGGTGAAGGCGTCACGAGACAGGACGTTTCACCCATCTCATCTTCGAAAAATGCACGTGATGCGCTGCTTGGACGCTAGGCCAGTCCAGCCGGTATCGTTCATCGCCGCGCTCGCGCCGACCTTGGCAGCCAGGGCTCCAGTTTCACATGGCAAAACGATGAGGTCGGCTAGTTCAGCCGACGAAGACGACGTGGACTTCGCCCGGGCCGTGGACGCCGCGGCTGAGCGTGTGTTCGATGTCCGCTGTACGGCTCGGACCGGTGATGCAGACGACGTTCGCACCGGCCGTCGCAAGGTCGGGCCGCTGGCGAATGAGCGCGGCGAGCGAGTCGACGAGCCGGTGGCGTTCGACGAGCGCGACGTGAATCGGCGGCAGGAGCGACGCCAGCCGCGCACGGCCCGGGCCCGAGGCGAGGACGATCGATCCCGTTTCGGCGAGGGCAGCGTCGGCGCCGGTCAGCCCGATCGTGGCGGAGGCGAGCTCGTCGCGCCGCTCGATCGAGTCCATGTCGCCCGTCGTCACCGTGTCGATGCTGATGCCGGCGCGCACGAGCGCCGTTGGCAGTCCAGCCACCGGCAGTAGCGCTTCGTCCCACATCAACACGCGCCGCTGGCCGCGTCCCGCCATCAGTCGATCGAGCAGCGCGACGACGGCGTCGGCGCTCGGCTCAGGCATGTCGTGACACGTGCCTCCGAGCGCTTCGAGTTCGGCGCGGAAGCGCGCGGCGCGATCGCCGGCCGGCGGCGGCCACGAGAAGACGCCGGGATGATCGGCCGCGGCATCGGGAAACGAGCCGCGTCCGATCGCCGCGGCGATGGCGGCGCGCATCGCGGCGCGCGCGTCGGGCGTCATGACGGGTTCTGCTCCGGCGGCTTCGTGCGGCGCGCCCAGCGTTCCTGGAACGACTCGACGGCCATGACGGGGAAGTCGCGCGTCGACGTCCATCCGGACAACGGCGGCGGCAGCCAGCGAATCCAGCCGTCGCGGGACGTGGTGCGCATGAGCTTGGCCGTAAGACGGCCGGCGGTCTGGAATCGACGCGGACTCGTGGCCACCCATCGGTAGACGCGCAGCCCGGTCGCGATCCACCACGGCGCGTGATGCGCCTTCGCATCGTCGGCGCGCAGCGCGAGCAGCATGCGCGGGATGTCGATGCGTACCGGGCAGGCCTCGCGGCACGCGCCGCACAAGCTACTCGCGTGCGGCAGATCGTGAAAGGTCTCGAGTCCGCGAAGCGCCGGCGTGAGCACCGATCCGAACGGACCGGGATAGACGCTGCCGTACGCGTGCCCGCCAATTTCCTGATAGACCGGACACGCGTTGAGGCAGGCGCCGCAGCGGATGCAGTACAGAATTTCGGCCAGCTCGGAGCCCAGCACGCGGCTGCGGCCGTTGTCGACGAGGACGACGTGCAATTCGGACGGGCCGTCGGTTTCGTCGGCGGGTCGGGGGCCGTTGATCAGGTTCGTGTAGACGGTCAGGTTCTGGCCCGTCGCGCTGCGGCCGAGGATTTGCAGCATGACCGTCAGGTCCTCGGGCGTCGGGACGAGGCGCTCGATGCCCATCATCGCGACGTGGACGCGCGGAAGCGTCGTGACGAGCCGGCCGTTGCCCTCGTTCGTGCAGACGCAGAGCGTGCCGGTCGACGCGACGCCGAAGTTCACGCCGCTCACGCCGAGATCCGCGCGCAGGAACTCGGGACGCAGCGTGCGGCGCGCGAACTGCGTCATGCTCGCGACGTCGGTGAGATCCGCATCGGTCGCCCCGGCCTTCGCGCGGAAGAGATCGGCGATCTCGCCGCGCGTCTTGTGGATGATCGGCATCACGATGTGCGACGGATGATCGTCGGCGAGTTGCACGACGTACTCGCCGAGATCGGTCTCGACCACGCGCACGCCGGCGGCCTCGAGGCGCGCGTTGAGGTCGATCTCTTCGCTGATCATCGACTTCGACTTGACGGCGGTCTTCAGATTCCGTGAGCGGACGAGACTGGTGACGTACGCGATCGCGTCTTCGGCTGTCGGCGCGTAGAAGACGTGGCCGCCGCGTGCTTCGATGGCGGCGGCGAACTCGTCGAGATAACGGTCGAGATGCGCGATCGTGTGCGCGCGGAGTTGTCGCGCGTGATCGCGCCAGGCGTCGGCGTCCGGCAGCCGATCGAGCGCCGCTTGCCGCGATCGACGCACGCTGGCCGTGACGCGTCCGACCGCGCCGCGCAGGCGCGCATCGGCCAGCGCGTCGGCGGTGCGCCGGTAGAAGGACGCGGGCGCCGCGTTCACCGCTTCGCCTCGGAGCCGGCGAGCACGTCGGCGATGTGCCGGACGCGGATCGGGCAGCCACGGCGGTGCAATCCGCCGTTCATGTGCATCGCGCAGCTCACGTCGGTGACGACGACCGTGTCGGCGCCGGTGCGCTCGATGCAGTCGAGCTTGCGCGTGAGCATCGCCGACGAGATGTCGGCCATCTTCACCGCGAACAGTCCGCCGAAGCCGCAGCAGACGTCGGCTTCCTCGAGCGGGACGACATCGGCGCCCTTCACCTGCGCGAGCAGTTCGCGTGGCTGATGGTCGACGCCGAGGCCGCGCAGGCCGTGGCAGCACGCGTGGTAGGTGAGACGCGCGTCCGATGTGGCGCCGACGTCGGTGACGCCCATGACGTCGACGAGGAAGCGCGTGAACTCGTAGGTGCGCGCGGCCAGATCGCGCGCGCGTTCGGCGTACGCCGGATCGTCGGCGAGGAGCGACGCGTAGCGATGGATCACCATGTCGCCGCAGGAGCCGGACGGCATCACGACCGGATCGGGCGCGGCCGCCAGCACGTCGATGGTGTGTCGGGCCAACGCGCGCGCGTCGTCGAGGAAGCCGGCGTTGAAGGCGGGCTGGCCGCAACAGGTCTGGAGCGGCGGACAGACGACTTCGAGGCCGAGCCGCTCGAGCACGGTGGCCACCGAGAAGCCGGTGTCCGGAAACAACCGGTCGACCAGACAGGTGACGAAGAGCTGCACCCGTGTGGGCTTCGGCACGGAGGAGCGAGCAGCGGGCGTCATACGTACGGGCGCGAGGCCGCTATCACCTTACTTGAAAACGTCTCGCAGGCCGCGACGCCGGCGCAGTTCTCGTGATGACGGCCGTAAACACGGGCGCTCGATCGCGCGTGTGTTATGCTCCCCGAAACTTCAGTCGAGTGCGGCCCCTCGCTCCAGGTTGGCCGCCACGGTGCATCATGGCCACGACCAAGTCTCCACGGGAGCCGTACGTCGTCCAGTCCGTCGTTCATGCCGCTGAGATTCTGCGCGCATTCCAGACGCGCGGCGAGGTCCTTCGGCTTCGCGACGTCGTCGAGCGCACGACGCTCGGCAAGGGA
Organism: Vicinamibacterales bacterium; assembly: GCA_035550595.1. Classification (GTDB taxonomy): domain Bacteria; phylum Acidobacteriota; class Vicinamibacteria; order Vicinamibacterales; family SCN-69-37; genus CALFMR01. The sequence goes on from DASZOV010000134.1 coordinate 6,087, forward strand.
CTGTGTTTCCGGCTGCTGCACACGCTGCGGCATTGCGGCCTGCTCGAGAAGATCGACGAGAGCCGTTACCGATTGACGTCGGACATCCAGCGGCGGAAGCGGTATCGGATCGGGTACACGGCGCTCGGGCATCACAGCTCGTTCCAGCGCGAGGTGCAGGCGAGCCTGACCTACGCGGCGAAGAACGAGGAGATCGAGCTCATCGTGCTCGACAACCGACGGAGCCCGAAGGTCGCGCTCCGCAACGCGGACTTCCTGATCCGCGAAAAAGCGGACCTCGTCATCGAATACCAGACGAACGAAGCGGTGGCGGCGGCCATTTCAGCCAGGTATCTCGAAGCGGGGATTCCGTTCATCGCCGTCCACGTGCCGCACCCGGGCGCGACCTACTACGGCGCGAACAACTATCAGGCTGGACTGCTCGCCGGGCACTATCTCGGCCGCTGGGCGAAGGCGCGCTGGCACGGACAGGTCGACGAGGTGCTGCTCATCGACGTGGCGCGAGCCGGCGCGCTCGTGCACGGGCGGATCGCGGGTGTGCTCGCCGGGTTGAAGGAGACCTTGCGCGAGGTCGTCGACACGCGTCCGGTCGTCTCGCTCGACGGCGACGGCCAGTTCACCGTGTCGCTCGAGCGCGTGCGCGCGCACCTGCGGCGATCGAAGGCCAAGTTCGTGCTGGTCGGCGCGGCCAACGATCAGAGCGCGCTCGGTGCCGTGCGTGCGTTTCAGGAGGCCGGGCGTGCCGGGACGTGCGCCGTCGTCGGCCAGAACGGCGAGCCGGACGTACGCGCGGAATTGCGCGAGTCGCGGACGCCGCTCATCGGATCGGTGGGCTATTTCCCAGAGCGATACGGCGAGGACCTCGTCTCGCTCGCCCTCGACATCCTCACGGAGCGGCCCACGCCGCCGGCCAAGTTCGTCAAGCACCAGGTGCTGACGGCGCAGAATCTCGGGCATTTCTATCCCAACGACACCCTCATGCCGCCTGCCGGCGTCGACACCGGCCGAAAGCCCAGCTAAGCAGACCAGCGTCGATCTCTCCATTCGTTTCGCACACAAAAACGGACCGCGGCAGTACCCCACAATCCGTAGCGTATAAACCGGGCCCGGGTATTTGCTCGGGATCGCCCGTGATCGGCCCCGCATTTCGTACGAATCACCATACCCACGGGTGTTCCAAGCCACGAAACAGTCCCAAAGAGGCCGTTCGTCGCTTGTGCGCATGTCGCCATCCCCCGAGACTGTGCGCGATTCGCGTCGAGGGTCTGAACAGTGTTTCCAGCGCACGTACTTCATTGCGTGTCGCGGCGACCTGAACCCGACGGAATGCGCCGGACGATATCTGCTGTCCGGCCACAGTCCGAACGGACGTCGCGACGGCGAACGGTTAGTGCCGTCGACTCGACTCGGTATGGAGGCCGTACATGGAGTGCTATCGAAAGAGGTTGGCCATATTGGCCGCCGCGCTGCTCATTAGCCTGAGCGGCTTCACGCGTCCCGCATCCGGACAGACGACCTCCGCCTCAATTACCGGCGTCGTCAAGGACGCACAAGGTGGCGTGATCCCCGGCGCGACCATCGTCCTCACGAGTGAAACGCAGGGAACGAAATCGGCGCCATCGGTTACCGATGCGAACGGCAATTTCACGTTCACGAATATCGCGGCCGATACCTACACCGTTGAAATCACGATGAGCGGATTCAAGACGCTCAATCGAAGTGGCGTGTCGGTGAGCCAGGGTGACCGCGTGGCTCTGAGCCAATTGACGCTGGAAATCGGAGGAATGTCAGAGGTTGTCGACGTCAGAGACGAGGCACCGCTGATTCAATCACAGAGCGGTGACCGGTCATTCACGGTCACGACGTCGTCGGTCGAAAATCTGCCGATCTTGGCGCGAAACTACACCGCCCTGGCCGAACTCGCACCCGGCGTCAGCCATACGCCCGATCGCGGCGACCTGGTTCGCATCGGCGGTGGCGGACAGAGCAACTACATCATGGACGGCGTCTCCGTCGTCGACACCGGTTGTAGTTGTGTCGGCTTTCAGTTGAATCCCGATGCCATCGCCGAGGTCAAAGTTCTCACTCAGGGATATCAAGCTGAGTACGGTCGCTCGAGCGGCCTGCAGGTGACCGCCGTCACGAAGAGCGGCAGCAATCGCTTTCGTGGCTCAACCTATCTGATCCGACGCGATTCCGACTGGAACTCCAATAGCTGGGCTGCAGCAAAAAACGGCGATCCCAAGCCCGTGTCCAAGCAGACCGACTGGGGATATACGATCGGCGGCCCTATTGGCCGCCCAGGTGGCAATAACAAGCTGTTCTTTTTCTACGCTCAAGAATACCGTCCGAGGACGTCCGGCGGCAACGTGAATCGTTTCCGTGTGCCCACGCAGCTCGAGCGTGCGGGCGACTTCTCCGAGACTCTCGACAACCAGGGACGGCTCTTCAACACCATTCGCGACGCGTCAACCGGTCAATTGTTCCAAGACGGCGGCGTCACCGGCCGGATCCCGAGCGATCGACTGTATCAGGTCGGACTGAACATCTTGAACATGTGGCCGCTGCCAAATCTCACGCAGCAGCCAGGCACAAGTTATAACTACGAGGTGACAACGCCAGTCACGCATCAGTTGCAATATCAACCAACGGTCAGAGTCGACTACCAGTGGTCGCCACGGTTGCGCTTTACGGGGAAGTTCAGCGGCCAGAACTCCAATTCCGGTGAGAGGCCCACGCCAGGCTCGATGCCGGGCTTTAATGACACGACCGCCACGTCGTTCCGGCTGTGGGCTGGTATCTTCACCGTGTCGACCTCCGTCAATTTCACCATCACACCGACGACGTTCCTTGAGGCGACGTACGGATTCATGGAAAACGACGGTAACCCGCTGACGTTCTCGCCGATATCGAACAAGTTCACGGCCGGTCTTGGAGACCTGCCGATGATCTATCCTGACGCGGGAGTCGTCGATCAGCGGTACATCACGTACGAGCAATTGGTGCGAAAGGCGCCGCCGTTCTTCGTCGATGGTGCCATGGCATTGGTACCCACATTTTCATGGGGCAATCGCATCGGGTCCGCACCGCCGAGCGTTCCGTTTGGATGCTGCAAGACGAACCAGACCCAGGACGTCGCGATCAGTCTGACGCACGTTCGCGGCCCGCACACCTACAAAGCTGGCTTCTACTACAACTACAGCTACAAGGGACAGAACTACGGGACCGCCGCGGGACTTGCCGCCTCGAGTGGCGGTGTGCCGTTTCAGGGTGGCATCGACTTCGGGAACGATAGCAACAACCCCATCGATTCCGGCTTCGGATTCGCCAATGCCGCGCTGGGCATCTTCTCGTCGTACACGCAGCAGTCGAGCTTCGTCGAAGGGGCATATGTTTACAACCAGATCGAAGCTTATGCCCAGGACGATTGGAAGGTTAATCCGAAGTTGACGCTCAACTACGGCCTGCGCGTGACGCATCAGCAGCCGAACTACGACAAGTTCATGCAGATGTCGAACTTCTTCCCCGAGATCTACGACCGCGGAGCGGCGCCGCTCTTGTACGTGCCGGGCTGTGCGACGGGCAATCCGTGCACCGGTGGGGCGAGACAGGCGATGAACCCGACGACCGGCGAGCTTCTCGGGCCAGGCAGCGCCACGTTAATCGGTCAGCGAGTGCCGGGTACGGGCGATCTGCTGAACGGCTTGGCGCAGCAAGGACAGGCGCCGAACAACAAGTACAACTACACGTGGCCCACGCTCGCCTTCGCCCCGCGCTTTGGTGCGGCCTATGATCTCAGCGGCGCCCAAACGCTCGTGGTCCGGGGCAGCGTCGGGCTTTTCTACGATCGACCCGATGCCAACGGCACGTTCTCGCAGGTTGGCAATCCGCCGACGGCCACCTCCACGACGCTACGCTACGGACAGCTGCAGACAATGGATCCGAACGGCGGCACGTCAGGACCGCCGTTCATCGCGGTCTACCGCTTCCAAAACGACAACCTTCCAACCTCGTTGCAGTGGAACGGCGGCGTACAGTTCGCGCTCCCGTGGGCATCGTCCCTCGACGTCTCTTACGTCGGGCAAAAAGCCACACACCAGCTGAACGGCGAGGTCGGGCGGGGCTTCGTCAACATCAACGCGATCGATTTCGGAGCCGCGTTTCTTCCGGTGAATCAGGATCCGACACTCCCCGCGAACAGCGTGCCGGGCGCCAATGCCTACCCGAGTAATTTGCTCCGTCCGTTCTACGGGTACAACAACATCGACGAGCAGTGGCAGTCGTTCTATCGGACCGCTCATACACTGCAGACATCGTTCAATCGCCGGTTCAGCGGCGGCATTCAAGCGGGCATCAACTACACCCTGACACTGAAAGACGAAGGGACGAGCGGCATCGGGTCGGGGTTTAACGGCGTCGGCTCAGGACTCCGTCTCGATCACGCGCCCGACGGCAGTTTCTCTGTCAGAGCAGATCAGGCGCAGTATGACGAGCTCAACAAGAACCAGGGATTGCGTCGTCATCTGGTCAAAGCCAACTTCATCTGGGATCTACCTGATCTCGAGCGACGGTCAGCCGTGTCACGCGTCGTCGGTGCCGTAATCAATGACTGGCAGCTGTCAGGAGCGTTCACCGGCGGCTCGTCGAATCCGTACACAATTACCTACGGCTACCAGACGGCTGGCGCGAACGTGAATCTCACAGGCTCACCGGATTACCCTGCGGCCATTCGCATCGTCGGTGATCCCGGCAGTGGGTGTACGGATAACCAATACGCGCAGTTCAACGTCGATGCCTTCGCCGGTCCGGTTCCGCCAAGTCTGGGCCTCGAGTCTGGCCGGAACTACATGCAAGGATGCGCCGACCACACCACCGACCTGGCCATTGCGAGGAACTTCAAGCTCGGTGGTCAGCGCGTTGCTCAGGTGCGACTCGAGCTATTCAACGCCTTCAATACCGTCGTGTTCAACGGGCGAGTCACGCAACTGCAGCTCGTGAGCCCGACAGACCAGACGACGCGCAATTCACAGTTCGTGGACGGCAGTGTCGATCCGGCGCGCCTGGTGCCGCGAAATGCCGGGTTCGGCGCCGTGACGAGTGCGCAGCCGATGCGGTCAATCCAATTGACGCTCCGGTTGTCGTTCTAAGGCAGCGAACGCAAAGCGCTGCGCCGGCGGCCGTATTCGTAGGGCCGCCGGCGACTGCCGATTGGCAACAACGTGAGGTAACGTCGTGAAGCATGCCATGGACTGGAGCAACGGGAAGCGGCGGGGAAGCGAGGACACACGCCCACGGCGTCTTGTCCTCACAGTGGCGGCACTAATCGGTAGCCTACTCGCTGTCGTGGCGATTCGCGCGTCGAGCCAGGCCCGTGTTCCAGCGGTGACCGCCGCGACGACGATCGATGAGAGCAGGTTCGTCGTTACGCCGGTGATTCCGGACGGCGAGCTCGACGAGCCGATGATGTTCGATGTCGCCCGAGACGGGCGCATTTACATCGCGGAACGCAAGGGCGCACTCAAGCAATTCGATCCAACGACCAATGTGTTGACGACTGTCGCCGTTATACCAACGAACCATCAATATCGAGACGCGGCCGGCAAGCCGACACGCGAAGCGGAAGAGGGCCTCATCGGTCTGGCGCTCGATCCACGGTTCGATGAAAATCACTGGATCTACCTGCGCTATGCGGATCCGGTTGAATCAAAGCACGTCCTGTCGCGCTGGGAACTGCGTGATGGCCATCTCGTCGACGGGTCGAAAAAGGACCTGCTGTCGTTCTACGTTCAGCGGCGCGAATGCTGCCACATCGGAGGTGGGCTGACGTTCGACGGACACGGCAACCTCTACATGACCGTCGGCGCGAACAGTCCGGACGACGTCAGCGCTGCCGATCCAAACGATCTGCGCGGGAAAATCGTTCGCGTTCATCCCGAGCCGGATGGCACGTATAGCATCCCGCCGGGAAATCTGTATCCGCCAGGGACACCGAATACGAGACCCGAGATCTACGTCATGGGGCTGCGGAATCCTTGGCGACCGACGGTGGATTCTGCGACGGGTTGGCTGTACTGGGGAGAAGTCGGCGACGGGTGGGACGAATTCAATCGCGCCGAACATCCAGGCTTTTTCGGATGGCCGTACTGGGAGGGCAACAATGCACCGCGAGCCGCCGCGGCCGCGACGCGATCGACGCTCCGTCCCGACGTGCCCGCGCCGACGCCGGCGCTCATTACGTACGATAGCTCTCCCAGCGCGGTGGCGTTGCTGGGTGCCGGCACGCGGTGCTCGGTCGGCGGTCCGATCTACCACCGATCGGACCTGCCGAGCACCGCTGCGCGGCCGTGGCCGGCGCATTTCGAAGGCCGATGGATCATCACCGATTGCGTCCGAGCATGGATCGTCTCGGTCAATATGGCCGCCAATGGAACGATCGACGGCTTCGAACAGATCGCGCCGAGCTATCGGCCATCGACGCCGTTGGATCTCAAGTTCGGACCGGACGGCGATCTGTACGTCCTCGAATACGGCGTGAATTTCTTCATGCGAAACGAGACCGCTCGCCTTTCGAAAATCGAGTACCGCGCTGGCAATCGCCCTCCGATCGCCAAAGCCTCGGTGTCGCGCCGCGCTGGCATTCCACCGTTCAACGTGCAGTTGTCATCGAACGGTAGCGACGATCCAGACCATGATCGTCTTCGCTACGAATGGACGATCAGTTCGGACGCCGATGGCAGCGTCAGAACAGTCACCGGCCAGAATCCAACGGTACCATTCGTGAAGACCGGCAGCTACACCGTAACCCTGACGGTGACTGATCCTGCGGGTGCGACCGGGACGGCATCGGTGAACATCGTATCGGGTAATGATGCGCCAAATGTCGCAATTACGGTCGATGGCAATCCGACCTATTACGTTCCAGGTCGACCGTTTGCCTATGCAGTACACGTGAGTGATCGTGAAGATCGTCAAATCGCACCCGAGCAGATTGCGCTGAGCATCGACTACGTTCCGGAGATGTTCGACATCGGCGCGATTCGATCGATTGACAAGCCAGTTGATGCAACGACCAAGTTCGCCGTCGCGTCAGCGCTCATGGCCAAAAGCGATTGTCGCGCCTGCCACAACACGTCGACGCGAACCATTGGTCCGGCGATGGCTGAATTGGCCGCCAAGTACCGTGTGACGGACGAGCCAACCGTCGAACGACTCGCGAGGAAGGTGCGCGCGGGTGGCAGCGGCGTATGGGGGACGGAGCAGGCCATGCCTCCGCATCCCGCGCTGACGCTCAACGAAGCGAGGACGATTGTCCGCGCGATGCTGAGCATCAACAATACGAACGTCCGAACGTTGCCGCTCACCGGGTCGTTCACGCCGACGATTCCTCCGGGCGAGTCCGGGGCGGGAAGTTTCGTGATCCATGCCGCGTATTCCGATCACGGAGCAAACGGTCTGCCGGTACAGACGTCTGATGCCGTGGCGGTGCTGCGGAGCACCCTGAGACTGGCAAATAGTGCGGAGTACAGTCGCGGTGCGACGCCGGCCGTCGCTTTCGGGGGGTTCGAAACCGGCATGATACTCGGCGACGACGCTTATCTGGGCTTCAGCAAGATCGACGTGTCGGGCGTACGGGCGGTGGCGCTGTGGTCCGGCGGCCGTCCGATCAGAGGACACGTCGAAATTCGACGCGACTCGCCCGCGGGGCCCCTGCTCGGGCAAGGCGGTTCGGACGCTGTCGATGCGACGGGCGCGCGCGGACGAGTGGGCGCACGGCGAGGTGGTGCGTACGGCGGGATCGAGGGGTACACGTACGACAATGTCGGCAGCGCGATTGCCATAACCGCGCGCGTACCAGACGAGACGATCTCCATTGCGCCGACGAGCGGTACGCACGACTTGTACATCATCTTCAGACAGCTCGAAGGACAAACGGCGAGCGACGCGGTGACCCTCAACGCGATTCGTCTCGTGTTTCAGGAGTAGCGGCCAATGATGCCATCAAGACGGACGCGTACAGCGAGCAGCGATGGGCGGACACGGAAGATACGGGATGTCGGCTTGGGTGTAATGGTGATCGGCGCGGCGCTGGTCATGACGAGCTCGCTGGCCGGACGCGCGGGCCTGCAAGCGAGAGCGAGCGAGCAGCGCGGTGGGGCGGCGGCTGACGGACGTTCGAGTGCGACCGCCGTGGCGGGATCCCAGCAAGTGGGTAGTCGTTTCCATGAGCCGGATCCCATCGACTTCAATGACCACGATGGGTTCGTCAGAATCTTCGACGGTTCAACGTTGAAGGACTGGGATGGCAATCCGGCATTTTGGCGAGTAGAGAATGGTGCAATTGTCGGTGAGTCCACGCGCGAGCGGCCGGCGAAGCATCAGGAGTACATCTCGTACCACGGCGGCGACCTAGCGATGGTTCGTGATTTCGATCTCAAACTCGAAATCAAGGTTGAAGCCGGAGGTGGCGGCGGCATTCAGTACAGGAGTCAGGTCGGACTGCCGTGGCGTCCGGGATCGAGCCAACCAGCCGATCCAACGATGAATTTGAAGTGGATGATGACGGGGCCGCAGGCGGACTTCTGGTATCCGGTCGGACCGAAGCAATTCGAATACACCGGCCAGTTCTATTCAGAAAATACGCCGGCCGGAATCGTGGCGTGGAGAGGTGAGGTCGTCAATGCTACGCCAGACAAAGCGCCGCGGTTGATCGCAGATATCGACAGTAGGGCCGCACTCGGTGGGTACGTGCGAATCAACGACTGGAATCAATATCTGATCGTCGCGCGTGGAGGAACGTTCCTACACATCCTCAACGGTCGTCTGATGTCGGCGTTGATCGACGACGACCCAGCGTCGCCGCACAACCGGGCCGGTCTCATTGGCTTCGAGATCGAAGGCACGCCGTGCAAGGTCTCGATCCGTGACGTATGGCTTAAGAAGCTGCGATGACCGAGCGCGTGGCCTAGTGCGGCTCGGTGTTCCACAGAGTGAAACAGAAGGTCAGATAGTCGCGCTGCCTCAAGGCCACCGCAGCGTTCCGGTGGCTGATCGAGCCGCGTCACGATCGATTACGTCGCAAAGTCACCGCCAACAGGTTATTGGCGCAGTGAGGCGCAAAATGGCCGAGTCGCTCGTCCCCTCAGGAGGAGGGGGCAGCGGCGGTCGCTGGCGGCCGTCGTGTTCCGCATAGAGAAACCGGTGTCTCTGCCGCCCCCTCGGCTTGCCAGCCCACCGCGTTCGCGGACAGACTTGTGCCCGTTTCCCGCCGTCCACGCCCGGTCGCGCGGGGCCTGTCGTCGCCCGGAGGTCCAACGCTCATGCAAGTCGCCATGCACAACTGGATGAGGGCCGAGCCCCTCGAGGTCACTGTCGCCCGTCTCGCCAAGTGCGGCTACGACGCCATCGAGATCAGCGGCGAGCCCGAGCGCTACAACACGAAGGACGTGGGCAAGCTCCTGAAGGACCACGGACTGACCTGCTGGGGATCGGTCACGCTCATGCTCGGCGATCGCAACCTGCTCGCCGCCGACGAGAAGAATCGTGCCGCGTCGGTGAAATACGTCACCGACACCATCACGATGGTCAAGGAACTCGGTGGGCAGGAGATCACGATCGTCCCCTGCACGGTCGGTAAGCTCGTGCCCGAGGCCGGTCCGGACGAGGAGTGGGGCTGGGCGGTCGCGAGCTTGAAGCAGTGTTACGAACACGGCCAGCGCGAAGGCGTGCGTATCGCCATCGAGCCGCTCAACCGCTTCGAGACCTACTTCCTCAACCGGCACGACCAGGCACTCCTGCTCGCCGAGGCCGTCGGGCCGTCGTGCGGGATCTGTCTCGACGCGTTCCACATGAACATCGAGGAGAAGGACATGTTCGCGGCCATCCGGAAGGCCGGGCCGCGGCTGAACGACTTCCATGTGGCCGACAACAACCGCATGGCGTGCGGCATGGGCAACCTCGACTGGAAGCGCATCATCGACACGCTGAAGTCGACGGGCTACGACGGCGCGCTGACCGTCGAGTTCGTCGCGCCGCTCGACCGGACGCCGGCCAATCCGTACGCGAACATGCTCGAGCGCGGCAACGTCACGCTGACGCCCGAGGAGCTGAAGTTCATGGTCGATCACGGCACCGGCAACCTGTCGGACGAGTTCTATTCGTGGCTCGTCGACGAGACGATCAAGACGCTCCGCCGGAACATGTGATCGGGATCGTCGCGATGACCGCGTTCTCCGACGAATCAATCGCCCGGCTCGCGTCGCGCGCCGCCCGTGCTGCTGCTCACCACGCGTGAAGACCGTCCTGCTCATCGGCACGCTGGACACCAAGGGCCCGGAGATCGCCTACGTGCGCGATCGCCTGCGCGCGCTCGGCACCGGCGTCATCGTCGCCGACTCCGGCATCCTGGGTGAGCCGCTCGACATCGTGCCCGACGTGTCGCGCGCCGAGGTCGCGCGGCTCGCCGGCACGACGATCGACGCGCTGCGGACGGCCGGCACGCGCGGCAAGGCCGTGCACGGCATGCTCGCGGGCCTGCGGCGGCTGGCGCTCGATCTCTATCAGAGCGGCCGGCTCGACGCGGCCGCGGCCATTGGCGGCGCAGAAGGCGCGGTGCTCGGCGCGAGCGCGATGATGGGGCTGCCCATCGGCGTGCCGAAAGTCATCGTCACGCCGATCGCGTCCGGTCATCGGCGCTTCGGCCCGCTCGTCGGCACGAAGGACGTCATGGTCGTCCATTCGGTGATCGACATCCTGGGCCTGAACCCGATCAGCCGCGCCGTGTTCGACAACGTCGCCGCCGCATTGGCCGGCATGACCGCCCACGGCCACCCCATGCGTCTCGACGACGGCGCGCGGCGGGTGGCGATCACGATGCTCGGCAACACGACGCCGGCCGTGATGCACATCCGCGACGAGCTCGCGCGCCATGGCCTCGAGTCGGTCATCTTCCATTCGAACGGCGTCGGCGGCGCGGCGATGGAGGAGCTCGCGGCGGCGGGCGCGTTCGCGGGCGTCATCGACTTCACGACCGACGAGGTGACTGACGAGCTCGTCGGCGGCTTTCACGCGGGGCGTCCGGAGCGGCTGCGATCGATCGGCCGGCTGGGGCTGCCGCAGGTCGTCGTGCCGGGCTGCATCGACTTCTCCGTACACGGACGGCCCGAGGAGGTGCCGCCCGCGCTCGCGGGCCGGCCCGTGTACACGCACAATCCGGAGTTCACCCTGGTGCGGACCCTGCCCGACGAGATGCGGCGTCTCGGCGGCATCTTCGCCGATCGGCTCAACGAGACCTCGGGCCCGACCGTCGTCATGGTCCCAACGAACGGACTGTCGATGCCGAACGTGCCGGGGGGCGTGTTCTGGGATCCGGCGGCCGACGCGGGATTCACCGACGAGCTCGCGCGCCGGCTACGGCCGGACGTGCCCATCGAGCGCATCGCGCACCATATCAACGACGAGGACTTCGCCCGGGCCGTGGCCGATCGCTTCGTCGGACTGCTGACTCAGGGGGAAACGTAGATCATGACCGTGCCGATTCCTGTCCAACTGCGATCCAACAACATGGCCGACCTGGCCTATCCCGACATCCAGGCGTACCTGAAGGTGTGCGACCTCGTGCTCGTGCCGATTGCCAGCACCGAGCAGCACGGACCGCACCTGCCGCTCTCGACCGACACGGTGACGGCGACGCAGGTGGCATCCCGCGTGGCGAAGATCAACAACATGATCCACACGCCCACGATCTGGACCGGCTACTCGCCGCAACACATGGCGGGACCGGGCGAGGGCCGCGGCACGATCACGGTGCGCGCCTCGACGCTCCAGGCACTCATGTACGACGTGGCGCGGAGCCTCATCCATCACGGCTTCAACAAGGTGCTGTTCATCAACGGGCACGGCTCGAACGTGAAGGTCGTCGACCCGGTGCTGCGCAAGATCCGCTACGACACGGGCGCGATGGTCGGCTGGTGCAATCCGTTCATGGAGCGCTACGTCGGCGTGCTGCAGGGACTCATGGAGAATCCGGCCGACGAGACGCCTGGCTGGCACGCGAGCGAGCTCGAGACGTCGCAGATGCTCGCCAACGACGATTCGCTCGTGCGCATGGATCGCGCGGTGAAGACGCTGACGCAGATTCCATCGTGGCTGCCGAGCGAGTTCGGCAAGAAGGACGGCGCGCCCGACATCCAGTTCGAGGGCTACAGCTACTTCGCGTTCCCGATGGATCACCACGAGTTCACGAACACGGGCGTCATCGGCAACCCGGAGCGCGCAACGAAAGAGAAGGGCGAGGAGGCGTTCCGCCGGTACGCCGAACACGTGGCGCGCGCGGTAGCCGCGCTCCTGAGCGTCGACGTCCACGTGCACACGCGCGAATTCCGGGATCGCGTCTAGTGCCGGCCGATCTCTCTGCCGGCGTCCGCGACGCGCTCGCGGCGATCGTCGGCGCGGACCATGTGCGGTCCGAGCCGATCGATCAGCTCATCTACTCGGTCGACTCGTACTGGCTGCCGCAGATGTGGCTCGATCGCGGCCGCCGCACGCAGACGCCTGGCCTCATCGTCTATCCCGGATCGGCCGAAGAAGTGGCGCGCGTGCTGGCCGTGGCCGACGAGGCGCGCGTGCCCGTCGTGCCCTGGGGCGGCGGTTCGGGCACGCAGGGCGGCGCGTTGCCGATCCACGGCGGCCTCATCGTCGACACGAAGCGGCTGGATCGCATCCTCGAGATCAACGAGCGATCGATGTACGTGCGCGCCCAGGCCGGCATCAACGGCGGCCAGCTCGAGTGGGCGCTGAACGATCGCGGGCTGACGCTGCCGCACTATCCGGCATCGGCGACCTGCGCCACGCTTGGTGGCTATCTCGCGCCGCGTGGGTCGGGGACGATCAGCACGAAGTACGGCAAGGCCGAGGACCTCGTCATGAATATCGAGGTCGCGCTGCCCGGTGGGCGCCTCGTGCGTACGCCGCTCGTGCCCAATCACGCGTCCGGGCCCGACTTCATGCGCCTCTTTCTGGGCACGGAAGGCACCTTCGGCGTGATCACGGAAGCGACGATGCGCATCACGCGGCTGCCCGAAACGCGGCTCCTGCGCGCGATGCTGTTCAAAGACGTTGCGACCGGACTCGAAGCCGGCCGGCAGATGATGGTGCAGCGGCTCGATCCGCTCGTCATCCGGATGTACGACCCGCGGTCGACCGGACTGCTCGTCAAGCGCGTCCTGGGCTACGAGCTGCAGGGCGCGTACATGATCATCGGCTTCGACGGCTGGGCCGACATCGCTTCCGCGCAAGAGCAGCGCGCGCTCGCCATCTGCGCGTCGCTCGGCGCGCGCGACCTGGGCCGCGAGCCCGGCGAGCGCTGGTGGGATCATCGCTACGACTTCTACTATCCGCCGCACACGCTCCACCTGCCCGCGCTCTACGGCACGGTCGAGACCGTGTCGACCTTCGACCACATCGAAGAGATTTACCACGCGAAGAAGGCTGCCATCGAAGGGACGTACGGGCACCTGGGTGTCGAGTACATCGGCCACTTCTCGCACTGGTTTCCCTGGGGCGCGAGCCTCTACGACCGCTTCCTCCTGAAGGAAGCGCCGCCTGCGCCGGAAGACGCGGAAACCTTGCACAACCAGATCTGGGACACGGCCGTGACGACGTCGCTCGCGCACGGCGGCATGATCAACGAGCACCACGGCGTCGGATTGAAGCTCAGCCGGTTCATGCGCGCGCAATACGGCGACGCGTGGCCGCTGCTCGAATCGATCAAGGACGCGATCGATCCGCACCACATCATGAACCCGGGCAAGGTCGGGTTCGAAGAGATGCCGTCATGAGCGCGCCCGCCGCGTCAGGAGTCCGCGCCGTGCCGACGACCGAGAACTGCCGTTTCTGCTGGATGTGTCGTCACGCCTGTCCGGTCGGGCACGTCACGCACCGCGAGACGTACACGCCGCACGCCTGGGCGCTCGAGATCGAGTCGGTCCGGCGCGGGCAGATCGCGTGGGATGCGTCGACGGTCTCCGTGCTCTACGCGTGCGCGGATTGCGGGCTGTGCCGCGCGCACTGCGCGACCGATCAGCCGTTGCCCGACGCCATCGTCGCGGCGCGTGCTGAGGTGGCCGCCGCGGGCGCAGCTCCCGCTGTCGTCTATGACATCGAACGACGCTTGCGTCGTCATCTCGACGCTGGCGCGGCTGTGCGATCGTCGAACGCGTCACGTCGTGCGTCGAGTTCCGTCGGGCTGTTCGTCGGCGACGTCTCCGACACGGCGCGCGCGCGCGTCGTCGAATCGGCCGTCGCGTTGCTGGCCGCCGCGGGAATTTCGGTCACCGAAATCGGCGCCGGTCGTCCGACCGGCCGCACCGCGGTGTCGCTCGGCTTGCGGGACGTCGCCGCCGATCTCGCGCGCGCCGTCATCGAAGACGTGCAGTCAGCCGGCGTCGACGAGCTGATCGTGCTCACGCCCGGCGATCGCTGGGCATTCGAATCGGTCTACGCGGATCGGCTGGGTCTGGAGTGGCCTGCGGGCGTTCGGGTCACCGAGGCGATCGTAGTGCTCGCGCGCGCGCTGGCTGCTGGCTCGTTGTCCTTCCGCGCGCCGGACGGCGCGCGGCCGTATGCCTACCACGACCCCTGTGATACGCCGCGCCTCGACCGTGACCACGCCGCGCCGCGCGCGCTCGCCGCGGCCGCGCTCGGCGCCGATGCCGCGCGGTCATTCTTCTGGCGCGAGCATCGCGCGCATCCCTGCGGCGCAATTGGTGGCCTCGACGTGACGCATCCTGATATCGCCGCCACGCTGGCCGCGGCCCGCCTCGACGACGCGCGAATCGCGGGCGCGCAGTGGATCGTCACCGAGGATCCGACCTGCTCTCAGCACTTGGCGGCACACGCGAGCGATGGCGTCGAGGTGCACAATCTCTTCGAGTTGCTCCACGAGCGTCTGGAGCCATCGTCGCGGCGCACGTCGGCGTGCTGATCCCGGCACGCGGGCGCCTTTCCTGGCGGCTTGGCCCGCGCCGCGCTTGTTCGATATCCTGAGAGAGTCAGTGGACCGGCGAGTGGTCGCCGGCCGCAGGCGCCGGGACGATTGACGTCGCACGTCCGCAGTCTTTGCGCGTCCCCGGGCCGTCTTACGCGTCACGCGTCCGTGGCGCAGCGAAAGGACACCTTCTCATGAAACGCGCGTTGTTCTTCCTGGTTGTGGCCTCGGCCACGCTTTGTCTCGCCACGCCGCAGGCTGCGCCACAGGCGGCCAAGGCCGCTGGCGCGGCGCGGACGATCACCATCACCGCGCACGACTCGCCGACGCCGGGCTGGGACGTGTCGAAGATCACGGCCAAGCCGGGCGAGGAACTTCACGTCGTGCTGAAGGCGACGGGCACGATGCCGAAGATGGCCATGGCGCACAACTTCGTGCTGATGAAGGGCGGCACGTCGGTCGCCCAGCTCAACGACTTCACGCAGCAGGCGGCCTTGGCGGGCGCCACGGCCTACATCCCGGCCGCGAAGGCGGATCTGGTCCTCGCCCACACGCCGAAGGTGATCGGCGCCGGCGAGACGACCGAAGTGACCTTCAAGGCCCCGACCGCGCCGGGCACCTACACGTACCTCTGCAGCTTCCCCGGCCACTTCGCCATGGGGATGAAGGGCACGCTGACGGTCGCGAAGTGAGCCGTCAGCCGACCGAATCGTAGATCACGACCTTCTGCCAGAACCGCCCGCACTCGTCGCGAAAGCGATCGTGTGTCGGGTGGTCCTGGTAGGCGTCGTGTCCCGCCTTGTCGTCGAACGCCACGACGAGCCCGTAAGAATAGCTTCGATCGATGACCGGCCGATCCGTGGAGGCCGGCGTGCCGAGCCAGCCGTGCCGCACGGTGTCGATGGTCGTGAGCGACCGGGCGCCGGCGACGAACGCCTGGCGCTCGGCCTCGGTGAGATCCGGCTTCAGCCAGAAATAGACGGTGTGCACGAACATGCCGATGTCTCCTGCCGGCGCGGCGCGTCGGCCGGCGGCATCGCGCGGGGTGACGTGTCCGCGCGGCGCTGATTCTGTCACGGTTTGAAGCGCTTCCAGTCGATGCCGAGCTGCCTGACCTTGTAGTTGAAGATGCGATCGGTCGTGCGCAGGAGCCGCGCGGCACGCGCGCGGCTGCCGCGGGCGCTCTTGAGCGCGTCCTGGAGCAAATCACGCTCGTAGGCCGCGACGGCGTCGGCCAGCGACACGCTCACGATCGTGCCCGACGCTTCGGCCGTCTGCAGCGTCGGCGGCAGATGGTGCGCGTGGATGACGTGTCCGTCGCAGACGAGCACGGCGCGCTCGATGACGTTCTGCAGCTCGCGCGCGTTGCCCGGCCAGTGATAGGCCGTCAGCATGTCGATCGCCGGCGTCGAGATGCGGCGGATGTCCTTGCCGTGCTCGGACGCGAAGCGCTCGAGGAAGTGATCGGCGAGCAGCAGCACGTCCGGCTTCCGCTCGCGCAGCGGCGGAATGAAGATGCTGAACACGTTCAGCCGGTGGAACAGGTCCTCGCGGAACGCACCCTGCTGGATCGCCAGCTCGATGTCCTTGTTCGTCGCCGCGATCAGGCGCACGTTGGCGGCAATCGTCTCGGTGCCGCCGAGCCGCTCGAACTCGCGCGCCTGCAGCACGCGCAGGAGCTTGACCTGCGTGGTGGGCGCGACGTCGCCGACCTCGTCGAGGAAGAGCGTCCCGCTCTGGGCCAGCTCGAAGCGGCCCTTCCGCCGGTCGTGCGCGCCGGTGAACGCGCCCTTCTCGTAACCGAACAACTCCGACTCGATGAGCGTCTCGGGCAGCGCGCCGCAGCTCACCTTGATGAACGGCTTCTTCGCGCGGAGCGAGTTGTAATGGATCGCCTGCGCAATGAGCTCCTTGCCCGTCCCCGACTCGCCGCGGATGAGCACGGTCGTGTTCGTACGCGCGACCTGCGCCACGGCGTCGTAAACGCGACGCATCGGGCCGCTGTTGCCGATGATCGACGAGAAGTCGTAGCCCTCGCGCAGCTCCTGCTTCAGGCGCTCGTTCTCGGTCACGAGCCGTTTGTGCTGCGCGGCCACGAGACGCTGCACGCGCAACGCCTGGCCGATCATCGACGCGACCACGCCGAAGAACTTGGCCGATCGCTCGAAATTGCGGTCCGTCGCGAACGGCACGGCGACGCCGAGCGCGCCGACCGGCTGGCGATCGATGGCAATCGGCAGGCAGAAGAAGCTGCGCTCCTCGTCCGATCCATTGCGGCGCGCAGCGAGCGAGCCCGGCAGCCCGGGCTCGAGGCTGATGCGCGGCACGACGACCGGCTTCCCCGATTCGACGACGCGCCCGACGATGCCCTGGCCGAAGACGAAGCGATCAGCCGGCACGCGTCCGCCGCCAATCGACGCCTCGACGGTCAACTGGCGCGTCTCGCGGTTGAGCAGCACGACGAGGCCGCGGACCGCGTCGTGGTGCCGGACGAGCGTATCGAGCACGTCGCCGAGCGCGGCGCCGAAGTCGAGCGTGCCCGACAGCCGCTGGCTCACCTCGAGCAGCGTCGTCAGCTTCTGGATTTCCCGCGTGCGCCGTGCGTCGAGTCGGTCCTGCAGCCCTTTCACGGTCCGCTCCCATCCTCCACACAATTGTCGATTGGTGGACTCTGATAAGCAGGATTGTCACAACGATCGAGACGGCCGTCAACCCGGATTTCGAGCGGGTGGATGTGGTCGCGCGCGCGGAAGACGGGTCGCGTCCGATTCAGACGTCGTCAACCGCTGCCAAACACAATTGTTTGAGCTGTCGTGGCTGGAGACGAAAACGGCCCGCCGGCGCCCTTCGAGGAGGGCGCCGGCGGGCCGGAGATGCGCGGTGCGCGGACGTCCGGCTCAGCGGCCGGGGACGCCCATCCAACTGCGGGTGAGGTAGTCGCTCATGCTGAGGCCGAACATGATGAACAGCCAGAACAGGCCCGCGACGGCGACGACCTTCGTGAGCGGCGTGGTGTACCGCAGGCCCATGAAGTAGATGGCGACGATGCTCGCCTTGGCCACGGCGATGCCGAGCGCCACGGGCGTGTTCATCGCCCCCATGTCGATGCTGGCGGCGAAGACCGTCAGCGCGGTGCCGACGAGCAAGGCGACGAAGACCGCGAGGTAGACGCGGACGGGAGTAATCGGGTGCGCACTGGACATGACGAAGACGACCTCAGGCTCCGACGTGATAGCCGATCAGGTAGAGCAGCGGGAACAGGAAGATCCAGACGATGTCGACGAAGTGCCAGTACAAGCCCGCGATCTCGACTGGCGTGTAATAGTCCGGCGAAAACCTGTTGCGCAGCGTCATGACGAGAATGGTCGTCATGATGCCGAGGCCCACGATCATGTGGGCGGCGTGGACGCCCGTGAGCATGAAGTACAGGGCGAAGAAGATCTGCTCGGAGCGCGGCAGCGCCGGGTTGAAGTGCGGGCCCGGCACGAGATGGTGATGGAACTTCTCGGCGTACTCGTAGGCCTTGATGCCGAGGAACGCGACGCCGAAGACCATCGTCGCAAGGATGTACCCGATCTGCTTCGCTTTCTCGCCGAGCTGGGCGCACCGCACGGCCATGACCATGGTGAACGAGCTGCAGATCAGGACGCCCGTGTTGATGCCGCCGAGCGGGACGTTCAGCTCGTGGCTGCCCGCGACCCAGGATTCGGGGTACATCGTCCGGTAGACCAGGTAGGCGGTGAACATGCCGCCGAAGAACATGATCTCGGTGACGAGGAACACCCACATCCCCAGCGTGGCCGCCTCGAACTGCTGCTCCATGCTGTAGAAATGGTGCTGCAGGTTCGGATTGTGATGGTCGTCCGCCGCAGGGACGACCGCGTGGCCTCCGGCCAGCGCGTGTTCGTGCGCGTTAGCCAACGTGAACCTCCCGGGTCGGCTGATAGTGATACGCGGGCTCGGTGACGACCGGATCCTGCTCGAAGTTGAGCGTCGGCGGCGGCGACGGGATCTCCCATTCGAGTCCGGTCGCGCCCCACGGATTGGCCGGCGCCTTGGCGCCCTTGAAGAGCGAGTAGATGAGGTAGAAGGCCGGCAGGGCGTAGCCGAGACCGAGCACCGTCGCGCCCGCGGTCGAGAGCACGTTCAGCACCTGGAACTCCGGGGGGTAGGCGTGGTAGCGCCGCGGCATGCCCAGGTAGCCCAGCACGAACTGCGGGAAGAACGTCAGGTTGAACCCGATGAAGACGAGCACGGCCGACGTCTTCGCGAGGTTGTCGTTGAACATCCGGCCCGTCATCTTCGGCCACCAGAAGTGGAGGCCGCCGAGGTACGCCATCAGCGTGCCGCCCACCATGATGTAGTGGAAGTGGGCGATGACGAAGTACGTGTCCGTCAGGTGGATGTCCATGCCCATCGTGGCGAGGAACAGCCCGGTCAGGCCGCCGATCGTGAAGAGGCCGATGAAGCCGACGACCCAGTAGGTCGTCGAGTCCCACGAGACCGCGCCCTTGTACATCGTCGCCGTCCAGTTGAAGACCT
Organism: Vicinamibacterales bacterium; assembly: GCA_035550595.1. Classification (GTDB taxonomy): domain Bacteria; phylum Acidobacteriota; class Vicinamibacteria; order Vicinamibacterales; family SCN-69-37; genus CALFMR01. The sequence continues at coordinate 25,612 of DASZOV010000134.1, forward strand.
TGACGGCCGACGGGATGGCCACGAGCATCGACAGCACCGAGAAGACCATGCCCGCGTAGATCGACTGGCTGCTCACGAAGAGGTGGTGGCCCCAGACGAGGAAGCCGAGGACCGCGATGGCCATGCTCGAGAAGGCGACGAAGGCGTAGCCGAACACCGATTTGCGCGAGATGGCGGCCACGAGCTCGCTGATGACGCCCATGCCCGGCAGCACCATGATGTAGACGGCCGGGTGCGAGTAGAACCAGAAGAGGTGCTGGAAGAGCACCGGGTCACCGCCGACGGCCGGGTCGAAGATGCCGAGGTGCAGCGTGCGTTCGGCGAAGACCAGCAGCAGCGTGATGGCCACGACCGGCGTGCCGAGCACCATCACGAGGCTCGTCGCGTAGTTGGACCACACGAACAACGGCAGCCGGAACCACGTCATGCCCGGCGCGCGCATCCGATGGACGGTGACGATGAAGTTGAGGCCGGTGAGGATCGACGAGAACCCGGTGATGAACACGCCGATGGCGGCCAAGCTCACGGCGGTGTGCGACGAGATCGAGCTGTAGGGCGTATAGAACGTCCAGCCCGTGTCGAGACCGCCCATGAAGACGACCGACAGCGTGATCAGCGCGCCGACGATGTAGACGTACCAGCTCAACAGGTTGATGCGCGGGAACGCCAGGTCCTTGGCGCCGATCATGATCGGCATGAGGAAGTTGCCGAGCGTGGCCGGGATCGACGGCACGAGGAAGAAGAACACCATCACGACGCCGTGCATCGTGAACAGCTTGTTGTAGGTGTCCGACGACCACAGATCGCCCTCGGGCGTCAGGAGCTCGGCACGGATGCCGGCGGCGAACAGCCCGCCGATGACGAAGAAGATCGTGACCGAGATCAGATAGAGGATCGCGATGCGCTTGTGGTCCTTCGTGAAGAGCCACGATTTGAGCCCATAGGGCGCACCGAGGTAGCTGTGGTTCGCGACGTCGACGTTACTGCTCATAAATCACCACACGGCACCGAATGAACGTGCAGGTCACTGGGCGGCCGGGGCCGTCCCGGGCGCCTTCAGCGACTTGATGTAGGCGATGAGCTCCATGACCTGCTCCTCGCTGATCTGGCCCTGGAACACCGGCATGATCGGCTGGTAGCCCCGCACGACCTTGGCGACCGACATGACGATCGACTCGTGCAGGTAGTTGTCGTCGGCGACGACCGTCGATCCGTCGGCGAGCGCCACCGTGCTGCCCGGCACGCCGTTCAGCACCGGCCCGCGGCCCGAGCCGTCGGACTTGTGGCACGTGCTGCACGCGAAGTCGTTGAACAGCTTCTCGCCGGCCACGGCGGGCGAGGCCGTCGAGGCGCCGCCGCTCAACCAGGTCTCGTAGTCCTGCGGCTCCATCGCGATGACCTGGCCGATCATCGCCGAGTGGTTCGTGCCGCAGTACTCGGCGCAGAACAGGTGGTAGGTGCCCGGTTTGGTCGCGCGGAACCAGAGCGTCGAGAGCTTGCCCGGCACCACGTCCATTTTCACGCGGAACGCCGGCACGTAAAAGTCGTGGATGACGTCTTCCGAGCCGAGCGTGACGCGCACGTTGCGGTTGATGGGCACGTGCAGCGTGTTGATCTCGCGCACGCCCTCCGGGTGCTGCACCTTCCACATCCACTGCTTGCCGACGGCGAACACCTCCATCGAGTCGCGCGGCGGGCGCGCCAGGCGGAAGAACAGGTCCGCGCCCCAGACGAACATCACCATCGCGATGGCGAAGGGAATGATCGTCCAGGTCAGCTCGAGCACGAGCGACCCGTGGATGGGCGCGCCGACGTCGTCGGGATGCTTCCGCCCGTACTTGACGGCGAAGAAGATGACCAGCCCGGCGATGAGCACGCCGAAGAACGCGCTGACCGCGACGAGGAACAGATAGAGGAGGTCTACCTCCGTCGAGATCGACGAAGCGCTCGGAGGCAGCAGATGAAAGGCAGTGGACATCTAGCGAGTACCTGTCGCGGTCCGATCGACCGCACTGACCTGCCGCCG
>DASZOV010000135.1:0-5225 GCA_035550595.1 Vicinamibacterales bacterium
CAGCCGCTGCCGTCGTCGTCCGTGTCCTCGAAGTCATGGCATCACCTGTTTTCCGACGGCGAGGTTGATCTGCTGCACGCTCGTCATGTACGCGGCGAGCGCCTGCAGATAGCCCACCTGCGTGTCCCGATAGGTCCGCTCCGCGTCCAGCAGATCGAGCAGGGTGCCCGATCCCTGCTGATAGACGTAGCGGCTGATGTCGAGCGATTGCTGTGCCTGGTCGAGATAGCCGGACTGGAACAGCTCGACGACGTCGCGGCTCGTCTGGAACGCGGCGTAAGCGTTGACGACGTCCGTGAGCACCGCGGTGCGGGTGGCGGCGACCGTCACCTCGGCCTGCCGAACGGCGACGTCCGCGTGCGCGATGTTGCCTTGGTTGCGATCGTGGATCGGCAGGTCGATCCCGACGCCGACGCCGATGGCGTTGTCCGGCCCCGTGTGGGTGTAGCTCAGTTCGCCGCCTATGTCGCGCGCGCGATTCGCACGTTCGAGCGCGGCCGCGTCCCGTGCGAGCGAGGCTGCCCGTTCGGCCGCGGCGAGGTCGGGCCGCGTGGCGAGTGCCGCCTGCTTGAGGTCGTCGAGCGTCGCGGTCTCGGGCGTATAGGTGAGCGTGCCGTCGACGTCGAAAGTGTCGGCCACCGACTCGTAGCCCACGAGCTGCCGCAGCGCCGCCTTCGCCTGCACGAGCGCAACGGCGGCCGCCGAGACGTCCTGTTGGAACTCGAGCTTCTGGAGCGAGATGCGGTAGAAGTCCGCTTCCGCGATGTCGCCCGCCTGCATGCGCTGCTGGTTGATGTCGACGACCTGGGAAAAGCTCTGCAGATTGTCGGCCGCGAGATCGCTCGACGCCTTCGCCAGGAGCACGTTGATGAACGCTTGGCGTGTGTCGAAGCGCAGTTGGCGTTCGGCATCAAGGACGTTCTGGGCCGTGACGTTCGTCGTGTCGGAGGCGACCGTCATGCGGCCATTGCGTTTGCCTCCACGCTCGAACGTGTAGTCGAGCGTGCCGCTGTAGCTGACGTCGTTGCCGAGGAAACTCGGCGTGAGCCGGTGCGGCGAGAAGAGCGCGAGCCCGTCGGCGCCGAACGACACGCTCGGGTTCGGCTTGAGCCCGGCCGTGATCTCGTCCGCCTTCGACGCGTCGATGTCGAGCCGCTGGGCCGCGATCGACGGGTTGCGCGCGAGCGCCAGCCGCACCGCATCGTCCATCGACAGATGCGCGACCGGCGCGGCCGGCGTCGTGGCCGGCTGCGCCGCGACGGGCGCCGCACTCGCGGCGATGACGACGGCCGCCGCGACGTACATGATGGGCCTCACGTCCCCACTCCTTGCTGATTGCCCGAACGAACAATGAACACGTCCGCCATGCCGCAGGCGTCGACACGACGCCGGCAGACGGACCAAGACGAACGGCTGAGACTGGCGCTAGAGCGCGGGCGTGGAGGGCGGAGCGCGCGAGGGACGCTCGACGGCGGCGACGAGGTGGTACGGACGAGAGGTACCGAGCACGGCCACCTGGGCGGTGCCCGAACGCGGCGGTGCGGACACGGTGGAGACTGGTGCCGCACCGGAGATCTCACGCAGCAGGTGACAGAGTGCGCAGTGGTCGTGCGGAGCGGGCGCGGTGGCAGCGCCGATCTGAGCGGGCCGGTTGGCGGCAACCGCCACCGACGGACCGCAATCGGCGTCATCGCCCCAGGGCAGATGCGAGGCCGACGACAACGGCAACGCGAACGCGCCAAGGAACGCGCTCAACGTCAGCCAGCCGACCCATCGCCGCAGGGCGGTCGTCATGCCCGCGTTTCACTCTAGACGCGGGGTAGACGGGCGTCAAGGCGGCGTCAGACGTTCATCGGTCTTCAGCGGCCACTCATCGGCGAAAGACGACCGGCCGTTGGAGCCTGTCACAACTGCAGCAGCCGCTCCCTGAGGATTCGTGACTGGATCCGGCTCACGTCGAGTTGCTGGCCGGTGGCGAGCGTGACGGTATAAGTCCCGCCGGGGAGCGGCGTGACGCGGGTGATGGCGTCGATGCTCACGAGGACGCCACGGCCGAGGCGGATGAAGGCCTCCGGATCGAGTCGCGCTTCGAGGGCCTTCAGCGGATAGGTCACGGTGTACGTCTCGCGCTGGCGCGTGGCCAGGTGCAGCAGTTCGCCGTCGGCTACGGCCGACACGATCTGCGCAACCGGCACGAGCACGATGTCGCCGTTGTGGCGCACGGGCAGTCGATCGAGCCGCCCGCCCCGCTCCGGCCGCTCGCACGCGCCGACCGCATCGCGAAGCTGGCCGGCCGCCGACGCGCGGAGATCGTCCCGCTCGAGCCGTTCTCTCGCGCGCCGCAGCGCTTCACGCAGCCGGACGTCCGCGACGGGCTTGGTCAGATAGTCGACGGCGTGGACCTCGAACGCGCGCACCGCGTACTCGTCGTACGCCGTGACGAAGATGACGAGCGGCAGGTGCTTGCGCTTGAGGAGCCGCACGACCGAAAGGCCGTCGACCTCGGGCATCTGCAAATCGAGCAGCGCGACGTCTGGGCGATGCTGCTCGATGAGATGCACCGCTTCAGCACCGTCGGCTGCCTCGGCGACGATGTCGACCTCGTCCGTCGCGCGGAGCAGCGCGGCCAGATACGACCGCGCCGGTCGCTCGTCGTCGGCGATGACGACACGGAGATGCGGCGTCATCCGGCTCGGCGCCGAGCTTCGGCGCCCTCGCGGCCAGCCGAACGGGCCGGCATGGTGATGGTGACGGCGGTGCCCGCGCCCGGCGCGCTCTCGATCGTGAGCGTCGCCCGATCGCCATAGTGCGCCTGCAACCGCTGCGCGACGCTCGACAAGCCGACGCTGTCGGGCCGAGCCGCGCGCGCCGGATCGAAGCCGACGCCCGTGTCGGCGACGCGCACGACGAGCGCGTCGCCGTTGACGCGCGCCTCGACGGTCACGCGGCCTGGCGACGCGCGGGGCGCCAGACCGTGCTGGACGGCGTTCTCGACGAGCGGCTGGAGCAGGAGCGTCGGACAGGCCAGCGCCTGCGCCGCCGGATCGACGTCGAGCGTCACGTCGAGCCGCTCCTCGAACCGCGCGCGCTCGATCTCGAGGTACGACGCGATGAAGCGCATCTCGTCGCCGAGCGTCGAGAACTCGGCCGTCGTGCGCCGCAGCACGCCGCGCAGCACGCTCGTCAGCCGCAGCAGCGTGTCGAGCGCGCGATCGGGCGCGGCCTGGATCAGATAGCCGATGGTCGTGAGCGCGTTGAAGAGAAAGTGCGGGTGCAGTCGCGCGCGCAGCGCGCGCAATTCCGCCTCGGCCGCGAGCCGCTCGATCCGCTGTTCGCGCGCCGTCCGCGCCAGCCGTTCGCGCGCGACGCGAATGGCGTCGATCTGCCGCGCGGCCGTGCGTGAAAGCGACTCGACGAGCCGTAGATCATCCGACAACAGTCGCCGGCCGGCGGGAAGCGGACCGAGCGCGATGGCGCGATGCGGCGCGTCGACCGTGCGCAGCCGCGCGAGCGCTGCGCCGGACGGCTCGCCGCGGCCACGCGTCGCAGGCGCGGCCACGACGAGTCGCGGATCGCCGCCGGGCCATGGATCGTCGACCACGGCTGGCGCCGAGACGCCGAGCGCGCGTTCGAGCGCGCTGGCGACCGCCGAGACGACGGCCTCTTCGGTCTCGCAGGCCTCGACCTCGTCGCCGAACGCCAGGAGCAGCGCCGCGTAGTTCGGGCGCCGCAAGACGACGCGATCGACAATCGCGTGCGACAGCCGCTCGAGCCACGGAAAGAGCATCGCCGTCGCCATCCACGCGGCCACGATGAGCGCGACCGCCCGCGCGTCGTGTACGCCGCCCGCGTCGTACCACCGCAGCAGCGGCGCGACGACCGCCGGCAGGAGCGCGAGCGACACGCCCATGAGCAGGAGCAGCGCGATGGCCTTTTCCAGGAAGAGGTCCGCGAGCGCGAAGCGATAGTCCTGATGCAGGATCGCGAGCGCAAGAGGCAGCGACGCGTGATGGCCGGCCAGTTCCACCCACCACGCCTCGTTGCCCGCGTGGCTCCGGAAGTGCAGCGCCGAGACGGCGAAGATGGCGAGGGCTGCGAACCAGATCCCGCGGCGCGCGGCCGGCTGTCGCCGCGTGACCGCGAACAGCCAGATGGCGATCGCCGAGAACCCGCCCGTGAGCAGCCACAGCGCCGCGCGCGATGGCACCGGCGCATCGTCGAAGGCCGCGAGCCCGTGCAGGATCGCCGCGGTCGTGCTCAGCAGATACGCGGCCCCGATCGCCCCTCGTGCCGCCGTGCGCCCGAGCGTCGTCTGTCCCCCGGCAATCGCGTGGACGACGGCGGCGGGGAGGAACCCGAGCGCGGCGAAGGCCAGCGCTTCGACAATGGGATGCGCGGCGCCGGGCGTGACCACGCGCGTGCCGAAAGAAAAGAGCGCGCCGAGGTTCCAGACGAGCCCGAACACGCCGGTGAGCAGCGTGAGCCGGCCGCGCATCGAGAAGAGCGGCGCGCCGTCACGTAGACGCTCGCGCCAGACCATCACGAGCAGCATGCCGTAGAGCACCGTGCCCGTGAGGAAGCCGAGCACGTCGACCAGCAGGCCGGTCGCCGGAGGGGACCCCACGTCGCCATTGTAGTGACCGCGGGTGGGCGCGACGACAAAGCGCCGTCCAATGGCGACTTCCAGCCGATGAACGGCCGGCTGTCACCGATAAACGGGGTGACGGCTGCGGGGCTGGGCCGCGGACTACGGCTCGTCGATTTCGCGGATGCGGCGCGCGTGGCGGCCGCCCTCGAAGGGCGTGTCGAGCCACGCGTCGAGAATCGCGTCCAGATCGTGTTCCGAGACGACGCGCTCGCCAATCGAGAGGACGTTCGCGTCGTTGTGCGCGCGGCCGGTGCGCGCCGTCTCGACGGTCGTGCACACGATGCACCGGATCCCGCGCACGCGGTTGGCGACGATGGCCTCGCCCTGCCCCGAGCCGCCGAGCACGATGCCGCGATCGTACTCACCGCGCGCCACGGCCTCGGCCACCGGACGGATGAACAGCGGATAGTCGACCGGGGTCTCCGAGTCGGTCCCGAAGTCATTGACCGCGTGGCCGCGGGCGGCCAGCGCCTTCTTCAAGATTTCCTTGTACCTGAATCCCGCGTGATCCGATCCAATCGCGATGTTCATGCCCCACCATGCGCCGCCCGACGCGGCGGTCGGGGAGATTATGATG
>DASZOV010000136.1:0-3734 GCA_035550595.1 Vicinamibacterales bacterium
CAGGCGCCGCCACGAGCGCGGCGGCGAGAGCGACGACGGAGAAGAGCTTCATGACAGCCTCATGCTTGAAGTTCGCAAGTCGTCTTCTTTGCAGTGCGTTGGGGCCCCACCCCCAACGCTACGCGCTTCGGCGCCCTCACTACGTTCGGGGCCTCGCGGTGTCATCTTTTCTTGACTTCTGGCTTCTGTCTTCCAACTTCTAATTTGATCCGTCTGTCCCCAATCCCCTTCGCGATCTTCGCGCCTTCGCGCGAGCCCCTTACTCGTCGTCCACCGTCGTCTCGAGTTTCCCGAGGGCGCGCTTCATCAAGTACGCCTTGATGAACTCGTCGAGGTCGCCGTCGAGCACGCGATTGACGTCGCCGACCTGGTACTTCGTCCGGTGATCCTTCACCATCTGGTACGGGTGCAGGACGTAACTGCGGATCTGACTGCCGAAGGCGATGTCCTTCTTTTCGCCGCCGAGCTGGTCGAGCTTGGCCTGTTGTTCCTTCAGGCGCAAATCATACAGCCGCGCCTTGAGCACCTTCATACCGGACGCGCGGTTCTTGTGCTGCGACCGCTCGTTCTGACAGGAGACGACGATGCCGGTCGGCAGGTGCGTGATGCGGACGGCCGAGTCGGTCACGTTCACGTGCTGGCCACCGGCGCCGCTCGACCGGAACGTGTCGATACGCAGGTCCTTCTCTTCGATCTCGATGTCGATGTCGTCGGGCAGTTCCGGCCAGACGTAGAGCGAGGCGAACGACGTGTGACGCCGCGCAGCCTGATCGAAGGGTGAGATGCGGACGAGCCGGTGGACACCGGCTTCGGCCGTGAGCAGACCGTAGGCGTAATCGCCCGCGATGGTCAGCGTCGCGCTCTTGATGCCGGCTTCGTCGCCGGGCTGCAGATCGATGACTTCGCGCTTGAACCCGCGCCGCTCCGTCCAGCGGATGTACATGCGCAGGAGCATCTCGGCCCAGTCCTGCGACTCGGTGCCGCCGGCCCCCGGATGGACCGTGATGATGGCGTTTTTCCGGTCCATCTCGCCGCCGAGCATCGTGCGGATCTCGCCGGTCTGGATGTCGCGGCCGAACGTCTCGAGGCCGCGCTCGAGATCGCCCGTGACGTCCTCGCCCTGCCGCGCCCAGTCGACGAGCACGCCCAGGTCGTCGGATTGACGCCGCAGCGTCTCGGCCAGCGCACGGTCGTCCTCGAGCCGGCGGCGGCGCTGCAGCAGCTTCTGCGCGGCCGATGGATCCTTCCAGAGTTCGGGGTGTGCGACTTCGGTCTCGATCTCGCTCAGTTCGCGCTGCAGACGTGACTCGTCAAAGCCCCCTCCCGAGGTCGGAGGCGCGAGCGGATAGATCGGTGTACTGGCGAACGAGCTCGTCCAAGGTCATCGGTGGTGTCTCCCCGTCAACGAATCAGGATACGACAGGCCCGGCGCCGCGCCGTGTGCCGAGCTTCCGCCGCCCGGTGAGCGCGACCCATCCGGCCGCGATGGTCGACAGCCAGGCGAAGAGGTTGCCAATCCGGTTGTAGATCGTACGCCCGTCGAGCAGCCGCACGTCGACGGCGAGACTCACGGGCACGAAGAGATCCGTGCGGACGAGCACGCGGCCGTACGGGTCGATCGCGCCGCTCACGCCGGTGTTCGCCGCACGCACGACGTAGCGGCCTTCCTCGACGGCGCGCAGCGATCCCTGGGCGAAGTGTTGGTAAGCGGCCGACGATCGATCGAACCACGCATCGTTCGTGATCGTGACGAGCAGCTCGCTGCCGCGGACGACGAACGACCGGAGAATCTCCGGGTAGACCGACTCGTAGCAAATCGCGACGCTCAAGCGCCGGCCGTCGTCATCGAAGACGACCGGCTTGGTGCCCGGGGACAAATCGCCCACCGACTCGACGAGCGGCGCGACGAAGAACAGCGCGCGCCGGAGCGGCACGTACTCGCCGAACGGCACGAGGTGCATCTTCCGGTACGTGCCGCGCGACCGCCCGTCGGCGCCGACGAACACGGCCGAGTTGTAGTACTGCTCGGGCTGATCGCGCTCGGGCGTGGACATCTCGTCCGTGCCGATAATGAACGGCGTGTGCGTCTGGGCGGCGAGCGCGCGTACGGGCGCCGCAAGGATCGTGTTCGCGTCGAAATAGAACGGCGTCGACGCCTCGGGCCACACGACGAGATTCGCGCCGGCGGCGATCGTCTCGCGGCTGAGATCGAGATAGCGCCGCAGGATCGCGTCGCGGAATCGCGTGTCGTACTTGTCGACCTGCTCGACCGATCCCTGGACCAGCCCGACGCGCATCGGGCGCCCGTCGGTCGTGAGCGTCCCCCACCGCACGCGCATCGCGCCCGCCACCGCCACGACGATCACGACCGCGGCCGTGACGATGGCGCCGAAACGATGCACGCGCCGCCGGCTCACCGCCACCGCCGCCGCTGCCGTACTCACGAGCGCGACGAGCGCCGACAAACCGTACACACCCGTGATGCTCGCGAGCTGGACGATCGGCGTCACGGTCGCCTGTGAGGCGCCGAGCAGCACCCACGGAAACCCGCCGCCCACGACGCCGCGCAGCCACTCGGTCGCGACCCAGAGCACCGGCGCCAGCCACAGCCCCGCCTCGCCGAATCGCTGGATAGCACGCCGCAGGAGCAGCGCGAAGAACGCGGGATAGAGCGCGAGGTACGACGCGAGCAGCAAGCCGACGAGGACCGCGACCGATGTGGACAGCGACCCGAAGGTGCGCATGACACCCACGACCCAGTAGACCGTGCCCCCGAAATACACGAGGCCCGTGACGAGGCCGAGGACGAACGTCGACGTCGCCGAACGAACGCCGCGTGAACTCGGGGCCGCGACGGCCACGATGAGCGGCGAGAGCGCGATCCAGGCGAACGCCGGATACCCGAACTTGGGGAAACTGGCGGCGAACAGGACGCCCGAGAGGAGAGCTAGCGCGTAACTAACGGCTTCAACCCTTCTTCCCGTTGCAGGCGCGTGGCGGTCCGGTCGGCGGCTGCGCGTTCGGAGAACGGCCCGACGCGGACATGGAACAACGAACCAGCCCCGGCGGCGACGAACGCCGTGTAGCCCTTGGCGCGCAGGCGGGAAACCTGGCGATCGGCGTTCTGCCTCGAACGGAAAGCCCCGACCTGTACGACCCATCCGCTGGCCGCCGACCGCGCCGGCGTCTTGTCGGTAGTGGACGTCGTTGTCGGGGGCGTGCGAGACGCGGCAGTACCGCGATCCGATGTCCGCGGTGCGGCGGGCTCAGGTGCTGGAGCGGCGGGCGTCTCCGCTGGTGGACGCGTGGCCGTCGTCGTGGGCGGCGTTTTCGCAGCCGTGGCAGCGGCCGCTGACGCACCCGTCGCCGCCGCGGCTGTCGATGCAGGCGTCGATGGCGGCTGCGGACCTGCCGGCGGAGTCTTGTCGCCCTGCAACTGGTCGTGGTAGCTGAGATCAGCCGGCGACGTCTCGGTCGGTGGCGGCATGTCGGCCGGAGTGACCGGCGCGTCCACCGCAGCTTCGGTCGTCGCGGCCGCACCGGCCGGTTCGCCCGTGGCCGAGCGCACACCGCGACCGACGGAAATCCCAAGAAGGAAGATGGCGACCGCGAGGACGACGGACGCCATGAACAGGAAGACGAGTTGCTTCCCGGTCAGTTGAATCTCGCGAACGCCCGGTTCCGGCATGCGACTGCCCGATGTTAGCACGGCCCTCAGCGGTCGATTCGCGCGG
>DASZOV010000137.1:0-30010 GCA_035550595.1 Vicinamibacterales bacterium
TCAGGTCCGAGGTCGCTTCCGGGCGCCCCGGTGTTCGGACTCGGCCCATGCGGCGTCGGCACGCGCCCGTAGCTCAGCTGGATAGAGCGTTGGCCTCCGGAGCCAAAGGTCGCAGGTTCGAATCCTGCCGGGCGCACCAACCTTCGCGCGGCCGGACCGTTCGTTCGCCGACCGTGCTCCGGTTGGCGGGCCAAGCCTGACGGCGCAAGACTCCGAGCTTCGGTTGGCGCGCCAAACGCCGCCGGACGCTTCAAGACAGTGGTTCGTCCCACCAGGGGCCGGTAGCTCAATTGGCAGAGCAGCAGACTCTTAATCTGTTGGTTGAGGGTTCGATTCCCTCCCGGCTCACCAACCTCCGCTCTGGATTCTCGCGGAGGCTGTCCGCCGAAGCGCTCAGACTTCACATGCGCGTAGGCGGACGCTCCCGCCTCGACGTGAGCTCCGGCTGGCGAGCCAGCCTTTCCCGATCACCGTCGGGACGCGGTGCCGCGTTGCCGGACTGAAAATGCAGCGTACCTCTTCGCTCCCCGGGCTCGCACTTCCTTAGAAAGGGAGCAGCATCTGCACGAATCGCCCTGCAAGACGTGTCGCGCTTTGGCCCGAGAATTGTCCTCACCGTCACGATGCCTGCACCAAAGGGGTTCGTCTACAGCCTGAAGAGCGCTCGCCACGCGACGAGTAACACGTCGGATTGACATCCGATCCGGACGCCGACTCCGAGCTCATAACGCGCGGGGCTATCACTTTACACGGCGCAACATCGGACATGCAGACATCCGTTTGGATCGAATCCTCCTGGGAACATTGATCTGGCGTGCCTCGTAACATAGATTGTCTATGTCATGACGCAGAGTCGAGACTCCATTCCGCCGGGAACCCTGGAAATGCTTGTGCTGACCACGTTGGCCCGCCGAAGCGTGTTGCACGGCTTCGAGATCGCCGAGGCAATCGAGCAGGCGTCGACCGACGTGCTTCATGTCGAGGAAGGCTCGCTTTATCCGGCGCTCCAGCGACTGCTGATCAAGGGGTGGATTGTCGGTGAGTGGTCCCGCACGGACGCAAACCGCCGCGCCCGGTATTACCGACTGACTACAGCCGGCCGGCGCGAACTGAATCGACAGGTCGATACGTATGCCCGCGTGACGGACGCCATCGCGCGCGTGTTGAGGATGGCCTGACATGCTGAGACGACTGTGGTTTCTGCTCACGCGTGGGCAACGTCAGCGTGAGCTCGACGATGAAATGCGGCTGCACCTCGAGCTGCGCGAGGCCGCCAACCAACGGCGTGGCATGGACGGGGCAGAAGCGGCACGCATGGCGCGCGTCCGGTTCGGTAATCCGCTGAGGGTACGCGAGGAGTCCCTCGATGCTTGGAGGCTGGCGGGCCTCGAGGACGTGGGGCGCGACGTCCGTCATGCGATCCGCCGCCTGCATCAGCAGCCCGGCCGCGCGCTGGTCATCGTGCTGACGCTCGCACTTGGGATCGGCGCCACGACCGCGATGTTTTCCCTGATTGATGCGATGCTGCTGAAGCCCGCTCCCTGGGACACGACCGGCCGCCTCGCGTGGATTGTCGGCCTCAATTCGGGCTCGCTCAGCCCGCGCAGCGTTGCCTACACGGATTATCTCGCCTATCACGATCGGGCGACCGCGTTGGCCGGGCTCGCCGCGGAAGGTGGCATGGCGATGGCGATCGGCACGAAAGAACCGCAGCGGCTGCTAGGCGGCGTGGTGTCCGGCAACTACTTCGAGGTGCTCGGCATCCATGCCGAAGTCGGACGGCCGCTGACGGCCGCGGACGACGCGGCGGTTGGTGCCAATCCGGTCGTCGTGCTGAGCCACCCGCTGTGGATGGATCAATTCGGCGGCAGACCGGGCGTGATAGGCGAGCGCCTGACGATCAACGGCCACCCCTTCACGATCGTTGGCGTGGCCCCACGGGGATTCACAGGGGTCGCCTTCGCGGCCGACCCCTATCAGCTTTGGATCCCGATGGCGATGTACCCCGTCGTGATGCCGCAGAGCGCCGGCTTCGGAACGACGGCGAACCAGCAGCGGCCGCGGGTGCGGGTGGTCGGCCGATTGACCGAGGGCGCGTCGCTCGGCGCCGCCGATGCCGAATTGCGCGTGATTGCCCACGATCTCGATGCGCCAGACACGCCTGCGGATAAGCAACGGCGCATACGCGTGCTCCCGCTGCGCGGCGGATTGACGCCGTGGGAGCAGGCCGCTCTCGCGCCCATGTTCGAGCTCGTCGCAATCGTGCCGCTCTTCGTGCTGCTCGTGGCGTGCGCCAATGTGGCGAATGTGCTGGTCGCGCACCATCAGGCGCGTCGCCGGGAATTCGCGATGCGGCGCGCCATTGGCGCGTCGCGCGCCCGTCTGGTCCGCCAGCTCCTCGCCGAGTCCTTCGTGCTCGCGCTCGGCGCGGCCTTCGCCGGCGCGGGCGCCGCCTCCGTCCTGACCAGACTCATCGTATTCCTTGGTGAAGTGCCGATCGACGTGTCCACCGTGGTCACGCCTGACATACGCGCGTTGCTCGCGGCCACCGTCACAGGTGTCGGTGCGATCGCAATGTTCGGTCTGGCCCCTGCGATCACCGCGACGCGCGTCGACGTATTGCCCATCCTGAAGGACGAGGGCACGACCGCAACCGTGTCAGGGGGCCCAGTCCGTCTCCGTCGCGCACTCGTGGTGACGCAGGTCGCGTTGTCTCTCGGCTTGCTGATCATGGCCGGGCTATTCCTGAAGAGCCTCTCGCGAACGTTGCGTGTCGACCCCGGATTCGATCCACGCGGCCTTGCGATTGCGTCGGTCGATCCGGGCCTCCTGCAGTACACACCCGAACGGCGTGCAGATTTCACCCGGGGGTTCCTCGAGCGCGCGTCGGGACTGGCCGGCGTCACGTACGTGGCCGCCGCAGACGTCCTGCCGCTTGGAGGCGTCCGCTATGTGGCCACTCTGCGCTCCGAGAACGGGACGTCGTCATCGTGCAGCCTGGTGCAGGTCTCGTCGACGTACTTCGACACGCTCGCCCTGCCAATCGTGCGCGGGCGGACCTTCACCACCGCCGAGACGGTGACGAACGTGGCCGTCGCCATCATCAGTGCGTCGGCGGCGCGGAGACTCTGGCCGGGCCAAGATCCGCTCGGCCAGATCGTGCGCACGGACGATCCGAAGCAGCCGCCCCGCCAAGTCATTGGCGTCGTACGTGATTCGACGTGGCTGTCTCTCGACGAGGCTCCATCCGGCACGTTGTACCTTCCGCTCCCACCCGCATCGGCCGCCGTATTCGTCGTCCGATCGAAAGGCGATCCAACCCAGACACTTGCGTCTCTGAAGGACATCGCGCGCGGCCTGGACGCCGACCTGCCGGTCACGCAGGGGCAAACAATGGCGGAACGCATTCATCGGAGTGTCAATTTGCGGCGGGCGCTGGTCGCCCTGCTAGGCGTACTGGGCGGCGTCACGCTGCTGCTGGCGGCCGTCGGGATCTACGGCGTCGCGGCCTACGGCGCATCGGTACGAACGCGCGAGGTCGGCATACGGATGGCCCTCGGCGCACGCGCTGCTGACGTCCTGCGGCTTATCGTGCGCGAAAACCTCCGGCTGTCGTGCTTCGGAATCGCCATCGGACTCGTCCTGAGCGCCACGGGCGCGACGGTCCTGTCGTCGTTCCTCTTCGGTCTGACGCCGCGCGACGACGTCAGTGTGGTCCTGGGTGCGGCCTTCCTTCTGTGCGGCGTGGCTGCCGTGGCCAGCTACATGCCTGCGCGGCGCGCGGCGTCTCTCGATCCGCTGCGCGCGCTGCGCCATGAGTAAAGTCCGTCGCACGCCGAGTGTTCGCCAACCGCTGCGCTCTCTTCCCGCCCCGCGCCGTCCTCTCGAGATCCTGTCAGGCGAATGGCCGGTGCGCTCTCTACGATTCCACCTGCCGAAGCACTTGGAGATGACTCATCCATTCGGTGATCTGGTTCCAACTCGCGAAATTTAGGCTCACCATCCTTCGCTAAGCGCTCGCGCTGCTCGCAGCTCCGGTTGGCGAGCCACGCGAAGGTTGTCCACTGTAGCTCCATAGCGCAGGTGGACGTCAAAAGCCTTCGCTCACGCTTGCCGATCCGGCGCGAGCTCCGGATGGCAAGCCCCAGCGACCCTCCTCTTGATCTCTCCCGCTTGACGATGCCATCGTCGTCGTCCTCCGAGACATCGTTGCTCGCGGGCCGGCACGTGTGGCCAGCCGCGGAAGGAGGGCAGATGGGCATGTTCGACAATGTCGTCGTTCTGGACGAGACCTTGCGCTGTCCGCACGGTCATCCGGTCGAGGGCTTCCAGACCAAGAGTTTTGCAGACCCGTTGATGGCCACCTATCTCATCAACGGATCACGCGTGTACCTGGTGACCGGCCGCGGTCGCGGCGCGTGGGACGATGCGGCAGTGGAACACTGGCGCCTGGAGGGTGATGCGGCCGTGTTCGAGCGTCGTCACGCGGTCGAACCGGTCGCGCCGCCTCGAGAACTCCTGTTCTACACGTCGTGTGGCGCGTGCCCGCCCGTGCTGGTGCGCAGCGGCCGCGTGCGCGCGTGGGGCGATCTGGTCGAGGAACGCGAACTGTGGGTCGAGTTCCGTGCGACGTTCGACGACGACGGTGTCCGCCGCATCGAACGGACGTCCGGCACCCGCGACGATCTGGTGGCCGAGCTGCGCGAGGACGGGCTGCCCGTGATGCGCGACGATGACCCGCTGGCGATTGCGCATCGGGAGATCCGTGCGGCACGTGATGTCAGGCCCCATCGGCGCCGTTGACGGCGCGTGTTATCGCTACATGTAAGCTGGAGAAGCGCACATGGCGATCACCACTCGTTCGTCCCGCGACAAGGATCATCGGCACCGGACTAGCGCCGCCGCTCATGCCATCCCTCCTCACCATTGACGCGCGCACGCGCCGGCAGTGGCGCGCCTGGCTCGCGACGCATCACGCGTCGAGCCCGGGCATCTGGCTCGTGCGCTACAAGCCCGCAGCTCGCGTGAAGGCGATGCCGTACGAAGACGTCGTCCGCGAGGCGTTGTGCTTCGGATGGATCGACAGTCTCGTCAAGCGCCTCGATGACCATCGCTATGCGATCAAGGTCACGCCGCGCCGGCCGACGAGCCGGTGGTCGGACGCGAATCGCGCGCGCTGGCAGGAACTGGATGCGGCGGGGTTGCTCGCGCCTGCCGGACGCGCGTCGGCTCCGACCGATCGCCGCGCGGCGCCCCCCTCGATTCCAGACCTGCCCGCCTACATCGCCACGGCGTTCAAGACGAACCGAGATGCGTGGCGCTACTTCCAGACGCTTGCGCCGAGCTATCGACGGCTCTTCGTCGCGTGGATTCACATGGCCAAACGGCCGGAGACCCGGGAACGGCGCCTTCGCGAGTCCATCGAACGGCTCGCTGAGGGTAAGACGCTCGGTCTCAAATAACGCGGCGAACGAACGCCGCCCCGCGCCGTTTGCGCTACCATCACGCTCGCGGAGGCTCCCCCCATGTCGACGTTCGACGACGACCTACAGAAGCTGACGGCAGAGTTCAGCGGGCGTCTGTTGCAGCCCACCCACGCGGACTACGACGCGTCGCGGCGTCTTCACAATGGCCTCATCGATCGGCGGCCGGCGCTCATCGCGGAGTGCCGCGGCGCGGCGGACATCGCCGGTGCAATCGCGCTCGCAGACACGCACGGTTTCGAGATCGCGGTGCGCGGCGGCGGACACAACGTCGCGGGTCATGCCTGCGTCGACGCGGGCGTGATGATCGATCTCCGCGCGATGCGTGGCCTGCGCGTCGACGCCAAGGCGCGCACGGCGATCGTTGACGGCGGCGTCACGTGGCGCGAGTTCAACCGCGAGACGCAGCTCTTCGGCCTGGGCGCGACCGGTGGCGTCATCTCATCGACCGGAGTGGCCGGTCTCACGCTCGGCGGCGGCTTCGGCTGGCTGATGCCGAAGTACGGCATGGCGCTCGATCACCTGCAGGCCGTGACGATCGTGCTGGCCGACGGCCGCGTCGTGCGCGCGAGCGAAGACGATCACCCCGATCTCTTCTGGGCCGTGCGCGGGGGTGGTGGCAACTTCGGTGTCGTATCGTCATTCGAGTTCCGTCTGCATCCGGTCGGACCGATGGTCACCGGCGGCCTCGTCGCGCATCCGTATCCGCGTGCCGGCGAGGTGCTGCGTTTCTTCCGCGACGTGACGTCGGCCGGATTGCCCGACGAGATCTTCGCGATCGCGGTGCTCGGACACGCGCCCGATGGCAGCGGCATGAAGATCACCGGGATCGGCGCTCTGCATTGCGGGGCGCTCGAGGACGCGGAGCGACAGCTCGCGCCGATCAAAGCCTTCGGTCCGCCCGTGATGGACATGATGGGCCCGCTGCCGTACGTCGTCGCGAACACGATGCTCGATCCGACGTTCCTCTCGGGCTCGCGCAACTACTGGAAATCGCATTTCCTTCCGGCGCTGACCGACGAGGCGGTCGACGCGCTCGCCGCGCACTTCGCCGACGTGCCGACGCCCTTGTGCCAGATCGTGATGGAGAACTTCCACGGCGCGTCGACGCGCGTCCCGGTCGATCGGACCGCCTTCGCGCTCCGCGAGCCGGGCTACAACACGGTCATCATCACGCAGTGGACCGATCCGGCCGACGACGAACGGTGTACGCGCTGGACGCGCGCCGGCTACGAGATCCTCACGCGATTCGGCGGTCCGCGCCGCTACGCCAACTACATGGACGCCGACGACGCGGGCGAGCGAAACCTGGCCGCGGTGTACGGGCCGAACCTGCCACGCCTACGCGCCGTCAAGCGGACCTACGATCCGGCCAACGTGTTCCGGCGAAACTTGAACATTCCGCCCGCCGATCGCTGACGCGCAATTCGACGGGTTCGTGCCGCGCGGGCCGGCGAAGGGTGCCCGCTGGGAGACCATCGTGCTGAAGCAGATGCTCGCGTGGGGAACGGCTTCCGTACTGCTCGCCGCAAGCCTTGCGGCTCAGGCGCCCACCACGGGACGAGGCGGGGCTTCGGGCGCGCCGTCCGACGAGGACGCCAAGCCCGGCGTGCCGGCGGTCGAGAAGGTTTCGACCACGCATCACACCGCGACCATCCACGGCACGTCGATCGTCTACACCGCGAACACCGGCACGATGGTGCTGCGCAACGACGATGGGAAACCGACCGGCTCGGTGTTCTACGTCGCCTATACCCGCGATGACGCCGACGCCACGACGCGTCCCATCACCTTCTTCTTCAACGGCGGCCCCGGGTCATCGTCGCTCTGGTTGAGCATGGGCGTGATGAGCCCGAAACATCCGGAGATGGGACCGAACGGCGCGCAGCCCGCGCCGCCGTACAACCTGGTCGACAATCCGAACTCGCCGCTCGACGTGACCGACCTCGTGCAGGTCGACGCGATGATGACCGGTTACTCGCGGCCGGCGCCTGGCGTCAAGGCGACCGAGTTCACCGGCGCGCGAAACGACATCGCGATGTTCGCCCAGTTCATCCGGCGCTATCTCGACAAGTACCATCGCTGGCAGTCGCCGAAGTATCTCTTCGGGGAGAGCTACGGCACGTTCCGCTCGGCCGGGCTCGCCTCCGAGCTGCAGAGCGACGAAGGCATCGAGCTCAACGGCATCATGCTGCTCGGCACCGTGCTCGACTGGGCGAACCTGAGCGCGGGCGCGTCGAACGATCTGCCGTACGAGACGTTCCTTCCGACGTTCGCCGCGACGGCGTGGTATCACAAGAAACTGCCCGAGGATCTGCAAGCGAAGCCGCTCGCGGCCGTCGTGCAAGAGGCACGGACCTACGCCTTCGGTGAGTACATGACGACGCTGGCGAAGGGGAACACGCTGTCGCCGGCGGAGAAGACGGCGGCGGCGCAGCAGATCGCGCGGCTGACGGGGTTGTCGCCGCAGTTCATCTTGAACACGAATCTCCGGATCGGGCCCGGTGTGTTTCGGACCGAGCTCCTGCGGAGCGATCGCGAGACCGTCGGGCGGTACGACAGCCGGATGATCGGTCTGAACGGCAACGCGTCGAGTCAGCAGCAGGACTACGATCCGTCCGACGTGGCGCCGACCGGTGCGTTCATGTCGGCGTACATGCGCTACCTGCACGACGACCTCGGCTATGCGACCGACCTGCAGTACTACATCATCGGCCATGCCGGTCAGTGGGACTACACCGGCGTCGCCGGCGGCGGCAACTTCCGCCCGGGCTATCCGAGCACGTCCGACGCGCTGCGCGAGGCCATGGCGAAGAATCCGTATCTCCACGTCCTCGTCTGCGCTGGCTACTACGACATGGCGACGCCGTTCGCCAACGCGGAGTACACGTTCAATCACCTGGGCTACGACCAGACGTACCGCGACCGCGTGTCGTTCAAGTACTACGAGAGCGGGCACATGGCGTATCTCAATCAGACGTCGGCCAAGAGCCTCACCGCGGACATCGAGGCGTTCATCAAGAGCACCGCGCATCAGCCGGTGACGAACGTCGCGCCATGAGCGCCCGCGAGCGAGCGCAGCGAGTCGTGCGGCGCAGGCGCGGGGGTGGGACCCCGCGCCGTTTCTTTTCGATGGTCCCGAGCCCATGCCGCTGACGACGGCCGTCACCGTGGGCGGCTGGGTGTGGGACGTCACGGCGGACGGTCGGCGCGTCCTGATGAACACCGTATCCGCTCAGCCGGGCGCCGAGGCGTTCACCGTCGACACCGACTGGCGCGCGAAGCTGCCGCGCTGACCCGGCTGACATCCGCGCACTACTCCGTCCGCAAGGCACGCGCCGGATCGAGACGCGCGGCGCGCCACGCCGGGAGCGCGCTCGCCGCGAGCGTCACGACGCCAAGCAGCAGCGCAGCGAGGACGTAGACAGCGGGATCCGATCCGGTGAGACCAAAGAGCAGCGCACGCGCCGCACGCGCTGCCGCCAGGGCCAGCACGGTGCCGGCGATGACACCGATGCCGGCCAGCCACGCGCCTTCGCCGAGGACCATCCGCAGGACATCGCCTCGTGCGGCACCGAGTGCCAGACGCAGCCCGATTTCACGCCGCCGCTGCGCGACGGCGTACGCCATCACCCCGTAGAGGCCGATCGCGGCGAGGAGCGCCGCGAGCCCACCGAAGAAAGCCGAGACCAGCGCCATCAGCCGCGCGCGGAGAAATGACTCGCTCAGCATGCGCGAGTAGTCCGCTACGCTCGACGTCATGCCGGGGCTGTGTTCGCGCGCCGCTTCGCGAACCGAGGCCATCACGCGCTCGGGTGGAAGCGATGTCCGGATGAGCGTCGTCATCGTCGGATCGGCGGCGCGACGAGACGGACCGATTGAGGTCTGGGCCGCGTCGATGAAGACGACGGGTGGAACGGGTTCGCGAATGTCGGAGTACTTGGCGTCTTTGACGACGCCCACGATGGTGTAGGTCGTCTCTGGATCCGAGGGCGTCGCCTCGACGCGAAGCTGACGTCCGACGGGGGCAGCGCCGTTGGCCGCGCGGTGGACGAAGGTCTCGTTCACGACGGCGACGAGGTCCGTCTCCGCGCGGTCCTGCGTCGTGAACTCGCGGCCGCGGAGGACGGGCAGGCCGACGGTCTCGAAGTATCCGGCGCCGACCGAGGCGAACGACGCGTCGACGCCCGGCGTCCCCGAGGCATCCGCCATCCACGCTTCATTCGAGCGGCTCGAGCCGGAGACGGGGACGTAGCTGGTCATGGCTGCGTGCTCCACGCCGGGCAGCGCACGGAGACGCTCGAGCCATGATGTCTTGAGATCGTCGAGTCGACCAGCGTCGAGATGCTGGTCGCCGAAGTCCACGCTGACGACGAGCAGGTGATCGCGCGGAAAACCCAGATCGTCGGTCAGCAGGTTCCTGAACGTCGCGATGAACAGCGCGGCGCCCACGATCAGCACGAGTGAGCACGCGACCTGGGCGACCACGAGCGCTCGGCGGAGTCGGAGATGACCGCGCGACGCCGTCATGCCACGCGTCGGCGTGAACGCGCGTCGCGGGTCCGCCGCGCTGGTGCGCAGAGCCGGTGCAAGCCCGAACAGCAGGCAGGTCACGAGGGCGACGCCGGACATGAAGGCGAGGAGGCGCCAATCGACGCCCAGCGCGAGCACGATCGGAGCGCCGTCCATTCGAATCAAAGAAACCAGCGATCGGCTCAGGACGAACGCGAGCGCCAGGCCGAGCGCGGCGCCGAGCGTCGCCAGCAGGAGGCTGTAGACGAGCGCCTGACGTACGAGCTGCCCTCGCGAGGCGCCGAGCGCGAGCCGTACGGCGATCTCCTGCTCCTGCGCGCTCGCCTGCGCGAGCAGCAGATTGGCGAGGTTGCCGGCGGCGATGAGCAGCACGAGGCCGGCGATGCCGAAGAGCAACGTCAGCGCCGGCGTGTAGAGCGTGCGCAGCGACGAGATCCCATTGGCGAGCGACACGCTCTCGAGCGTGAAATGCAGGTACGGGTCGACGCTCACCGCCGGATAGTTCGGCGGCAGCGTGGCCTCGAAGAGCGCGGGCGAAATGGATCCGAGATAGGCCGACGCGCGCGCGATCGACCAGCCCGGCTCGAGGCGGCCCGCGACGTTCAGCCACCAGACCGTGCCGCTCGAGAGCACCGCATTGCCCGGACGCAGGTACGCCTCGGCGCACAACGGGAGGGCGACGTCGAATGTCTGGCCGACCTGCAGGCCGGTGAACGACGCCGGCGTCACGCCCAGGATGGAGAACGTCCGGCCCGACAGCGCCAGCGTCTGGCCGACGACCGCGGGGTCGGCCGCGAATGCCGATCGCCAGAAGCCGTCGCTGAGGACGACACCGCCGGCGCCACAGTCGATCGGGTCGTCGGGCTGTGCGAACAGCCGCCCAACCTCCGGGCGGATGCCGAGCGCGCGAAACGCGTCACCGCTCAGCCGCAACACACGCGCGGATTCATCCTTGCCGCCGGCTGTCAGCTTGTGGCGTTCGGCGGCCCAGGCGAACACCGCGTCGAAGGGCTCGGTGTGATGCCGAAGCTCCCGCCAGATGGGAAACGTGAGGCCGCGGTCGGCCATGAAATGGCTGCCGCGCGTGCCGTCCATGTTCGTCAGCTTGATGTCGACGAGCTCGGCGGGACGATCGACGGACAGCGACTGGAGCAGGACCGCGTCGAGCAGTTGAAAAATGGCGGCCGTCGCGCCGATGCCCAGCGCGAGCGTGACGAGCGCGACCGCGGTGACGCCAGGCGTGCGCCAGAGCCGGCGCGCGGCATGGCGCAGGTCGCGCCAGAGCCCGTCGACCCAGGCTCCGGTGTGAGCGTCGTCGATCCCTTCGCGCAGGGCAGACGTGCTACCCAGGGCGAGTCGCGCCGCGCGACGGGCGTCGGCCGGCGTCATACCAGCGGCCACGCCTTCATCGATGAGCAAGGCCAGGTGGCTGTCGACCTCCGCGTCGATGTCGGCGCGCATGCGACGCCGGCCGGCGACGTTCCGCGCAAGATGCACGAGATACCGCAGGGGCCCGATCACGACGTCGACTCCACGGCGCGCGCGATCGCGAGGGCGATGCGCTGCCAACTGGCGGTTTCGGTGTGGACCTGGCGCTTGCCGGCCGCGGTGAGGGTGTAGAACTTGGCGCGCCGGCGATGCTCCGATTCGCCCCAGGCCGCCTTCAGCCACCCGCGTTCCTCGAGCCGATGGAGCGCGGGAAAGAGCGAGCCGGGCTTGACGAGGAACTCGCCCTGTGTGATCTGCTCGATGCGTCGAGAGACGCCCAGACCGTGCTGCGCCCCGCCGAGGAGCGCGCGCAGAATCAGCAGATCGAGTGTGCCCTGAAGCAGATCGCTATTGCCCATCGATCGGTCACTCCTATCGGATGTCGATAAGAGTAGGCCGGCACCTATCGAATGTCAATAGAAGCAACGCCGCGACACGACGCGTCTCGCGCCCGATCAGTCCAGAACGCCTCGACCTTCAGGCCACCCCGCCCTCGTCGTCCACCTGCTCCGGCTCGTCGTCATAGCCCGCGCCGGGGCCGGTGCGCTCGCCGATGTCGTCTTCGGTGCCGCCTTCGTGTTCCACCTCGGGCGTCTCGTGCGGCGGCGTCGAGTGCGGGTGCGAGTCGGTCGGACGGCCGGTGGCCGCGGGTGGCGTCGTCGCTGGTCGTTCAGGGACACGGTTCGTCATAGTGGCCTCGTTCGAAATCACGGACAGCACACACGATGCGGGGCGGTGGAGTCAAACCGCATCGAGCAGCCGCGCCCGCGCCGTCACTTCGTCGATGCCTTCGATCGCCACGCGCTTCTGACGGCCACGTTCGCCCGAGACGATCGACACGACGCGCTTCGGCACGTGGAGTGCGGCGGCGAGCACGGCGACGAGCTCGGCATTGGCCGCGCCGTCGACCGGCGGGGCCTGGAGCCGCACGAGCAACGCATCACCGCGCGTGCCCGCCACGCCCGATCGGCCCGCGCGTGGGATGACGCGCACGACGAGATCGACGCCGTGCGGCGTGGCGCGAATCATCGGTCGCGATTGTCGCACGTAGCGTGGCGTCACGCCGGCTCGCGGGGATTCGACGTCGGTCACGCCAAGCGATCGAGCTCGTCCTCCAGCACTCGGCGAAGGCGGATTGCGTCGTATGTGGGCACCGCGACGGCGGCGTGCGCGCGGGCGTTCTCGCGGCCGTGGCGCGCGGCACGCCTGAGGGCCGAGGCCACGGCGCCGAAGCTCACCATGGCCACCGCAGCGGGCGCCCACCACACGACGAGGCCGAGGCCTGTGGCCTCCGGGCTCGCCTCGATGGCCGTTCCGTAACGCGCGACGAGATCGGTGACGATGTGGTCCGGTGCTTCGTGCCGATCGAGGCGCTCGCGAATTTCGGCTCTGAGGGCGGCCGCGCCAGACGACGGGCAGTCCGACAGCAAGAGGCCGGGGCAGAACGGACTCATGAGCTGGCTGGTCAGACGCGCCGCGGTCGCACGCGGCGTCGCGTCGCCGCCGGTCCGCCATCCGACGACCATGCCGATTGCGCCCACGGCCATGACCACGGCGACGAGCGGCCGTCCCCACTTCATCGGTAGCCGACCATGCTCCCTAGCGTGGCACCGTTCGGCGCCACACGGCTGCGGCACGTTGTCGCAACAGACTCGCTGCTCGGCGACGCCCGCTATCGGCGCCGCCCCGTCCCCATTGTGTCCGTCGAGTTTGTCGCGGAAGGCGATGCGGATAAGCTTGGACAATGGAAACCGGCGCCGTCGTCAAAGCCTGGGGCCTCATTCTGTCGGGCTATCGTCCGAATCTTTCCGTCGAGATCACGCGCGAGTGCCCGCTCCGCTGCCCGGGTTGTTATGCCTACGGCGACGAACACCTCGGCGGCGACGTCGTTCTGCGGCAGCTCGCCGATTTCAAGGGGCAGGAGCTCATCGACGGCATGCTCGACGTCGTCAAGCGGCACAAGCCGCTGCACCTGTCGATCGTCGGCGGCGAGCCGCTCGTGCGGTTCCGCGAGCTCGAAGTGCTCGTACCGAAGCTCACGGCGATGGGCGTGCACGTGCAGATCGTGACGAGCGCCGTGCGGCCGATTCCCGAGGCGTGGGCGGAGATGGACAAGGTGCAGGTGTGCGTGTCGATCGACGGCCTGCAGCCGGAGCACGACGTGCGCCGCGCGCCGGCCACCTACGATCGCATCCTCAAGCACATCAAGGGACAGCACATCACGGTGCACTGCACGATCACGCGCCAGCAGTCACGCGCCGGCTACGTGACGGAGTTCACCGAGTTCTGGGCGGCGCAGCCCGACGTCAAACGGATCTGGTTCAGCCTGTACACGCCGCAGATTGGCGAGGACTCGCCCGAGATGCTGCGTCACGAGGATCGCGCGCGCGTGGTGGCGGAAATCACCGAGCTCTACGGTCGCCATCCGAAGCTGCACGACATGATTCCGTCGGTCGTGAAGGGCTACCTGCAGCCGCCCGGCAATCCTGACGCGTGCATCTTCGCGAAGACGACGGCGTGCCTGTCGTCGGATCTGAAGCGGACGATCACGCCGTGTCAGTACGGCGGCACTCCAGACTGCACGCAGTGCGGCTGCATGGCGTCGGTCGGGCTGGGCGCGCTCGGCGACTACAAGCTCGGCGGGATCATGCCGCTCCGATCCATCTTCAACGCGTCGTTCCGGATCGGCGACGGCATGAGGAAGCTCCGCGGCGAAGCCTCGCGCTAGCCCTGCTTCTTCGGGATCACCACCCAGCTTCGGCTGCGGACGGTCACCTTGTCTCGGTCGTCGACCTTGATCTTCAGTTGCCGGAGCCGGCCATCGCGATCGGCGGCCTCCGGTTCGACGCCGAGCAGGTAGCTCGCCGACGTCTCGGTGAGCACGCGGCGGAGCTGCAGATCGCCCGATCCCATCAGCACCGGGAAGAGCGCGCCGCCCGAGGCGCCCGAGAACTGATCCAGCACGCGACCGAGCAGCGCGCGTTCGCGGTTGCGGGACTCGGGCACGCGATCCGCCTTGCGCGTCTCGGCGGCATTCGCCGTCCAGTAGGCCGAGTCGACGTGCAACGCGTAGATCGCCGTATTGGCCTGCGCGGCTTCCTGCCCCAGGAGCTTCGGCAGGTCGCCCACGTCCGGCCGGCCGCCGGGTCGATCGCTCACGACCATGCCCGCGCTGAACAGCACGACGGTCTTGCGGCCCGGATACTCGCCGAGGTTCTGGACGAGCGTCCGGAGGCCGTTGAGGCTTTCGGTCAACTCGCTCTCGAGCAGGAACGCGGAGGTCGCCGCTTCGGTCTGAATGTTGTCGGCGCATTCCGTGTCGGTCGTGCCGCACTCGCGCAGTTCCACCCGCCGCAGCGTGTCGGAGTCGTCGGGCGTGGTCACCGGAGGCGGCGCGCCATTCGGACCGAGCTGCTGACGCGCCGGCGCCGCGCCCGCGCGTGAGGCGACGCGCGACGTCTCGGCGACGATGTCGATGATCTCGATGGGGGTCAGGTTGTATCGGCCGTGCAGCGGCTCGCGATGACCGACGACGGTGTCGACGCGCCGCAGCGCGAGCGCGTGATCGGTCGTCGGCGAGAGCTTCGGACCGAGCGGGAACGCGTAGACGCCCACCGTGTCGTTCGGCTGCAGCTCGTGGATGAACCGTTCGGCCGCCTGCACGACGTTGCGCGAGTCGCCCACGCCGAAACTGTCGACGTCGAAGGCCAGCATGAACACGCGGCCCGGCGTGTTGTACTGGTCCACCTCGGGCGCGGCCGTGAGCGCGAGCGGCGCGTCACCGGCGACCCGCGCGTCGGTGGCCGCCGTCGTGCTCTTGATGAACTCCGCCGACACGACGCGCCGGCGCTGCCCGTTGATGGACACCTCGAACTGGCTCGGATCGAGATTCGCCACCGGCTGACCGCTCTTGTCGATGACCTGGACGTCGACGGCGATGAGATCGACCGACGATCGGAAGGTTGGCTGCTGCTGCGCGGTGGCCGTGGTCTCCATCCAGAAGGCGGTGGCCAAGAGACTTGCGGCTGTGATCGCCGCGGACCAGAGGACGGAACGAAGTCTGGACCCTTGCATCGCATGCTCCTCGGCGACGCGGCGAGAACCGGCGACGACGGTTCAGGCGGCCGCGGCGCGTCAACCGCGTCGAGCCCTGTTGCCGGATCGCGCCAGCCGGCGCCAGACGCGCAGGGGAAGCGCGCTCGGCGGCTGCGGCGGGTCGACCCGGCCTATGTGTGACGGAAACGAGATGTCGCGCCGGCGTCGTTCCCCGACCCGCCGACAGGACACTACGCGCATCATACTCCCCTTGCCCGCGCACCGGACCATTCGTCCATCACCGCCGTCAATACTCACGACGGCCCGCGCGGTTGCCAGGCGCGAGCGAAGGATGGCACGATGGATCGCCTGGATACGCCAGGCCGGTTTCCTGTCGACCACGATGTCGCACAGGTTCGTGCCGCGTCCGAATTGGTTATTGATAGATAACGTCGGCCGGCGCGTTGGAGGGGTTCGTAGGACATGGCAAAGCGGCAAGCGACCACGGGTTCGAACGGCCTGCACACGACGGCCGAGACATTGGGGACGGCACTGGGACGATTGCAGGCGCGCGTCGCGTCACTGAAGCAGGAACGCGCCGCCATCGCGTCCGATCTCCAGCGGCTGCTGCAGTCCGCGCAAACGTTGTTGGCCGATCTCGGCCATGCCGGTTCGGTGGCCATCGCCCCGCCTCGGCGAACGGGTGGACGGCCCAAGGGGTACAAGATGTCCGACGAGACCAAGGCCAAGCTCCGCGCGGCCTGGAGGCGCCGCAAGGCCGCGGCCGCCAGGGCGAACTGAGTCGACGATTGGTGACGAAGACCACCGGTCCGAAGTAGACGGCACGTTCGGAGCGGCGCGCGCGATCGTACGGCGCTGCACTCCTTTCCATCCACCGTTCCACACGGCTCTTGCCAGCGCCCGACGGACGGTCCGCCTCTCCGGTGGCCTGGCCGTATCTCGCGGTCAGGACGGCAAGGACGGAAGGAGGATCCTCGTGAAAGTCGCGTTGTTGGTGGCGGGCGTCCTGATGGCCTCGGCGTGCGGTGCGACGCCCGCCACGCAGTTGCCCGCACCACCTACCGGCTCGACGCTGCCGTCGAGCCTGACGAAGATCGTCGCGGCACGCTGGAAGGGCGCGCGTATCGAAGCGCCCGCCGCTCAGTCCGGCTGCGCGTCAACGACCAGCACGACCGCGGCGCAACCATTCACGACCGGCGACTTCGACGGCGACGGCGCCACCGACGTCGCGTTCTGGGCCGTCGCGACTGACGGCCCGCACCTGGCCGTCGCGATTGCGCGGCTCGGCGGGTACTCTCTGCGCGAGATCGCGCTCGCGAGTCCGCCCGTGGTCGGCTCCATCTCAACCCGTCCGCGTGCCACGCGATACCATCGCGCCGGCTCGCCGATGGACTGGTACTTCGGCACCGACACGCTCGTCGTCACGCCGTGCGGCGCGGCGCCGGTCGCGTATCTCTGGACAGGCTTCGGCTTCGATCCCGTGGCGCTCGCGCCGATTACACCGGCGTCAGGACAGACCGCGAGCGAAACCGCGAGCGGCGTCCGCGCCGCCGTCCGGTAATCCCACCAACCGCGCGGCCTCGGCGATGACCGCCGCCGTCGTCCATCCGGCGGCGCGCAGTTCGCCGATGGCCGTGTCGCCGTCCGACTTACTGAGCTTTTGCTCCGGCGTCTTCATGACGAGCGGATGATGCGCGTAGACGGTCGGCGTTGCGCGGCCGAGGAGCCGCGCGATGACGACCTGTCGTCCCGTCGACTCGAGCAGATCGCGACCACGGACGACGAGATCGATCCCCATCTTGAAGTCGTCGACCGCCGTGACGAACTGATACGTCCAGTTGCCGAGTCGATCGCGGATCGCGACGTCGCCCGACTGGATGGCCGGCCGCTGCACCTGCGGTCCAAGCAGACCATCGTCGAACGTCTCGACCGTGTCGTCGATCGCGACGCGCCAGACGACGCCGCGCGACGCAAGAGGAAACGCGCGATGCCGGCAGGTGCCGGGATAGAAATCCGGCGCGCGATCGGCTGGACGTGCGCGAGCGAGATCCTGCCGCGTACAGGCGCACGCATAGACGCGGCCCGTACTGGCGAGTTGTCGCGCCGCGGCGTCGTAGATCGCGTCACGATCGCTTTGGCGGCCATCCGAGCGACCCGCGCGAAACGTGGACGTGGGGAAGACGTCGGCCGCGAATCCGAGCCAGTCGAGATCGTCGAGGAGCGCGCGTTCGTACTCGGGCCGGCAGCGCTGTCGATCGTGATCGTCGACGCGGAGCAGCACGCGCGCGCCGGCCGCGCGGCCAAGGCCCCAGACGTACAACGCGCTCGCGACGTGGCCGAGGTGCAGATAGCCGGTCGGCGCCGGCGCGAAACGCGTGAGCGTCCGTCCGGTGGGGATCGACGCCTTCACCGCGCGGCCCGGCGCAGTACGGCGCGCAGGTCGACTGGACGACTCGTCCTGAGACCTTGCCAGAGATCGCCGACCGTGCCGAACCGAGCCGGCGCCGTGCGAATCGTGAAGTCGCGCGGGTCGACACCTTGCGCGATCTCGTCCCACGTGAGCGGCGTCGATACGCCCGCGTAGTCGCTCGCGCGCGCGGAATACGCGGTCGCGAGCGTCTTGCCGAGAATGTTCTGCAGGTAGTCGATGTACACGGTGCCACGCGGTCGCTTGCGGACGGCGCGTTCGATCGTCGCGATCTTGGGGTGTGCCGAGGCGACGAGGCTCGCGATGAAATGGCAGAGCAGTTGGCCCGTCTCGTACGACGTGTGCGGCGGCAGCGGGATGTGAATGTGCAACCCGCTCGCGCCCGACGTCTTCGGCCACGCCGGGATGCCGTGTCGATCGAGCTCCTCTTTGATCCACCGCGCGACGTCCAGCACGCGAGCGAAGTCGGTTCCTTCCGTCGGGTCGAGATCGAGCGCGGCCGAGTCCTCGTCGAACGGCGAGTCAACGCGCGAGAACCACGGATCCTGTGAGATGGCACCGAGCTGTGCCATGTAGAGGAGCGTCGTGAGCGATCCGCCGATCAGCCGATCACGCGGACCGGCCTCGTCGATCGGGTCCGCCTCGGGCGGCAGGACTTCGCGGCGCACACCGGGCGGCGTGGTCTCGGGATGCCGCTGCTGGTAGAACGCCGGGCCGCCGACACCGTTGGGAAACCGCCGCATGACGAGTGGCCGATCCTCGACGGCCGGAAGAATCAACGCCGCGACCTGGACGTAGTAGCGCAGCAGGTCGCCCTTTGTGAGCCCGAGCGCCGGCCAGAACGGCTTCGCGAGATTCGTGACGTGGAGCGTGTCGCCGTTGGGCAGCGCGAGGTCGCCGTCCTTGCGCGCGCGTTCGAGTGCGTCGAGCGCGTCGATTATCTGTTCGCGATCGCGTGCCGTGATCGTCGTCGTGCCGCCACGTGGCTTGGCGTTCGCCTTCGTCGCCGCTGCCGGCCGGGCCGACTTGCCGTTCCGCGTCGTCGGTGGGCGATCGCGTGCGGTGTGCTTCGCGGTCCTCGCGGCGTGCTGCGGCCGCGCGGCTTTCGATCCCGACTTCGTGCGCGTACGGGACGCGGGCGCCGTCACGCTTGGAGTCGGTGGTCGGCGCGCGGCGACGCTGTCGTCGGGCGGCGTGCGCCGGTTGCGTCGATAGCGTCCGGCTGACGGCAGCTTCGGCGTGCCGACTCCGGCAGGCTCCTCGCGACGCACGTCCTTCGGTGCCTTGTCCTCGCGCAGGCCGAGGTACACCGGCTGGCGCAGAAGGCCGTCGCTCGTCCACTCGGCGAACCGCACCTGGGCGACGAGCCGCGGCCGCACCCAGTGCGCGGGCTCCATCGTCTTGAAGGCGTCAGCGAACGGACTGCGCGATGTCGCGATCGCGTCGAGTTGCCGCGAGACCCGTTCCAACTCGTGCTGATCGAAGCCGGTCCCCACGCTGCCCGCCCAGCGCAACGCGCCCTCGTCATCGTAGTAGCCGACGAGCAGCGCGCCGAAGTGCTGCCGCGTCTGGCGCGGTTCGGTCCAGCCGCCGATGACGAATTCCTGTTCGTGGAGCAGCTTCAGCTTGCGCCACGCGGGCGTCCGTCGACCGCTGTCGTACACCGAATGTCCGTCCTTGACAATGAGCCCTTCCCAACCTTCCTCGCGAGCTCGCGCGAGCAGCCCGCGGCCATCGTCGGCGGCGATCTCGCTGAGACGCACGTGGCGGCGCAGCGCGCGCGTCGGCCGGATGCGATCCTGCAGCCGCAGGCGCCGTTCGGCGAGCGGCCGTCCGCGCAGGTCGTCGTCGCCGTCGCGAAGGAGATCGAAGAGGATGATCGCGGCCGGCTGCGTCTTCTCGGCGAGCGCGATGTCGGCAGGCGAGATCAGATGAATGCGGCCCTGCACGTGCTGGAAGCCGAGCGGCCGGCCGCGCCGGTCGATCGCGACGATCTCGCCATCGAGCAGGAGCGGATGCGGAATGGTGGCGGCGAGCGTCGTGAGCGCCGAGACGATGGCGGGAAACTGCGCGTGCTTTTCGCGGCCGTTGCGCGAGTAGATGGCGACCGAGGCCGGCCGCCCGCGAGCGGCAGGCCGGAGATCGACGAGCGCGCGGATGCCGTCGTACTTCGGCTCGTAGACCAGCCCGCGGCCGGTGACCGGCGGGTCGGCCAGCGTGGCGAGCATCGGACGAACATCGGCCGGGTTCTCACGCCACTCGGACACGGCCTCATTGTAGAGGCCGGCGCGGTGCCGCGCTTCGGGCGCCTGCCGCGCGTGCGAGGCCGGGACGGATCGTGCAACGACGTGCACGATGGGGCGCTGGCGCGAAATGACCGATAATTTCACGGCGAGGTCAATATGGCGGCACGTCCAACCTGGAAGGGCTACCTCAAGATCAGCCTGGTCAACATCCCCGTCCGTGTGTTCCCAGCCACGGACGCGGCCGCGACCATCAGCTTCAATCAGCTCCACAAGGTGTGCCGGACGCGCATTCAGCAGAAGCGCTGGTGTCCGACGTGCGAGACCGAAGTGCCCTCGTCTGATCTGGTCAAAGGCTTCGAGTTCGAGAAGGGCAAGTACGTGGTCGTCGACGAAGACGACCTCGCGAAGGTGCGGCCCGCGTCGACGCGTGTGATCGACGTCCAGCAGTTCGCCGAAGCATCGGCCATCGATCCCGTCTACATCGAGCGGCCGTACTATCTCGCGCCCGACGGCCAGGTCGCCGCCGAGGCGTTCGCCGTCGTGCGCGAGGGCATGACGGGCAAAGCCGCCATCGGCAAGCTCGCGCTCTACGGCCGGGAGTATCTGGTCGCCATCCAGCCGCGCGAGAACGGCCTCGTGATGTACACGCTGCGGCACGCGGCCGAAGTGCGCGCGATGTCGGCAATCGACGAGTTGAAGACGGTGCCGGCGACCATCAAGCCCAGCGAAGCGAAGCTGGCGCGACAGGTCATCGACAGCTTCGAGTCGGTCGGCGATCTCACCCAGTACACCGACGACTACCAGGCCGAGCTGCGACGGGTCATCGACGCGAAGATTGCCGGCGACGAGGTCGTGGCCACGGCCGAGGAGACGCCCCCGAAGGTCGTCAACCTCATGGACGCGCTTCGTCAGAGCCTCGATCGGGTGTCGGCCACGAAGAAGCGGACGGCCCGAATCGTGGGAGCGACGGCGCCCAAGGCCGCCGCACGGCCGGCCGCCCGCAAGCGGGCCCGAGGGTGACAGCAGCCCACCGCCCGCACTAGCATCAAGGCGGTGGCTACCAACGACACATCACGGCTGGCGGGGCCGTCGAGGCCGCTTGGCGCGCCCGAAGTCCCCCAGTTCTATCTGCCCAGCCCAGGCCATCCGGGCGTTTATACGCCGCATTTGTACGGCGCGGCCTCCATCCATTTCGCGGATAGGAAGCGAAAGATCGACGAAACTCGGCGCGTGGCGTTCACCGTGCCGCTTATGCCCCCGGCGCGCACGATCGACTGGGACGGGGCCGTGCCGTCGCCGGTCGCGCCGGCCGACCTGGTCGCCGCGGAACCGGCACCGGGGCAGTATCTGCCGCTGCCGGCCGGGGCGATGGACGTCTCGGCGGTGACGCGCTGGGCCAAGAAGTTCGACCGCTGGCTCGCGCGGACGCAGCGCCTCGAGATCCCACAGAAGCCCGACGCGAACGAGCCGGCGTCGATCGGCCCGAAGCGCGGCGGCGTTTCAGTCGAACTGGTGGCTATTGTCTGGGAGTTGACGCAGGCGGCTCAGCCGCCGGCGGCGTAGCGTCGTTCGCCGGCGACGCTGACGACGGCTGTGTCGACGGCGCCGGCGTGACCGCGGCGGGCCTCGATTGAGATGCCGGCGCGGCTGGACCGGCCGTCGTGGCATTCGTGTCCACTGGCGGCGCGGCGCTCGGCGTCAGCGAGTCGGACTGGCTGGTCGCGTCGAGCGCGGACGTCATTGGCCCCACCGCGCGCGGCGTGGCGGTCTCCATCACCCTGGCGAATTCATCGGGCGGCGGCGTCGCGAGCGGGACCGCGGGCTCGCCGAGATTTCGCGCCGGCGGTGCCGGCACGCGCGCGGCCGTTGCTGACGATCGCTCGCCGTGTGCGTAGTACCCGTAACCACCGCCGACGGCTGCCGCGACGATGGCGAGTCCTGCCGCGATCGCAAGCCATCGGCGCGTGGGCGCGGGCGACGCGTCATCGGTTTCGCTCAGGTCGGTGAGGAACGACGGCGCGGCCACGGTGCTCGATGCAGGCGCGGCACTCGGCGTGGCCACGACAGGCGGCGCGGCCGGTGCCGAGGCCGGTACGGGCACGGGCTCGCTCGGCGCGACGAGCGTCGGATCGTGCGCCCCGGCGAGCGAACGCGCCGCGCGTTTGACGAGCTCCGGCGTGATGACGTTCACGCCTTCGATCCGCCCTTCCTGCAACGCGCGATCACACAGCACGTTCACGCGGCGCGGCAGTCCGTGCGCGAGGTTGAAGATGAGGCGCGCGGCAGCCGGGTCGAAGTGGACGGCGTCGGCGCCGCCGGCGACCGCCAGCCGATGATCGATGTAGGCGCGCACTTCCTCGGCCGGGAGCGGCGTCAGCGCGACGCGACGCGTGATCCGTTCGTTCAGCGCGTACATCGACTCGCTCTCGAGCGTGCGCAGGATGCCCGGCTGTCCGCACAGGACGACCTGCACGAGCCGCTGACCCTGCTGCTCGAGCGCGGTGAGCAGGCGGATCTGATCGAGCACGGGTGGCGAGAGCGACTGCGCTTCGTCGAGTACGATGACGGCATGACTGCCGAGCGGGACGAGCGACTGCAGGAAACCCTCGAGCGTGTCGAGCAGTTGCGCGACGTCGGCCGTCGCGAGCGCGCCGCGCCGCAGCTCTTCGTGCGTGACGAGACCGAAGTCGCGCAGCACGATGCGCAGGACTTCCGCGCCCGACATGTACGGATTGAGGATGAGCGCCGAGAACGTCCGCTCGCCGAGCGCCTCGAGCACCGCGCGGCACATCGTCGTCTTGCCCGACCCGGTTTCGCCCGTGAGGAGCAGCAGGCCTTCGCGCCGGCGCAGACCGTTCAGAAGCTCGCTGAAGGCGCGCTGATGCGACGCGCTCAGAAAGAAGAACTTGGGATCGGTCGTGATGGCGAACGGCTGTTCGGTGAGGCCGTAGAACGCCTCGTAGATCGGATCGCCCAGGGCCTCGAGCGAAGCGGGCGGTTGCACGCGTCGATTATAGGGGATGGATTCGCCGTTCGGGCCGGCCCCGCGCTATTTTGGTGGCGCACCGATGCCCCGAAGTTCCCGCCGTCCCGTCCTGCCCTTCATCGCCGCCAATACGGCGGTCTGGCTCGTCATGACCGCGATTCTCGTCGTCGTCCCCGACACGCTCGCGCGGTGGATGTCGTTGGAGATCGCGCGCGTCGTCGGATGGGCCGTGGCGTGCGGCGTGTGGGTCGTCGCCGTCGAACGGAGCTGGCAGGACCGCGCCGGACCGTTCACGCGCTTCGCCGTGCAGATCGTGTTGTGGGTGAGCGCAGCCGTCGTCGCGATCTGGGTGAGCGAGCACGCCCAGTGGAACTGATCGGATGGGAGAAAAGATGGGGTGAGTGAGGGGAATCGAACCCCCAACGTCCGGAGCCACAGTCCGGTGCTCTGCCGTTGAGCTACACTCACCGCACGGCAACCATTGAGTCTATGACACCACACGCGATTTGCCCAGCGCGAATCGCGCGGTGCCGCGTTCTGCCCAATGTGCGCGATGGCCGGGTCCGATCGGGAGGGTCGCTGCACACATTGTGCGCGACGCTGCCGACTGCGACGGAGGCGACGGTCGGGCCGTCCGATTCCAGGCTGGCACCCGCCTTGCTCCGTTATGCGATGCCACGTCCCGGGCGCTGTCGGTGATGTGCTTTTGTTTTTTCACGCCGGCCCGCGGAGCACATCGGCAGAAGGCGTCAGGCAATGTCGTCAGACCCTTCGAGACAGCGCCCGGAGACGACGTGGCACTCCATTTCGAAGGCGCGTCCGCGCCTTTAATCAAGTTAGAAGTTGGAAGCCAGAAGCCAGAAGTAAAAGATGACACCGCGAGCCCCCGAGCGCAGCGAGGGCGGCGAAGCGCGACCAAAAGAAAGTCCGCGAAGCCCGCGACGGAGGAGCGGCGCTGAGCGGGCGAGCGGGGGTGGGGCCCCGCGAGCAATCAATAGATGACGCCTCAGTGTTCGTTGCCCTGGCTTACAGTCGGCTTGCGCGTGCTTTGACGACGAGCGGCGGACCAGTGCGGACGAGGGCAGGATTGACGAGGCAGCCGTGCGTGGGTTCACCCGGTGCGCCGAACAGACACTGCAGATAGGTGACCGCGGAGTTGAGCGCGAGGTTCTCGCTCGTGGCGTGCACTTCCGCACGGCGTCCGTCGGCGAACACCAGCTCGCGCACCACGTGGCCTTCGTCTTCCACGAACGACAGGTGCGCGGTGTAGCGCGGCATCTCAGGACGCTCTTCGACTTCAATCCGGAAGATCCCGTGCGCGAGCATCAGCTCCTGACACATCATGGTGTCCGCTCCTTGCTGCGCCGGAGCCGGCGGCACGAGCCCTCCGGGCGACGCTATTCAGCCACGGCGACTGGACGGCCGATTGTAGCGCGTCCGAGGGCGCATGGCGCATCAGATCCACTCTTGGCCCCGAATCGGGACTCGAGGTAGCGAATCGCCGATTCCAGCGCGACCGGCTCGCTGGCGGCCCGGATGCGGACGCGGTGTCCGTCGCGGAGCACGAGCGGCCGGACCACCGTGCCGTTGTCTTCGACGAGCGACAGAAACGCCGTGAAATTGGACGCAGACGGGACGCCAGGCTCGGGCTGAATCTCGACCAGGCAGGTGCCGTGCTCGAAACCGACGGTTCGGCAGGACATGACGCAGGCTCCTCTTTACCAACCTTCACTATTGCAAGCCGTATGCCCGTGCCCGCAGCCCGCGCCAACGCTGGACGCGCCCATCTTTCCGGCCCTCTTTTTCCAGGCGCTATGCCGTTTTTGACACCGCGAGGCCCGAGCGTCGCGAGGCGCCGAAGCGCGTAGCGTTGGGGGTGGGGCCCCAACGCACTGCAAAAAGACGACACGCGAGCGGGGGTGGGGCCCCGCGAGCAATCAAAAAAGTTGGCGCGCGAGCGTCGCGATTTCCCCTGAGCCTGAAGGCCCTGGGCTCCACGGAAAGAAATCAACGACAATGAATGGCGGAGGGAATGCAGGATGAGCGCGGTGGATGTCAGCGTGGAAATTCAGATTGACGCGTCGCCGGCCGAGATTGCGGCCGTGATGTTCGACCCGGAGCGCGAGCCGGACTGGATGTCGGTCGTGACCGGCGTCGAGCTGCACGACCGGGCCCTCGCACCCGGTGCGCGCGTCACGCACCGCGGCTCGGTGTTTGGACACGACGCCGCGTGGACGACCGAGGTCGACGCCGTGCACTTCCCGCACGTCCTCGCGCTGCGCGTCGTCGACGGTCCGTTCGACGGCACGCTGCGCTTCGACATCCAGCGCGTGGCCGTGGGATCGCGCGTCCGCGTCCGCGGCGCGGGCTCGGCCGCCGCGCTCGACGGCCTGCCGGCCATGGTCATCGAAGGACCGATCCGCGCCGCGCTCTCCGCCGATCTCGCGCGACTGAAGACGATCGTCGAAACGCGCTGAGGCGCCTCGCGTTTGAAAATACGCTTTTAGGGTTGCCAGCCGCCGCCGAGCGCGCGGTACAGCTCGACGAACGCGTCGAGCTCCTGCAATCGCGCGTTGGCCAGGCCGAGCTCCGCGGCGAACAGCCGCGTGTCGGCGTCGAGCACTTCGAGATAACTCGTCGCGCCGCCCTGGTAGCGGATGTCCGCCAGCCGCCGTGCGTCGGCGGCCGCCTGTTCCAGTTGCGTTTGCTGCTCGCGCACGACGCGCAGCCGATCATAGGAGACGAGCGCGTCGCTCACTTCGCGGAACGCGTCGCGCACGCGGCCTTCATAGGTGAGCACGGCCTCCTGGCGTCGCGCGTCGGCCAGCGCTTCCTGCGACCGGAGCTTCCCGCCGTTGAACACCGGCTGCAACGCATTCGCCGCCGCCGACCACAATCCCGCGCCGCCCGTGAAGAGCGAGGTCAGCGCCGTGCTCGCCACGCCACCCGCGCCGGTCAGCGTGATCCGCGGAAAGAACGCCGCGCGCGCCGACGCGAGTTCCGCATCAGCGGCCGTGACGAGCGCCTCCGCTTCGCGAATGTCCGGGCGCCGTTCGAGCAGGTCGGAGGGCAGACCGGCCGGTACGGCGGGCATGACCTGCGCGTTGAGCGACACGCCGCGTCGCACCTGCAGATCGGACTGGCCGACGAGCACGCCGAGGTTGTGTTCCTCGATCGCGATCTGGCGCTCGAGATCGGCAATCGTGCTCGTCGCGTCGTAGACGAGCTGTTCGGCCTGACGGACGTCGAGCATCGACGCCGCGCCGCCCGCCTCACGTGCTTGCGCGAGCTGTAGTGATGACTGCCGCGAGTCGAGCGTGCGTCGCGCGATGTCCAGCTCGAGGTCGAGCGCGCGCAGCGAGAAGTAGCTGTCGGCGACTTCGCTCACGAGCGTCGTCACGACCGCGCGCCGGCCCCAGTCGGCGGCGACCAGATCGGCACGCGCCGAGGCCGACGCCGATCGCAGTTGTCCCCAGAAGTCGAGATCCCACGACGCGGATCCTTCGAGCGCGATGGCGCCGGCCGTGCGCGCGGCCGTATCGCCGAGCTCCGGCGTACGCTGGCCGCCGGCCGAGGCCGTCGCGGTCACGACGGGCCGTTGGTCCGCGCGCACGACGCCCAGTTGGGCCTGCGCCTCGAGCACGCGCACGGCGGCCAGCCGGATGTCGGTGTTGGCCGTCAACGCGGATCGAACGAGCGACTGCAGCTCGGTGTCCTGGAAGACGCTCCACCACGCCTGATTGGCAATCGACGTCACGCCGGTCGCGGCCGCCGGCGCATCGGCGAAGGCCGACGGCAGGTGAACGTTCGCGTGGACGTCGGATGCGGGCGGCGCGGACGCGCATGCCGCGGTCACTGCTGCCGCGGCCGCCAGCGCAACGAACGACAGACGCCGCGTCACGACGCGCTCTCCGCGGGATCGGTGGGCGCCACGGTCGGCTCGACCGCGCGGCGCGCGAACAGACGCTCGACGACGACGTACAGCATGGGGATGAAGAGAATGGCGACGACCGTCGCGAGCAGCATGCCGAAGACGACAGCCGTCCCGAGAATCTGCCGCGAGGCCGCGCCCGCGCCGCGTGCCAAGCAGAGCGGTAGGCAACCGCAGATGAACGCGAACGACGTCATCAGGATCGGCCGCAGTCGCACGCGCGCGCCTTCGAGCGCGGCATCGACGAGCCCGCGTCCGTGTTCGCGCCGCGCTTTGGCGAACTCGACGATGAGGATCGCGTTCTTGGCCGCGAGCCCGACGAGCATCACGAGTCCGATCTGCGCGTAGACGTCGAGATCGAAGTGCCTGAGCGCGAGTCCGCCGAACGCGCCGACGACCGCGATCGGCACCGAGAGCAGGACCGAGAAGGGCAGCGACCAGCTTTCGTAGAGCGCCGCCAGGACGAGGAACACGAAGAGCAGCGACAGCCCGAAGATGGGTGCGGCACTGCCCGACGCGCGCTTCTCCTGATAGGACAGATCCGACCAGTCGTACCCGATCTCGCGCGGCAGCACGTTCTGCGCGACCGACTCGAGCGCGTCGAGCGCCTGCCCCGAGCTGTAGCCGGGCGCCGCGGCGCCCGTGATCTGCACGGCGCGATACACGTTGAAGCGGTTCGTGTACTGCGGTCCGGCCGTCGGCTTCGTCGTCGCGAGCGAGGAGAGCGGCACCATCGCACCCGCGCCGTTGCGCACGTAGAAGCGGCCGATGCGCGACGGGTCGTCGCGGTCAGCGCCCTCGGCCTGCAGGAACACGCGCCACTGCCGGCCGAAGCGATTGAACTGATTGACGAACAGGCCGCCGAGATATGCCTGCAGCGTCTGGTAGATGTCCGGCAACTGCACGCCCTGCTTGAGCGCCTTGTCACGATCGACGTCGAGGAACACCTGAGGCACGGCGGCGCTGAACGGCGACGTGACGTTCACGAGCTCCGGCCGCTTGCGCGCGGCGGCGAGGAACCGCTGCAGGTTGTCGTTCAGGAAATCGATCGACCCGCCGCTGCGATCCTGCAACCACATCGAGAAGCCGCCCTGCGCGCCGAGACCGGGGATCGACGGCGGCATGACCGCGAGCGCGACGCCTTCGGACAGCTCGGCAGCGAAGCGCGCGTTCAGCCCGTTGACGATCGTCCGCGCGTCGAGTCCGGCCGGCGTCCGCTCGCTCCACGGCCGCAGGCCGACGAAGTAGAAGCCGTTGTTGCTCGACGTCACACGCGTGAGCAGGCTGAAGCCGACGATCGTGTTGTAGCCCTCGATGCCTGGCGTGGCGGCCAGGATGCGATCGACCTGGCGGCAAATCGCGTCCGTGCGCTCGAGCGACGCGGCCGGCGGCAGCGTGACGTTCAAGAGGAAGTAGCCGTAGTCCTCCTCGGGCACGAAGCTCGTCGGCAGGCGGCGGCCGATCAAGCCGGCGGCGACCATGAAGAGCGCGATGGCGGCCACGCCGATCCACGCCTTGCGGATGACGAGCCGGCTCGCGCGGACGTAGCCGGTGGCCGTGCGATCGAATGCGCGATTGAACGCGCCGAAGAACCGCGCCGACCAGCGCTGGTGCGTCCGCGGCCGGAGCAGGATGGCCGCGAGCGCCGGCGACAGCGTGAGCGCGTTGAACGCGGAGATGAGGACGGAGACCGCGATCGTGATCGCGAACTGCTCGTTCAGCCGGCCCTGGATGCCATGCATCAGGCCGACGGGCACGAACACGCACGCGAGGATCAGCGCGATGCTGACGACCGGCCCCGACACCTCGTCCATCGCGCGGATCGTCGCGTCGCGCGGGGACATCCCGTGCTCGATGTGATGCTCCACGGCCTCGACGACCACGATCGCGTCGTCGACGACGAGGCCAATCGCGAGCACCAGGCCGAAGAGCGACAGCGTGTTCACCGAGAAACCGAGCAGCGGGAACACCGCGAACGTGCCGATGAGCGAGACCGGCACGGCGACCATCGGGATGATCGTCGCGCGCCAGCTCTGCAGGAAGAGGTAGACGACGATGATGACGAGCACCATCGCCTCGCCGAGCGTCCAGACGATTTCGCGGATGCCCTCGGAGACGGCGAGCGTCGTGTCCAGCGTGTAGGCGTAGTGCAGATCGTCGGGGAAGCGGCTGCTGATGTCCGTCATCACGCGCTTCACGCCTTCGGCGACTTCGAGTGCGTTCGATCCCGGCGCCTGGAACACGCCGATGGCGCAGCCCGGCTGGCCGTTCATGCGGCCGATGAGCTGATAGTTGACCGCGCCGAGCTCGACGCGTGCAACGTCGGACAGCCGCACGAGCGACCCGTCCGGATTGGCGCGCACGACGATGTGCCCGAATTCTTCCGCCGTCTCGAGCCGGCCCTGCGCGCGGACCGTGTAGGTCATCTCCTGGCCGGAGGGGACGGGGTCGGCGCCGATCTGGCCGGACGGATTGACGGTGCTCTGCTGCTGCACCGCGCGGGCCACGTCGGGCACGGTCAGGCCGAGCCGCGACAGGTCGTCGGGCCGCAGCCAGATGCGCATCGCGTAGTCGCCCGCACCGAAGACGCGCACCTCGCCGACGCCCGGCACGCGATAGAGCGCGTCGATGATGTTGATGTTCGCGTAGTTGCTCTGGAAGACCGCGTTGTAGGTGTGCTTCGGCGACGAGAGGCCGATGATGAGCATCGGCAACCCCGTCGACTTGCGCATCGTCAGGCCGTACTGGCTGACCGCGGTCGGCAGGTTCGGCTGCGCCTGCGCCATGCGGTTCTGGACGTTCACCTGATCGACGTTCGGATCGGTCTCGACGTCGAACGTGACGGTGAGCGTCATCGTG
>DASZOV010000138.1:0-64692 GCA_035550595.1 Vicinamibacterales bacterium
CGCGGCGTTTCGCGAGGACGCGGCGGCGCTCGGCATCGAGCCGGCCGAAGAACGTCCGCGCGCGACCGACGAGGTCAACCTGCGCGCGATGGTCGACATGATTCAGGCGCTCGAGGCGCGCGGCCACACGTATCGGTCCGATGGCTCGGTCTATTTCCGCGTCGCGTCGTTCCCCGGCTACGGCAAGCTGGCGCGGCTCGACGAAGAAGGCATGCAGGCCGGCGCGCGTGTCGACGCCGACGCGCACAGCAAGCAGGACGCGCGCGATTTCGTCCTGTGGAAAGCGAGCAAGCCCGGCGAACCGTCGTGGGATCTGGGTATCGGACCGGGCCGGCCGGGCTGGCACATCGAGTGTTCAGCCATGGCGCTGCGGCTGCTCGGCGAGCCGCCGATCGACATCCACGGCGGCGGCATCGACCTCGTCTTCCCGCATCACGAGAACGAACTGGCGCAGGCCGAGGGCGCAACCGGCCGGCCGTTCGTCCGCTGGTGGGTCCACGTCGAGTTCCTCAACATCGACAACGAGAAGATGTCGAAGTCGGTCGGCAACGTCTTCACCGTCCACGATATCGTCGCCAAGGGGTACCGCGCCTCGGCGCTGCGCTATCTCCTGATGTCGGTCCACTACCGCAAGTCGCTGACGTTCAACTGGGAGATCCTCGAGCAGGCGGATGCCGCGCTCACGCGGTTGTCCGACTTCGTCGAGCGTGTCGACGCCGTGCCGGCCGGCGGCGAAGCGCACGCGGCCGTGGCCGATCGGCTGGCGGCGGCCGAGGCGGACTTCCGTGATCGCATGACGAGCGATCTCAACGTGCCGGGCGCGCTCGGCGTGATCTTCGATCTCGTGCGCGAGCTTCACGCCGCCATGGACCGGCACGAGGTGAGCGGCGCGGATGCGGCCGCCATTCGGCAGACGTTCGATCGGTTCGATCGCGTCCTCGGCGTGCTCGCCTTGCGCCGGGCCGAAAACGAGACGCCGCCCTTGCCGGTCGCCGAGATCGACGCGCTCATCGAGGAACGCCGCGAGGCGCGTCGTGCGCGCGATTTCGCGCGGGCCGACGCGATCCGCCGCGAGCTCGACGAGCGCGGCATCGTGCTCGAGGACTCCGCCGCCGGCACGCGCTGGAAGCGGAAATAGCTGTCCGGCCGCGCGTCGACTCGTCGCGTTCTACCGCAGCGCCTGTTCCACGGCCGCCTTGGCGAGCGGCGCCATGATGGCGAAGCCTGCCGCCGTCGGGTGCAGATCGTCGGCACTGAGATCCGCGCGCAGGAGCCCCTGGTCGTCGACCATCGCCGAGAAGTAGTCGAGATACACGTGGTGGTGCGCGGCCGCGTACTGCTTCATCCAGTCATTGATCGCGTGAATGCGCGCCATCGGCCGCTGCGACGTCTGCGGCGCCGCGGTCGCGTTCGTGTGGTACGCGGCCACGGGCGTGAGGCTCGACAGCACGACCTTGATGCCCGCCGCATCGGCCAGTTCCGCCATCGACTGGAGATTGCCTTCGATCTCCTCGTCGGTCATCGGCCCCGTGTTGCCCGCGATGTCATTCGTGCCTCCGAGAATGACGACGACTTTGGGGTGCAGGTTGATGACGTCGGCACGGAACCGCAGGAGCATCTGCGGCGTCGTCTGGCCGCCGATGCCGCGATCGACGTAGGCCGGGTTCTCGAAGAAGTCGCCGAAGCGTGGCTGCTGCCAGATGTCGGTGATCGAGTCGCCCATGAACACGGCTGTCGGCTGCGAGACGCTGTGGTTCGCCTCGCGATAGCGTGTGAGATTCGGCCAGTCGCGCAGTCGTGCATCGTTGGCCGCGAGGGTCCGCACCGTCGACGCCAATGCCGTGCAGTCAGTCAGTGCCGGCGGCAGCGGCTGGACTTGTCCCCGCCCGCCCTGCGCTGAAACCGCTCCGGCCAGCACTGCCATCGCTGCAATCACCACTACGCCGCCGACCATCCTTCTGACGCCCATGAGAGCCTCCTGTCGGACGAGATAGTACTGGTGAACGGCAAACTTTGAACTGTGAACTTCGAACGTCGAACTGGGGGCGAACCGAACCTGGAACCCGCGCGCCCGAAGGGCCGCGCGGCGAACCCGGAACCCCGAACCTGGAACCCGCGCCCGTCCGCAGGCTCGCGCGGCGAACCTGGAACCCCCGGCGCCGCCAAAGGCGCGCCGAGAACCCGGAACCCGCCGTGTCGAACGTGAAACCCCGAAACCAGGAACCCGGAACCGGAACGTTTCTTAGTACACTATTCCGGTGACCCATTCCGATCGACTCCGTCTCGCCGTCTTCATCGACTTCGACAACATTGAAATCGGCGTCAAGAACACCCTTGGCACCTCCTTCGACGCCGGCCTCGTGCTCGAAGCCCTCAAGGAGCGCGGCGAGGTCGTGTCCAAGACCGCCTACAGCGACTGGCAGCGCGCCGGCGGCTACAGTCGCGCGCTCACCCAGCACGCGATCAAGATGGTCCAGCGCAACCTGACGCCCGGCGGCGACAAGAATGGCGCGGACATCAACCTGGCCCTCGACGCGCTCGAGATGGCCTTCACCCATTCCCACATCAACGCTTTCGTCATCGTCGGCGGCGACAGCGACTTCATCAGCCTGGTCGAGAAGCTCAAGCAGTACGACAAGAAAGTGTTCATCGTCGGCGGCCGCCAGTTCACGAGCGGCATCCTGCAGCGCAACTGCCACGAGTTCATCGCCTACGAGAACCTGGCCGGCGCGGGGGCGAGCAGCCGGCGGCACGTCGGCCGCGAGGCGCCGAGCGCGCGCGCGTCCGCGTCGATCGAGCAGGCGATTCCGCTCGTCGATCGCGCCTTGAAGGTGCTGCTCGAACGCGACGTCTCGCCGCAGCTCGGGCTGCTCAAGAGCACGCTCCTGCAGCTCGACTCGACGTTCTCGGAACGCAGCTTCGGCGCGGGATCGTTCCGCGACTTCGCGCAGAAGCTCGAGAAAGCCGGCGTCATCCGCGTGCATCAGGGGAAGGGCGGATGGCTCGTCGGACCGCCTGACGGCCAGCCGGCGGTCGGCGAACGCGCCTCGCGCGGACAGGCCGAGGACACCGCGGAGCGGCAGCATGCGCCGGCCGACGAGTCGCCCGTCGCGCCGCGCGATGACCGTGGGCGTCACCGGGCGCCGGACGTCGTCGAGCCGGCGGGCGGCGTGGCCGAAGGGCTGGCCGAGTTCCGGCGAATCCTCGGTGCGGCGGTCATCCGGCGATGGCCGATGTATCTGCGCAACGTCAAACAGGTGCTGCGCCAGGCCGCGCCGCCGTTCGACGAACGCGCGTACGGCTTTGGCAGCCTGGTCGATCTGCTGCGCGCGGCGCAGAAGGAAGGCCTCGTCCGCGTCGACCGCGATCGCCAGGGCGTGATTCGCGTCTTCCAAGGCACCGCGATGCCGGCCTCGACGCCGGTCATCGAAGGATTGCCGCGCGACGAAGAGCTGGATGAAGAGACGGCCGCGGCTGAGAGGTTGGCGGCTGGGGACACCGTGCCCGAAGCAGCGACCGCGCTGGAGGTCGACGTCGAGTCGACGCCAGCGCCGGCGGAAGAAGACGTCGAGTCAGCGGATGCCGGCGAGGCAGCACTCTCGCGCAAGCGTCCCGCACGGCGGCGGAAGACGGCCACGGCCAAGCCTGCGGCTGCCGCGGCACCGCGTGCGCCACGCGCGCGCCGCGCGCGGCGCTGATCACGCGCGTGTTCGACGACCGGTTGAACGCAGAAGCGGAGCCGA
This sequence comes from Vicinamibacterales bacterium, assembly GCA_035550595.1. Taxonomy (GTDB): domain Bacteria; phylum Acidobacteriota; class Vicinamibacteria; order Vicinamibacterales; family SCN-69-37; genus CALFMR01. Next base: position 3,744 of record DASZOV010000138.1, read on the forward strand.
AGTCGAGCACGCACGCCCGTGGCGGAGCGAGGACACTTCTGGCTTCGAACTTCTGACTTGATCCGGCACGTGTCCTTCCGGAGGTGACGCCATGACTCGCCGCGCCGCGTTCCTCGTGCTCGCCTCGTTCGTGCTCGTCGCGTCGCGTCCCGATGCGCAGACCCGTCGTCAGCCGGCTCCGTCCGTGTCGATTGGGAGCTTGCCGGCGTCATTCGCCGGCACGCTGCCGTGCGCGGATTGTCCCGGCATCCGCGATCAGATCAATCTCCTGCCGGACCACGCGTTCGCCGAACGGCTGACCTATCTCGATCGCAGTGTCACGCCCGTCGATCGCGTCGGAACGTGGGTGCTGTCCTCCGACCGCCGTGTCATCGCGCTCCTCGCGAGCGGCGCGGAGCGGCCCGTGCTCTTTTCCATCCGCGACAGCCTGACGTTACGCGCGCTCGATGCCGATGGGCGCGAGTGGCCGGCTTCGCTTCCACGCGACCTCCGACGCGTGCGCGCCTTCCAGCCGCTCGATCAGCGGGTGACCGTGCGCGGCCTGTACACGTTCGAGAACCAGCAGGGCCGGCTGGCCGAGTGCGCGACGGGCGAGCGGTGGACGATTACCGCGACGGGCGCCGCTGACGAGCTGCGCACGAAGGCCGGCGGCGGGAGCGCGCGAAGTCAGCGGCCCGCTCCCGTGCTCGTGACGCTCGATGGACGCGTCACGATGGGCGGCCCGCGATCGGACGTGCCGCCGATGTTCGCCGTCCAACGCGTCGCCGACGTCCAGCCCGGCGGCGCGTGCGCGCCGCGCTTTGCCGCCGCGCCGCTCGGCGGCACCGAATGGCGGCTCGTGCGCCTGAACGGGACCGACGTTCCATCGTCATCCGACGCGCGGCGTCAACCCGGGTTGACGTTTCTCGCCGACACGCAGACGTTCGCCGGGTCGAGCGGCTGCAACCACGTGACCGGCCGTTACGACATCACGAACGGCGAGAACCTCAGACTCACGGCGGCGGCCGGCACGCTCATGGCGTGTATGGACGCCCCGAACGCCGAGCTCGAATCCGCCTTCCGTGCCGCGCTCGGCAAGGTGCGAACGTTCCGCGTCGTCGGCCGCTGGCTCGATCTGTTCGACGAAACCGGTCAGCCGATCGCGCGGTTCGAAGCGCCCGAGCCGCGATAGCGCACGAGGCGGACGCGGCTCGTCCGGAGACTCGCCGTTCGCACCGGCAATCGACATCCCGGCTGTCCTGCGCTCACCTGGCATCCTGCTTGCTCAGGTCGGGTGCGTGCCCGCGACCGGATCGCGTCAGCTCACTGGCCAATGGGGCGAGGATCTCGCCTGCGCGGAACTCTCGCGTCGCGGGTACGCCATTCTTGCGCGCCGCTACCGCACACGCTTCGGTGAGATCGACGTCGTGGCGGAGCAGCGTGGCGTCGTGGTGTTCGTCGAGGTGAAGGCGCGGCGGACGAACCGGTTCGGCGCGGCCGCCGACTCGATTCCGTTCTGGAAGCGGCGGCGCATCGCGGCGATGGCGCTCGACTACCTGGCCTGGACGGGCCGGCTCGACGTCCGCTGCCGCTTCGACGTCGTGGCCATCGACGGCATCGGCACTAGGCGCATGACCGTCCGCGTCATCGAAGGCGCGTTCGGCGGAGCGGGTGAGTGACGCCGCGAGCGCGCGAGATGCTCGGCGAGTTCTTCCGCGAGGCGGCGGTGCTCGTGCTCGTCTTCGTGCCCCTCGACGCGTTCATGACCGCGCAGTTGACAGCCTGGAGGCTTGTCGCTACCGTCGTCACGAGCGGAGGATTTCTGCTATGGGGAATGTTTCTGGATCCTGGGCGGACCTCGAACGGGCATTGATGTTCGTGTCGCCGGGCCTCGTCCTGATGGCGATCTCCATGGTGTACGTGCTGATCTTCGATCGCGACCGTTCGCGTCGTCGTGAACGGTGAACGCGTGGGCGTGCTCTGTGCGATCGCGTCTCGCGACGGCGCGCGGCGCCTGCGCGGTTGCTCGCCGGCGGGCATCTCCTGTAGACTCATGTGTCTGGCAGGGGCGGGAATAACTCAGTGGTAGAGTGCGACCTTGCCAAGGTCGAAGTCGCGGGTTCGAATCCCGTTTCCCGCTCCAATCTTGACCGCCGGAGCCTGCGGCGGGCCACAAGGCCCTGACGCGATCGCCGGGCCGGGTCCCCTCAGAATTCTCCCCCAGGGCGCCGTCGCCAAGCGGTAAGGCAGAGGTCTGCAAAACCTCCATCCCCGGTTCAATTCCGGGCGGCGCCTCCACTTTTTCCCAGCAAAAAAGCAAAGTCTGATCGGCGCGCGATTGTCCGTGCAGGCCAACCGTCGCCGAACCGTAACCATGCCGCCGGCCGTCACTGTCCAGGGCGCGGCGAGGGGTGTGCCGGGCTGTCCTTCACCGAATTCGATTTCATGGGAGTGCTACCGAGCGGGTCGTGTGCCATGATGCGTCCCAGCATCCTCTACCCGCCTTGCCGATGTAAATTGCCGACGCACGGGCCGTTCGGATCGCGGTAGTCACCGCTTCGTCTGCGCAGGACATGAGTATCGACGTTCGGGCGACGGGGCGCCTCCGGCGAGAGTCAACGTGCCGACAGGCGGACCGCGATCTTGGACGACGCCAACCAGCGCCTCAGGTGGCCGGCGATATCCAGGGCAATTCGGTCGAACGCACGCTGCTGCTCGCCCTCGCTGCCGTCCACGGCGGCCGGGTCTGGAAAGCTCCAGTGAAGGCGCGCCGGGCCGCCTGGGAACACCGGACACGATTCGGCGGCGTGGTCGCACACGGTGATGACGTAGTCGAAATGCTGACCGATGTAGCGGTCGAGCGTCTTCGGGAACAGGTCGTCACTGCCGATGTTGAACTGGCGCGCGAGCGCGAGTTTTGCCATCGGGTGGACTTCCGGTCGCGGATGCGTGCCCGCACTGTGCGATTCGGCACGGCCATTCGAGAGATGACGAAGGAGGGCTTCGGCCATCTGCGAACGAGCCGAGTTGCCGGTGCAAAGGAACAGGACGCGCAGCGGTGAACTCATCGGGCCGTCTCCGGGTCTGATGTGAGCAACCAGTGCAAGACGAGGACAGCCGCACCCGCGCCGACAGACTGCCCGAGCAGGAACGACGGCACGTCGGCCGGCCGAATGCCGGCGAACGTGTGGGTCGCCGCCCGCGCCAGCGTGACGGCCGGATTGGCGAACGACGTGGAACTGGTGAACCAATACGCGCCCGCGATGAACGCGCCGACCGCGATGGCCGTGTGTGACGAACGAGCCGCCGCCGATAGACCGATGATGAGCAGTAACCCGAACGTGGCCACGGCTTCGGCAACCGTCTGGGCTGCGCCTGACCGGGTGTGATCGGACCAGGCGAACACCGGCTCGCCGAACATGAGATGCGCGACCGCGACGCCGACGAAGGCGCCGACGAACTGCGCGGTGACGTAGGGCCACACGTCCGCCGCCGGCAATTTGCCGCGTAGCCGCATGAGCATCGTGACCCACGGATTGAAGTGCGCGCCGCTGATAGGGCCGACCGCAAGGATCAAGGCGGCCAGCGTCGTGGCCGTCGCCATCGTGTTCGCCAGGAGCGCGAGTGCGGCGTCGCCGGCGGCGAGGTGGTCGGCCATGATGCCCGAGCCGACAATCGCCGTCAGCAACAGGCTCGTGCCGAGGGCTTCGGCGACGGCGCGACGACCGATGCTCAGCAGCATCCCGAATCGCAACGGCAGCAGCCAGGCCTGCCACAGCAGATGTCGACGCTTCCGCGCGCCACGCGAACGGTCTTCTTCGAATTGGCCTGGCTCATGGGGCACCTCCGTTATATCTGCCTTTGCAGATATGGACAACGATACGGGCCGTAGTCTATATTTGTCAAGGCGCATATGAGTCGCGAGCTTCAGACGGTTGAGCAGGTGTTCAAGGCACTCGCCGACCCGACACGCATCCGCATCATTGGGTTGCTGCTGAGCGGCGAGGTCTGCGTGTGCCACATCCACGAGAGCTTGGATATTCCGCAGTCCAAGGCGTCACGGCATCTCGCCTATTTGCGGCGAACCGGGATGGTCGCAGCCGAGAAGCGCGGATTGTGGGTCCACTACCGCATGGCCGACATGCCGTCCGGTGTGGCGCAGACGCTGGTCGAAGCCGTGAAGCACTGCATCGGACATCTGCCGGAGGTGCGGAAGGACGGCGCGCGGCTCGAGAAGCGAACGGGATGCGGCGTGCCGTTACCGGGGGCCGTGATGCTGGACTGCTGCGCGCCGAAACGGTAGGGGGCCGCGGTTCTTGACGGCCGCGCCGACGTGCGCGGACGACCGCCGCGTCGGTTCATTTCCGCGGCACGCCCACTATGACGGCGCGTGCGGTTGCCGGGCAGCCCGTCGGTCCCGTGTTGGCCGTACGCGTCTCGGAAATCTCCACGCTCCGGTCGGGATTTTTCCTAGCGGCGACGTTCGCCGCAGGAAACGTGCGTGCAGGACATCCGGCACGACGTGTGCAGTGGATGCGGGCGAGAGAACGCTATGCGCACCATCCCGCGGCACGAGTGGACCTCCTATTTCGAACAGCTCTCGGCAACGCTCACCGGTACACGCGTCGAGGTGGAAGCGACCTCGCTGGATCTCGGTGACCAGATCGTTGCCGAGTGGCTCCCGTTGCTCGGTATCACCTACGACGCCAAGGACGATCTCCTCGACGTGGCGCTCGGCGGCGAAGACCATCTCACGCACCTGATTCGCCATCCCGTCCGCATCGACGTGACCGAGGAGGCGCACGAGGTCCGTGGTCTCGCCGTGTCGACACCGGACGGCGTTCAAGTGCTGCGGTTCAAGGACCCGCTGCGCCTCGCGGCGCCGCAATCGTGAGCGCGGCATGCGGATTCGCCCCGCACCGCAAACGCCATCTGCCCACCGGTACCTGGTGAGTCGCCGCCGTGTCCCGCTATCCGATCGAGTACGAGTCGGACGTCGTCGTCCGTGACGGGTCGACGCTTCGGTTGCGGCCGGCTCGTGCCGGGGATGGCCCTGCGCTCCGCGCGTTCTTCGATCGGCTGTCCGACGAGAGCTGGCGTGCGCGATTCTTCCGCGCGCGAGGCACCGGGCCGGCCGACGCGCCGCAGATCGCCGAGGTCGACTACGACAACGAGTTCACGCTCGTCGCGCAAGCCGGAGGCCGGCTGAGCGGCGTCGCGAGCTACAGCCGCAATCCACGCGTGCGCGATCGTGCCGAGGTCGCGTTCGCCGTCGCCAATGCGCTCCAGGGACGCGGCGTGGGCACACGGATGCTGGACGTGCTCGCCGGCATCGCGCGTGATCGCGGCATTCGAACCTTCGACGCCTACGTGCTCCAGGACAACGACCGCATGATGCGGGTGTTCCTCGATTCCGGATTCGAGTTCGACCAGCGCCTCGACGGCGGCGTCGTCTCCGTCACGCTTTCACTCCGGCTGACGCCACAGTACGAATCGCTGGCCGCGGAGCGATCACAGGCGGCGGCCACGGCATCGATGAAGGCGTTCTTCGAGCCGCGCACCGTGGCGGTCGTCGGCGCGAATCGCGATCGTGGAAAGATCGGATCGGAGATCCTGCACAACCTGTCGGCTACGGGTTTCACTGGACGTCTGGTCGCCGTGCATCCCACGGCCGCGTCGATCGACGACGTCACCGCGTATCCTCGCGTGACCGACGTGCCGGGTGACGTCGACCTCGCCGTGATCTCGGTGCCCTGTGCCGCGGTGAGCGCCGTCGTCGACGACTGCATCGTCAAGCGCGTCAGGGCGATCGTCATCATCAGCGCGGGGTTCGGAGAAACGGGTGCGGCCGGCCGCGCGCTCGAGCAGGCGCTCGTCGAGCAGGCGCGCACGGCGGGGATTCGGTTGATCGGCCCGAACTGCATGGGCCTCATCAACACGGATCCAGCGATTCGACTGAACGCGACGTTCTCACCGGTCGTTCCCATCGAAGGACGCGTGGCGTTCTCCACGCAGAGCGGCGCGCTGGGGCTCGCGATTCTCGAGTATCTCCAGCAGCTCCATCTCGGGCTCTCGTCGTTCGTGTCGGTGGGGAACAAGGCCGACGTGTCGGGTAACGATCTGATTCAGTACTGGGCCGACGACCCGCGCACGGACGTCATCCTGCTGTACCTCGAGAGCTTCGGCAATCCGCGCCGTTTCAGCCAGATTGCGCGGCGCGTGGCGCGGAACAAGCCGATCGTCGCCGTCAAGTCGGGCCGCTCGGCGGCCGGCGCGCGCGCGGCGTCCTCGCATACCGGCGCGCTGGCGGCGAGCGACGCCGTGGTCGACGCGCTCTTCAAACAGGCGGGCATCATCCGCACGACGACGATCGAGGAGCTGTTCGACGTGGCAACGCTCGTCGCGCATCAGCCGCTGCCGGCCGGGCGTCGTGTGGCGATCCTGTCGAACGCGGGCGGTCCGGCCATCATGGCCGCCGACGCGTGCGAGACGCAGGGCCTGCAACTGGCGACGTTGACGGACGAGACCGTCCGCGCGCTCCGCGCGTTCCTGCCCGCCGCCGCGAGCGTGGGGAATCCGGTCGACATGCTGGCGTCCGCGCCGCCGGACCATTACCGGCGCGCGACTCGTGTCCTCTTGTCCGACGAGGCCGTCGACAGCCTGCTCGTCATCTTCATCCCGCCGCTCGTGACGCGAGCCGACGAGGTCGCCGGCGCGATCGTCGCCGGCGCACACGGCGCGACGAAGCCAGTCGTGGCGAACTTCCTGAGCACCCGAGGCGCGCCGCCGGAGCTCGCGCCGATCCCGTCATACATGTTTCCGGAGGCCGCCATCGTCGCACTTGCGCACGCCACGACGTACGGCGCGTGGCGCCGCCGGCCGACGGGTGTGATTCCCACGTTCGCAGATGTTCGCCCCGAGGCCATCCGCGCGATTGTCGACGCGGCGCTGGCGCGCGGGGACGGCTGGCTCACGCCCGATGAAGCGCAGCGCCTCGTCGAGGCCGCGGGCATTGCCACGGCGTCCGTGCGACTCGCGGCGAGCGAGGACGAAGCCGTCGCGGCGGCCGCGGCCATCGGCTATCCCGTGGCCTTGAAAGCCGCTGGACCGGAGATCCTGCACAAGACCGACGTCGGCGGCGTGAGGCTGGACGTCGCCGACGCGGATGCCGTGCGCGCCGCGTTCCAGTCGCTTCGATCGCGGGTCGGCGAGGCGATGACCGGCGCGATCGTGCAGCAGATGATCTCGGGCGGCGTCGAGATGCTCGTCGGCGCGGTCACCGATCCCGTTTTCGGGCCAATCGTGGCGTGCGGCAGCGGCGGCGTGCTGGTGAATTTGCTGCAGGACACGGCGTTCCGCCTCCATCCGCTCACCGATCTCGATGCGACCGACATGGTCAACGGGCTCAGAATCGCCGCGCTCATTCGCGGCTATCGCGGTCACGCGCCGGCCGATGAGCGCGCGCTCGTCGACGTGTTGCTTCGCGTCTCGGCGCTGCTCGAGATCGGTCCTGAGATCCAGGAACTGGACATCAATCCGCTGAAGGTGCTCGCGCACGGTGCATGCGCGGTCGACGTCCGTGTGCGACTCGGTCGCCGCGCTGCGACGGCGCCGACCCGGCGCATCGCGTACTGAGAGCCTGGCGTGGACGGGCCGCGGCTCTCGTCGGGATCTCACGGCGTCCGCCGCGGGAAGGAGAGCGTATGAAGGCCGCACGTTTGCACGCGTACGGACAGCCGCTGCAGATCGACGAGATTCCGACGCCAACGCCTGGTCCCGGCCACGTGCTCGTCGCGGTTCACGGCGCGGGGTTCTGTCACAGCGATATCCACGTCATCGACGGCGACCTTCCGATCCTGCCGCGGATGCCGCTCGTGCTCGGCCACGAAAACGCCGGCGTCGTGGCGGCGATCGGCGCGGGCGTCGACGCGGTCCGCGAAGGTGACGCCGTGGCCGTCTTCGGTGGATGGGGCTGTGGACGATGCCGGCTGTGCGTGACGGGGCACGAGCAGCTCTGCGAGACGCCGGCCTGGGCGGGCCTCTCGACGAACGACGGCGGCTATGCCGAGTACCTCGTCGTGCCGCACGAGCGATACCTGGTGCCGCTCTCGTCGAGTGGCCACGGTGTCTGCGCCGCATTCGATTTCGTCGGCACGGACGCGACGCTCGATCTCGCGATCCGCAGCACGCGCACGCTCGGCAAGGTCAGTCAGGTCGGCCTCGCCGGCGGCACCGCGCGCCTCAAGGTGCTCGACACCAGCCGGTTCGAAGTGTTGTTCGAAGCGACGCTGTGGGGTTCGATCAAGGAACTGCAGGAAGTCATCGCGCTCGCCGAGAGCGGGCGGCTGGCGACCATTCCCATCGAGACCGCGCCGCTCGACGCGATCAACGACGTCTATCGCCGCCTGAAAGCCGGCGAGATCGCCGTCATCACGCCTGCCGGCTGATGACGTAGCCGTGTCGACCTTCCGTTGCCCTTCCCGCCTTCGCGCTCTGCGCTACGGCAGGCAAGCTGCTGTCTTCTCGCCCTTCGCGCCTTCGCGTGAGACCACGTCCGTCCCTTCGCGTTCTTCGCGCCTTCGCGCGAGGCCTTCCGTTGCCTTCGCGTGAGTGTCTTCGCGCGAGGCCATAGGGCGCCGGCGTAGCGACGTCGGGGCCGCGTGTCGCATCGTGATGTGGTCGTCATGGTGTTGACAGACGACAGCATGCGAGATATTGTCGTCATCCGACATCATGACAACGTCGAACGCTCCCGATCTCCTCCCAGGCACGTTGGATCTGCTCATTCTCCGCACGCTGCAGAGCGACGCGATGCACGGATGGTCGATCGCCGAGCGCATCCAGCAGGTGTCCCAGAACGTGCTGCAGGTCAACCAGGGCTCGCTCTATCCGGCGCTGCATCGCCTCGAGCACCAGGGATGGGTCGACGCGGAATGGCACACGTCGGAGCTCGGCCGGCGAGCGAAGTACTACCGGCTGACGCCGTCGGGCCGGCGCCGGTTGGCCGTCGCCGCAGGGGAGTGGGACCGCATGGCCGCCGCCATCGGGCGCGTGATGAAGCTGGCGTAGCCGATGACTTTCCGCGACCTGCGCCTCCGGGTCCGCGCATTGATTGCTCCACGACGCGTCGAGCGCGAGCTCGACGAGGAGCTGGCCTTCCACCTCGAGCGCGAGGCCCACGAGCAGCAGCGCGCGGGTCTCACGCCGTCGGCGGCCGCTGCGCGCGCGCGAGCGCGCTTCGGTTCGATCGCTCTCGCCGCTGACGCATGCCGCGACGCCCGTGGCACGGTCTTCGTGGACGCGCTCGTCCGCGATGTTCGCGACGCCCTTCGGTCGTTCCGCCGGGCGCCATGGGTGACGCTCACGATCGTCGCGACAATCGCACTGGGCCTAGCGCTCGTCACCGTCGCCTTCACGGTCTACAACGCCTTGTTCCTGCGCGCGGACGCCGTGCAGCATCCCGAGCAGCTCTTCACGGTGGAGCGGCTGGTCCGTCCTGATCTCCCGCATCCCCCTGGTGGCGACCGCGCGTGGATGCCGTTCAGCCGTCGCGAATACGAACTTCTGCGTCATGGCTCGGACGTGTTGACCGACGCCCTGGGCATGGTGTCCGACGTCGTCGCGCGCATTGATGGCCGCGTGACGAACACGACCCTGGTCAGCGGCAACTTCTTCCAGGTGCTCGATGCCCGCGCGGAACTCGGCCGTCCGCTGATCCCCGCCGATGACGAGCCGGCAACCAGTCAGCAGGTCGTAGTCCTGAGCCACAGGGGATGGCGCAAATTCTTCAATGGGGCCCCGACGGTCGTCGGCCGCAGCGTACGCCTGAATGGTCTCCCCTTCGAGGTGGTGGGCGTCATGCCCGAGACGTTCCGGGGACTGAGCGTCGTCCCGCCGGATCTCTGGGTGCCCCTTCTGTCTGTCAGACGGTTCCATCTGCCCACGTACCTTGACGAGTATGAAGGGAAGCCGCTCGATGACTCGGTGGTAGAAGTGGTCGTCGGCCGTCTGAAGCCGGGGATGTCGCCCGAGAAGGCTGAGGCGGCATTGACCGCATGGGCCTCTGGCCGCTCCGACATCAAGCGAAACCGTCCAGGCCACCCCAACCAACTCACGCTGACGCCGAACCGCGGCACGCTCTGGCCGTTGAGCTTCCACGGCGTGATCGCGCCGGCGTTCTTCGCGTTCGGCCTCGTCCTGATGACGGGCTGCGCGAACGTGGCGAACCTTCTGCTCGCGCGCGGACTATCGCACCGCGCGGAGATCGGAATCCGCCTGTCGCTCGGCGCATCGCGTTGGCGCGTCATTCGACAGTTGTTGGTGGGGCATCTCGTGCTGGCGCTTGCGGCGGCCATATGCGGTGTGGTCCTCTCGCGCGGGCTCCTGGCGGGTGCGATCCGCGTGGCCAGCACCGTGATGTCGCCGGAGTCGGCCGAATTGATGCGCATCGCGCCCCTTCCCGTCGATTGGCGCGTCCTGCTGTTCGTCGCGGCGATCGCGATGGTCTCCACCGTGCTCTTCGGCCTGGCGCCGGCCCTGCAGACCACCCAGGTCGATCCGGCGCGCGCGATGCGGGGCGACGCCATGCAAGGAGCCCGATCGGGCCGCGCGTCACAGATACTCATCGCCCTCCAGGTGGGGGCCGCGGGCCTTCTCCTCATCACCTCAGGCGCCTTCCTGCGAAGCGCGTTCGCCGCAGCGAACGCTCCGGCCGGTGTTCGGACGAGCGACACGCTCGTCGTGCCGGTGACACACGAGCCGTTCCGGCCGGCCATACTCGGAGCACTGACGACCGATCCGCTCGTCGAGGCCGTCTCGGCGTCGTGGTCCAGCGGAGTGACCGGGTTCCCCGCGTATGGCGGGCAGGCCGTGATCACCCGGCCTGCGTCATCCGCAACGCAGGACAGGTCGGCGCGCGACCAGACCACGGACAAGGTCAGCTATGCCTTCGTCTCGCCCGGCTACTTCAACGTGCTTGGCATCGACATCGTGAGCGGTCGTGGATTTGCGCCCGACGAACGCACGATGGACGCCGGGGTCGCGGTCGTGTCCGAGGCTGCGGTCCGCCGACTGTGGCCAACTGGCAAGGCCGTGGGGTCGGTCGTCCAGTTCGAGGCCCAGCCGCCACCTGACACGCAACAGGCGGCGTCACCTCGCGCTCCGTCGCGGCCGTACGTCGTCATTGGCGTCGCGCGCGATATCGAGTCCACGCTGGCCGACGCACTCAGGCAATTCGCCGATCCGAACGTGTATCTGCCGATCGGCCTTCAGAATCCCGGGACGTCGCTCGTGCTCCGCGTGCGCAGCGATCCTGATGAGGCACGCCGTGCGTTGCTCGATCGGCTCGTGGCCATTGATCCGGCCTTCGGCGACATCACCACGGTGCGCGCCATGGTCAACGGTCGCGCGGTCGGTCTCTGGATGGTCTTTGGCGTGACGGTCGTTCTCGCCGGACTGGCGCTCCTGCTCGCCGCGTCGGGACTGTTCAGTGTCTTGTCGTACGCGATTGAACAGCGGAAGCGGGAGATCGGGATCCGCATGGCGCTCGGCGCGACGACGCGGGACATCGCGGGCTGGGTGATGTCGCGCACGTTCATCTCGGTTGCCGTTGGCATCGTCGCCGGTGCCGGCCTGGCCACGGCGTTCGTGAAGGTCCTCGCGAAGTGGGTCCCGTTCTGGCTCGGCAACATCGCCACGATCGTCGAACCGGTCGCCTACGCGGCCCCCGTGATTCTCATCGTTGTCACGTGCACCGTGGCCGTGTCGCTGCCCGCCTGGCGCGCGACCCGCGTCGATCCCGTCACCACGCTCAGACAGGACTGATTACGCTTCGCGATCTTCGCGTGAGCTGGCCCGGGCGGGCACGGGGGCCCGCCCTTACATATCGGTTAGTTCCTTCGCGCCCTTCGCGCGAGACCCGTTCGTCCCTTCGCGTCTTACTCGGCCGTCTTCCACGCCATCGCATCGAACGCGACCGGAGCGACCGCGCCTTTGGCCACGTGCTGCGCGATCTGCTGCGCGTGGAACCGGCCGTTCTCGATGAACCAGCGGCCCGTTTGATAGCCGCCGCATACGGTGCCGGCCACATAGAGTCCCGGCCTCGCGGTTTCGAACGTGGCCTCGTCGAAGATCGGCGTCCGATACACGTCGTCAGCAAACGTGAGGCCGAGGCGCTCGAGGAACGTGAAGTCGGGGTGATAGCCCGTCATCGCGAGCACGAAGTCGCAGCCGATCTCCTGCCGTCCGTCCGGCGTGACGATGACGACCGCATCCGCGCGGATTTCCTCGATCTGGCTGCTGAAGAACGCGTGGATACTGCCTTCCTTGATGCGATTCTCGAGGTCCGGTTTGATCCAGTACTTCACCTTGTCCGACAGCTCCGGCCCGCGCACGACGAGCGTCACTTTCGCGCCGTGCCGGTAGCAGTCGAGCGCGGCCTTGGCCGCGGAGTTGCGCGCGCCGATCACGACGACGCGCTGACCGACGTACGCGTACGGCTCGCGATAGTAGTGCGTGACGGTCGGGAGATCCTCACCCGGCACGTTCAACCTGTTTTCCTGATCGAAAAATCCCGTCGCAACGACGACCGTACGCGCACGATGTTCGCCGCGGCTCGTCACGATCGTGAAGTCGTCGCGGCTGCCGCGGACGTCGACGACCGATTCGTACAACCGCACGTCGAGTCCTTCGCGAGCGGCGACGCCGCGGTAGTACTCGATCGCGTCCTCGCGCGTGGGCTTGTATTCGCGGACGGGGAAGGGATGGCCGCCGATCTCGATGAGGTCCGGCGTGGAAAAGAACTCCATGCGCGCCGGGTAGCCGACGATGGAATTGACGAGCGTGCCTTTGTCGACGACGCGCGCGGTGAGGCCCTGTCGCGCAGCTTCAATCGCGCAGGCGAGTCCCACCGGGCCCGCGCCGATGACGAGCATGTCGATCATGTCAGTGTCTTGTATCACGCCGCGTCCCGGCTCGCGTTGCGCGCCGACACCGGCAGCGCGATCGTGACTCGAAGACCCGGATGCGCGTTCTCCGCGGCGACGGTGCCGTGATGGACGGCGATCGCACGCCGAGCGATCGCCAAGCCGAGGCCGATGCCGCCGGCAGCCGCGTCGCGCGAGGCATCGACGCGATAGAAGGGCTCGAAAATGCGCTCGAGCTCGGCGTCCGGCACACCCGGACCCGCGTCGCGTACCGCGATGCGCACGCGGTCCGTTTCGTTGGCGACTCGCACGTCGACGGCGCCGTTGTCCGGCGTGTAGCGCACGGCGTTGCGCACGACGTTCTCGATTCCGCGCCGGAGCAGTTCCCGGTCGCCGTCGAGCGTCGGGGCGATGTCGCCAGAAACGGTGACGCGAACGCCACGCGGCTCGGCTTCGCGCGCGCACGTCCGGTGGACCTCGCCGATGAGATCGTGCAGGTCCACCGGTCCGCGCCCACGGGCGGTCGGGTCGCCCTCGGCACGCGTCATCTCGATGAGCTCGCCGACGAGCGTGGAGAGAAGATCCACGTCGGCCTGAATCCGATCCAGCGCAGCTCCGGAATCGGTCGCGTTGCGCGCGAGCTCGACCGAGAAGTTGAGCCGCGCGAGCGGCGACCGCAGCTCGTGCGAGACGTCCTGCAGCAGTCGCCGTTCGGCTTGGAGCAGCGTCTGCACGCGGTCGGCCATGCCGTTGAAGACGCCGGCGAGCGTGCCGATCTCGTTGGCGGGCGCGTTCGTCACGCGGGCCGACAGATCGCCGGCGCCGAAGCGCTCGGCGACGGTCGACATCGTACGCAGGGGCGGCACGATGCTCCGCGCCACCCACCACGACACGAGGAAAATCGACGCGAGCACGAGGAAGTAGAACGGCGCGAAGCTCCACAGCGTGAAGGGCGGCGCGCCCATCGAGACGAGGTGATAGCGGCCGTCGGCCGATGTGCGCACGTAGACGAACGTGTCGCCATCGACGTGAGGCGCGGCCGTCGCCGGCGTATCGCCGAGCAGACGACGGTGATCCGCTCCAGTGACGAGGTCGCGGCCGTTGGCGTCGACGAGATAGTGCGTGGCTTGGAGCGCCTCGTCCATTTGGTGCGTGAACCGCGCGAGTTCGCTGGCGCCGCCACGCTGGTAGGCCGCGATGGCCTCGTCGAGCTGAACGGTATACGCGCCGTCGACCAGGTGTTCGATCGCGCTGCCCACCACGCGGCGGCCGATGGCCACGAAGGCGCCGAGCGAGATGACGACCGTGACGAACGAGGCGATGACGATGCGGAGGTAGAGGGAGCGCATCGTCAATTCCGCGCGAAGAGGTAGCCGATGCCGCGGACCGTGCGAATCGGATCGGTGCCGGCGGCCTGCAGCTTGCGACGCAGATGGCTCATGTGGACGTCGAGCGTGCGCTCGTACGGCGACGCGGGCCGCTGGTGCAGCGCGGCCATGATCTCGTCGCGCGAGACGGCGAGTCCGGCGCGGCGGACGAGCAGCTCGAGGATGTCGAACTCGGCCGTCGTGAGCGGCAGGAGCACGTCGCCGTACCACGCCTCGCGCCGCGCGACGCTGAGTCGAACACCGCTCACGTCGACCTCATCGGGCCGCGCCGTTGCGGAGAGCGCGGCCCGGCGCAGCAGCGCACGGATCCGCGCGAGCAGTTCGCGCGGCTGAAATGGCTTGGCGAGATAGTCATCCGCGCCGGCCTCCAGGCCGCCGACCCGATCGTCGGTCGTCGTCCGCGCCGTGAGCATGATGACGGGCACGGTCGTGCGCCGGCGGAGTTGCCGCAGCACTTCGAAGCCGTCGAGGCCCGGCAGCATGACGTCGAGCGTGACGACGTCGAAGTCGCCGGTGGTCGCTTCGCGAACCGCGGCGAGCCCGTCGTGGACGGCCGAGACGACGAGGTCGTGCTGCGACAGGAAATCGCGCATCAGATCGCACAGCTTGAGGTCGTCGTCCACGAGCAGGACGCGACGAGGCGTCCCGGCGGCCGAAGGAGAGGACACGCGGTAGTCTACCGCCGCGCGGTCGTCTCCTCGGCCAGCGGCGCCGCGGCCTGCCAGCCACCGCCGAGCGCCTTGTACAGGCGCACGAGATCCTCGGAGACCGTCGCCGTGCTCGAGGCGACCGAGTCCTGCAGCGACAGCAGCGAGCGCTGAGCGTCGAGCACCGTTTGGAAATCCTGAAGGCCCGCGGTGTAGAGCTGCAGCGACAGGTTGGCGCTCTCGTTGGCAGCGGTGGCCGCGGCCTCGAGGTGACTACGACGCGCCTGCTCCTCGGTGAGCGACGTGAGCGCGTCTTCGACGTCTTGAAGAGCCGTCAGGACGCGCGACTCGTAAGCATGGAGCGCCTGCGCTTCGTGCTCGGTGTCGACGACGACGGTCTGTCGCAACTGCTCACGATTGAAGACGCGCGTGTTGATCGCGGCCCCGCTGTTCCAGAACGCCGCGCCGGGAAGGAGAACCTTGGCGAGCGAGAGCGCCTCGAGGCCGATCGATCCCGTCAGTCGCAACGAGGGATAGAGATCGGCGCGGGCCGCGTTGACTTGTGCGAAGGCCGAGGCGAGCTGCCGTTCCGCGCTGCGCACGTCCGGCCGCCGGCGCAGCGTGTCGGCCGGGACGCCGACGGCGATGCTGATCGGCGCCGACGGGATCGCCGTCGTGCCACCGAGCTCGGCGTTCAGAGCCGCGGGCGGCTGACCGATGAGCACGGCGAGCGCGTGCTGGCTCACCTGGAGCTGGCTCTCGAGCTGCGCGATCTGCGCGCGCGTGCTCTCCACGTTCGAGAGCGCTTGCTGCGTGTCCAGATCGGTCGCGAGTCCCGCCTGCACGCGGAAGCGCGTGAGGTCCAGCGTCTGCTCCTGCAGCGTCAGGTTGCTCTCGGTCAGTTCGAGCTGTCGTTGGGCGGACCGCACGTTGATGTAGTCGATGGCGGTTTCGGCCGTCAGGCTGACGAGCGCGTCCTGCAGGTCGAACACGCGCGCTTCGGCCGTGGCCGACGAGGCATCGATGGCGCTGCGCGTCGCACCGAAGAGATCGGGTTCCCAGCTCGCATCCAGCTCGAGTCCGTACGACTGCGAGAACGCGTCGCCGCCGCTCGCGCGTGCGTTGCCCGCGCCGTCAACCGTCGGGAGGTTAGTGCTGCGCGTGGACGCGAGGCTCGCGCGCGCTTCGCGTACGCGCGAGACCGCCGTCTTGATGTCGGGACTGCCGGCAATCGCACGTTCGACGAGCGAGGTGAGCAGTGGATCGTCGAACGCCTTCCACCAGTCGGCGAGCACGGTCTCGTCGGGTGCGGCCGCCGGCGTCGGCAGCGATGTGGACCATTGATTGGGCGCGCTCGCCGCTGGAGCCGTGTACGGCCGCGCGGTGGCGCACGCCGTCGCGAATGCGAGGACGGCTGAAACGGCGACGAATCGAATGGCGCGAGCGTGACGCATGGGGTTACTCATGACGCAGCGCGTCGATGGGATTGAGCTGGGCTGCGCGGCGCGCCGGGAAGAACCCGAACACGACGCCGACACCCGCCGAGAAGAGGAACGCGAGCAGAATGACCGGCACGTTGATCGAGAACGGCAGGTGGAGCACGGCCGTGGCGATGGCCGACGCCGCGAGTGCGAAGACGATGCCCATGAGGCCGCCGAAGGCCGAGAGCACGACGGCCTCGACGAGGAACTGCGTGAGGACGTCCGTTTCAAACGCGCCGATCGCCAGGCGAATGCCGATCTCGCGTGTCCGCTCGGTCACCGACACGAGCATGATGTTCATGATGCCGATGCCGCCGACGAGCAGGCTGATGGCCGCGACCGCCGCGAGCAGCGCCGTCAGCGTCTGCGTCGTGCCCGAAATCGCCGTCGCGAGATCTTCCTGGGCGAAGATCGTGAAGTCGTTGTCGTCCTCCGGCCGGAGATGGCGGCGGTCGCGCAGCAGTTGCTCGACGTCCTGACGCGCACGCGCGGTCGAGACCGACTTGGGCACCGACACCTGGATTTGCCCGATGTCGTTGTTCCCCGCGAGCCGCCGCTGCAGCGTTCGCAGCGGGATGACGACCGTCGCGTCGCGGTCCTGGCCGAACGTGCTCTCGCCCTTTTTGGCGAGGAGTCCGATGACGCGGCACGACATCGACCGCAGGCGGATCGACGCGCCAATCGGATCGCTCACGTCGAGCACTTCCTTCCGAATGGTGTCGCCGATGATGCAGACGGCCGCGCCCGCGCGCTCTTCGCTGTCGGTGAAGAACCGGCCTTTCGCGAGCGGCCAGTCCGTGGCCGTGAAGTAGGTGTTGGTCGTGCCCGTGATCGACGTGGATCGATTCTTCGATCCGCTGATCACGTTGAGCGTCGTCGACGCGATGGGCGCGACGTCGGTCACCGTCGTCAGATCGCGCGCCATGACGTCGGCGTCTTCCACGCGAAACGGCGTTGCCGCGGCCGACGCGCCGCCCGGGCCGCGCTGCTGGCCCGGCATGATCGTCAGCAGATTGCTGCCCATGCTGGCGATGCTGGCCGTCACGCTCTGGGTCGCGCTGTTGCCGAGCGTCACGAGGGTGATGACCGACGCGACGCCGATGACGATGCCGAGCGTCGTGAGCGATGAGCGCAGGACGTTGCGCCGAATTTCACGGAAGGCGAGGACGACGGCGTTGAGCAGCATCAGTGCGCTCCTTCGCTGCGCAGGTCGTGCTCGACGAGGCCGTCGCGGAAGTGGATCGCACGCGAGGCATAGGCCGCCATGTCGGGTTCGTGCGTGACCATCAGCACGGTGAGACCGCGCTCGCGGTTGAAGCGCACGAGCAGATCCATGATCTCGACGCTGCGCGCCGTGTCGAGATTGCCCGTCGGCTCGTCGGCGAAGAGTACCGAGGGTTCGGTGACGATGGCGCGCGCGATCGCGACGCGTTGCATCTGGCCCCCAGAGAGCTCGGCCGGCGTGTGCGTCTCCCAGCCCGTGAGTCCGACCGCGCCCAGCGCTTCGCGCGCGCGCCGCCGCCGCTCGGCCGCGGGCGTGCCGCGATAGACGAGCGGCAATTCGACGTTCTCGATCGCGGACGTGCGGTTGAGCAGATTGAATCCCTGGAAGACGAAGCCGAGATAGTGCCGGCGCAGGAGTGCACGCTGCTGGCGCGTGAGCGCGCCGACGTCGACCCCGCGAAACCGGTAGGTGCCGCTCGTCGGCACGTCGAGACACCCGAGGATGTTCATCGTCGTCGACTTGCCGGAGCCGCTCGGGCCCATCACGGCGACGAACTCGCCCGGCTGCACCTGGAAGTCAACGCCGGCGAGCGCGTGGACTTCGGCTTGGCCGTGCCCGTAGACGCGCTCGACGCGCTCGAATTCGATGAGAGGATCCGCCATCGCGTTATCCAGCGGTCACCGCGAGATCGGTGATGACCGGCGTGCCGACCTGGAGTGATCCCTCCTCGACGACGGTGAATCGACCGTCGCTCGGCCCCGGCGTCAGCTTCACCATCGTCGGCTTGCCATTGACGAGCGTCCAGACGTGCGGCGTCGAGGCGTCGGCCGATCGGTCGCGCGGCTCATTGCCTGGCGGCGGGCGGAAGAAGCCGGTCTGCTGGGGCATCGTTTCCGGCGGCGTGAACCGCAGCGCGGCACTGGGGACGACGAGCGCGTCCTTGACTTCCGTGACCGTGATGTCGGCCGTGGCCGTCATGCCCGGCCGGAGCAACAGCTCCTTGTTGTCGACGGTGAGCACCGTTTGATACGTCACGACGCCGTTCGACGTCGTGGGCGTGCTGCGCACTTCCTGCACCGCGGAATCGAACGTCCGATCCGGATAGGCGTCGACGCGGAACGTGGCGTGTTCGCCGGCGCGCACCTGCCCGATGTCGGCTTCGTCGACGTCGACGATGAGCCGCATCTTGGTGAGGTCTTCGGCGAGCGTGAAGAGCGTCGGCGTCTGGAACGAGGCCGCGACCGTCTGCCCGGGATCGACTTCACGGTTGAGGACGATGCCGTTGATCGGCGAACGGATGACGGCCTTGCGGATGTCGGTCTCGATGGCGTCGAGATTCGCTTGCGACTGCGCGACGCCGGCCTCCGCGCTGTGTTCGTCGGCTTCGCCGCGCTTCACGGTCGCGATCTGCGAATCCATGTCCTGCTGCGAGGGCACCTTGCCGCCGCTCAGCTCGCGCACGTGCTGGAAGCGCGCGAGATCGGCCTTCGCTTCGGCGAGCGTGGCTTCGGCCTGCACCTGTTTCGCCTTGGACGCGTTGAGCGACGCGCGCGCCTGCGCCGCCTGCGCGTCGAGCTTCTCGGTGTTCACCCGCGCCAGGACCTGGCCGACGCGGACGGGACTGTTGAAGTCCACGTTGACGGACTCGATGATGCCGGAAATTTCGGTGCCGATGTCGACCTGCGTCAGCGCGTCCAACTCGCCCGTGGCCGTGACGCTGACGGTCAGCGTGCGTCGCGCGACGGGGCTCGTCTGATACTGCGGGCCGACGTCGCCGCGCGAATGCCGCCACGCCCACAGGCCGCCCGCCACGACGAGAACGACGATCGCGATCCATAGCCAACGGCTTCGCCGCGCGCGGTGCCGGCTCTCGGCCGTGAGACCGAGCGTGGCCTGAATGTCATCTGTGCCTGTATGCGCCATGCCATCCTCGGCGGACGGAACGTCCGCGCTCTTGTGGGTAGACGACGGGGCGGCCCGGCGAGGTCGTTAAGATTTGTAAACGGCGGCGGGCGCCGGCGTGTCGGGCGTGACACGCGGACCCTCGGCGATGTCCAATAGACGGTGAAGATTCTCAGGGAGTATCCGATGGCACGCGTCGTCCGCGCTTCGTCCGTTCTGGTCCTGGCGTTCGCCGTTACGGTCGCGCTCTTCACACGAGCGACGATCCCCGTTTTCGGACAAACCGCCGCCGCGCCCACCGCGCCGGCCGCGCACAAGCCCACGGCCGACGAGATCGCGCCCTTCGTCGGCAACTGGGCCGTCACGATCGCCATCATGGCCAATCAGGCCACGTTCGGCGTCGACGTGAAGAACGACGGCGGCGCGCCGTCGGCGGTGGTCCACGCGCAGGGACAGCCGACCGTGAACGTGACCGACGTCACGGTCGCCGGCAAGAGTTTGGTGCTGAAGTACGTGACCCAGGCGATGAACACGATGATGTCGACCGTGTTGACGCTCACGCCCGACGCGGCGACCACGCGCGCCAGCATGGCGGTGATGGACGGGCAATACGAGATGACGGGATCGGCCCGCAAGCTGAAGCCCGGCGAGCAGGTGACGTTCACTGGTCTGGGCGGCGGCGGGCAGGCCTCGTCGACGAGCGAGCTCACCGACTTCACGCCGAAGACGCCGTACACCGCGCGAACGCCGGCCGAGGAAGCGGCCGGCTTCCGGCTGCCGACTGGTTATCGTCTCGAGCTCGTCGCGTCCGATCCCGACATCATCAGCCCGACGATCATCGAGTTCGACGGCAACGGCCGCATGTACGTCGGCGAGATGATCGGCTACATGATGGACGCCGAGGCGACGCACGAGCACGAGCCCGTGAGCCGCATCAGCCGGTGGGAGAGCACCAAGGGCGACGGCGTCTACGACAAACACACCATCTTCGCGGACCATCTCGTCGCGCCGCGCATGATCTTGCCGCTCACCGACGGCGTCATCCTGACGAGCGAGACCGACTCGGACGACATCATCAAGCTCACTGACACGAACGGCGACGGCGTGGCCGACAAGCGCGAGGTCGTCTTCACCGGCATCGGGCAAAGCGGTGACGCGAACATCGAGCACCAGAAGGCGGGACTCGTCTGGGGGCTCGACAACTGGATCTACACGACCTACAACGCGTTCCGGATCCGCTGGACGCCGACCGGCTTCCTGCGCGAGCGCACCGGGCCGAACGGCGGCCAGTGGGGCCTCGCCATGGACAACGACGGCAAGCCGTGGTTCGTCGACGCGGGCGGCGAACGCGGGCCGATGAATTTCCAGTACCCGATTCAGTACGGCGCGTTCACGCCGTGTCCGCCCGCACCGGCAGGCGCGGCGCCGGATCCGAATTGTCCGGCCGGCATGGAGAACGGCTTCGAGAAGGACTTCGCCGTCGTCTGGCCGAGTCCGGGCATCGGCGACATGCAGGGCGGCATCGGCCGCATCCGCATGCCGGCCGCCAACCTCAATCACTTCACGGCAGCGACGGGACCCGCGATCGTGCGCGGCGACGCGCTGCCGGCGGATCTCAAGGGTGATTTGCTCTTCACCGAGCCGGTCGGCCGGCTGGTGCGCCGCGCGAAGATCGTGAACATCGAAGGGCTGACCGAGCTGCAGAACGCGTATCCGCAATCGGAGTTCATCACGAGCGAGGATCAGCTCTTCCGTCCCGTCAACATCAGCAACGCGCCCGACGGGACCGTGTACATCGCCGACATGTACCACGGCATCATCCAGGAGCGGGAATGGTCCGGACCCGGATCGTACCTGCGCGCCAAGATCGAGCAGTATCAGCTCGACAAGGTCGTCTCGCACGGACGGATCTGGCGGCTACGCTATGACGGCCGCGCGGCCGTGCCCAAGACCGACACGAACATGGGCCAGCCGGCCATTCCGCCGGTCGAGCCGCACTTCGCGCCGCCGCACATGTACGGCGAGACGCCGGCGCAACTCGTCGCGCACCTCACGAGTCCGAACGGCTGGTGGCGCGACATGGCGCAGCGGCTGCTCGTGCTCGCGCAAGACAAGTCGGTCGTGCCCGCGCTCGAGCAGATCGCACGTGCGTCTTCACAGGCTACGGCGGCTTCGGCCACGCAGGCTTCGTCTGCGGGCGCGGCGGAGGCGCAGGCTGGGAACGTCGATGACACGGCGCTCGTGTCGCGCTTCCACGCGATGTGGACGCTCGAAGGCCTGAACGCGCTCGATCCGTCGCTCGTGCGCGCGCTGATGAAGGATCCGAATCCGCGGATGCGCGTGCAGGCGATTCGCGCGAGCGAGTCGCTCTACAAGGCCGGCGACCGTTCGTTCGCCGACGACTATCGCGCGATGACCAAGGATGCTGACCCGAACGTCGTCATCCAGGCGATGCTCACGGCGAACGTCTTGCAGTTGCCGGATGCGCGCGCGGTCATCACCGCGGCGAAGACGGCGAATCAGGCCAAGGGCGTCATCCTCATCGCGGATCATCTGCTGGCGCCTGCCGCCGCGGGGCCACGGCCGCGGCCCGGTACCTTGACGCCGGACGAAGAGAGGCGCCTCGACGCCGGCGAAGACGTGTTCAACTCGGTGTGCGCCGCATGCCATGGACCCGACGGCATGGGCCGTGCCCTCGCGGGAGGCGCGCCCGGCGAGATGATGGCGCCGCCGCTCGCCGGATCGCCGCGCGTGCAGGGACATCGTGACTACGTCATCAAAGTGCTGCTCGGCGGGCTGACCGGCCCGCTCGGCGGGCGGACGTACGCCGACGTGATGGCGCCCCTCGGCAGCACGTCGAGCGACGACTGGGTGGCTGGCGTCGCGTCCTTCGTGCGCAGCAGCTTCGGCAACACCGGCGACCTCGTCACGCCGGCCGACGTCGCGCGCGTGCGCGCGTCGATGAAGAGCCGGACGACGCCGTGGACGGAAGGCGAGCTCGAGTCGTCGCTCCCGCGCCTGATCGATCCGCACGGCTGGACGATCACCGCCAGCCACGCAACTGACAGCGCGGCGGGTGCGGCCAGCTTGCGCGGCTGGAGTTCAGGCGCGCCGCAGACGGCGGGGATGTGGCTGACCGTCGAGTTGCCGCAACCGGTGTCAGTCACCGAACTGCAGTTCGATTCGGCGCAGGTGCTCGTCCAGGGGCGCGGCGGTAACGCCGGGGCGACGCCCGCGGTCGGCTATCCGCGCGGGTACTCGGTGCAGGTGTCGACCGACGGCCGCTCGTGGAGCCAACCCGTCGCGACCGGGCAGGGGAGTGGACGGCACACGACGATCACTTTCGCGCCCACGCGCGCGAAGTTCGTGCGCATCACGCAAACCGCGACCGTCGCCGGCGCGCCGGAGTGGTCGGTCAGCAACCTGCGGATTTACCAGATGCCCTGAGGGTCTCACGCGAAGACGCGAAGACGCGAAGCAGGCGTTGGGGCAACGCGGCCGAAAAAAGTTGACACCGCGAGCCCCCGAGCGTAGCGAGGGCGGCGAAGCGATCAAAAGAAGTCCGCGAAGCCCGCGACAGAGGAGCGGCGCTGAGCGGGCGAGCGGGGGTGGGGCCCCGCGAGCGAGTAAAGAGAAGATGGCCCCGCGCCACTGCAAAGAAGATGGCTCGCGCGAAGCCGCGAAGGGCAAAGGCAAAAGACGGGATGGACTAATGTCGATGAAAACGCTGGTCGGGGTGGGGTTGGGCGTCGCGATGGCGGCGGGATGGATGGCGCCGCGCGCGTTCGCCGCGCCGGTGACGGGATGCGCGCCGGCGGGGCACCTGTCGGCCTACGATGCCGGTGAGCGGACGACGCGCGCCTACGACAAGGCGGAGTTCCAGGTCGGGACGGAGGACGACAACAAGTCGGTGGTGGTGGCCGGGGCGACGTGCACGCAGAACTACATGATCAAGGATGGCGTCGATCCGCTCAGCGACCTCGAGATCCAGTCGAACTACCGCGATCAGTTGTCGAAGCTTGGAGCACAAGTCGTCTACAAGGACGACAGCGACACGATCGCCAAGCTCGTCAAGGACGGCCACGAGACGTGGATCAAGGTCCACAGCGAGGGCACCGAGATCAACGTCACGGTCGTCGACAAGCGACCCCTGGTCGACACGCTGACCGCGCCGTCGGGTTTCGACTATCGCTTGATCGGCCACATGCCCGGCTACACGGCCGACACGCCGACGAAGCGCAATTTCGACAAGGCCGACTTCACCGTCCAGAAGGGCGACGACACGAACGATGTCAGCGTCGAGGGCGCGCTGTACGACGTCAACTACATGGTCGATGGCGACACACCGGAAAGCGACCTGGCGATCCAGCAGAACTATCGCGACGCACTCGCGAAGCTCGGCGCGCAAATCCTGTACACCGACGACAGCACCACGACCGCGCGGCTCGAGCGCGACGGCCGGACCATCTGGCTCAAGATCGCCAGCCAGCAGACCGAAGTCGAGGTGACCGCGATCGACGAGAAGCCGTTCGCGGCCTCGATCCAGCCGCCGACGGCCGACGCGATGAAGGCCGCACTGGACAAGGACGGGCACGTCGCGCTCTACGTCAACTTCGACTTCAACAAGGCCACGCTGCGACCGGATGCCAAGCCGGTCATCGATCAGGTGGCGGCCCTGTTGAAGAACGATGCGGCGCTGAAGCTGGAAGTGGATGGCTACACCGACAACGTCGGCGCCGACGACTACAACGTCAAGCTGAGCCGGGCCCGCGCCGCCGCCGTGGTCGCGGCGTTGAAGACGGAGGGCGCCGACGTCTCGCGGCTGTCGTCGAACGGCTTCGGTCCCGCGAATCCCATCGCCGACCAGTCCACGGCCGAAGGCCGTGCGAAGAATCGGCGCGTGGAGCTGGTGAAGAAATAGGGCGGTCTCGCGCGAAGACGCGAAGGCCGCGAAGGGGACGGATGGGGTCTCACGCGAAGGCGCGAAGATCGCGAAGGAAGCAGGCTTTTGTAGGGGCGGACCCCTGTGTCCGCCCGGACTAGGCAACGGTCTCACGCGAGGACGCGAAGATCGCGAAGGGGACGGATAGGGTCTCACGCGAAGACGCGAAGATCGCGAAGCGGAAAGACGAGCTATCGCCAACTCGGCACTCAATTCGCATGCGTGGCAATCGTACGCAGATGGGCGTTGCCTCGTTGCGGGCGCATCTGCGCGGAGGAGTGCCAATGGATGCCGAAGAGCTGTCTGCCGTTGTGGTCGACACGGCATTCCGCCTGCACCGGGATCTCGGGCCGGGCTTGCTGGAGTCGGTTTACGAAACGGTGCTCGCACGGCAGTTGGCGCGCCAGGGACTGTCAATCGAACGCCAGAAGGCTGTGGCTTTCGATTACGACGGATTGCATTTCGACGACGGCCTGCGCGTGGACATGCTCGTCGAGAAGCAATTGATCGTCGAGCTGAAGTCCACGACGCAAGTCGCGCCCGTCCATGCCAAACGCGATCTTCGCGCCTTCGCGTGAGGCCTCTCCGTTCCCTGCGCGATCTTCGCGTCTTCGCGTGAGGCCTTGTCCGTTCCTTCGCGTCTTCGCGTCTTCGCGTGAGGCTATTCCCGTCGCAGCGCGATCACCGGGTCGACGCGTGCCGCGCGGAGGGCTGGGGCGAGCGCGGCCAGGAGACCGGCGGTGACGAGAACGCAGGTGCTTGCGGCGTAGATGCGGACATCGGTCGGCGCCGTCTCGAAGAGGAAGGCGCGGACCAGGCGGGACAACGCCCACGCCGCTGGTAAACCGACGACAAGTCCACCGACGAGATAGATCGTCGCGCGCCCGACGACGTGCCGCAGCACGCGTCCCGGCTGCGCGCCGAGGGCGAGGCGGATGCCGATTTCGGTCGTTCGCTGCGCGACGTGTGCGGCCATGACGCCGTAGAGGCCGACGCTCGCGATCACGAGGCCCAGCACGCCGAAGACGCCGAGCACGAGCATGTTGAACTCGCGCGGCGCCGTGTAGACGTGCAGCTCGTCGGCGAGCGTCCGCATGTCGGGCACGCCGAGATCGGGAAACTCCGCCCAGATGGCCTGCCTGATGGCTGGCGCGATCGGCGCGATGTCGGCGGTGCGCAGCATCAACGTGGCCGTGTTGGGGTCCAGCGCACGCGCGAAGGGCACGTAGGCCATGGCCTCGGGCGGCACTTCGGGCCCGCGTGGGCGGACGTCGCCGACGACGCCCACGATCGTGGCCGGCGCCATGCCGCACGTGCCGCATTGAACGATCTGTCCGATGGCGGCGTCAGCCGATCCGAAATACGCTTGCGCCGCGCTGGCGTCGAGAATGGTGACCGGTGGTCCATCGGCATCGTCCGGCGTGAACGCGCGGCCGCGCAACACGGGGATCCCGAGGATTGTGAAATAGCTCGGCGAGACGAACCCGGTCAGAATGGTTCGGTGCGCCGACTGACGCCCGGGAATTGAGAACCCCGTCGACGCGACGCGCGTGGCGCCGCTGAGCGGCGCGAAACCGCGAAAGAGCGCGGCGCCGTCGACGCCGGGCAGGGCGGCCACCTCGGCGGCAATGCGCTCGAGCCGCCGCGTGCTTTCCGCCTCGCGCCCCCTGACGTCGGGAGCCGAGTAGTCGGGCCACGGATGCATATCGACGGTGACGACGTGTCGCACGTCGAGGCCGATGTCGACCGACGTCACACGGTCGAAGCTCGCGATGAACAGCGCGGCGCCGACCGTCAGCACGACCGCCAGCGCGACTTCGACGACGATGAGTGACGGGCCGAGCCAGCGCGTGGAACCACGCGTGTGCGTGCGGCCGCTGTCCTTCAGGAGCTCACGGGTCTCCGGCCGCGAGAACTGGATCATGGGCGCCAGGCTGCAGAGAACGCCGGTCGCTATCGTCAGGGCGCCGGCGGCCGCCAGCACACGCAGGTTCACGGCAATCGACGCGGCGCGCGGCACGCTCGCCGGCATCGCCGCGCGCAGCACGCCGACGCCGCCGAAGGCCGCGAGCACGCCTAGCGCGGCGCCCGCGGCCGAGAGCAGCAGGCTCTCGACGAGCAGCGGGCGGGCGATGTCCCACCGCGTGGCGCCGAGCGCCGCGCGCACGCCGAGCTCGTGCTTCCGCGCGCCCGCGCGCACGAGCATCAGATTCGCGACGTTCGCGCACGCGAGCAACAGGACGCACGCCACGGCGCCGGCGAGCACCAGCATCCACGATCGGACGCCGGTGACCATTGAGCCTTGCAGCGGCTCGACGAGTGCGGCACGGTCCTGCTGGAAGTGCTGCGGAAACCTGGCGGCGAGCCCCGCGGTGACTTGATCCAGGCGGGTTTGCGCACGCGCGACCGACACGTCGTCGCGCAGCCGGCCAATCACCGTCAGCGAATACGGCACGCCACTTCCGGGGCTGTCGCGCGCGCCCGCGGAAACGACGTACGGCGTCCAGACATCCGTGGGATCGACCGCGGCGACGGGATAGTCGAAGCCGGCCGGCATGACGCCGACGATGGAGAGCGTCCGGTCGGGCGTCCGCAGGCGGTGGCCGATGACCGGCGCGCCGCCGAATCGTCGCTGCCACACGCCGTAGCTGATGACGGCCACGTCGTCATGCCCCGCGATCTCATCGTCGGAGGTGAACGTTCGCCCGGCGATCGGCCGGACGCGGAGGACGTCGAAGAAGCTCGTGCTGACACGTTCGCCGCGAAGCACGACGGGCGTGAGCGATCCGTCGCGCTCGACGTTCAGATCGGCGCTCACGATCGCCGCGAGTCCGCTGAAGACGTCGTGCGCGTCGCGCCACGCGGCAAAAATGCCCGGCGAGTACACCAATCCATGCGGCATCGTGGCGACGGCCATCGTCTCGCTCACGGCGACGAGCTGGTCGCTCCGATCGAAGGGCAGGCCGCGCAGCGCGACGGCGTCGACGACGGAGAAGATGGCGGTCGAGGCACCGATGCCGAGCGTGAGGACCGCGATGGCGACGGCCGTCGTCGCTGGCGCGTCGTGAAACGACCGAACGGCCATCCGCACATCCGAGTGCCAGCGATCCATGTGGAGAAACGAACGGCCCGCGCGCCGGACCGAGCGGGAGATGACGGTGGCGGCGGCGTAGAGCAGGACGCCGGCGAGTGCGCCCCAGAACCAGAGTCTGGCCCGCACGGGATGTCCGAGTCGCACGCGACGGCCGCGTTCTTCCACCAGGTCGCCCACGACCGCGTCCGCGAATGGCGCGTCGACGAGACCGCGAAGCAGAGCAGTGACGAAGCGCACCGGAGGCATGGGCCGTCTCGTCAGCGTGCCGCCGGCAGGCCTTCCCAGAGCCGTGTCAGCGCGCGCCGCGAGGCGCGGAGCGCGGTCAGCGCCGGTTTTGTGACGGCGTAGCAGCGGCGCGAACGCCCACCACGTTCGGCGGTCGGCGCGGCGAGCGAGGAGGAGAGCAGTCCCTTCTTCTCGAGGCGATCGAGCGTCATGTAGACCGCGCCCCGGGCCACGCGCCGCTCGGTCCGCGCTTCAATGGCCGCGTGAATGGTGACGCCGTACGCTTCGCCCGCGTCCTGCCGCGCGCAGAGCACCGCGAGTAGTACGACCTGCTCGAACTCACCGAGCGCCAACGGTTCGGACGGCATGGGGCCGCATGGTAAATCACAATGTTGGACAAATCAACTCGTTCGCGCTACGCTCCGGCCCGATGTCTGCCCGACCGCTCGCCGCGACTCACGAAGGTGCCAGGCCTCATCGTCCGTCTGAAGTTTCGGTGGCATGTGTCGTCGTCGGCCTTGCCGGTGCGCTCGCGGTCTGCGGCTGCGGCCGGCGGGGAGATGTCACCGCTGCTCGCCAGAATCGCCCGGTCGCGTCTGAATCCCAGGCCAAGGAGTCGGCACCACCTCCAGTGCCTTCAGCGGTCGTGGCTCAGGCGGCGCGCCCGGCCGCGAGCGGGCCGCTCGTCTTCGACGCGGTTGCGATCGGGCCGCGTGGAGCGGTGTTGGATGGGGCCCCATCCGCGCCCACCTATCGTTGCGAATGCTCGTTGCGGACGGTCATCGGGACGGCCTATGACGTCACCAGGGCTCGCATGCGCGGCGGACCGGCATGGATGGACGATCCGGATTGGCAAGTCTTAGCGGCCTCCTCGCGCCCGTCGTTGTCGGGCGCCGACTTTCGCACGATGCTGCGGCATGCGCTCGAAGATGGCTTTCAGTTGAAAGCCGTCAAAGCGGCCATGCCGACGCGGACGATTGTGCTGTCACTCGGGCAGCCTGAGCATCCGCCAGGATTGCGCCGGGCGCCGAAGCGCCTCGATTGCACGCCGTTTCTGAAGGATCTCCCGTTCCCGCGTCGATTTCCAGAGATGCCGGATCACACACCGCTGTGCGGAGCTGGCAGGATGGCGGATACGAGCGCGCGGCCTTCCTACCATTTTCGAAGTGTTCCACTGAGCGTGTTCGCGCGCGACTTGGAGATCATGTTGCGCCAGGTCGTGATCGCTCCACCAGACGACGGCCTGTTCGATATCGATTTCGAATCTCCCGTCGGGTCCTTATTCAGCGACCCCTCGCCTGACGTCGACGCGTACCTCACGGCGCTGCACGAGCAGCTCGGCGTCGATGCGCGGATGCGGACCGCGCCGATCGATGTGCTGACAATTCAGAGCGCGTCACGCCCGAGCGGGCCACTCGTGTTCGACGCGGTTGCGATCGGGCCACGTGGAGCGTTATTGAAGGGGGCACCATCCGCGCCCACCTTTCATTCTGAAGGCTCGTTGCGGTCGTTCATCGGGACGGCCTATGACGTCACCAGGGCTCGCATGCGCGGCGGGCCGGCATGGATGGACGATCTGGATTGGAAAGTCTTGGCGGCCTCCTCGCGTCCGTCGTTATCGTACGCCGACTTTCGCGCGATGTTGCGGCACGCGCTCGAAGATCGCTTTCAGTTGAAAGCCGTCAAAGCGGCCACGTCGACGCCGACGATTGCCCTTTCGCTCGAGCAGCCCCAGCATCCGCCGGGTCTGCGCCGGGCGCCGAAGCGTGTCGACTGCACGCCGTTTCTGAACGACGATCGTCTCTTCGCGTTGCGATTTCCCCAGATGCCGGATCACACACCGCTGTGCGGAGGGGGCAGGATGGCGGATACGAGCGCGCGGCCTTCCTACCATTTTCGAAGTGTTCCACTGAGCGTGTTCGCGCACTACTTGGAGATCATGTTGGGCCAGGTCGTGATCGCGCCGTCCGACAAGGGCCTCTTCGACATCGACTTCGAATGTCCGGCCGGGGCCGTATTCAACGACCCTTCGCCTGACGTCGAGGCGTATCTGACCGCGGTGCACGAGCAGCTCGGGATCGATGCGCGGATGCGGACCGCGCCGATCGATGTGCTGACGATTCGGAGCGCGTCACGCCCGAAATAGGTGATGTCTTCGCGCGAGCCTTTTCCGCCCCTTCGTGCCCTTCGCGTCTTCGCGCGAGACCCCCGTCCGCGCCTCGCAGCCGTCGCGTCTTCGCGTTACGCTGTTCGCCGATGTCCGCCCGCTTCTTCCTCCGCCTGTCGCGCACGGCCGCGCTCGTCGCGTGTCTTGCCACCATCGGTGCATGTCATGCCTCGCAGAAACCCAAAGACACGTGCCAGATGACCCAGCCGAACGGCGTGGTCGCCGGCTCGTCGGAGCGTCAGGACGGCAGTTATGGGAATGCGCAGGTGTCGGTGGGGCCGTTCGGCTTGTGGCCGAATGGCACGATCGTCTTCAAGCCGGGCGGCCCGGGGTTCGTGACTCGCGACGGGGGACTCGGGATGAAGTTCGGCTGGACGCGCGGCGTGAGCGGTGTGCTTCACATCACGGGCCGCCGGCTGGACGCGCCCGCGGCGCCGCTGCAGTCCGAGGTCGGCGACGACGCGGGCGGCGGGTTCGAGGCGAGCTACCTGATCTTTCCCTCACCCGGATGCTGGGAAGTGACGGCGACCATCGGAGATCGGTCCGACGCGTCGCTCACCTTCGTCACGCGCGTCGAACAGGTCGGAGCGGGGCCGTCCTGGCATCGCGACAGCGCTCCGTGAAAACTGTTCGCGCGCCCGCCGCGCGACGTTCCGGTTCCTCCTTCGCGCCTTCGCGTCTTCGCGTGAAGCCCTTCGCTATTCGATGACCCGCGTCGGCGCGCGCAGCTTCACGCCTTTCCGTTCCACGTCAACCGACAACTTCGCGACCTGACCCGTCCAGCCGTCCACGTGATACTCGACGGCGTACTGGTTGGCGAGCTCGGTCGCGAGCTGCTGCATGAGCGCCTGCAGGGATCCGAGTGCGACGCCGCGATCGATCCGTCCGCCGCTGCGTTCCGGTGCGTCGCCGACCGACAGCCGTTCGGGCGCGCTCGGCGTGGGTGGTGCGCCGTCGCTCGACGGGCCAGCCGCCGGCGGTCCGCCTCTGACGGCGCCGGTGGTCGGCGCCGAGAGATTCACCACGTACAACTGCGCGTGACTGTGCGCGAGTGAATCCATGACGTCCTCGAGCCGGACGTTGCCGGCCTCGCTCGTCGCCGGCGTGATGACGACGATGACGGGCCGGGTCGCTTTGTGTTCGATGAAGGCCTGGCTCGCCTCGACGAACGATTCGAAGAGATGTGGTGCTTCGCCGACCGTCGTGTAGAGCGGCCGGACCATGTCGGGCGAGTCTTCTTCGTCCTTCGAGAAGCCGACCATCGACGTGCTCGTGCGCTGCGAGGTCGTGACGTTCACTTCGGCCTTGCCCTGCAAAGCGGTCGTGAAGGCCGCGACGCTTTGTTTGATCGTGTCCGAGCCGACGCCGATGTCGTCGATGAACACGGCGATCTGCATCGGCGTGGTGGCGAGCGCGGCGTGGACGATCTCGCGCGACTGGCCGTTCGACTTGACGCGGAAGTCGGCCGCCGAGAGGTCGACGACCGGTGCGCCCTTCTTGTCGAGGGCCGTGACGTACACCGTCGTGGAACCGGGCGCGGCCGGCGCCTGCGCGCGGCTCGCGACGCCAGTCGCCAGGGCGGTGGCGACCGAGAGGGCTGCGGCGACGATCGCTCGCTGCGTGCTGCCTGCGGTCATGAGCTACCTCCGATTGGACCGTCGTGGAAGGCCGTCATCTTATTACGAGATCGACCGCGGCGCGTGTCGCGGTGCCGTCACGCCCTGTGGCCTTGGAGAATCTAGTGGCGGCGGCGCCGGTTTTCGCGACAATACGTGCCATGGTCAAGTCCTATCAGAACGACGAGGTCACCGTGTTCTGGCGTCCCGAGCGATGCCGGCACACGGGCATCTGCGCGCGCGGGTTGCCGGCCGTCTTCGATCCTCGACGCCGGCCGTGGATCGAGCTCGAACGGGCCGACACCGACACGATCGTCGCGCAAGTCGAGCGGTGCCCGTCGGGTGCGCTGACGTGGGCGCCGCGCGATCGCGAGGACGGGCAGTGAACCGCCGCGACTTTCTCCGCGTGGGCCTGGCGGGAGGCGCGCTCGCGATCGGGCCGCTCGGACGCCGGATGGACGCGCAGTCGAGCGATGTCTGTCTCGTCATCGATCCGGCCGATCCGATCGCCAATGCCGCGCCTGTGCGCTGGGCGATCGGCGAGTGGCAGCAGGCGCTCGGCCAGGCGGGCCATCGCGTGCGGCGGGTCGAGCGACTGACCGACGTGCCGGCGGGCGACGTCTGTGTGATCGCTGCGGGCGCGGCGTCCACGCTCGTCGCGGGCCCGCTCGGAGCCGCGCGCGTCTCGCGTCCGGCCGGCGCTGAGCAGTTCGTCGTGACGAACGCGGTGGCTGGCGGCCGCGACGCGATCGTCGTGTCCGGCGCCGACGTACGTGGCTTGATGTACGCCGTCCTCGATCTCGCCG
Source organism: Vicinamibacterales bacterium (assembly GCA_035550595.1). Taxonomy (GTDB): domain Bacteria; phylum Acidobacteriota; class Vicinamibacteria; order Vicinamibacterales; family SCN-69-37; genus CALFMR01. Next base: position 36,139 of record DASZOV010000138.1, read on the forward strand.
AGCGAGCCTCACGCGCTGGCCGCGCGCCGTCATCGTCGACGTTCGAGACGCCGATCGTGGGGCGGCCCGCCAATCCCGTGCGCAGTGTCATGCGCCAGTTCACGAGCGAGACGCTCGATCTGCCGTGGTTCCGCGATCGCACGATGTGGCCGTCGTACTTCGCGATGCTCGCGCGCGCACGGTTCAACCGGCTGCACCTGGCGTTCGGCCTGGGCTACGACGCGCTGCAGCGCGTCGACGACTCGTATGCATTGTTCCTGTATCCGTTCCTGCTCGACGTGCCCGGCTATCACGTGCGCGCGTCGAACCTGCCCGATGCGGAACGCGATCGCAACTTGGAGATGCTGCGCTTCATCAGCGACGAAGCCGTCGCACACGGGATCGACTTCCAGCTCGGCGTCTGGATGCACGGCTACGTGCTCGCCAACAGCCCGAACGCGCGGTATCTCGTCGAGGGGTTGACGCCGGAGACGCACGCGCCGTACTGCCGCGACGGGCTCACGGCCGTGTTGCGCGCGTGTCCGTCGATTTCCGCCGTCGGCCTGCGCATCCACGGCGAGAGCGGCATCGCCGAGGGCAGTTACGAGTTCTGGCGCACGATCTTCGACGGTGTCCGCCGCGCGGGACGGCCGATCGAGATCGATCTGCACGCCAAGGGCATCGACCAGACGATGATCGATGGCGCGCTGGCCACGGGCCTGCCGGTCAATCTGTCGCCGAAGTTCTGGGCCGAGCATCTCGGCATGCCGTATCACCAGGCCGCGATCCGCGAGCTCGAGATGCCGGTCGCTGGCCACCGCGGCGCCGGACTGATGACGCTCAGCGAAGGCGCGCGCGTCTTCACGCGCTACGGCTATGCCGATCTGCTCCGCGCGGATCGCGCCTACACGGTCCGTCATCGTGTGTTCTCCGGGACGCAGCGAATGCTGCTGTCGGTCGATCCGGAATGGACCGCCGCCTACGCGCGGCGATTCCAGTTCTGCGGGTCGACCGGCGCGGATCTGATGGAGCCGCTCACGTGTCGCGGTCGGCGCGGCTCGGGCGCGATCGGCGGACGGCGCGACGGCTACATCGACTCGTCGCTCACGACGCGGTGGGATTGGGAAAAGTACGCCGATTGGTATCGCACGTGGGGACGGCTGATGTACGAGCCGGACGCCGCGGCCGACGTCACACGCGATGCGTCATTGCCGGCGGCCGCCGTATCAGCCCTCGCAAAGGCGAGCCGTCTCTTGCCGATCGTGACGACGACGCACCTGCCGTCGGCGGCATGCGACGCGTACTGGCCGGAGATCTACTGGAACCAGCCGATGGCCGCCGAGCCGCGGCCGAATCCGTACGGCGATACGCCGTCGCCGAAGACGTTTCCGTTCGTCAGTCCGCTCGATCCGCAGTTGTTCGCGTCGATCGACGAGTGGGCGGGCGCGCTCCTGTCGGAGGAGCGCAGCGCGAAGTATTCGCCCGTCGACGCTGCTCGCTGGCTCGAGGCGCTGGCATCGGGCGCCGAGCGTGACCTCTCGCGAGCCGGGGCGCCGAAGACGCCCGACGCGCGTCGTCTGGCGATCGACGTCGCGATCCAGATCGCCCTCGGGCGCTTCTTCGCGGCGAAGTTCCGTGCCGGCGTGCTGTATGCGATCCACGTGCAGACCGGCGATGCACGCGTCTTCGAAGAGGCGATCACGGCCTATCGACGCGCGCGTGCGGCGTGGGCGGCGGCGATCGAGCGCGCGGCAGGCGTCTACGCGGCCGACTTGTCGGTCAGCGATCGATTCTCCGAGCGCGGTCAGTGGCGCGATCGGCTGGCGGCGATCGACGCGGACATCGCGTCGCTCACGCGGCAGCCTCCACCCGCACCCGGCGTTGAGGCGAGCGTCGTCGAGGCGGCCGTCCGCGCGGCGCTCGACACGGCGGCACCGCCATCGCCGTCGTGTACGCACACGCCTCCCACGCGGCTCGTCCGTGGTGTCGCGGTGCCGCTCGCGCTCGACGTCGGCGCTGGACACCGCGTCGCGCAGGCGATCGTGCACTATCGTCACGTCGATCAATCCGAGCGCTGGCAGCAGGCGCCGATACAGGTCGACGGACGCACGTGCCGCGGCACGATCCCGGCCGCGTACACGGACTCGCCCTATCCGCTGCAGTACTACTTCGAGGTGCGCGAGGGACCGACCCGCGCATGGCTCTGGCCTGGACTGACCTCGGCGCTCACTGGGCAGCCGTACTACGTCCTCGAAGTTAGAAGGTAGAGCGTGTTTCAAAACCGAAAAGACGCGCCGAAGGCGCCCCATTAACTTCGAACTTCGAAGTTCGAAGTTCGAACTTTTGCCATGCACTCTTAGAAGCCAGGAGCCAGAAGTGGGTTCTGGCTTCAGCCGTGCGATGCCCCAGCGACGGGCTCGTCGTCGCGCAGCGCTTCGGATTCCTGTTCGGCCTCGGCGGCGAGCAGGTGTTCCTGCATGATGTGCTCGGCTTGCGCGCGATCGCGATCGCGAATGGCCTGATAGAGCTGACGATGGAGCGTCGCGGCGGTCGTGGCGTGTTCGCGGCCGTTGATGTCGCGCATGCGGAGGCGGAGCGCGAGCTCGCGCGCGAGCGACGCGCCCGACACCATCTCGACGAGTGAGGCGAGGATCGGGTTGCCCGACGCCACGGCCACCGCACGATGGAAGCGGATGTCGTGCCGATGGAACGCCTGCGGGTCGTCGATCGACGCGAACATGCCGGTGACTTCATCGGAGATCGCAGCCAGGTCGTTACCCGTCGCGCGTTGGGCCGCCATGCCCGCCACGCCAATCTCGAGCGTACGGCGCGCCTCGAACATCGCGTGCCGCGTGAACCCGTGCAGGGCGGCCTGGAATCGCAGCGGCTCGCTGTCGAGCATGGGCGGACCGTCGGCCACGAACGTGCCCGCGCCATGGCGGATGATGAGCACGCCCTTGGCCGCCAGCGCGCGCAATCCCGTGCGCACGCTCGTACGGCTGACGCCGATCTCGGCCACGAGCGATCGTTCCGGCGACAGCCGCTGGCCGGGCCGGAGATCGCCCCGCAGGATCAAGTCGCTCACGTGGCGCACGACGCGCTCAGTGGCGATGCCTTCATCAGGCCTGGCGGACGGTGACGAGTTCGGCTTCTTCAACGGGCGTGGAGAGGGCATGAACGTGGCGACATGGCCAATCGAATATTAGACCCGAACCGCGGCGACGTCTCGGAACCGGCCAGCGCCACGCGCGCGGCGCCAACCCGACCTCGAGTGGACCGGTCGGACCTTCAAGTCGAATAGATCATACCACAGCGTGATCTTCGGACTGACAGCCGACACGACTCGTGACTCGACGGCGTCGCCGGATAGCGAGATTGAGGCCGTTGGGTCGTGTATCGAATGCACAACCGGCGCGACGGCCAAGCGCCGGCCGATGGTGATATGAGTTGTCATTGGTAGAACCACAAGTATTCTAAATATACATGAGGACTGATATGATGACGGCTTCATTCGGGTGTCGACGACGCCCGACGCGACGCCCTTGCCGGCGTCAGGGAGGCCGGAATGCGGTACACACGCCGTGAGGTCGGGAAGCTCGCGCTGATGGGTCTGCCAGGCGCCGCATGGTTGGCGCGCTCACCACTACTACTTGCCGCGCAGGCCGACGCCAAGCCGAACTCGCGCTGGGCGGGCGTCGACATCGGCATGAACGTCCCCTACAACTTCGATCACAGCAACCGGATGAGCGGCGACGAGGTGCTCCGTCGATGCCTGCAACTGGGCGCCAGTGTCGTCGAATTGCGGTCGCAGCCGGTCGAGGCGTTCATGGGCGCGCCCGCGCCGGTGTCGGGCGGTGGGCGCGGGATGACGGCCGAGCAACGCACGGCCAGAGACGCGGCGGCCGCGGCGCTCGACGCCTGGCGGAAGTCGGCGCCGATGGATCGCGCGCGCGCGTTTCGCCAGCAGTACGAGGCAGCCGGCGTGCGGATCGCGATCGTCAAGTTCGACGGCATCTTCGCCATGTCGGACGACGCCGTGGACTACTGTTTTGCGCTGGCGAAGACGCTGGGCGCGCGGGCGATCTCCTGTGAGATCTCGGTGCCCGACACCAAGCGCCTCGGACAGTTCGCCGACAAGCACCGGATGATGGTCGGCTATCACGGCCACGACGATACGACGCCCGCCGATTGGGAACAGGCGTTCCGCTACGCAAAATACAATGGCGCGAACGTCGACCTCGGGCATTTCGTGAGCGGCAACGACACGTCGCCCATCCCGTTCATCACCGGGTACCACGACCGCGTCACGCACGTACACGTGAAGGACATGAAGATGCACCGCGGCCCAGCCGTGCCGTTCGGCGAGGGCGACGTGCCGCTGAAGGAAGCGCTTCAGCTCATTCGCGATCGGCACTGGCCGATCCCCGGCATCATCGAATTCGAATACCGCGTGCCCGCGGGCTCGACGGCCATGGAAGAGATGGCCAAGTGCATGGCGTACACGAAGGCCTGCCTGGTCTGAACGCGACCGCCGGCCATCGGCCGGCGGTCGCGCGTGTCTGGCGGTTATTTCCGCCCCGGCGTCGATGCCGGGGCGGGGCGGGCAGCAGGATGGACGGCCAGCACCTCGGTGACGGCGTCCTCGAACACGTTCAGTGACTCACGCAGAGCCGCCATCGGGATCGTCAGCGGCGGAGAGATCTTCAAACATTCGCCGGCGATGCCGACCGGCGCGAACATCAACAACCCCTTCTGATAGCACGCGACGTTGATCGCGAGCGCGAGCGCCGGGTTCGGCTCGTTCGTCCCGGGTTTGACCACCTGGATGCCGGCGACGAGCCCGCGTCCGTGGAAGCAGCCGAGCACGCGGCGGTGCCGCTGCTGGATGCGGCGCAGCCGATCGCACAGGACGGTGCCGAGCCGGGCGGCGCGCGTCGCGAGCCGTTCCTTGCGGATGATCGTGAGATTGGCGATGGCCGCCGCGACGGCGAGCGGAGACGCCGAATGCGTCGAGGTCATCGACCCGGGGCGATAGAGGCTCATGATGTCGCGACGGCCGATGACGGCCGAGAGCGGCAGCGAGCTCGTGATGCCCTTGCCGCAGGCGACGAGATCGGGCGTGATGCCGTAGTGCTCGTACATGAACATCCGGCCGGTCCGTCCGAAGCCGGACTGCACTTCGTCGACGATGAGCACGATGTCGTGCCGACGGCAGAAGGCTTCGAGCGCCCGCGCGTAACTCACCGGCAGGAAGTCGGGGCCGACGCCCTGATAGGCCTCGGTCAGCACGCCCGCGATGTCGGCGGGCCGGATGCCGCGCGCGCGCAACGCCGCGAGAAACGACGAGAACGACGTGTCGGTGTTCTTGTACCCGTCCGGGAAGGGGACCTGCACGAAGGTCCGATCGCGATCGACCATCCACGTCTTCTGCGACTCTTCGCCGCCGGCGAGCTGCGCGCCCATCGTGCGGCCGTGGAACGCGTGCACGAACGAGACGAGATACTTGCGGCGCCGGCCGTGGCGCGTGAGCGCATACGTCTTCGCCAGCTTGATGCAGTTCTCGACGGCCTCGCTGCCGGTGCTGAGGAGAAAGACCTGATAGCGCGCGGGATCGGGCGAGAGCTCGCGCAGCATGCGCGTCAGCACCGCACGGTCCTCGTGCGGAAAGACGTACGTCGCGAGGAGTGGCCGCTTCAAGTACGCCTTGAGCGCCGAGACGATTTCCGGCCGGCCGTGTCCGGCGTTCGTGATGAGCACGCCCGACGACCAGTCGATCCAGCGGTTGCCCCAGCGGTCGCTGACGGTGCACCCGCTCGCGCTGTGCCAGACGATGGGCGGTTGGCCGGCCATCGAGCGCGGCTCGGATCGCCGAAGCTCTTCGAGGATCGGCAGCGACTCGGGGACGGGGAGCGGCGTGCGAATCCGCCGGAAGGGCGTGCGCACGCGGGGGACGGCAACGGGCGTGAGGTCGTAAGTAGCCATAGAGACGTTACGGTCGGCGGACGGACGCGGGCTCGTCGTACACGATCGGCACGAGGACGCCGTCGTTGACGATCGAGCGCCGCGCCGCTTCGATGACGAGTTCGTTCGTCGATGAGTTGGCCGGCGTGGCGAGCAGGCCCGCGGCGTCGATGGCTGCCAGTCGTTTGCGCCGCTCCTCGATCGCGGCTGATGACGTCAGGTCGGCGAGGCCGTGGTCGACGTGGCGGGCCGCGCGGACGTTGGCGGCAATCGAGTCGTACCCGTAGCCGATCGGCCGATAGCCGGAGCCTTCCCACGGCACGAGTTGAAAGAAATCGGGGCTGACGTACCGGTAGCGCACGCCGCCGGTCGACACCGACGCGTATCGGACGCCGCGTTGATGGTCGTCATGATCGATGAGGCCCGTGGCGTCCGCGCCCTCGCAGTACATGACGAGTCCCTGATCGTTCATGCCGGCCGCCGCGTCCGGGTAGCCGAGGCCGTCGGTCACGGTGAGCATCGCACCGTTCTCGTAGCGGACGCGTCCGCTCGACCAGAGATAGCCTTCCTGGCCATTGGGAAACGCGCGCCGCACGCCGTCGACCGAGACGCTCGTCGGACGCAGTCCCGTGATGAACGACACGAGGTCCACGTAATGGCAGCCGACATAGGTGAACGGGTCGGTCGCCTCGCAGGTGAACCACGTCTGGAAATTCGAGTGCCGATAGTAATACGGCTCGTAGAGCCGCGCTTCGCCCATCATGAACTCGCCGAAGCGTCCCTCGCGGTACGCGCGCCGGGCGACGAGCGCGCGCCGGTCGAAGCGCTTGTGGTACTCGACGCCGACGAAGAGACCGCGGTCGCGCGCGAGATTCGCAATCTCGATCGCCTCGGCGTGACGAAGGACGAGCGGCTTGACGCACAAGACGTGCTGCTCGTGAGTCAGCGCCTCGCGGACGACCGTATAGTGCAACGCATCGGGCACGGCGACGATGACCATCTGCCGCGGCGCGAGTGACGCGATGACGTCGCGATACAGATCGGGATACGGCGCCTCGGGTGGCGTCGACAGCGACGGGTGCGCCTCGAAGGTCGATCCCGGGAACGCGCGCGCGAGGTCCGGATGCGACTGGAGCGCGCGAAGCGGCTCGCTCGTACGCGCGGAAATCAGGATCCGTCCGACGCGACCCGTGCGCTGCAAGTGATAGACGGACGGCAGAATCAGATCGGCGGTGATCATGCCGCCGCCGACGATGAGGATGTCGAACGGCGCCGCGGACGGGGCGGCGCCAATGGGCTCGCTGCTGACGTCGGTCATGCGTGACGACTCATGTAGTCGAGAAAGCGGCGCGCGCACGCCGTCAGCCGGTCCCGTGAGCCGCCGCCGACGAGGGGCGAGCACATCTCGTAGGACACCCAGCCGTTGAATCCGCCTTCGCGGAGCGCGCCGAAAAACGCGTCGTAGGGAAGATCGCCGTCGCCCATGGGCACGGCCCGAACGGACGGCGGTTCGCGCGGCACGTAGTTGACCGCCGCCGGCACGTACTGCCAGCGCGGCAGCACGATGTAGTCGGCTGCCGTCGTCATGGCCATGCGCGGCGCCAGCGCACGCGCGTGGGCGACGACGTCCTCGCCGCGAAGCGTCGGGGACCAGCAGTCGTACATCAACGCGAGGTTCGTCCGATCGACCTCGTCGGCGAATTGCACGTACGCGCGCGTGTCGACCGCGAGGTCGTGATGATTCTGCAGCCCGATGCGAACGCCGAACGGCGCGGCACGATCACAGCAGGCGCGGATGGCATCGAGCGTACGCTGCCACAGCGTCGTGACGTTCGATGCGGTGTGCTCGAATGACGTGAAGACGCGGACGAGATCGGAGCCGAGGGCGGCCGCGCGCGCCGCCAGATCGGCGACGTAGGCGACCTGCACGTCAACGAGGGGAACTTCCGCGTCGGGCGCCAGCCCGAAGTCGGTGTACGCGGCCACGGCAGCGACGCCGAGACCGCGCGTCTCGAGACGGTCACGCAACCGGCGACAGTCGTCGACACTGTAGTCGAGTGGCGACAGGTGCGGACGCTTGCCCATGATCTCGACGCCGTCGTAGCCAAGAGCGGCAGCGAGATCGATGGACTCGTCGAGCGTCAGCCGGTCCTGACCCCAGAAGCCGGCGAACGAGACGGTGAAGAGGGCGGTGTGCATTGCGGTACCTGAGCGGCGACCCGCTGGTCGTACGGCCGGGCCCCGCCACGCGGGAAACCCGGCCGTACGGCCGAACGGTGAGAGGACGCGGTTCGATCGCGCCCGTGCCCTAGAACGAGAACCGGATCTGCGCCTGGATCGTGCGCGGATCCTGCCACGCGTTGGCCATGCCGAAGCCCGCGTTGCTCGGCTTCGACCGCGACGACACGAGATTGCCGTCCGCGTCATACGGCAGGTTCACGGCCGTCGTCGACGTGTTCGGGTTGGCAAGGGTCACGGTGGTGTTGCGGCCCGTGATCTGCGCGCTGTTGGGCGCGTTGAAGATGTCGAGCCGGAACTGCGCGCTGCGGCCGCCGCCGAGCCGAATCGTGCGAGCGATGGCGAAGTCGAGCACGCTCGACGCGCATCCTTGCGCGTAGCCGTTACCCGATTCGAGGCCCACGCTGCCGGGCAGCGGACCCGCGAACGCCGAGGCGTTGAATTGCCGGTAGATGTCATCACTGCAGCCCGCGCCGGGATCGCCGACGAGGCGCACGCGGCCGGCGTAGTCAGGCGATCCCGTGATGTTCACGTTGCCGCCGTTGCTCTGGTACGAGTAGCCGACGGTGTAGTACGAGCCCGTCGACGCCGTCCAGATGCCCGACAACTGCCAGTCGTTGATGATGTAGCTCAGCACGCGCAACGCGGACCGATCGGCCTGCAGCGTCGGTAACTGCCAGACGAAGTTGGCCTTCAGGATGTGCGTCTGCGGGTGGTTGTCGCCGAGCAGATCCTGCGCGTCGCCCTGATCGGCACGTGTCGTATACGTGCCGTCGGGGTTGTGCTCGAGGCGCAAGCCAACGCTGCTGTGATCGTAGAGGCCGATCGTGTCGTTGAAGCCGAACGACAGGCCATGGACGAAGCGGCGCTGGAAGGAGATCTGCAGCGAGTGATACGTGCGCCAGCCAAACGACTGGTTGCTCGAGATCGACCCGTAGCCTTGATAGGGGCGCATCAGGTTCGTCGTGACCGCCGTGGCACCCGGTGTCGTGCTCGGTGTGAGCGTCGGATCCTGGTATTGATCCAGATACGCCGTGCCGAAGTCGACCGCGTTGATGTTCACGCCAGTGACGATGTTGTAGCCGTGCTGGCCGACGTAGGAGACGTCGAGCGTCGTGCTCCAGGGAAGCGCCATCTGCGCACCGGCATTCCACTGCGCCGAGGAGGGCAGCGGGCTGTCGTACTGGAAGATGTTCAGCGCCGGCGGTGTCTTCGTCGTCAAGCCACCCGATCCGAGGCTCTGCAACTGGCCGTACTGGACGGTCACGGTGCCGGAGAACGGCGGGTTGGAAGCCTGCGGGAAAACCGAGTTGCCGCTCGGCCGATCGAAGAACAGTCCACCGCCGCCGCGCAGCACGAGGCGCTGCGTGCCGGTCACGTCATAGGCCATGCCGAAGCGCGGCCCGACGGCGACCGCCGGCCACGTGTAAGTGGTCTTGGCGATGCCCTGCCCGGCCACGAAGAGGCCATTCGCCTCGTCGCCCGAGTTGGGCACGATCGTGCCGATCGCGAGCGCGGTGTTCGGTCCGAGGAGCGCACCGGTCACCGGATCGAGCGCCTGTCGCGCGCTGCCCGAACACGGGTAGCTATTGTTCGCACACCCCGCCTGGTAGAGCGCAGGTGCGGCCGATGGCTGCCACTTGTCGAGGAGGAAATTCGACGTCTGGCCGAGCTCGTCGTACTGCGGCTGCTGGTGGACGAACCGCAAGCCGTAGTCGAGCGTCAGCCGATCGGTGAACTTCCAGTTGTCCTGCACGAACCACTCGGTGTTGTTGTAAACCCAGTTGCCCTCGATGTACGCGGGCGCCTGCTGGTAGGAGTCGAAGGTGCCGAGGGCGGCATTCGCGAAGCCGAACTGCGCGTCGAGCGGGTTGTTCGTGTCGTTCGAGAAGTTGATCGACCCGAGCGCGTTGTTGTTGGGCTGCTCCGCCTTGTAACTGTGCGTGTTGTAGAAGCCCGCCTTCAGCGTGTGACGGCCGGCGACCTTGGTGAGGTTCACGGCGATGTCGTCGGTCCTGATCGTGTTCAGGTAGCCGGGGAAGCCGAGGTTCGGCGGGTTGTTGGTGACGCGGTTGCCCCAGGAGAAGCTCGGGGGCAGGAGCAGGCGCGAGCCGTCCCAGATCGGCGGGTTGACCTTGTTCAGCACGCGATACGCGTAGTAGTCGGGATTGATGACCGTGGCATCCGGGAAGATGTACGGGAGGTCGCCGAGCCCGATGTTGTTCCGGTCCGACGTCGGGTTCATCTGCAGCGCGTTCTGACAGAACTGCGGTGACCCGCCGACGAGCGCGCAGCCAGCTTCCTCGGCTTGGCTGTGGCCGTAAACCACTTCCAGGAACGTCGTGGGGTTGACGGTGTAGTCGACCGTGGCCGCATCGGTGAACACGACCGGGTTCTGCTGCCGCGTATCGTTGAACCCGGGGATCGATCCAAGGATCGTGCGATCGGCCTGCCCGTAGGCGGCGTATTTGAAGCTCGCGCGCAGCGCTGACCATGGCTGGTAATCGAGCTTGACGACCGGCTGCCAGCCCGTGAGTTTCTGCGTGGCACTCTGCGTCACGTAGTTGTAGGCGAGGCCCGTGCCGTCGATGTTCGGCGCCGGCCAGTGGTTCAGGATGTTCAACCCCGTCTGATACAGCCGATCGGCCGGAATGCGGCCGAGCACGCCGCCATCCGCGAAGCACGCGGATTGATCCGACGCGCTGCACGCCCCGGACTTCGACGCGTCGCGGATGTACGGATACAGATTGCCGAGGTTGTCGTAGGTCTGGGAGAAGTCGCCCTGGCGTTCGAGCACGGTCGGCATCCGCCACCGCTGCGTGTTGCCGCCCGTGGTCCGCGGGTTGAACTCCTGCGTGTAGAAGAAGAAGAGCTTGTTGTTCCCGCCGGGCTTGCCGATCGGACCGCCGATCGAATAACCCCAGTCGCGCTGCTTCGACACGCCCTTCGGGTCGCCGTTGAGGATGTTCCGCTCGCTGTTGGCGTTCCAGTCGGAGTTGCGTTCGACGTCGTACAGCGATCCGTGGAACTGGTTCGTGCCGCTCTTGGTGATGGCGGCGACCTGCAGGCCGCTCGACCGGCCGTACTCCGCCTGATAGTTGGAGGTCAGCACCTTCACTTCGGCGATCGACTCGACGTTCACTTTCATGACCAGCCGGTTGCTGCCGGTGTCCATCGTCGAGACGCCGTCCATCGTGTAGTTGTTGTCACCACCGCCGGTCGACGCGGTGTCGCCGACGCGGTTCGTGCCGCTGACGCCGGGCGTGAGCGAGATGAGCGCGTCGAAACTGCGCGTCGCAATGGGCAGGTTCTGCACGGCATCGGTCGGCACGGTCATCGACCGCTCGCCGCTGGTCGTCTGGACGGCCAGCGCCTCGCCAGTGACGTCGACGACCTCCGATACGCCACCGACGTCGAGCGTGAGCCGGCCGACCGACGTGCGCGATCCGGCGTTGACCGTGATGCCTGACCGGTTCAACGTCTTGAAGCCCGACATCACGACCTCGATCGTGTACGTGTCGGCTGGCGTATTCGGCACAACGAAGTCGCCGGTTTCGTTCGTGACGACGACCGGAGACTTCGTGCCCTTCGTGGCGCTCACGAGCGTCACTGAGGCGCCGGGCAGGGCTCCGCCCTGCGCGTCCGTGATCGTGCCGACGACCGAACCGGTCGTGATCTGCGCACTGGCTGACACCGCCATCGTCGTCATGCCGACGAGTACGGCCGCCAGGGCAGCTATTCCACGCGTCCACCTCATGGGTCCTCCTACGGGTTGCGTCGCTTACGGGCCAGGGCTCTCGCGCCGCGCACACGAATCGTGCGCGGCGTGTGTCATACGGCAGCGCTTACTGCGCCGAGCGCTCGCGGGCGGCGAGCGCCAAGAGTTCGTCGTTCGTCCACGGCCGCGCGCGGCCGGCGGTCTCGGCACGGACCGAGGCGATGGTCGACGGATTCACGGGCGATCCGGTCTGGCCCCACTCGCGCCGGACGTACGTCAGGACATCGGCAATCTGCTCGTCGTTCAGCACCTGGCCGACCGGCGGCATCAGACCGATGGAGCCTTCTTTTCCGTTGAGAAGAATGCGCGCCGTCACGTCGGCGGGACCGAGCGCCAGCGTCGAGCCGACCAGGCTCGCCGCGACCTTTTCCTGCCCGCGGCCATCGGGCTGATGGCACGCCTGGCAGATGTTCTGGTAGACCGTTCGACCCGCGTCGAAGCGGCGCTGTTCGTCTGCCGTGAGTGGCGCGACCGGTGCCGGCGCGCCGGCTTTGCCTGGCCAGACGATGCGCGTCAGCACGCGCGTCGCACGCGGGGCGAGATCGCCGCCGTTCGAGGCGAGGGCCACGAACGCCGAGGGCTCACTCGTGAGCTGGAGGCTCCGTCCCGCGCCGCCGGCACGTCCGCGGCCAGCCGTCGTGGCTCGCGCCGCACCTGCGGGGCCGCCGGTCACGCCGCCGACGCGGTTGAGACTCGGCGTCGAGTACGCATACGCGCCACCCGGGCCGGCGCGTCCGCCAGGACACGTCGGACAAGGCGTCGCGCCAGCCGCGGGACCGGCCGCCGTCCGTCGTCCCGTGGGAGCCGGCGTGCCCGGCATCGGCGCGCCGATGAGCGCGACTTCCGCGCCGCGCAGCAGGGCCGATCGTTGCCACGCGGGCCGCGACGCGCTGGCCGCGCCGTCGAGCACGTGTGCCACGGTCGCGCTGTCGTCGCCGCGGACGATCGTCGCCGCCACGGCCGCGATCGCATCGGCGCGCTGCGGTGTTTCTTCGGACGAGGCCAGCAGTGCATCGAGCGTGGCCGTCTCGCTGCCGCTGATGCTGCTCAACGCCGCGTCGAGCGCGACCGGGTCGTCCGAGTGGTGTTCGAGGAACGCCGCCACGGCCGTCGCGCGCGCGGCCGCCGGAAGCGTGCCGAGCGTGGCGCCGAGTTGATCGCGCACCGCCCAGTCGTTGTCGCTCGTGAGCGCGAGGACGGCGGTGCGCACCGCGGGATGGCTGTCGTCGCCGAGCCATCGCTCGGCGATGCGCAGCGCCGCCGCGCGCACGTCGCGTGACGGATCGGCGAGCGCATGGACGACCGTGTCCGGCTCGATCGCGCCCAGGCCGTCCAGCGTCCAGAGCGCCTGAACCCGCGTCCGGCCCTCGGTGGCCGTGCTCGCCAGCGTCGTGAGCGGACCGACGGCCGATCGGTCGCCGCGCTCGACGAGCACGCGCTCGGCCGTGTCTCGCCACCAGCCGTTCGGATGGGTGAGCGTCTGGACGAGCGTGGCGACCGGCGCGTTCGACAAGGCCGGAACGGTCGTGTCGCGCGTGAGGCCGTCGTAGACGACGCGGTAGATGCGGCCGAGCCCGGTCGGGTGCTCGAGTTTGCGTCCGAGAATCTGGTCGCGCAGGTACTCGGTGACGTCGGCGCGCTGTTGAATGATGCCGCGATACATGTCGACGACGTACAGCGTGCCGTCGGGCGCGTTCGCGATGAAGACCGGTCGGAAGCGCTCGTCGGTCGACGCCAGGAATTCGCCTTGCTCGTATGCCTTGCGTGCCTGGAGTCCCGATCCATCGTCGTTGACGATGATGCGGCTCACGAGATTGGCGGCCGGCTCGGCGACGAAGGCGTTGCCGTAGAGATCCGGCGGAAGACGGTCGCCGCGGTACACCATCGGCCCGCAGGCCGAGGTGAAGCGCGCGAGCGATCCGTCCGGTCGATCGATGCCCTGTTGATACGCGCGGTTGGTGCCCGGCGTCGGCCGCACCGGCCAGACCGTGTTGACCTGGCCATCCGTGCCATTGAGGCCTTCGTAGCTGCCACGCGTGCGGAGGAGCGCGGGATTGCGCGCGAAGTACTGCGTCGGCACGAGATCGACGTGCAGCGCCGACTCGTTCGAATTCCGGTAGATGTGCCCCGCGTCGTCCTGGGTCACGCCCCACTCGCCGCGTGAGAGCGTCGGTTCGGCGGTGAACTTGCCGTCCGCGAAATGGAACTCGACGTCGCTGTTCGACGTGTAAATGCGGTTGTCCATCGCCCAGAACAGCGAGCTGGCGTTTTCCTCGACGCGGCCTTCGCGGCGACCATATCCGTCGGTGAGCTGCTCTTTCGTGTCGACGTGCAGATCACCGTCGGTATCGCGCATGAGCCAGACGTAGGGCGGTTCGCCGACGAGCACGCCGTGCTCGGTGACCTTGATGGCGCGCGCGAGCACCAGGCCATCGGCGAACACCGTCCGCTTGTCCATCGTGCCGTCGTGATTCGTGTCCTCGAGGACGACGACGCGGCCGATGGGGGCGGGATTCGGCTCGACGGTGTCCAGGTCCTGGACGAAGCCGGGCATTTCGACCACCCAGAGGCGGCCGGACGCGTCCCAGTCCATCGCGACCGGGTCCTGCACGAGCGGCTCGCTCGCGACGAGCTCGAGGTGATAGCCGGGCGGCATGTAGAAGGTCTTCATGGCGTCGGCCGGTGACAGCGGCGGGGCCGAGTCCGGGCCGGTGGAGACCGACTGCACGCCCGGCGGCCACGGATGACTGGGCGACTGACTTTGCGCGCCGACCGCGGCAACGGCCGTTGCGCCGAGGAGGATGAGGACGACGGTATGCGATCGCGTCACAGGGACCTCGAAACGCGGGGAATCGCGACGGGGCGATTCAAGTGGATAAACGTTTATTCGTTTACTGGTATTACATATCATACCAGTCGGCGCACTATAGTCGATTGCCGATTGGCGCGTCAAGCGACAAAGTCGTCGAAGAGAACCGACGGGATTGTCGGCGAATTTCCTCGTATTTTGGGCTGATTGCGCGCGCATCGCCCTCGCGTGCCAGGACGGTTCGCGCCACGGATCGAAGGCGGGCCGTGACGTTCAGTGGTGTACCAATATTTCAGAAGAGAGACATAGAGGATGAACCTTCTCGCGATTCACCACAGGCAGTGCGCACGCTCGTTCGGCGCCTGCCGAGGCGTCGACGAGCGTGCGCTCCAGGGGCGGCCGGGAGCCGCGGGAAGGGACACCGGCCGGCGTCCCGGGCCCCGCGGCCGGAGAGATCGTCAGAACGAGAAGCGAATCTGTGCCTGCACCGTGCGCGGCACCTGATAGCCGTTGGCGACGCCGAAGCCCGCGTTGCTCGGCAGCGATCGCGACGTGATCAGGTTGCCGTTCGCGTCGAAGGGCAGATTGAGCGGCGCGTCGGGCGCATTCGGATTGGCCAGCGTCATCGTCGTGTTCCGTCCCGTGATGCTCGCCTGATTGGGCGCATTGAACGCGTCGACACGCAGTTGGACCGAGCGGCTGCCGCCCAGACGGATGGTGCGGCTCAACGACAGATTGAGGACGCTCGAGAAGCACCCATCCAGATAGCCGACGCCGGAATCGAGCCCGACGCTGCCGACCGCCGGTCCAAGGAACGCGGCGGTGTTGAATTGCCGGAACCGGTCGTCGCTGCACCCAGCGCCGGGATCGCCGTTGATCCGCACGCGTGCCGCGTAGTCAGGCGACCCGGTGAGATTGATGCTCGATCCGTTGCTCTGGTAGCTGAAGCCCACGGTGTACGGACTGCCGGTCGACGCCGTCCAGATCCCGGCGATCTGCCAGTCATTGGCGACGACGGCCAACGCGCGCAGCACTTTCTGCTGGCTCGTGATCGTCGGCAGCGTCCACACGAAGTTCGTGTTCATCGTGTGCCGGACGAGCGAGGCGTTCGTGCCGAGGAGCGCGTCGGCCTGCGCCTGATCGCTGCGGATCGTATAGGTGCCGTCGGCGTTGTGCTCGAGGCGAGGCGTGGTGTTCGTCGTGTTCGACAAGCCGATCGTGTCGACGAAGCCGAACGAGAGGCCGTGCGTGAACCGGCGCTGCAGCGAGATCTGGATCGAGTGGTACCAGCTCCAACCGACGGCCGACAACTGGCGAATGGCACCGTAGCCCTGGATGGCGCGGAGCATGTTGGTCGAGACGGCCGTGGCGCCGGGAACGGCGCTCGGGGGAAGCGTCGGATCCTGGAACTCCGGGAGGAAGGCCGTCCCGAGATCGATGGCGTTGATGTTGACCGACTGCTGCGTGTCCCAGGCGTGCTGGCCGACGTACTCGACGTCGATCGTCGACGACAACGGCAGCGCGAGTTGGACGCCGCCGTTCCACTGCACGGACTTCGGCAGCGGCAGATCGTGCTGCACGTCGGAGATCGTGGGCGCGCCGTTCAAGAGCAGGCCGGTTGTGCCGAGCGTCTGCAACTGGCCGTATTGCACGGTGGTCTGCACGGTGGCCGGCGGGTTGGTGACCTGCTCGGACGCCGTGAACTGCGGTCGATCGAAAAAGAGGCCCGCGCCGCCACGCAGCACCACGCGCTGTTCGCCGGTGAGGTCGTAGGTCATGCCGAATCGCGGCTCGATGCCGACCGCCGGATAGGAGTACGTCGCCGCCGCGCCGGGCACGTAGATGCCGTTCAGCGGGTCGCCCGTGTCGGGGACGATCGTGCCGATGGCGAGCGCCGTGCTGGGACCGAGCAGCGCGCCCGTGAGCGGGTTCATGGCCTGGCGGTCGCGCCCCGAGCACGGATAGGCGCCGTTCGCGCAGCCGGCCGCGTAGAGGAGCGGCGCGTCGGCAGGCGAGTACTGATCGAGGATGAAACTGGACTCGTGGCCGCTCGCATCGTATTGCGCGGCCTGGTGCGCGAAGCGCAGGCCGTAGTCGAGCGTCAGCGCCTTGTTGACCTTCCAGTTGTCCTGCACGTACCACTCGGCGTTGTTGTAGATGTACCGGCCCTCGACGTACGACGAGGCCTGGCTGTACGAGTCGAAGATGCCGAGCACGGCGTTCGCGTAGCCGAACGAGGTGTCGAACGGGTTGTTCGTGTCATTCGCGAAGTTCAGCGTGCCGAAGAACGGATTGCTGTTGTCCTGCTCCTTCTTCACGCTGTGCGTGTTGTAGAAGCCCGCCTTGAGCGTATGGGCGCCGGCGACTTTCGTGAGACTCACCGAGACGTCCTGCGTCGGGTTCGTGTTCAGGAAGCCGGGGAAGAGGATGCTCGGCGGCGCGTTGGCCACGCGGTTGCCCCACTGGAACGTCGGCGCCTTGAGGATCCGCGTGCCGTCCCAGAACGGGGGATTGAGCCCATTCAGAATTTCGTACGCGTACGAGCTGTGATCGAGGACCGTCGCGTCTGGAAAGAGCAATGGCAGATCGCCCAGGCCCGCGTTGTTCATGTTCGAGATGTCATTGGTGGGGATGCCACTCTGGCAGAAGACCGGCGCCCCGCCTCGCAGCGCGCATCCCGCTTCCTCGTTCGTGCTGTGGCCGTAGGTGACCTCGAAGAACGTCGTCGGACTGAAGCTGTAGTCCACGGTCGTCGCGAGCGTCGAGACGATGGGGCGTGGCTGGATCGTGTCGTTGAAGCCCGGCAGCGTGCCGAGAATCACCTGCGCACGCTGATCCCAGGCCGCGTACTTCACCGAGGCCCGGAGCGCCGGCTTCGGTTGATAGTCAATCTTGATGACGGGCTGATACGCCAACAGGTGCTGGACGGGCGCCGTGATCTGGTAGTTGTAGGGCAGGCCGGCGCCGTCCATGTTCGGCAGCGGATATTGATTGAGGACCGCGATGCCCGGCGCGTAGAGCCGGTTCGCCGGCACGCGGCCGAGGACGCCGCCGTCGGCGAAACACCCGGCCGTGTTGCTCGCCGAACACGGCGCGGCGAGCGTCGGATCCTTGATGTACGGATAGCGATTGCCGAGGTTGTCGTAGGACTGCGAGAAGTCGCCCGCGCGTTCGAGCGCCGTGGGCATCCGGAAGCGCCGCGTGTTGCCTCCTGAAGTGAGCGGCTGGAATTCGTGCGCGTAAAAGAAGAAGAGCTTGTTGTTGCCACCGGGTTTGCCGACCGGTCCGCCAATCGAGTAGCCCCACTCGCGGGACTTCGAGACCGGTTTCGGGTTGCCGTTGAGGATGTTGGTCTTGCTGTTGGCGCCCCAGTCCGAGTTGTTCTCGACGTCGTAGAGTGATCCGTGGAACTGGTTCGTGCCGCTCTTGGTGACAGCCGTCATCTGCAGGCCGCTCGATCGTCCATACTCCGCTTGATAGTTCGACGTCAGCACCTTCACTTCCGCGATCGACTCGACGTTGACCTGCATCAGCAGGCGGTTGCTGCCTGTGTCGAGCGTCGAGACGCCGTCCATCATGAAGTTGCTGTCGCCGCCACCGCCGATGCGGCTCGTGCCGCTCACGCCGGGCGCGAGCGAGGCCAGCGCGTCGAAGCTGCGCGTGGCGATGGGCAGGTTCTGGACGGCATCCGGCTGCACGGTGAAGGACCGCTCGCCGGACGTCGCCTGGATGAGCGGCGCTTCGCCGGTGACGTCGACGACTTCCTGCACGCCGCCGACGTCGAGCGTGAGCCGGCCAACCGACGTGCGCGATCCGGCGTTGACCGTGATGCCCGACCGGTTCAACGTCTTGAAGCCCGACATCACGACCTCGATCGTGTACGTGTCGGCTGGCGTATTCGGCACGACGAAATCGCCGGTTTCGTTCGTGACGACGACCGGGGACTTCGTGCCCTTGGTGGCGCTCACGAGCGTCACCGAGGCGCCGGGCAGGGCCCCGCCCTGCGCGTCCGTGATCGTGCCGACGACCGAACCGGTCGTGATCTGCGCGTTGACCGGCGCCGCCATCGTCGCGATACCGACGAGGGCGACCGCGAGGACGGTTCTTCCACGCGTCCACGTCATGGGGCCTCCTGCAGGTCTCGCGGCGTTCCCATGGCGTCGTTTGCAACGGTCGATGCACGGCACGTCACGGGGGCCTCGAAACGCGAGGGAATCGCGGATGCGATTCGAGTGGATTAACTATGAGTCGTTAACTGGTATGACATATCATACCAATCGGCGAACTATAGTGGATCGCGACTGGGCCGTCAAGCGCGGAGGTTGTCGCAGGTTGTCGCGCCTGATGTTGAAAATAGACGGTAATTTGCGCTGAATACTGCTCGATGACGCGCCACGGTTCCTTGCCTGACAGGGGCGGAGCAGCGGACCAAAATATTCAGTGGTGTGCCAATACTTTAATTTGCTTTGAAAGAGGATGAACCTTGTGGCGTGCTGCGGGCGGGCACGCCGGTCGGCGGCCCGCCCGCAGCCGGAGGGACGATCAGAACGAGAGGCGGATCTGGGCTTGAATCGTGCGCGGATCCTGCCATCCGTTGGCCATGCCGAAGCCCGCGTTGCTCGGCTTCGATCGCGACGACACGAGATTGCCGTCCGCGTCGTACGGCAGATTGACGGGCGTCGTCGAGGCGGTCGGGTTGGCGAGCGTCATCGACGTGTTGCGGCCCGTGATCTCGGCGCTGTTGGGCGCGTTGAAGATGTCGAGCCGGAACTGCGCGCTGCGACCGCCGCCGAGCCGAATCGTACGAGCGATGGCGAGGTCGAGCACGCTCGAGGCGCAGCCCTGCAGATACCCGTTGCCCGATTCGAGGCCGACGCTGCCGGGCAGCGGACCGGCGAACGCCGCCACGTCGAACTGCCGGTAGATGTCATCGCTGCAGCCCGCACCCGGATCGCCGACGAGCCGCACGCGCGCGCCGTAGTCGGGCGACCCGGTGAGGTTCACGTTGCCGCCGTTGCTCTGGTACGAGTAGCCGACGGTGTAGTAGCCAGCCGTCGACGCCGTCCAGATCCCCGACAACTGCCAGTCGTTGATGATGTAGCTCAACACGCGCAAGCCCGACCGATCGGTCTGGAGCGTCGGCAGTTGCCAGACGAAGTTGGCCTTGAGGATGTGCGTCTGCGGATGGTTGTCGCCGAGCAGATCCTGCGCTTCGCCCTGATCGGCGCGCGTCGTGTACGTGCCGTCGGGGTTGTGCTCGAGGCGCAGGCCGACGTTGCTGTGGTCGTACAGTCCGATCGTGTCGTTGAAACCGAACGACAGGCCGTGCACGAAACGCCGCTGGAACGAGAGCTGGATCGAGTGATACGTGCGCCAGCCGATGGCCTGGTTGCTCGAGATCGATCCGTAGCCCTGATAGGGCCTCATCAGGTTCGTGGTCACGGCCGTGGCGCCAGGCGTCGTGCTCGGCTTGAGCGTCGGATCCTGGTACTGATCCAGATATGCCGTGCCGAAGTCGACGGCGTTGATGTTCACGCCGGTGACGATGTTGTAGCCGTGCTGGCCGACGTAAGAGACGTCGAGTGTCGTGCTCCACGGCAGCGCCATCTGCGCGCCCGCATTCCATTGCGCCGACGAAGGCAACGGGCTGTCGTACTGGAAGACGTTCAGCGACGGCGCCGCGGTCGTCGTCAGGCCTCCGGATCCGAGGCTCTGCAACTGGCCGTACTGCACCGTGACGGCACCGGAGAACGGCGGATTCGCCGCTTGTGCGAAGACGGAGTTGCCACTCGGCCGATCGAAGAACAGTCCACCGCCGCCGCGCACGACGAGTCGCTGCGTGCCGGTCACGTCATAGGCCAGGCCGAAGCGCGGTCCAACGGCCACGGCCGGCCACGTGTAGGTCGTCTTCGCGATGCCCTGACCAGCCACGAACAAGCCGTTCGCTTCGTCACCCGAGTTGGGCACGATCGTCCCGATCGCGAGCGCGGTGTTCGGTCCAAGCAGTTCGCCGGTGACCGGGTTGAGCGCCTGTCGCGCGCTGCCCGAGCACGGGTAGCTGTCGTTTGCGCAACCTGGCAGATAGAGCGCCGGCGCGGCCGACGGCTGCCATTTGTCGACGAGGAAGTTCGACGTCTGGCCGAGCTCGTCGTACTGCGGCTGCTGGTGGACGAACCGCAAGCCGTAGTCGAGTGTCAGTCGATCGGTGAGCTTCCAGTTGTCTTGCGCGAACCACTCGGCGTTGTTGTAGACCCAGTTGCCTTCGATGTAGGCCGGCGCCTGCTGATACGAATCGAAGATGCCGAGCGCGGCATTGGCGAAGCCGTACTGCGCGTCGATGGGGTTGTTCGTGTCGTTCGAGAAGTTGATCGACCCGAGCGCGTTGTTGTTGGCCTGCTGCGCCTTGTAGCTGTGCTGGTTGTAGAAGCCCACCTTGATCGTGTGCCGGCCCGCGATCTTCGTCAGGTTCACCGCGAGGTCGTGCGTCGAGATCGTGTTCAGGTAGCCGGGGAAGCCGAGATTGGGCGGCGCGTACGGCGAGCTCGACGTGGTGATGCGATTGCCCCACGAAAAGCTCGGCGGCAGGAGCAGGCGCGAGCCGTCCCAGATCGGCGGGTTGACCTTGTTCAACACGCGATACGCGTAGTAGTCGGGATCGATGACGGTCGCATCCGGGAAGATGTACGGCAGACCGCCCAGCCCGATGTTGTTGCGATTCGACGTCGGGTTCATCTGCAGCGCGCTCTGGCAGAACTGCGGTGATCCGCCGACGAGCGCGCACCCGGCCTCTTCTGCGAAGCTGTGGCCGTAGGTGCCTTCGAGGAACATCGTCGGCGAGATCGTGTAGTCGATCGTCGCCGCGTCCGTGTAGACGACAGGGTTCTGCTGTTGGGTATCGTTGAACCCGGGAATGGAGCCGAGGATGGTGCGATCGGCCTGGCCGTAGGCGGCGTACTTGAAGCTCGCGCGCAGCGCCGACCACGGCTGGTAATCGAGCTTGACGACCGGCTGCCAGCCCGTCAGTTTCTGCGTCGCGCTTTGCGTCACGTAGTTGTAGGCGAGCCCCGTGCCGTCGATGTTCGGCGTTGGCCACATGTTGAGGATGTTCAACCCGGTCTGGTACAGCCGATCGGCCGGAATGCGGCCGAGCACGCCGCCATCGGCGAAGCACGCCGACTGATCCGACGCGCTGCACGCGCCAGGCTTCGACGCGTCGCGGATGTACGGATACAGATTGCCGAGGTTGTCGTAGGTCTGCGAGAAGTCGCCCTGGCGCTCGAGCACGGTCGGCATCCGCCACCGCTGCGTGTTGCCGCCCGTCGTGCGCGGGTTGAACTCCTGCGTGTAATAAAAGAAAAGCTTGTTGGTGCCGCCGGGCTTGCCGACCGGACCGCCGATTGAATAGCCCCAGTCGCGTTGTTTCGACACGCCCTTCGGGTCGCCGTTGAGGATGTTGCGCTCGCTGTTGGCGTTCCAGTCGGAGTTGCGTTCGACGTCGTACAGCGATCCGTGGAAGTGGTTCGATCCGCTCTTCGTGATGGCCGCCACCTGCAGGCCGCTCGACCGGCCGTATTCCGCTTGGTAGTTGGACGTCAGCACTTTCACTTCGGCGATCGACTCGACGTTCACCTTCATCACGAGTCGATTGCTGCCGGTGTCCATCGTCGAGACGCCGTCCATCATGAAGTTGTTGTCGCTGCCGCCGGTCGACGCCGTGTCGCCGACGCGGTTCGTGCCGCTGACGCCGGGCGTGAGCGAGATGAGCGCGTCGAAGCTCCGTGAGGCGATGGGCAGATTCTCGACGGCCTCGGTCGTGACCGTCATCGATCGCTCACCGCTCGTCGTCTGGATGGTCGGGACTTCGCTCGTCACGTTCACGACTTCGGTCGCGCCGCCGACCTCGAGCGTCAGCGTGCCGAGCGCCACGCGCGAGCCGGCGTCCACCTGGACGCCCGTGTGCTTGAGCGTCTTGAAGGCGGACATCTCGACCTGCACGGTGTAGGTGTCAGGGGCGACGTTCGGAAACACGAAGTCGCCCGTGCCGTTGGTGACGACGGGTGTCGAGGTGGTGCCCTTGGTTTCACTGGTCAAGGTGATCGTCGCACCCGGGATCACACCTCCCGTGGTGTCTTTGACGGTGCCGCTGAGCGTGCTCGTCGCGACCTGTCCCCAGGCGGGACTCGACCACGCAGCGAGCACGAGGGAAAGGCCGACGACGACTGTCTTGAGCCTGACTCGTTCCATGTACCGTTCCTCCGGTGGTGCCGAACCGCAGGGTGACGGGCCTGCCCGACATCGCCGGGAGGAGAGGAGTCCCGCGCGACCGGGCAGGAGAAGGGATGGTCGTGCGCGGCGGAATGCCGCCGGGATGCCGCGACAGGCCCGTCACCCAGTGACTAGGTGGAATGAGACTGATAATACCAGTTCGTCGGCATTGTACATAAAGTCGACCATCGTGCAAGGCGCCAGTCGCCTAGACGAAAAATGGCCTGATTTTTAGTGCATTCGGCGTGAGATCTGTTGCAGGTCTCAGCACCTATGAGGCGATATCAGTCAAAGTGGTCTGATGAGACTTGGTCGAAACGTCGAGATCGAGATGACGCGGGGTGTGACGAGACGCTGTGAAAGAGACGTGATCGGCCGGGCGAAACGACAGGACGGGACTCCGGCGCGTGCCGGAGTCCCGTCGCGATCGGTCAGAACGAGAAGCGAATCTGTGCCTGCACCGTGCGCGGCGACTGATAATTGTTCGCCACGCCGAAGCCCGCGCCGCGCGGCCGCGACCGCGAGTCGACGAGGTTGCCGGACGCGTCGAACGGCAGGTTCTGCGCCGTCACCGGATCGGAGGGGCTCGACAGATTGAGCGTCGTGTTGCGGCCCGTGATGCCCGCCTGATTCGGCGCGTTGAAGAGGTCGACGCGCAACTGCACGGCGCGACCGCCGCCGATCTCGATGTTGCGCGCGATCGACAGATCGAGCACGCTCGAGAAGCAGCCCCGCAGGTAGTTGTTGCTCGACTCGAGGCCGACGCTGCCCGGCAGCGGCCCCTGGAACGCCGCCGTGTTGAACTGCCGGTACACGTCGTCGCTGCAGCCGTCGCCCGGATCGCCGACGATGCGCACGCGCGCGCCGTAGTCGGGCGAGCCGGTGATGTTCACGTTCGAGCCGCCGTTCTGGTAGCTGTAGCCGACCGAGTACGCGCCGCCGGTCGCCGCCGTCCAGATGCCGGACAACTGCCAGTCGCTCACGATGAGGCCGACGGTCCGCGCGAGCGTCCCCTCACCCTGGTAGTCGGGCAGATCCCACACGAAGTTCGCCTTCATGATGTGCGTCTGCGGGTTGTTGTTGCCGAGCAGATCTTCAGCCTCCTTCTGATCCGCGCGGACGACGTACGATCCGTCCGGCCGATGATCGAGCCGCGGCGCGAGATTCTGGTGATCGTAAATACCGATCGTGTCGTTGAAGCCGAACGACAGCCCGTGCGTGAACCGGCGCTGGAAGGAGAACTGGACCGAGTGATAGGTGCGCCACATCCAGCTCGCCGTCTGGTTGATCGACGAGTAGCCGCGGATGGCGCGCATTTGATCGCCCGTGAGGGCTGACGCGCCGGCCGTCGAGCTCGGCGCGAGCGTCGGATCCTGGTACTCGGGCAGGAATGCGCTGCCGAAGTCGACCGCGTTGAGGTTCACGCCCTGCAGGATGTTGTAGCCGTGCTGGCCGACGTAGGAGATGTCGAGCGTCGTGTTCCACGGCAGCGCCATCTGCGCGCCGGCGTTCCACTGCACCGACGACGGGATGTCGCTGTCGTACTCGAAGACGGCGAGCGTCGGCGCCACGGCGGTCGCCAGGCCGGCCGATCCGAGGTTCTGCAATTGACCGTTGTGGACCGTGGCGTTTTCGAGCGTGGGCGGATTGGTGACCTGCGCGAACACCGAGTTGCCGCTCGGCCGATCGAAGAAGAGCCCGGCGCCGCCGCGCAGCACCAAGCGCTGCGATCCGGTCACGTCGTACGCCATGCCGAAGCGCGGCCCGACGACGAGCGCCGGCCACTTGTAGGCCGTCTTCGCGATGCCTTGGCCGGCCACGAAGAGCCCGTCGGTCATGTCGCCGGAGCCGGGCACGATCGTGCCGATGGCGAGCGTCGTTCCGGGACCGAGCAACTCGCCGGTCAGCGGGTTCTGTGCTTGCCGGTTCGTGCCCGAGCACGGCATGACGCCGTTCGCGCACGCCGCCACGTACAGCACGGGCGCCGAGTCGACCGAGTACTTCTCCGGCAGGAAGTTCGCGGCCTGCGACTCGGTGTCGTATTGCGGCGACTGGTGGACGAAGCGCAGGCCGTAGTCGAGCGTGAGCTGACTCGTCACCTTCCAGTTGTCCTGGATGTAGGCTTCGGTGTTCGTATAGACGTAGTGGCCTTCGACGAACTGCGAGGCCTGCGAGTACGAGCTGAAGATGCCGAGCGCGGCGTTGGCGAAGCCGAAGCCCGAGTCGATCGGGTTGTTGGCGTCGTTGCCGAAGTTCAGCGTGCCGAACGGATTGCCCTGGTTCTGCTCCTTCGTCCCGTGCTGGTTGTAGAAGCCGGCCTTGATCGTGTGCCGGCCGGCGACCTTCGTCACGCTTCCGGCGATGTCATTGATCGAGTCGCGATCGGCGAAGCCCGGGTACACGAGGTTCGGCGGATCGTTGCCGATGCGGCTGCCCCACTGGAACGCCGGCGGCAGCAGCACGCGCGTGCCGTCGAAGATCGGCGGTGACACCTGCTGCAGCGCCTCGAGCTGATATGAGCCGGACGGGACGATGACGGCGTCCGGGAAGAGATAGGGGATGCCGTCGAGACCGGAGTTGAAGCGGTTCGCGACTGGATTCATGGGGAAGCCGGCCGCGCAGAAGTTGACGCCGGCGCCGTTCAAGCCGCAGCCGGCCTGGCTGTGGCCGGTGTGACCGCCGGTCACCTCGAGGAACGTCGTGTCGTTGAGGTTGTAGTTGGCCGAGATCGCGAGCAGCGGCACGCTCGGGTGGTTCATCTGCGTGTCGTTGAAGCCCGGTAGCGATCCGAGGATCGTCCGGCGCGGCTGTCCCCATCCCGCGTACTTGACCGTGGCGCGGAACGTCGTCCACGGCTGATAGTCGACGCGCACGACCGGCTGCCACGAGGTGAGGCTCTGTGTCGGCCGCGTGAGCTGGTAGTTGTAGGCGCCCTGTCCGGTGACGTTCGGGAGCGGATAGAGATTCAAGATGTTGAGGCCGGTGTCATACAGGCGGTCGGCCGGAATCCGTCCGAGGACGCCGCCGTCGGCGAAACACGCCGACTGGTTCGACGCGCTGCACGAGCCCGAGAGCCGCGAATCGCGGATGTACGGGAACGGATTGTTGTTGTTGTCGGTCGTCTGGGAGAAGTCGCCCTGCCGCTCGAGCGCGCTCGGCACACGGAACGACACGACGTTGTTGCCGGTCGTGCGCGGCTGGAACTCCTGCGCGTAGAAGAAGAACAGTTTGTTCCTGCCGCCCGGCTTGCCGATCGGGCCGCCGATCGAATAGCCCCAGTCGCGCTCCTTGGTCGTCGTCTTCGGATCGCCGTTGAGGATGTTCACCTGGCTGTTCGCGTTCCAGTCCGAGTTGCGCTCGACGTCGTAGAGCGAGCCGTGGAACTGGTTCGATCCGCTCTTGGTGATGGCCGTGACCTGCAGGCCGCTCGACCGGCCGTACTCGGCCTGGTAGTTGGACGTCAGGACTTTCACCTCGGCAATCGATTCGACGTTGACGTTCACCATCAGGCGGTTGCTGCCGGGCTCGACCGTCGAGACGCCGTCCATCATGAAGTTGTTCGAGCCGCCGCCGGTCGACGAGGAGTCGCCGACGCGGTTGCCGCCGTTGACGCCCGGCGTCAGGTCGACGAGCGAGGCGAAACTGCGATTCGCGATTGGGAGATTCGCGACCGACTGCGTCGTGACCGTGAACGAGCGCTCGCCGGTCGTCGCCTGGATGATGGGCGCCTCGTCGGTGACCGTGACCGTTTCGGTCGCGCCGCCCACCTCGAGCACGAGCGTGCCGAGACTCGTGCGCGTCGCGGCGCTCACGTCGACGCCCGGTCGCCGGAGCGTCTTGAAGGACGGCATCTCGATGACCAGCGTGTAGGTGTCGGCGGCCATGTTGACGAAGACGAAGTCGCCCGTGGCATTCGTCGTCACCGGCGCCGACGGCGTGCCGCGCGTCTCGCTGACGAGTGTGGCGGTCGCGCCGGGCAAGACGCCGCCTTGCGTGTCCTTGACGGTGCCCGAGACCGTGCCCGTGCTGACCTGGGCCAGCGCGGGCGTCGCCGCGAGGAGTGCTGCGGCGACCATCCACGACGTCGTCCCTCTGAGTAGTGCTCGTACCATGATGTCGTCCTCCGGTAGTGGTGGCCGTGACCGATGCGCTGGTCACGGCCGTATGGCGTCATCCGTGGTCGTTGGCGTCCGCAGGGGATGAGTCGCGCGAGCGGCTCCTCCCCCGCGGCCTCGTCGTCGAGACACGCCGGTAGAGCGGGACGGTGGCAGGACCGTTCCAGCGACCGAGAGGTCTCTGAAGAGGACCGCACTGCGTTCGCGAGTGCGTAGAGTGATGATACCAGTTGGTCGGTGATTATACACAGAGCCAGTACACAATCAAGCCGAATCTGCGCGCAGGGACCGGGGAGCGAGCTGGCGATATTTTGGCGAGTTACCTGGACTGATCGTCTGCTACAATGCGCGCTCCATCGGTGGCTGGGAGAGTGGGACGTCGCGGCGGATGCCTTGCGGGATTTCGCCGTATGAACCATGAGGTATGACTAGTGAGATCTCAGGCGATCGTTGATGTCATAAGACGGGGTCTCATCGGAGTCGCGCTGCTCGTCGCGTTGCTCCTGACCGCGCCGCACGTCGCGGCGCAGCCGGCACGCGGGATCCAGGTGGGCTATTGCGGCTCGCTGAAGGACGTCGACGCGGCCAAGGCCGCCGGCTTCGACTACATCGAGCTCGGCACGACGGAAATCGCCGGGCTCTCCGACGAGGCCTTCGACGAGGCGGCCCGCCGTGTCGCCCAGTCCGGTCTGCCCGTGCCGGTGACGAACCTGTTCTTACCCGGCAACCTCAAGGTGACCGGCCCGGCCGTCGATCCGGCCGCCCAGCTCGCCTACATGAAGAAGGTGTTTCCGCGCCTGCAGCAGCTCGGCGTGCACATCCTCGTGTTCGGCAGCGGCGGATCGCGGCGCGTGCCCGATGGCTTCCCGAAAGATCAGGCGTTCGCCCAGCTCGTCGACTTCGGCCGGCGCGCGGCCACGCTGGCGCGGACGTTCGACATCACGATCGCGCTCGAGCCGTTGCGCCGGCAGGAGTCGAACATCATCAACTCGGCCGTCGAGGGCTTCGCGCTCGTCAACGCCATCAACGATCCGAATTTCCAGATGATCGTGGACTTCTATCACCTCGCGAGCGAGCACGAGGATCCGTCGATCATCGAGGAGGCCAAGGACCACATCCGCCACCTCCACATGGCGAACCCCACGGGCCGCGTCTTCCCGCTCGACTGGTCGGAGTTCGACTACGCGCCGTTCTTCGCTGCGCTGCGCGCGATCGCGTACGAGGATCGGCCGAACGCGATCGACCGCGGCATCAGCATCGAGGCGCACGCGAACGACTTCGCGCACGACGCGCCGATCGCGATCGCGCTCATGCGGCGCGCGTTCGCGGGCGACGTGCCGGCGGCGGCGACCGCACCTGCGACCGGTCGGGCGGGGGCGCCCGTCCAGGCCGTCGCGGCGAGCGCCGCC
>DASZOV010000139.1:0-9975 GCA_035550595.1 Vicinamibacterales bacterium
AACCAGCAGGTCGCGGGGAGCGTCGGTCAGCACCTCGGCCCCGTCGGTCGTCACGAGCACGTCGTCCTCGAGCCGCACGCCGCCGACTCCCGTCACATAGGCGCCAGGCTCGATCGTGAAGACCATGCCCGGCTCGACGCGCTCGGAAGCACCCGCGTCGGCACGCGCGAGCCGCGGCGCTTCGTGGATGTCGAGCCCGAGCCCGTGTCCGGTCGCGTGCAGAAACGCCTCGCCGAGTCCGCGTCCCTCGAGCACCGCCCTGGCCGCCGCGTCGACGGCCGAAGTCTCGATGCCAGGGCGCACGGCCGATACGGCCGCCCCGTGCGCGAGCCGGACGGCCGCATAGAGCGCGTGCGCCTGGGGCGCGACGGGTTCGACGGCCGCCATCCGCGTCAAGTCGAGGCAGTATCCGTCCAAGACGCCGCCAAAGTCCAGCACGACCAAGTCACCTGGCCCGAGCCGGCGGGTCGTGGGACGGGCGTGCGGCAGCGCGCTGTTCGGCCCAGAGGCGACGATCGTCGGGAACGACACACGCGAAAAGCCGGCCCCTGAAAGCGCCGCCTCGATGCCGGACGCGACCTCGATCTCGGTCCGCCCCGCCCGGACGATGCGCGGCAGTTGGGCCGCGACGGCGGCCATGGCAATGCCGCCACGGCGGAAGATCGAGATCTCCTGCTCGTCCTTGATGCGGCGCGGCCCTTCGACGACGTCGTAGGTCGGCACCCATTCGACGCCGGTCGCCGCGCGCTGCCAGGCCGCGAGCGTGGCGACGGTGACGTGCGAGGCTTCGAAGCCGACGCGCGTGTAGCCGCGCTTGGCGACGACTTCGCCGAGCGTGAGGTCGTAGCGCCGCGCGACCGGCTCGACGTCGAGCGCGGGCATCGCATCGGCCAGGAGCATCTGGCGCACGCCGGCCTCGTACCGGCCGTCGATGACGAACACGCAGCCGTCGCGTGCGACGACGAGGAGACCGGCCGATCCGGTGAAGTTCGCGAGATAGTGCAGGTTCGCGGGCGTCGACACCACCACGGCGTCGAGCCCCGGCCCGGCGAGCGCGTCTCGCACGCAGGTCAGCCGTCCGGTCCAGTCCGGACGCGAGGCGTCGGTCATGGCTCCGATTATGCGGGAGAGCCGGACTGAAGCTGAAGCTGCAGTCGTCTGGCTTCCACCTTGCGCAGGAACGATTCGAGCGAGCGGAGCGCGGATCGGTTCGCAGGTGCGGGACCGGGGACGGCTTCGGACGCCATGGCCACGGGCGCCGCGATGGCGGCACGGCCGAAACCCCAGACGGCGTCCGAATCCGCGGTCGTGGCCGGCAGTTCGTAGTCGTGGATGGATGCCGCGGCTTCCGGCACGGGCTCGCGCGCCGCGTCGACACGATCATCCGCGGCAGCCGTTCTGTCGACGACGGGCGCCACCTCGTCAGCGAGGTCGACCGCCCCGAGCGACGCCATCGGATGAATCGGCTCGGCGACGTCGATCGGCACGTCGCCCAAGGGACCAAGCGACACGACGCCGAGATCCGGCGACAGTTCGTCGTTCGCGCCCGGCACATCGGCATGCCGGGCGACCGGCACATGGCGCGCGACCGGCAGATCGAGCGAGAAGCCAGTCGACGCGGCGACGGCTGGCAGCGGTTGCGATTCGACTGGCGAGACCGGAAGCGCGGCCGGTACGTGAGCCGTCGAAGCGGCGGCGATGGGCGCTGCTTCCGGCTGGACGAAGGGATCGCCGAAGTCCAGCGACCCGACGCCCGCGGGCAGTTCAGACGCGGGCGCCGGCTCGGATGCCTCGTCGCCCGGCTCCGCGTCCAGATCGATCGTCGTCTCGTGCGCCTCGAATGGCGAGAGCACGAACGCAGGCGCCGCTTTGGCGGCCTCCGCATCGGCCGCGTCGGCGAGTGCGGCCAGGTCCAGCCCCTCGATGGCATCCGGCGCGTCAGCGGAGACCATGAGGTCAATGGGCTGCAGTTCGTCGGCGTGATTCTCGACGCGCGCCGCGGTCTCGCTCACGCTGAACGCTTCGGCGCGATGGGTACCAGCATCGACCAGCGCATGCGGCGCGAAGAGCTCGGTGGCCTGCCCGCTGTCCCCCGTTTCCTGTCCCCTGACTCCTGTTTCCTGCCTGCCGTCTATTTCCTGCAGCCTGATCCCTGTCCCCTGCTCCCAGTCTCCCGTCGCCTGTTCCCTGTTCCCTTCGATCTCGAACGCCTCCGAGCTGAACGCCTCGGCGGCGAAGTGCAGCTCGATCGCCTCGTCGGTGTGCTCGGGTGCGCCTTCGGCAACCGGCTCGGACGAAGAGAACGACAACGACTCGTGCGGAACATTGATGATGGCCGGTTGCTCGTCGGAAGACGATGAGAGGTTCGGCACTGCGAGCGGCGCGGACCAGTCGGGGACGGGCGTGGGCGGCGCGGGCACGGCGAAGCTCGCAGCGGCCGGCGGCTCTGGCAGCGGCTCCGGCTCGGCTACCACGGGCATCTGCCACTGGCTGGCCGCGTCCATCGATGCGGGCGCGTTGTCGGCGCGGTCGTGCAGTTCGGCCAGGCCGCGGATCGCCGCCAGGTTGTCGGGCGCGCGGCGGATGACCTGTTCGAGCTCGGCGCGCGCTTCTTCGTATTCGCCGCGGTCGAGCAGCGCCCAGCCGAGCGTGACGCGCGCCGACAACTGCGTCGGGAAGCGCTTCAGCCCGTCCCGGCACAACGTGATGGCGCGGTCGAGATCCCCGGCCCGCCGGAACCGCTCCGCGATCCCGGCAAAGGCCGGCGTCTCCTCGGCCGGCACCTGCCGGCTGCGATTCAGCAGCAACCCTGCCATGGTCTTCCCGTGACGCACGTGCCGACGAACCTTACGGAGTAACGGTCACAGTATTGCTAGCGACACCGACTTCACCGCTGCTGTCGGTCACGGTCAGCGTCACGACGTAGCTGCCATCGGTTAGATAGCCAGCATACGAGGTCGTCTGCCCCGTACCCGTCGCTCCATTGCCAAAGTCCCACGCATAGCTGACGATCGTTCGCCCGGGCGCGACGGTCGTCGTGCCGGCATTGAACGTAATCGGGGTGCCAGCGTGCGGTGCCGTCGGAGAGAACGTGAAGGCCGCCTGCGGTTTGGTGTTCGACACCTTCACCGACTGCGACACCGCGGTTGTCCGACCGGTATCGTCGGTGAGCGTCAGGGTGACGACATACGCCCCCTCGACCGCATACCGATGGCTCGGGCTCACGCCGGACGCATGCGGCGAGCCGTCGCCGAAGTCCCAATCGTAAGAACGGATCGTTCGGCCGGTGGCCACGGTCGTTTGCGCCGCGTTGAAGAAGACATCCTGTCCGACGACCGGACTGGCCGGCGAGAACGTGAAGGTCACCGACGGCTTGTCCGCGGCGGCAACGGCCACCGGCTTGGGAGCCGTCGACGCGCTCACGCCGTGATCGTTCGTCACCGTCAGGATGACGTTGTAGGTCGCCGCGACGACGTACGAGTGCGTGATGCGCATCCCGAATCCGGTCTCGCCGTCACCGAAGTCCCACTTGTAGCTGACGATGTTGCCGGCGTTCGGCGTGATCGAGGCGTCGAAGAGGACCTCGTCTTCCTCCTTGGGCGACGTCGGCGAGAAGAAGAAGTCCGGCTGCAGGTTGCCAATCGCGACGATGCTGCCAGGCCGCATCAAGTGAATCGCGACCGTCCGCGGCAGCGCATTCGCGTAGTTCGATCCGATGGGCGTCACGACGACGCCGACGGTCGTGTCGCTCGTCGCGGTGGCCGGCGGTGCGGCTGGCGCGTAGTACGTCACCGTGGCCTTGCCGTCGGTCCCGGTCGACGCCGAATGCGTCGACAGCCGGCCGAAATCGGCGAGTTGTCCATCGACGCTGGTGTCGACGCGCATGTCCAATCCGCTCACCGGGCGGCTGTTGGCGTCGCGCGCAATGACCTGGACGACGGCCTGCGACTGGCCATCCTGCGTGATGACGTCGGGGGTGGCCGTGATCTCGAGCGACAGCCCGAGCTCGGACGGCCCGGCCAGAGGCGGCGCGCCCTGGTTGTCGAGCGAGCATCCGCTCAGCGCGATGACGGCGGCAAGCGCCAGAACCCTTCGTGTCACGTCAGTCCCCCATGATCTCTCTCGCCCGAAATGAAAAGTCGGCATGGCAGCCCTACTGGGGGTCGCCCCAATCCGCGAAGTTGACGGCAATCGCTCCCGAGACGCTGACCGCGCGACCCGCCTGGTCGGCGCCGTAGAAAGTCACGTGGGCAATCGTCGAGATCGTGTTGGCGCCACCGTTGCCGACGAGCGCCATGAGCGGCGCTTCCTCCTTGGCCTGGAGGCGTACGAGCGTGAACGTGGCGCTCGCGCCAGAATCGGTGACCGTCGCCGTGAATGCCCCGTCGAACGAATAGGGCACGTCCACGCCAGGCTGGTTGCGGCCGTCGGTCCGTTCGAAGTCCACGTGGTACCGCGTGACCGTCACGGCGTTCGTCGTCGACGGCGTCGTCGGGTTGTCAGGTGAACCGGGATCCTTCAGCGCGAGGCGAAAGGCGACAGCCGCGGGATCCGCGAAAATCGTCGGCGTTTCTACTTGCTGTCCGCCGCTACCACTTCCCTTGACGTAGGTCAGGACGTCGGACGCCAGCACGTTGCTGAAATCCTGCGGCTTCGCGCCCGAGGCCGCGGTCAGCGAGTCGATGATGAGATAGCTCGACGACTGCCCTTCTCGCTGCGCCGCGGTGCAGCCGGCGAGCGACAC
Source organism: Vicinamibacterales bacterium (assembly GCA_035550595.1). Lineage (GTDB taxonomy): Bacteria > Acidobacteriota > Vicinamibacteria > Vicinamibacterales > SCN-69-37 > CALFMR01. The sequence continues at coordinate 4,745 of DASZOV010000139.1, forward strand.
GGCGAGCGCGATGAGCCCGGCGGTCACGGCGCGCCGCCGCGCCGACGACCACACGACAATGGGAAGCAGGGACGACTCGGGTCTCATGACTATCCTCGGATGATGCGCGGCGTGATGAAGATGAGCAGCTCTTTGCTCTGGCTGCTGTCGTTCGTGTGCTTGAACAACCAGCCGAAGAGCGGAAGCTTCGAGAGGCCCGGCGTCGAATCCTCGGTGTTCGTGTCGGTCGTCTGCAGGATGCCGCCGATGACGGTCGTGACGCCGTTGTCGACCTGGAGCTGCGTGCTCGCGCGCTGCGTCGTGATCGACGGGTTGCCCTGCGGCGCGTGAACGAAGTCCGGCTGACTGTTCTCGAGGTCGATGCGCATGATCACGGTGTTCGCGCCCGTGATCTGCGGCGTCACGGTCAGCTTCAACGCCGCGTCCTTGAACTGCAGCGTGACCGTGTTGTTCGCGATGGTCTGGTAGGGCACCTGGAAGCCCTGCGTGATCTCGGCCTGCTGGTTGTTCTGCGTCGTGATGCGCGGGGTCGAGAGGATCTTGACCTTGCCGTGGCTCTGCAGCGCCGAGAGCGCCAGGTCCAGATTGAACGCGCCGTTGATCGCGCCAAGTGACAGCCCGATGGCCGACGTGGCACCCGGCACCGCGAGATTCACGCCGGTGCTCGTTTGATCGAGCGCCGACCCGCGCGCATCGGCCGCCCCTTGCGAGAGCGGACCAGACTGCCCCTGCACGCGGCCGCTGATCGACCCGTTGTTCGGAAACGCCAGCGCCGTCGTGTTGCCGAGCGCCGCCGAGGCGCGCCCGTTCAATCCCCACTGCACGCCGAGCTCGCGCGCGGTGTCGCGGCTCGTTTGGATGATCTTCGCTTCGATCTCGACTTGTGGCTGCGGCTGGTCGAGCCGGCCGACGAGCGCCCGGACGTCTTCGATGTTCTTCGCGACGTCGCGGACGATCAGCATGTTGCTGCGCTCGTCGAACTCGACCGTGCCGCGCTCGGAGATGACGCGCGCGTCCTCGAGCAGCTTCTTCATCGTCGCGGCCGTCGCGTAGTTCAGGCGGATCTGCGCGGTGTCGAGCGGAGGTGCCGCCTCACTCGCCTTGCGCTGCGCGGCCTCGAGCGTCAGCTCCTGCGTCTGCGCGGCCTGACTCAGCACGCGCACGACCGGACCGTTGATCTCGCTGACGAGCTGCCCGGTGCGCAGCACGATGTTCATCACCTGGTCCCAGGGCACCTGCGTCAGCCGCAGATCGACCGTGAGGTCGGTCGGCACGCTCGGGTCGATGACGAGGTTGATGCCGCCGATTTCCGACAACTGCCGCAGGACCGTCCGGAGATTGGCGCCCTGGTAGTCGACGTCGATCGGGCTGCCGCTGAACTGGGCGAGCGACGCCGCGGGCGGCGCGGACTGCGCCGCGTCCGCGCGGACGAACATCGTCGTCAACGCGACCGCGAGCGCCAGGGCGCACGTACGAATGGGTCTCATCGGACTGCCTCTCCGGCCGCGGCCGCGGCCCGCAGGTTCTTGCGGACGGGCACCCCGGCCGCTCCTTCCGCCGGCGCGAACGTCACGCCGCCGGCGTCGATGTGCGCGACCGACGCGTCGAGCAGCCGGTCGTTGGCGCGCGCGACGTAGGACTGCTTCGTCGACGTCTCGAGAATCGCCAGCATCGTCGATCCGTTGCGGACGATGCCGCTGACGATGACGTCGTTGAGCGCGACGCCGGCCAAGCCGGAACGCGGCCGCAGCGTGACGCCGTCAGCGCCCGCCGCGCGCTTCGGCGCGACGAGCGCCGTGAACGGATCCCGGCGTCCGCCGTCGTCGTACCCCGAGACGGAGAGGCCGACGCGCGTGCCGAGCGGAATCGACACGGCCGCCGGATCGACGGCCGGCGCCGGCGCCCCTTGCGCGCCGACGACCGCGCCAAACGCCATCACGCACACGATGGTGCACGCCCCCTGCTTCATGGCTGGTCCCCTTCGAGTGCTGGATCCTTCTGGAAGACGTACGTCGTCGCGATGCACGTGGCCGCGATGGTGCCACGCCCGTTCGGCCGCGCCTTGGTTTTGATCTCGAGGTCGGAAACGGAAATGAGCCGCGGCATCGCCGCGAGCCGATCGAAGAACCGGCCGAGGTCGTGATAGCCGCCCTCGAGCCCCAGCTCGATCGGCCACTCCGTGTATTGCGCCTTGGCGACGATGGGCTTGGGCTTGAAGCTCTCGATGTCGAGCAGCGAGTCGCTGGCGACGTCGTGCAGGTTGCGGAGCACGTCCTGCGGATCTTTTTCGTCGGGCAGCACGGCCTCGGTCTCGCGCAGCGAGGCCTCGAGACGGTGTACTTCACGCTCGGTCGCCTTGAGCTTGGCGGCGACGACCTGCGCCTTGGCGACCTCGCCCTGGAGCGCGGCGAGCCGCGTGCGGCGCGCGACGAGGTCGTCGTGCATCGGCCCGAGGAGTACGCGCCACGCGGCGCCGACGGCGAGCGCGGCGAGGATCGCAAAGACGGCGATCTGCGCGCGCGGTGACAGTTCGTGGAGACTCTTCGCCATGACCTAGACTCCCGCCTGCGGCGTGCCGCCGCTGGCCATGGCTGTCGTCGATCCCGGACGCGCCGCCGGCGTCGTCGCGGTGTCCGGTGCGGGCGGCTGGAGCGTCTGCGCCTTCATCGAGAAGTGCACGATTTCGGTGTTCTCGACGGTCTCGGTGGTCGTCGTGACGATCTCGACGGGACGCTGGAAGAGGCCTGAGTTCTGCAGCCGCTCGGCCAGGTCGGTGACCGGCGTGAGCGACATCGCACGGCCGTCGATCTGCACGACCATGCCCGTCTGCTTCAAGTCCATCAGCCACAGTCCATCGGGAAGACTGCGGCTCACCGTCTCGAGCAGACTCACGGGCGCGCGCTTGACGTCGCGGAGGCGCTGGATGAGATCGACGCGCTCGGCAAGCTCCGTCTTGCGCGCGGCGAGCTTGTCGACGAGCTTGGCGGCGTCCTTCAAGCGCGTGAGCTCGGCCTGTTCGCGTGCGGTCGTCGCATCGACGGCCGCCTGCTGCCGCGACAGCGCGTACCACCAGCCGCCAATCGCGAGCGCGGTCACGACGAGCAGACCAAGGCCGGCCGCGGCTGACCGCTGTTCGCGCGGCAACCATTCGCGCGGCGCGGCCGCGCCCGGCACGGTCGCAAGCAGGTTGACTTTGATCACCGGTCGCCCTCCTGGCGCATCGCGAGGCCGACGGCCACGGCATAGGCCGGTCCGGCCACGTCGGCGCCGATCGCGCGCGAGGGCCGCGTGACGCGGCGGAACGGATCGAAGACGTCGACGGGCGCGTTGAACTCGGCCGCGAGCAGATCGGCCAGGCCGGCCGCGTCGCTGCCGCCGCCTGAAACGACCACGCGGCTGAGCTTCTCGACTGGCGCGGTCGCGCGGTAGAAGTCGATCGTCTTGCGCACTTCCATCACGAGTTGGGCACTCGCTTCCCGCAGCACGGCCGTCACCTGGTCCTGATGGACGTCCGGTGGGAACTGACCGCGCAGCATGCGCTTGGCGGCGAGCTCGTCGACGCCCTGCGGACCGAACTCGCGCAGGAGTGCGTCGAGGTGAATCTGTCCGCCGATCGAGATGTCGCGCGTGAAGACGGGCTCGCCCGCTTCGAGCAGGCAGACGATCGTGAGTGCGCGGCCGACGTGTACGAGCGCGGCGAGCGAGTCGGTGCGCTCCGGGTAGTTCATCTGGTAGGCGTTGGCGAGCGCGAACGCCTCGACGTCGAGCACGACCGGCCGGCGGCCGGTCTGCATGATCACGCCCGTCCGGTCATCGATGCGATCGCGCTTGGCCGCGACGAGCAGCACGTCGAGTGACGACTTGGCCGCGGCGGCGTCGCCGGGAACGACCTGGTAGTCGAGCTGGACCTCGCTGAGGTCGAAGGGTATGTATTGCTCAGCTTCCCACGGGATCGCTTCGGCCAGTTCCGCATGGCTCATCGCCGGCAGCGACAGGCGTTTGACGATGACCGAGTGGCCGGAGAGGGCGGCGGCAACACGCGCGCGGCGCAGGTGGAGCGTGTCGAACAGGCCGCTCACGGCCTCGCTGACGGCCAGCGGTTCCGTGGTGGCGCCGTCCTGGACGCTGCCCTCCGGAACGGGGGCCTCACCAGCGGCGACGAGCGACCAGCCGCCGCGGCCGCGGCGCAGGGCAACGGCCTTGACGGCGCTGGACCCGATGTCCACGCCGACGGTAGGCGGACGAAAGGCGGAGCCGAGCATCATGGCGACACGGCTGCAAGGCAAGCCCGGTGCCAAGCGCGCGGTCGAGCGTCGACGTCAACGAAATAGCGGCGTCGAGCGGCCGCCGTGTGTCGGTGCGCCGTCTTGCGCAGGGCGACGGGCCGACAGTTGTGGCGCCCCGTACAGTTCCGTAAGCGCGGCGGACGTCGCGGGCGTCAACACTTCAGGCGTGCGGCGCGCCGCCCGCGCGCGGTCCCGCGACACGAAGACGACGGCCGGATTGATTGACTTTTTCGTGACGGGCCGGTATCATCTCGGTTTGCCGTCCTTTGGATTCGGCTGAAAGGGTGCGAATGGCCTCGGGCAAGACCACTGTCGTTCCCAGCGAACGTCAGTGGCACATCATCGACGCGAACGGCCAGGTGTTGGGCCGGGTGGCGAGTCACGCTGCGCGTCTACTGCAGGGGAAGCACAAACCCCAGTGGATCCCGTTCCTCGACACGGGCGATCACGTCGTCATCATCAATGCCGCCACCGTCCGGTTGACCGGGCGCAAGGACGAGCAGAAGGTTTATCGGTATCACAGCGGCTACGAGGGTGGCCTGCGTGAAGAGCGCGCGAAGATCGTGCGCCAGAAGAATCCGGTCCGCCTGGTGGAGGAAGCCGTGCGCGGCATGCTCCCCAAGACCAAGCTCGGCAGCGCGATGTATCGCAAGCTGAAGGTCTATCGGCATGCGGACCACCCGCACGCGGCGCAGAAGCCGCGCGCGCTCGAGGTAGCCTGACGTGGCAGCAACGCAGTATTACGGTACCGGACGCCGCAAGACGTCCACCGCTCGTGTGTTCCTCCGGCCCGGTTCGGGCGCCATCACGGTCAATCACGGCCCCCTCGAAGCCAGCTTCCCCACTGAGACGCTCCGCCTGACGGTGCGCCAGCCGCTCGTCGTCACCGAGACCGGCGAGCGCTTCGACGTGCTCGCGACGACCGCCGGCGGCGGCGTGGCCGGG
>DASZOV010000140.1:0-72032 GCA_035550595.1 Vicinamibacterales bacterium
CCCGCGGCGTCACCGTCGAGGTGTCCGCCGCGAGCGTTGCGAGTCCAGACGACGCCATGTCCGGCATCCTTCCATCAGGCGTCCGGTCCTACTTCGACACGGGCACGAGACGGACGAGCATGCCGGGGTTCGGATCCGACAAGGCGATGCCCGGCACCTGGATCAGGATGTACGGATAGCCGTCGTGACCGACGATCACGTCGCGCACGCGGCCGAAGCCCGAGAAGAGAATCTCCTCGTGTGCGACCTTGTCCTTCTTGATCTCCAGCCGGCGGAACGCTTCGCCACCGAGGCCCGTCACGAGCAGGTTGTTCTTCCAGGCCGGGAACTTGTTGCCCGTGTAGAACGCGATGCCGCTCGGCGCGATCGTCGGCGTCCAGAACATCACCGGGTTGTCGTACTTGCCCGACCACGCCGGTCCCCCCGTCTCGGTGCCGACCTGACGCGTCCCGTACTGCACGAGCGGCCAGCCGTAGTCGTGGCCCTTCTTGATGATGTTGATCTCGTCGCCGCCGGTCGGCCCGTGCTCGGCTTCCCAGAGCTCGCCCGTCACCGGATCCCACGAGAATCCCTGCGGGTTGCGATGACCGTAGGTCCAGATCGACTCGTCCACGCCGGGCTGGCCGACGAACGGGTTGTCCTTCGGAATCGAGCCGTCGTCGTTGACGCGATGCACCTTGCCCTTCGGGTTGGTCAGATCCTGCGCGTTGTTCTGATCCCCGCGCTCGCCGATCGAGTAGAAGAGGTGCCCTTGACGATCGAAGGTGAAGCGCGATCCGTAGTGGATATTGCTGGTCGTGTACATCGCCGCCGGCGGGTTGTACAGATACTGCTGATCGACCCACTTGTTGTCGCGGAGATGGCCGCGGACGATCGTCGTCATCGACGAGTCGTTCGGGCCGGGCTGCGAGTAGGACAGGTAGATCCAGCCGTTGCCGGGATCGCTGTAGTGCGGATGGAGCTCGACGTCGAACAACCCGCCGTCCTGCTTCACCCACACCTTCGGGATGCCATCAACCGGCGGCAGCAGCTTGCCATGATCGACGACGCGCAGCGTGCCGCCGCGCTCGGTGACGAGGAAACGGCCGTCGGGCAGTTCGGCGACGCCCCACGGCGTGTCGAACCCGTCGGCGACGACTTCGATCTTGAAGGCGCCGTGTTCGCTTTGAATGACCTTGTTCGCGGGGCTCGGCGCGCGCGCGGCCACGGTCGAGGCCTGCTTGGCGCGATTGCGGATGTAGGCGATGACCGAGTCGACCTGCTCGCTCGTGAGCACGCCCTCGAAGCCTTCCATCTCGGTGCCGGACACGCCCTGGAGAATCGTGTTCTTCAGGCTCTCATCGGTGTTGGGGATGTTCCAGACGTCGTCGAGCAGGGATGGTGCGCGGCCGCCGCTGAGGGAGTTGCCGTGACAGCCGAGGCATTGTTCGTTGTAGATCTGCGCGCCGGGGTCTCCACCTCGTCCGCGCCCGCGACCGAAGAACCCGCGTCCGGGTCCACCGCCGCGACGTCCGCCCGCGTCACCCACCTGCGAGGGATCGAGCGGTTTCGGCACCTGTCCGTAATTGGGGGGCGGCGTCTGCGGCGCGCCCTGGGGTGCCAGCGCCGCGACCATCGTCGTCGCCAGCGCCCACGTGAACAGCATCGCCAGGAACCCCGTCTTCCGGGGCAGATTAGACAATCGCATCAAGACCCTCTCCGAACAAAACAGGCATTCATACACCCGCGCGGATCCGCCGTCAAACCGTACGGGTCGCGCTGGCGCTTGACGAACTATACGCCAAACACGCGGGGCCGTTTCGCAGCGTGAGACCGGCGAGGGCTCGACAGGCGGTCGGGTACTCCCCGATCCGGTGAGGAGATGGCTTATACGAGCGCCGCAATCATGGGCAGATTTCGATAGCGCTCGTCCCAGTCGAGGCCGTACCCCACCACGAACCGGTCCTCGACGTGAAATCCGCAGTAGTCAACCGTGACCGGCACGCGACGGCGCGCCGCCTTGTCGAGCAGGCACAGCGTGCGGAGTGATCGCGGCCGGCGTGCGCGCAGCACGTCGATGAGATACGCCAGCGTCGCGCCCGTATCGACGATGTCCTCGACGAGGACGACGTCGCGGCCGGCGAGACCGACGTCGAGATCTTTCGTGAGGCGGACCTCGCCCGACGAGGACCGATGCGGACCGTAGCTCGAGACCGCGATGAAGTCGCAGGTGACCGGATCGTCGAGCGCGCGGACGAGATCGGCCAGCAGGATGAAAGCGCCCTTGAGCACGCCGACCAGGTGGACGGGCACGCCCGGGCCGACGTCGCGGCGGATGGCCGCCGCCATTTCACCGATGCGCGCGCGCAGCGCGTCGGCCTCGATGAGGACCTCGAGCCGGGCGTCCGGCCGCGGCATCGTCGGCACGGCCGCGATTCTATCCGCGTTTCCGCTATAGTGCTGGGGCGCCATTCCGGCGGTGCGCGAGGTGCGCCCATGACGACGCCCAAGTCCTCCGCGGGCCGGCCGACCCGATCCGGCTGGTCCACTGCCCTCACGTCGATCGCGCCGAACCGGATTCTCGTCCGCGGCTATCCGATTGACGAGGTCATGGGCCGCGTCCACTTCGGCGACGCGATCTACCTGCTGCTCACCGGCGAACTGCCGCCGCCGTCGGTCAGTCCGCTCATCGACGCGATGCTCGTGTCGTTCATCGATCACGGCGCGACGCCGCCCTCGACGCTCGCGGCGCGCAACGCGGCGACGACCGGCGCGTCCACGCGGAGCGCGGTCGCGGCCGGAGTCGTGGCGTTCGGCCGGCACTACGGCGGCGACATCCTCGCCTGCCGCCAACGGCTCGACGAGGGGCTGGCGCTCGTGCGCGACGGCCAGTCGATGGCCGACGCCGCCACTGAAATCGCCCGGCGGCTGATTGCCGCGCACGACATCCCGCCACCGGGATTCGGCCACCGCTACCATTCGATCGATCCGCGCGCGACGCGCCTGCTGCAGATGGCGCACGAGCTCGAGGTCGATCACCGCTACACGCCGTTCATCCGTGCCCTCGAACGCGCGCTCGCGGCACATCCCGACTGCGCGGATCACCCGCTGCCAATCAACGTCGACGGCGCCATCGCCGCGATCAGCGGCGATCTCGGCCTCGCGCCCGGCGTCGCGGACGCGCTGCTCGTCATCTCACGCATCCCTGGCCTAGCCGCGCACGTGCTCGAAGAACAGCAGCGCGAAACGCCCATGCGCCCCATCGACCCGAGCCGCCACACCTACGACGGGCCAAGCGAACGGCATCTGGGGGACAGGCGGTCCGGCCGCCGTTGAGCGGACCGCATGTCAAGTTAGAAGTTGGAAGCCAGAAGCCAGAAGAAGGCCTCACGCGAAGGCGCGAAGATCGGGAAGGTCATTAAAAAAAAGATGACACCGCGAGCCCCCGAGCGCAGCGAGGGCGGCGAAGCGCATCAAATAGAAAGTCCGCGAAGCCCCGAGTGTAACGAGGGCGCTGAGCGGGCGAGCGGGGGTGGGGCCCCGCGAGCGAATAAGAAAAGATGACACCGCGAGCCCCCGAGTGCAGCGAGGGGGCGAAGCGCCGTAGCGCTGGGGGTGGGGCCCCAGCGCATTGCAAAAAAAGATGACACGACGCCGAGCGAGCGGGGCGGGGCCCCGCGCCACTCCCCAAAAGATGACGCCCTCACTGGACCCGAAATCTCACCGTTCTCTGCACGTGCTCTTTCCGCAGCGCGATGTCGAGCGTGACCAGATAGTCGCCGGTGCCAAGCTGCGTCAGCGGTAGACCGTAGACCACGGGCGCCCGACGATCGACGATGAAGCGGTCGGCGGCGATGTTGCGCGTCTCGTCGACGACGACGGCGCCTGACCGGTCCAGTACGGTGGCATGAAGGGACACCGGCATCGGCTCGGAGCGTCCGCCCTGATAGACCTCGAAGAAGACGGACGCGCGCTCGTCGCGGCGGAACGTTCGCACTGTCGTCGGCCGAATCGGCCATGCGGCCGTCGAGCCATCGCCATGTGTCGTTGGCGCGATCGGTGCACCGACGAGCACGCCAGACGCCGACAACTGCTCGTTGCGGACGTTCGGAATGTCGACGTCGGTGAACAGACTCCCCGCCTTCCCGTCGCTTTCCGCGGCGAGGCGCAGCTCGTAGCGTCCAGGTTTGATCGGCAGCGCCGCGGTGACGATCCCGCCGGCGCCGTTCGCAGGCGACGACATTGTCACGACCTGCGAGTCCCGGCCCCGCTCTTTCCACTCTTTGTCGAAGACCGACGTGCGGATCGTCACGCGATGCGCCTGCGCATCGCCGAGCCCTGGGCGCACCGAGGCGATCACGTGCAGCGTGATCGTCCGGCGTCCTGGATCGGCGAACGCGGCGACGCTCGCGTCGATCGGCACCGTGCTGTCGGGAAATCCGCCGGCCAATGCGGTCTCGAGTGGGGTGTGCACCGGCGCGGGCTTGCGGGTCTTCTTCGGGTGATCGAGATCGGGCGCGACATAGTCGCTGCGCGCGCGCACCTCGGCGCCGGGCCGGTTCACGCGCACGCGGATGCGATGCGCGCGGCCGTCCTCGTGGCCCGACTGAAACGCGACGAGGTAGTAGGACTGCGTCTCGGCGAACATCACGGGCACGTTGTCCCACGGCGCGTTCGTGTTGAGCCCCACGTCTCCACCGGTCTGCTCGGCGAGCATCCGCAACTTTTCGTCGCCGCTGTTGAAGCCGCGCACCTCGAGGCCATTGGGGCTGAAGGCATAGACGGAGATGTTGGCCTCCTGTAGCTTGCGCAGCACGCGCTCGGCGTCCCTCAGTTCAGGGCTCGGTGCATCGCCGTTGGCCGGCGCGTCCTGATCGAAGTCGAGCGCCGGAATGGGAAATCCGCCCGCGCTGATGAGCACGAGCACCTTGCGGCGCGGTGGCAGCAACGGCAGCGCATCGGCGATGTGCTCGATCGCGTCCAGCACGCACCCCGCCCGGCCTCGGAACGCACAGCCAAGAGGAGCGCCCGCGCCGGAACTGTCTTTGGGCGTGAACGAGTCGATCGCTTTCAGGAGCCGCGCGTGATCGGGCGTGAAGTCCTGCTTCGTGCCCGCGAACGTGAACGTCACCGCCGCGGCGTCGGCCGGTCCAAGTCCATCGACTACGGCTCGGGCGACACGGCGTCCAATGCCCAGTGCCGACGAGCCAAATGCCGTGTATGCGTCGTCGAACAGGATGACGATCACGCGTCCCGTGTCGCGCGAGTTGCTGACGACGTCGGGCGCGACATCGCGCATCCACGCCGCACCTGGCGTCGCGGCCCGCGGCAACTCGATGGGTGTCACCGCAACGATCGGCCGGGGGACGCCGTCCTCGAGCACCGTGAAGTCCGCGGCCGTCAAGCCGCGCAGCGGCTTTCGATCCTTGTCGAGCACGGTGACGTCGAGCTGGACGGCGTCGATGCCGCCACGAAACGTCGGCCGACTCTGGGCTTCCTGTCCGCGCACGCGCGGCTCGCCCAGCCCGACCCCGACAAACGCGATCAGCGCGACCGCAGCCGCGTGCCTCGTCGTCATCGTAGCCCTCAGAATTTTGGAACCCAGGAACGCGAACCTATCCCTTTTCGCGATCTTCGCGGCTTCGCGTGAGGCCACGTCTTACCGTCTGGCTTCTGGCTTCACACTTCTAACTTGTCAGCGTCAGCGCCTCCGCGCGCGAATCACCCACGCGTCTCCGCTTGACCGCGCTCGCTGAGGCAGCCGAATGTCCGTGCCCGGCTCGGCGTCAACGTGCGTCGCAATTGCGCCCGTCAGCGGGTCGACGACGTCCACGGTCATCGCGACCTGCGGGTGCAGCACGACGTCGCCCATCACGCCGAGGAGCGCGCCGATGATGTCCGGTCCATGTTGAGCGAATCCCGCATGTGCAAGGTGGCCTTGGTCGAGGGCCTCCGTGATGCCGCGAAAGGCCGTCTCGCTCGCCGCGTCGTGGCGCGTCCAGTTGGGCAGGTCCGGCGGAAGATAGCGCTTCGCCGCGGCAATCGCGCCGAAGATCGCGTGCGCTTCGGGCACGTCGTCGAAATTCGCCGCGCGGCCGAGTGTGCGGTCCTCGGCGCCGCCTCCACGCACGCCAGCGCCTGTGTGCAATACGTAGGCGGCGTTTCCCGCGAGAAACGTCGTGACGACGGCCGCGGCGATGCGCAGCGGATCGTCGTCCGCGTTGACCGACGCTTCGGGACCGATGGGCTCGTTGTTGAAGATGGCCAACGGCAGTCGCGCCGCGCACGCGCCAGGACCGACATCGGTGGCCGGCCACGTCCACGGCTGCCAGACCGGCGCCCACGGTCCGCGCGACGTGTCGCGGTCGTAGTGCAGCGTCATGACGTCCGCGCGGCTTCCAGCATAGAGCGCGCACACCGCGCCGGCGTCGTTCGGCGGTGCCGAGAGCGCGACGAGATTCGGCACGGCCGCCTTCAGTCGTGCACCGAGCGCCAGCACTTCACGCCGGCCGGCCTCGCCCTCGAATCCGTTCTGCCAGCTTTCATTGGCGACTTCGATCGCGAAGATCTTCTGGGGCCGCGCACGCGTCATCGCCGCCACGCGATCGACGAGCCGTTGGCGAGCCTCCGCCGTCGGCACGTGCCGGCTGCCACCGAAGATCGTCCACTGGACGCGCAACCCGTAGCGGTCGTACGCGAGATCGGTCGCACCGGCGATGACCTCGTCGTAGTCGGGCCATGCCGGATCGATCGTCCGATCGGTCCAGCCGTCCGGTCCGACGTCACCGAGCGCGCGCACGTAGTCGACGCCGGCATCGGCGAGCGTCCGCAGATTCTCTTCCAGCCGCGCGCGATCGAACTTGTAGCCCCAGGCGAGCCAGAAGAGCGATGCCCCAACAGCGTCGAACGCCCCGCCGTCGTCGGCGACCGCGCGTCCGTCGAGATGAACGATGCCCGTCCGCGCAACGCGCACGGGCGCGGCTGGGCCGGCCGGTGCGTCAGCGGACGCGGTCGACGGCGCGCGCACGGACGAACCGTGGAGCGTCAGCGCAAGAACGATGGTCGAGATGATGATGCGCACGGCGTTGACAACTCACGCCATTCAATCGCACGGATGAACGAAACGGCCCTCTTCGCGGCCGACGCTGAGTTCATGGTGGTCGGAACCTGATCGTGCCAGTGATCGGACGGGACGATTTCGTGGCGAACAAGAAGGCCGCCGGCCGAACGAAGGACTTGCTCGACGTCCAGGCTGGACGAGTAGTCCCGGCAGCATCGTGGAGATCTGGAGCGCGGCGATGGCCCGGGGGGCCCTAGCGACGGAGACAGCCCCGGCGCGCTGCGAAGAAGGTTGGTGGGCGCTAGTGGACTCGAACCACTGACCCCCGCCGTGTGAAGGCGATGCTCTACCAACTGAGCCAAGCGCCCAACCGTCGCCGAAGACTCGGCCAGCTTATCGCAGGCGGCGTGAGGCTGCCAACTCATGTGCCCGCAGACCGCCTCGTCTGGTACCTGGTCAGCCCCACCCCGCCGGGAAACGTCCGCGTTTCCACCAGGTTCAGGTGCACCCAACTATCCAGCGCGGTGAAGAACGGCGTGCCACCGCCCACCAGCACCGGATGAGTGACGATCGTGTACTCGTCGATCAGCCCGGCTCGCATGGCCGCACCGGCGAGCGTTGCACCGCCAATCCTCATGGGATCGCCGTCCTCGGCCTTGAGCCTGGCGATCTCCGTGACCGCGTCGCCAGTGACCACGCGGGCATTCCAGTCGAGCTGCTTCATCGTCGAGGCGAACACGACCTTCGGCGTGTCGCGCCAGTTCCGCGCGAACGCGATCTGCGCCGGGGTGGCGTTGGGCCGCTGATCGCCGGTCGGCCAGTAGGAACTCATGGTCTCCCACAGCTTGCGCCCATACAGCAACAGGCCGATCGCTCGCTCTTGATCGAGCCACCACTGAAACAACTCGTCGCTCGGCGCGCTCCATCCGATGTCGTCGCCGGGCGCGGCGACGTAGCCATCCAGCGTCACGTTCATGCCGTAGATCAGTTTCCGCATCGCGCCATGCCTTCCGTCGGCCGTCTCGGGAATTTGGACCTGTTCAGCGCACGAAACTGATCGGTGCGCGGCAAGTCGCTCCCTTCACTCAGGAATCGCGTGAGCTGGATACTCGAGCTGCATCGCGACGAAATCACTCGTCGACGCATCGTAACGCGCAGAGATCGCCGCCAACGTGTCGTCCAGCGCATGTGCTGGCTGGCGCGTGCCGATGGCCGGAATTTGCGTGTCGGCCGGCCAATCGGCCGTGACGCGGTCCGGCACTATCCGCACGCCCGACCGGCTCTCCACCGGCTCGCCCATGGGCGCGAACGTCAATGCGCGCGATCGGTACGTCCGCGACCACGCGTCGGCGACGAGCGCGAGCGAGACTTCGTCCAGCCCGGGCGTCAGCGCGATCCCGAACTGCTCGCGATTCCAGATGGCCGCCGTGTTGCGAATGGCGGTCCAAGCAAACGTGCGGTTGAACGTGAACGCGCGGCTGTCGTGTCGCGCATCCCAGTCGGTCATGCCGATGTCGCGGCCGACCGCTTCAGCCGCGGCGCGACCGGCGATGGCTTCAATCAACGTCAAGGCCACCGGCATCGACGCCGAAATGCCGGTTGTCGTCGCGACCCGGCCGTCGACCACGATGCGACGATCCGCGACGTACTGCAGCGTCGGATGCTTCCGGCGTAACTCCTTCAAGTAGTACCAATGAGTCGTGCCGCGGCGGTCGTCCAGCAGCCCGGCGGCGGCCACGACCTTGGCACCCGCGCAGACGCCGACGATCATCGCGCCTTTGTCCGCCTGCGTCTTCAACCACGCGAGCACGGCCGGATCGTCGTCGCGGCTCATGGCCGGGACGATGACGTAGTCCGCCCCATCCGGATACGCGGCGTCGAAGGCCGCGATCGTCGATGCCGGTTCCACCCGCAGCGCCGGAAAGAGCTGCACGGGCCCGGGCTCGGTGGCGAGCAGCATCACGTCGACGACGCCGGAGCGGCGCAGGATGCCGTACGGCATCAAGTAGTCGGTCGCTTCAGTCGCGTCGTTGAGACCGACGACGGCGATCAGCGGACGCTGGCGTTTGGACGGCTTCAATGCGTCGAGGATCGCGGCAGCTTCTTCGGTTGGGACCGGCGGCGGTACAACATACGCCGGTTTGGGGGGCAGCGACAACATCCACGCGCCGGCCGCAACGGCGCAGAGGCCGACGACGCCGACGCCGCTCCACAGCACGACGTGCGATCCCATGACGTGCTCCTGAATCAGCACGCCGGCCCGGATCAACTACGAACGTCGAACGGCGAACTTCGAACAAATGGGGCGCCTTCGGCGCACTTTCAGTTTGGAAACACACTCTCAGCAGCGGGCCTTCAGAGCCGACAAGACGCGCCGCAGGCGCCTCCTCCGTTCGAACTTCGAAGTTCGAAGTTCACAGTTGACGCGCGCTTTATCCGACGAACAGCGCGTCTTCCTCGTCACGCCGCGATCGAGAGGGCCGTCGATCCTGCCACTGGCGCAGTGCGCCGGCGATGGCGCGCACGGCCATCACGACGGCCGCGCCCTGACGGAGCGGACCGGCGAACGCGTTCTGCAGGATGCCGACGGCCTCGTCGACGCGTTCGGTCGTCGCCGACAGCAGCCGATCCACGCGTTCGACCTGCATCGTCGCCAGGCTCGTCGCGCGCGCAGCCTCGTCGGCAATCGCGTGCGCTTTCTCGAGCAGCGGCTTCACGTCGCGACGCACGCCGTCGATCGTCGCCGACATCTGCCGCATCAAGCGCAGTCCCATGACGATGAGCCCGACCTGGATGGCCGCCATCACCACGAGGGCGATGGCCATCACGCCGAGCCAGACCGAGGCCCACTCCGTCACAGGGTCTCCTTCCGCACCTGTTCGAACGCCTCACGTCCACGATCGACCGCCGCGCTGACGTTGTCGCGCTGCCGCTCGAAGAACTCGCGGCTGTCGCGCGCGAGCGCGCTCGCGCGTTCGCGGCCTTCACGCGCGCGGTCCGCCAATCGGCGACGCGTCTCTTCCCCGGCAGCCGGGGCGCAGAGCAGCGCGACGACGGCGCCCGTCAGGGCACCGAGCGCAAAGGTGACGAGCACCGTTCCTGCAGAGGTTCCGTTGTTGGCCATGGCTGCTCCTGGCGCGATCACGCGGGGTGATCAGAAAATGCTGACCGACACGCGCAAGTACTTCCGGGGATCCTTGCGAATGGCCGCCAGCAGGTCGCGCAACTCGGTTGCCGCGCGATTCATGTTCTCATAAAGCTGCTGGTCGTGCAGCAGTTGACCGGCCGTGCCTTTGCCCGCGTCCAGGCCGGCGACGAGCTGGTCCACGCGGTCGATCATGCCGTTCAGCCGATCGTACAACTGCTGATCGGTGAGCAGCTTGCCCGCCGTCCCTTCGCCCTTGGCCAGCCGGTCGGTGATCTGGTCCATGTGCGACGTCGTCCCGGCAATCGACTTGGCCACGGCGTCGTCGTTGACGAGCTTGCCGAGCGCGCCTTCCCCGCGGTTGATGCGGTCGGTGACCTGCTGCAGGTTCTGGAGCGAGCTCTTGAGCGCGGCATACGCGGCCGGATCCTTGACGAGGCCGCCGACCGTCCCCTGCCCTTCGTTGACGGCCTTGGTGACCGCTGCCGCCGACGAAACGAACGCCTGCAGTTCCGTGTACAACGCATCGTCGGTCACGAGCTTGCCGAGCGTGCCGCGACCGCCGCGAATGTCGGCGATGAGCTGGTTCACCTGATCGAGGCTCGTCGAGGCGGTCGTCGTGAGGTCGCCGATCGAGCTGCCAGCCTCGCGCACTTTCAGGTACGCCCCGTTGGCCAGCGGCTGGCCGGTCGAGGCCGCGGTGATGTCGACGATTGGCTCGCCGAGCAGGCTCAACGCGCCGATCTCCGCCACGGCATCGGTCGTGAGCAGAGGCTTGACGTCGTTCGAGACATCGAGGCCGACCTCGATCTGCGGCCCGGCGAACTCGACGCTCTTGACCGATCCAATTTCTTTTCCGTTGAGCCGCACGACGGCGCCCGGCTTGAGCCCTTGCACGCGGGTGAAGCGCGCCTTGAGCTCGTAGCGCTGCCACCAGAAGCCGGTGTCGCCGCCCACCGCAAAGACGAGGCCCACGAGCAGGATGACCGCGATGGCCGCCGTGATGCCGACCCGCAATTCCGCCCAGGCAATCGATCGTGTTCGTGGCATAGCGTGTAATTTCCCCTGGCGCCCGTCGCGTCATCTTTTCTTGCTTGCTCGCGGGGCCCCACCCCCGCTCGCCCGCTCAGCTCCCTCGCTCGGCTCGGGGCTTCACGGACTTTCTATTGGCGCGCTTCGCCACCCTCGCTACGCTCGGGGGCTCGCGGTGTCATCGTTCTCTACTCAGCTCAAAAACGTCCTGAGATATTCATCAGTCGACGCGCGCAGCTCGCTCGCTTGTCCCTCGAAAGCGATGCGTGCGTTGCGCAGCATCAGGAACTCGGTTTCGGCGGCCTTGGCCGGCGTGGCCTCGTGGAACGCGAATCCGTCGCTCTCACGCACGGCCTCGTGCGTGGCGATGTAGAACGCGTCGCGCAACTGGTGCGTGACGACGATCGAGCTGACCTCTTCCAGATCGCGCAGCTTCATGATCTCGTCGTCGATCGTGAGCGCCGTGATCGGATCCAGCCCCGTCGTCGGCTCGTCGTAGAGCAGGATCGCGGGTCGCGACGTGAGCGCGCGCGCAATCGCGACGCGGCGTCGCTGGCCGCCCGACAGTTCCGAGGGCATCCGCTCGGCGAACTCCGCGAGCCCGACGTACCCCAGCACTTCCATCACGCGCGCGTCGACCTCCTCGAGCGGCAGCTTCGTCTCTTCGTACAACCGATACCCGACGTTCTCGCGCACGGTCAACGAGTCGAAGAGCGCGCCCTCCTGAAAGACCATGCCGAGGTTCGCGCGGATCGCCATCAGCTCGGATTCGTCGAGCGTGTCGATCCGCGTGCCGTTGATGAAGATGCGTCCCGAGTCCGGTTTCAACAGGCCGAGGATGAGCCGCAGGATCGTCGACTTGCCCGCGCCGCTCGCGCCGAGCACGATCTTCATCCGCCCGGCGCGCAGCTCGAAGCTGACGCGATCGAGAATCACGTTGTCGTCGAAGGCGAGCGACACTTCGTCGAACGCCACGACGACGGCGTCCTTGGCCTCCGGCGCGCGCGGCGCCGTCAGGACGGCCGCGGGATCCGGCGCCGCCATCAGGCCCGTCCTCCCGAATACGCCATCCGCATTGTCCGCCGGCGATCAGTACAACAGGGCAATCAACACCTTCGTCACGAGAAAGTCAGCCGCGAGCACCGCCACCGACGCGGTCACGACCGCGGCCGTCGTCGCGCGCCCGACGCCTTGCGTCCCACCTTTGGCGCGCAGACCGACGTGGCAGCCAATCGACACGAGCATGAAGCCGAGGATGAACGGCTTGACGAGCCCCATCCACACGTCGTCGATGTACAACCCTTCGAAGACGTTGCTCCAATACACGCTGCCGGCCACCTGCAACTGCGTCGTCGAGATGATGAGGCCGCCGATGATGCCGACCGCGTCGCTGACAATCGTCAGCACCGGCACCATGAGCGTGCCGGCGACGACGCGCGGCACGACGAGCTTGCGGACCGGGTCCGTGCCGAGCGCGCGCAACGCCGCGATCTGCTCGGTGACGACCATCGATCCGAGTTCCGCGGCAATGCCAGACCCCACGCGGCCCGTGACCATGAGCGCCGTGAGCACGGGCCCAAGCTCCTTCACCATCGACGCCCCGACGAGCCGGCCGACGACCGACCGCGCGCCGAACTGGTCGAGCGTCATCCCCGATTGGAGTGCAAGCACCATGCCCGTGAACAGACCCGTCAGGACGACGACCGTGAGCGAGCCGATGCCGATGACGTCGAACTGCTCGACCATGTCTCGCGCATAAATCGGCCGCGTCACGAGCCCACGTGCCACCTGGCCGATGAGCCGGCAGTACTCCTGTATCTCGAGGAGCGCGTGCTTCAGCGCGGCGCTGAGTCGAGCCATGACGAGTTACGCCGCCCCCACGTTGGGCTCGGGCCGATCGGGGCTGCGCAGCCGGCGCAGCCGATCGCGCACGGCCGCCGCTCGCTCGAACTCGAGGTTGGCCGCCGCCTCGCGCATTTCGGTCTCGAGTCGGGCAATCGCCGCGGCCAACTCGCCCTCAGTCCGATACTGTTCGCGCTCGTCGGGCACGGTTGCCACGGTCACGTAGTCGCGCTCGTACACGCTCTTCAGCACGTCGTCGATGTTCTTGACGATCGACGCCGGCGTGATGTGATGGACGCGGTTGTATTCCTCCTGCGCCGCGCGCCGGCGATTCGTCTCGGCGATCGCGCTGCGCATCGAATCCGTCATCGCATCGGCGTACAGAATCGCGCGGCCATTGACGTTGCGCGCGGCACGACCGACCGTCTGGATGAGCGACCCGGCCGACCGCAGGAATCCTTCTTTGTCGGCATCGAGAATCGCGACGAGCGACACTTCCGGCAAGTCCAGGCCCTCGCGCAGCAGGTTGATGCCGATGAGCACGTCGAACGTGCCGAGCCGCAAGTCGCGCAGGATCTGCACGCGCTCGAGCGTGTCGATGTCCGAGTGCAGATAGCGCACGCGTACACCGAGCTCCTGGTAGTACTGCGCCAGGTCCTCGGCCATGCGCTTGGTCAACGTCGTCACGAGCACGCGTTCGCCGCGCGCGGCAACGGTGCGGATCTCGCCGAGCAGGTCGTCGACCTGTCCGCGGACGGGCCGGATGTCGAGCGGCGGATCGACCAGCCCGGTCGGCCGGATGATCTGTTCGACGATGACACCGCCGGCCTGTTTGAGCTCGTAGGCGCCGGGAGTCGCGCTCACATAGACGAGCTGGCCGACGCGCCCTTCCCACTCGGCGAAGCTCAATGGCCGGTTGTCGAGCGCCGACGGCAGGCGGAACCCGTACTCGACGAGCACTTCCTTCCGCGACCGATCCCCGTGGTACATGCCACGCACCTGCGGCACGGTCTGATGGCTCTCGTCGACGATGATGACGGCGTCCTCGGGCAGGTAGTCGAGGAGCGTCGGCGGCGGCTCGCCCGGCGCGCGACCCGACAGATGCCGTGAGTAGTTCTCGATGCCGTGGCAGTAGCCGATCTCTTTCATCATCTCGAGATCGAACATCGTTCGCTGGTGCAGGCGCTGCGCCTCGAGCACGCGGCCCGCGCCCTCGAGGTCGGCCACGCGGCCGGCGAGCTCCGCCTTGATCGACTCGACCGCCTGGTTCGTGCGCGCGCGCGGCAGCACGAAGTGCGACTTGGGATAGACCGAAATCTGCTGATGCCGCCGGACCTCGCGGCCGGTGATCGGATCGAACGACAGCAACTCGTCGATCTCGTCGCCGAAGAACCCGATGCGCAGCGCCACGTCGTCGTACGACGGATAGACCTCGACGATGTCGCCGCGGACGCGGAAGGTGCCGCGGGCGAGCTCGTGGTCGTTGCGCTCGTACTGGATCTCGACGAGCTTGCGGAGCACCTGGTCGCGCTCGATGCGCGCGCCGCGCTCAAGGGCGAGGATGAGGCCGTAGTAGGCCTCCGGCGAACCGAGGCCGTAGATGCACGACACGCTCGCGACGATCACGACGTCGCGGCGCTCGAAGAGCGAGCGGGTCGCCGACAAGCGCAGCCGGTCGATCTCGTCGTTGATGATCGCTTCCTTCTCGATGTACGAGTCGGTCGCCGGCATGTAGGCTTCCGGCTGGTAGTAGTCGTAGTAGCTGACGAAGAACTCGACCGCGTTGTGCGGGAAGAAGCGGCGGAACTCCTGGTAGAGCTGCGCGGCCAGGGTCTTGTTGTGGACCATGACCAGTGCCGGCCGGTTCACGCGCGCGAGCACCTGCGCCATCGTGAACGTCTTGCCCGACCCGGTGACGCCCAGGAGCACCTGCGCCTTGTCGCCGCGATCGAGGCCCTCGACGAGCTGATCGATGGCGCGCGGCTGGTCGCCCTTGAGTTCGAAGTCGGTCTCGAGCGTGAAGCGATCGGGTCGAAACGGCACTCACCCTGATGCTACTACGAGGGTGCGGGCGCGCCCGCCGGCGCGGGGCGGCCGGACGCCGCGTCTTCCCGTATAATCAGAGATCGTGCGTGCGCTGGCCGTCTGTCAGGACGAGCTGGTCATCCGAACGCTCCATCGGGTGCTCGCCGGGACTTTCGACGTCGACTTCCTCGTCGAGAGCCGCCCGCTGGCCCGCCGGCTGGTCGACGACGGAGTGCCAGCCACCGCCGCGGATCCGCGGCGGGTCGATTCCTACCTCCGCGCGGATCTCACGCCCAACACGTGTGTGATCGTCGAGGACAACGGCCGCCGTGGCCTGAAGAAGGTCCTCGGCGCCATCCGCGACGCCGGCGGCAGCCTGCTCTACCTCCTGCACGTCGGCGACCCGCCCGCACGCAAGGTCCAGGAAGAGCTTCGCGCCGTCGTCCCCGAGATCACGCACCTCGACCTGGCGGAGCTGCTGTCGCCGACGCTCACGACCGAGCTCGGCCGGTCGCTCACCCGCGCGCGCGTCCAGCAGTACCAGCGCTACTTCGCCGACGCGGATCGCGTGTTGATCCTGCTGCACAACGAGCCGGATCCCGACGCGCTCGCCGCGGGCCTCGCGCTCCGCAACGTGCTCCGGCGGACGCGCACGACGGCCATCATCGGCGCGCTGCAGGGCGTCACGCGACCCGAGAACCTGCGGATGGCCGACCTGCTCGACATCCAGATCGAGACGCTCACGCCCGCCGACTTCGCGGGCTTCGATCGCATCGCGACCGTCGACGTCCAGCCGCACTACTTCAGCGGCCTGCTGCCGCGCGTGGACCTCGTCGTCGATCACCATCCGGAGCAGCCGGGCTACACGGCCGTCTTCAAGGACATCCGCGCCGACTACGGGTCGACCTGCACGATCCTCACCGAGCACCTGCGCGCGATCGACATCAACATCTCGGAACGCACGGCGACCGCGATGCTCTACGCGATCAAGTCGGACACGCTGTTCTTCGCGCGCCAGACCAACCGCGTGGACCTCGACGCGTTCTCGTATCTCTATCCGCTCGCCGATCCGGCACTCATCCGCAAGATGGAAGGATCGGAGATCACGCTCGAGCGGCTCGAGCACGTGACGCGCGCGCTCGCCACGAGCCGGCTGCGCAACCGCGTGTTGTCGGCGTTCCTCGGCGAGACGTCGCGTGAGGACTTCATCCCCTACACGGCCGACTTCCTGCTGCAGGTCGAGAACGTCAAGTGGACGATGGTCTCGGGCATCGTCGGCGGCCAGTTCATCCTGAGCGTGCGTAACCTCGGTTATTCGCGCAACGCGGGCGAGTTCGTGAAGGTGAACTTCGGCGACATCGGCAGCGCCGGCGGCCATCGCGCGATGGCCAAGGCGGTCGTGCCCATCGATCGCTTCCGCGGCAAGTTCGGCGACCTGTCGGGCGTCGGCATCGCGGCCCGCATCGGCGAGCTGGCCGAGCAGTTCCTCAGCGACGGTCCCGATCGCGACAAAGACAAGGACAAGGACAAAGATCGCGACGGGAAAGAGAAAGCCGTTCGCTCCTGACGCGTCAGAGCACGTCGATCCGCTCGCCCGTCGCCACGATGGGCTCGATGAACTGACGGTAGGCGTCCACGTACCCCTGCTCCATCAATTCGCGCGTCGTCCAGCGGCGATCGGACGTCTCGTCGTACGCGCCGGCGAAGTCGAACGGGCCTACCGGATTGTGTGTGGGACGCACGACGAACACGCCCGAGAATCGGCTGCGCGCGGCGATCCACGCGTCATGGATCGCCGAGGTTTCGACCGAACGCACGGTTTCACCGGTACGGCCACGTGGATCGACCGGCGTCGGCCGCATGCCGTGGGGACCGGCGGGCGCCGGCGCGGGCGTCACGAGGATGACTTGTTCGACGCCAACGGCAGCGAGCTCCTCGACGAGACGACACGCGAGCTCCGGTCGATCGCACAGCCGATGCCGCTCGCCGCGCCAGTAACTCTCGCGCGGGAATTCGGTCGTCGCCGGCGCGACGGCGACCGGCAAGGCGAGCGATCCGTGCACGAAGTCCACGACCAGGCCGCGCTGCGGGCCGGTGAAATCGACAATCTCCGCCTCGCGCGGTCCGGCACCCGCTCGCGCCGACTCGAATGCGGCGCGCGCTTGCGCGGCGAGCACGGCGCCCACGAGATCGCGTCGTCCGTCGATGTCGTGTACGGCGACCAGCACTTCGTAGAAGCCCGGCTGTCCGAAGTTGTCGGCCAGCACGTCGACGAAGCGGCGGCCGACCTCGTCGGTCGCGGCGCGCGGCGCACCGGCCGCCCCGCGCACGAGACTCCAGAGCGTGTCGACGAGCGTTGACGCCGGTTCGCCGGCATCGATGGGCGCACCGAGGAGCCGCCACCAGAACGCGCCGGTGACGCGACGTCGCGTGCGCTCACGCCGCGCGGCTTCGACGGCGGCGGCGATGAGCACGCCCACGATGACGAGGAGCGTGAGCACGAGGAGCCGCGGCAGGATCGTCGGCAGGATGGGTGGATTGAACAGGCCCTCGACGAACCGGCGATACACACCAACGGTCGCGGCAGACACGGACGTCAGTCCCACGAGCGCGGAAATGACGCTGACCGCATAGACGCCCGCGGCGGCGATGAGCACGACGAGCGGCAGCAGGAGCACGGCCGCCATCGCGATGAGACCGGCCGCGGCCCATCGCAGCGACGGCCGCCAGCGATACGCGCCCGAGAGACGCGGATTGGTCCACGGCCCGTCGGCCGCCCACAGACGCGGCCCGCCGTCGACCGCGGCGCAGAGCGCGTTGACGACACCCGCGCCATGCGCGGCGAGGACGTCAATCTTGATGCCGGATTCGACGATGGCGCGAAGCACGCCGGCCTGGTACGCGCCGGCGGTGCCCGCACCGCACAGGATCAGTCCCGTTCGCAGTCTGGGCGAGTACGAGGAATGGTCAGCCACCGTCGGCCGCTACTCGTCATCGTGAATCGTGGTGAGCGTGACGATCTCGAACGTGCGCGCGCCGCCGGGCGTCGGCGCCACGACCTCGTCGCCCTCCTCGCGGCCGACGAGCGACCGGCCGATGGGCGAGGCGACCGAGACCAGACCGCGATCGGGATCGGCGTCCTCGGGCATGACCAGCTCGTAGTGGACCTCCCGCCCGTTCTCGCGCAGCACGAGCCGCGATCCGAACCCGGCGCGGTCGTGCGGAATCTTCTCCAGGTTCATGAGCTGGATCTGCGACACGCGATGACGCAGCATCGAGACGCGCGCTTCGACGAAGCGCTGACGCTCCTTGGCCGCCGCGTACTCCGCGTTCTCGCGCAGGTCGCCGAGCTCGCGCGCGCGCTGGATTTCCTTGGGCAGCTCGAGCGTCAATTCGCGCTCGAGCTGCGCGATTTCGTCCTCGAAGCGTTTGATGAGACGCGCTTTCATGACTCTGCCAGTGAGGCTAACACAAAGAAACGGAATTTGAAGACGCCGAGCGGCCGCGCCCGCGACGAATGTTACGATTTTCCATGCTTCGGCTGACGAGCCGCCGCCATCCGTTCGTCGCCGCGTGCCGCGCGCTCGCCGCCGGACGCGGTGAACCGGGCCGCGTGCTGCTCGACGGCGCACAGCTCGTCGCCGATACGCTCGACGCCGGCGTCGTCCTCGACACGCTCGTCACCGACGGACGACACCCCGATCTCGCCGCGCGCGCCGAAGCCGCGGGCGTTGTCGTCTTCGATGCGCCGCGCGCCGTGCTCGACGCGGTCAGTCCCGCGCGCACGCCGGGCGGCGCGGTCGCCATCGCACGCTGGACGCCCACGCCGCTCGACCGCCTGCCTGTCTCGTCGGACGCCGACGTCGTCGCATTGGCCGGCGTCCAGGACCCGGGCAACGTCGGCAGCGTCATGCGCAGCGCCGACGCGTTCGGCGCCGCGGCGGTCCTTGCGCTCGACGGCTCGGCCGATCCGGGCAACTGGAAAGCGCTGCGCGGCGCGATGGGCAGCACGTTCCGCGTGCCGGTCGCGCGGGTGGCCGACGAGGACGCCCTGGCCTGGGCGCGGCGGACGGGACGTCGCGTCGCTGCCGCCGTCCCGCGCGGCGGCGTCACGCCGGACGACGCGGCACTCGACGGGCCACTGGTGTTCCTGCTCGGTCGCGAGGGCGCAGGACTGGACGAGGCACTCGCTCGCCGCACGGACATCCACGTCACCATTCCGATGCGCACCGGTATCGACTCGCTGAACGTCGGCGTCACGGCCGCCATCCTTCTGTGGGCACGCGCACACGCCCGCGTGACCGTCCGATGAGCGGCGATCTCTTCGGCGACGCGCCAGTCACCGGATCCGCGCCCGGCACGCCGCTCGCCGAGCGCATGCGGCCGCGCACGCTCGACGAGGTCGTCGGCCAGCCGCATCTCGTCGGTCCCGGCAAGCCGCTGCGCCAGGCGCTCGAACGCGGGCTGCTCCACTCGCTCATCCTGTGGGGCCCGCCCGGCACCGGCAAGACGACGCTCGCGCGGCTGCTCGCCTCGGTCGCGGGCGCCGAGTTCGTCGCCTTCAGCGCGGTGACGTCGGGGATCAAAGAGATCAAGGAGACGATCGCGGCCGCCGACGTGCGCCGTCGTCATCAAGGCCGACGCACGCTGCTCTTCGTCGACGAGATCCATCGGTTCAACAAAGCACAGCAGGACGCGTTCCTTCCGCACATGGAGGCCGGAACGATCGTCCTCGTCGGCGCGACGACCGAGAATCCATCGTTCGAAGTGAACTCCGCGCTGCTCTCGCGCGCGAAGGTCTACGTGCTCGAGCCGCTCACGACCGACGACCTCGTCGCGATCCTTCGCCGGACGCTCACCGATCGCGACCGCGGCCTCGGCGCGCTGGAGGTCGACGCCGACGACGAGGCGCTCGCGGCAATCGCGATCTATGCGAGCGGCGACGCGCGCGTCGCACTCAACCTGCTCGAGCAGGCGGCCGGCGCGCTCACCGTGGACGCCGACGGACGCCGGCGCCTCGATCTCGCGGCGCTCACCGGCCTCATCGAGCGCCGTGCGCTGCTCTACGACAAGAGCGGCGAAGAACACTTCAACCTGATCTCCGCGCTGCACAAATCGCTGCGCAATAGCGACGCCGACGCGGGCGTGTACTGGCTCGCGCGCATGCTCGAGGCGGGCGAGGATCCGCTGTACGTCGCGCGCCGTCTCGTGCGGTTCGCGTCCGAGGACGTGGGCAACGCCGATCCGCGCGCGCTCGAGGTCGCGCTCGCCGCCAAGGAGGCCGTCCACTTCCTCGGCATGCCGGAAGCCAACACCGCGCTCGCGCAATGCGCGATCTATCTCGCGGCCGCGCCCAAGAGCAACGCGGTCTACCGCGCGTACCAGGCCGCGTCCGACGATGCGCACCACGACGTGGCGTCGCCGGTGCCGCTGCACCTGCGCAACGCGCCGACCAAGCTCATGAAGGGCCTCGGCTACGGCAAGGACTACAAATACGCGCACAACGAAGCCGAAGGTGTGGCCGAGATGAGCGCGCTGCCGCCGCACCTCGAAGGCCGGCGCTACTACCAGCCGACCGATCGCGGCATCGAGGCGCGCATCAAGGACGCGCTCGATCGCGCGAGGAAAATCAGAACGGGAAGAGACTGATTCACGAACGTCCGTGGAGCTCCGAGCCTTCAGGCTCGGGGGGCTAGATTCTCTCGAAGTTCTTTTCGATCTCGCGGCGCGTGAGGCGCAGGACGACGGGGCGGCCGTGGGGGCAGACCGACGAGTGCGCGGTGCGCGCGAGCTCGTCGAGCAGATACTGCATCTTCTCGCGCGTCAGCGGATCGTTCGCCTTCACCGCGGCGTGACACGCCATGGTCGCGGCCATGCGCCGCAACGCGTCGTAGACGCTCGCGCCGGGCGTCAGGCCCTCGAGATCGGAGGCCACGGCGCGCAGCGCCTCTTCCGCGCGATTCCAGTCGAGGAGTGCGGGCACCGCGACCACGCGCAGGCTGCTGCCGCCGAAGTCCTCGATTTCGAAGCCGAGACGGCCGAGCGCGGCGTGGTGCACGAGCAGCGTCTGGTGCTCGCCCGGCGTGAGGTCGAGCACGATCGTCGTCAGCAGGCGCTGCGACTCGAGCGTGCGGCTCGTGAGCCGCTCCGAGATCTGCTCGAAGAGAATCCGCTCGTGCGCGACGTGCTGGTCCACGATCGCGATGCCCTCGTCATCGACCGCGATGATGAACGTGTGGCGGAATTGGCCGAGCGGCGTCATGCGGTGCAGCAAGTCGGTGACGACGGCCTGGCCAGCCGTGGTCGTCGCGCTCGATGGTGCCAGACCGCCGGCGTCAGTCGCAGCGGGCGCAGGCCCGTCGGGCCGACCACCTGCGACGGAAGGCCACGTGCTTCCCGCGGCGAGACCCGTCGGGCGCACCGGTATCGACGGCCACGCCACGCCGAGCGGCAGGCCGGCCGCCTGCGGCAGATCCGTGCTGGTAGCGGGCGCGAGCACGATCTCGGGCGCCGCCGTGTGGCCGAGCGCATCGATGACCGCGCGGCGCAGGATCTCGTGGACCAGGCCCTGATCGAGGAATCGCACTTCCGCCTTGGTCGGATGAACGTTCACGTCCACGCGATCGGCCGGCAGCTCGATGAAGAGGTGCACCTCGGGGCTGCGTTCCTTGATCGTCGCGACGCTGTAGGCCTGCTGGATCGCGTGCGTGATCGTGCGATCGCGCACCATGCGGCGGTTGACGAACACGTGCTGCGGTCCGCGCACGGGCCCCTGCTCGCCGAGCGCCGCGACGAAGCCGCGCACGGTCACGCCCGCGGCGTCCTTGGCGACAGGGACGAGATCCGCGCGGTCGCCGTAGATCTGGTAGAAGCGCTCCTCCATCGATCGCGCCGGCGGCGCCTCGAGCAACCGGCGGTCGCCGCTCTCGAGCCGGAAGCCAATTTCCGGATAGCCGAGCGCGATCTGCGTGACGAGGCGCGACACCTGCGCCGCTTCGGCCGTGTCCGCCTTGAGGAATTTCCGCCGCGCCGGCAGATTGAAGAAGATCTCGCCGACCTCGACGAGCGTACCTTCCGGCGCACCGCACGCCCGGACGTCCAGCGTGCGTCCACCCTCGACGCGCACCTCCGTGCCGGCGAGCGTTCCACGCGCGCGCGTCCGCAGGCGGAAACGCGAGACCGACGCAATCGACGGCAGCGCCTCGCCGCGGAAGCCGAGCGTGTGGATGGCCGCGAGATCGGCGGCCGTCGCGATCTTGCTCGTCGCGTGCCGCTCGATCGCCAGCTCCGCGTCCTCGGCCGACATCCCCTCGCCGTCGTCTTCGACGAGCACGAGCTTCTTGCCGCCGAACTCGATGGCGACACGAATGCGCCGCGCGCCGGCGTCGATGGCGTTCTCGACGAGCTCCTTGACGACCGAGGCCGGTCGCTCGACGACCTCGCCGGCGGCAATCTGGTTCGCCAGCTCGAGCGGCAGCCGGCGGACGCGCGTCACAGCCACTCCATCCACCGGAACCACCACATCATGGCCGCCGTCATCACCGTCATGAAGGCGAGAATCCACCAGAACTGCCCCGCGTCGCCGCCCGGCCAGTGCGGCAGCGCCACGTTCATCCCGTAGGCGCCGGTGACGACGGTGAGCGGCATGAAGATCGTGGCGATGAGCGTGAGGACCTTCATCACCTGGTTCATGCGATTCGACTGCGTCGAGAGATAGGCGTCGAGCAGGCCGGTCAGCCGATCCTGGAAGAACATCGCTTCATCGGCGATGCGCACGAGATGGTCATAGACGTCGCGAAAGCGATACGCCATGTCGTCCGGAATCTCGGGGAACTCGCGGCGGGCCAGCCGGCCGATGACGTCGCGCTGCGGCCCGGCGACGCGCCGGAGCGACGCGACGTCGCTCTTCAGTCGCAGCACGTCGTGCAGCGGATTGCCGCGCGCGCGGCTGAAGATGGCGGTCTCCACGCGCTCGACGCGTTGCTCGAGCACGTCGAGACACGGCAGGTAGCGATCGACCATGTGGTCCGCGATGCGGTGCAGCAGCGCGGCGGGCCCTTCGGCCATCACGGTGTGGTGCTTCGTGCACAGCTCCTGCTCGGCCGCGATCGACGGCGACTCGGTGGTGTGAACCGTGACGAGGTAGTTGCGGCCGAGGAAGAAGTCGACGTCGCGCGTCTCGAAGCCCGCGTGATGCTCGCGCGCGCCGACGCCGTGGAGAATCAGATAGAGGAAGTGATCGTAGCGCTCGACCTTGGGATGGTGGCGCTCGGCCAACGCATCTTCCACCGCGAGCTCGTGGAAGTGGAACACGTCCTCGAGCAGGGGGCGGTCGGCGTCGGTCGGATGGTCCAGGTTGACCCAGACGACCTCGGGCGCATGGGGCGCCAGCCATGCGGGATCGACGGCGTCGACCTGCCGCGTGGTCCCGTCGCGATGGACGAAGATCGTTCGCATGCGCGGCCCTTCATCGGACGCCGCGCGCGCCGCCGGTCGTGACCGGCGGCGCGCGATGGTCCGTTCGTTATCGGCGCGCGCCGTCGAGGAGCGCCGCCTGTGCCGCCGCCAGCCGCGCCACGGGCACGCGGAACGGCGAGCAGCTCACGTAATTCAAGCCGACCCGATGGAAGAACTGCACCGACGCCGGATCGCCGCCGTGCTCGCCGCAGATGCCGACCTTCAGGTCCGGCCGCGTGGCCCGGCCCTTCGCCGTGCCGATCTCGACGAGCTGGCCGACGCCCGTCTGGTCGATCGTCGCGAATGGATTGCGCGCGATGATCTCCAGCTCCGCGTACGGGCCGAGGAACGACCCCGCGTCGTCGCGCGACATGCCGAGGCCGGTCTGCGTGAGGTCGTTCGTGCCGAAGCTGAAGAACTCGGCCGACTGCGCGATTTCGTCCGCGGTGAGCGCGCCGCGCGGGATCTCGATCATCGTGCCGACCAGGTAGTTCAGCTTGACCTTCCGCTCGGCCTGCACCTCGCGCGCCGTGCGGTGCACGACCTCGAGCTGGAGATCGAGCTCGCGCTTGAAGCCGACGAGCGGAATCATGATCTCGGGCCGCACCTTCGTCCCTTCCTTCTGGACGATCGCCGCGGCCTCGAAGATTGCGCGCGCCTGCATGGCCGAGATCTCGGGGTAGACGATCCCGAGACGGCAGCCGCGGAAGCCGAGCATCGGATTGAACTCGTGCAGCCCTTCGACGCGCGCGTGGATGCGCTCGACGGGCACGCCGATCTTCTTCGCGAGCTCGGCCTGCTGTTCCTTCGTGTGCGGCAGGAACTCGTGCAGCGGCGGATCGAGGAAGCGGATCGTCCCCGGCCGGCCGCCGAGCGCGCGGAAGATGCCGGCGAAGTCGTCCCGCTGGTACGGCAGGAGCTTGGCGAGCGCCGCCTGGCGCGCCTCGAGCGTTTCAGCGAGGATCATCTCGCGCATCGCGTCGATGCGGTCGCCCTCGAAGAACATGTGCTCGGTACGGCAAAGACCGATGCCGTTCGCGCCAAAGGCGATGGCGTTGGCCGTCTGCTCGGGCGTGTCGGCGTTCGTGCGCACGTCGAGGCGCGTCGCCTGCGAACACCACTTCATGAGCTGCTGGAAGTGCTTGAACTTCTCGGTGCGCCGCGCGGCCTCGTCGCCGTTGAGCAGGCCCGCGATGATCTCGGACGGCGCGGTCTTCACCCGCCCGGCGTAGACCTTCCCCGCCGTGCCGTCGATCGACAGCCACTCGCCTTCCTTGAACGTCTGGCCGCCGGCCGACACGGTGCGCGCCTGGTAGTCGACCTCGACCGCCGCCGCGCCGCACACGCAGACCTTGCCCATCTGCCGCGCGACGAGCGCCGCGTGCGACGACACGCCGCCGCGCGCCGTGAGGATGCCCTCGGCCGCGATCATGCCGCGCAGATCCTCGGGCGACGTCTCGAGCCGGACGAGCAGCACCTTCTCGCCCTTCTCGGCGGCAGCGACCGCGCGATCGGCGTTGAGATAGACCTGTCCCGACGCGGCACCGGGACCGGCCGGCAGGCCCGTCGCGATCGTCTTCGCGCGCGCAACGTCCGCCGCGTCGAACACGGGCGCGAGCAACTGATCGAGCTGGTCGGCGGGATTACGCAGCACGGCCGTCTTCCAGTCGATGAGCTTCTCTTTCTGCATGTCCATCGAGAACTTGAGCGCGGCCATCGCCGTGCGCTTGCCGTTGCGCGTCTGCAGCATGTAGACGACGCCGTTCTCGATCGTGAACTCGAAGTCCTGCACGTCCTTGAAGTGCCGCTCGAGCGTCTGCCGGATGCGCTCCAGCTCGCGATACGCCTTCGGCATCTCCTGCTTCAACTGCGCGACCGGTTCCGGCGTGCGCACGCCCGCGACGACGTCCTCGCCCTGCGCGTTGATGAGGAACTCGCCGTAGAACTCCTTCTCGCCGTTGGCCGGATTGCGCGTGAACGCGACACCCGATCCCGACTCGTTACCGGTGTTGCCGTAGACCATCGCCTGCACGTTGACGGCCGTGCCCCACTCGCTCGGGATGTTGTACTTGCGGCGATAGACGATCGCGCGGTCGTTCATCCACGACCCGAACACCGCGCCGACCGCGCCCATGAGCTGCTCCCACGGCGAATCGGGGAACGCCTTGCCGGCGCGCTCTTTGACGAGCGCCTTGAAGCGCGAGACGAGTTCTTTGAGATCGTCGACCGTGAGCCGCGTGTCCTCGATGTCCTCGTGATAGCGCTCGTGCTTCAGCGTGTGGATGATGGTCTCGAACGGCTCATGATCCTCGTCGGGCCGCTTCTGGACGCCGAGCACGACGTCGCCGTACATCTGCACGAAGCGGCGGTAACAGTCCCACGCGAAGCGCGGATTGCTCGTCTTGGCGGCGAGCGCCTCGACCGTCTGATTGTTCAGGCCGAGGTTGAGGATCGTGTCCATCATGCCCGGCATCGAGTCGCGCGCGCCCGATCGGACCGAGACGAGCAGCGGGTTCTTCAGATCGCCGAGCGCCTTGCCCGTCTGCCGTTCGATCGACGCGACGCCGGCCTTGACCTGCGCCTCGAGCGCCGATGGATACGACCGGCCGTGTGCGTAGTAGTACGTGCACACCTCGGTCGTGATCGTGAACCCGGGCGGCACCGGCAGGCCGATGCGGCACATCTCGGCGAGGTTCGCTCCCTTGCCGCCGAGCAGCGGCTTCATCCCGCCGTGGCCGTCGGTCTTCTTGCCGAACCAGTAGACGTACTTCGCCGCTTTCGCGGCCGGTGTCTTCGCCGCCTTGGCGGCCTTTGCCGGACGCCGTGCCGACGATCGCTTCGCGCTGGACTGCCTCTTCGCCTGTTTCGCCATCTGTCTCTCTACTCCGATGCCACGATTTCCGAAATGTCGCCCAGTTGCAGGATGACCCGTTCCAACCGCTTCATGAGGCGCAGCCGCGCCTCGCGTAGTGCGAGGTCGTCGCTCATGACGAAGACCTCGTCGAAGAACCGCGCCACGACCGGCTCGAACCCGGCCGCCGCCTCGTAAGCCGCGTCGAAGCCGCGCCCATCCGCTACTGCGCGGTCGATGACCGGCTGGCGGCGTTCGATCTCGTCGAAGAGCGCGATCTCGGCCGGCTCGGTGAGCGCCGCGCGCAGGTCGGACGCGCCGGCCGGTTCCTCCGCGAGCTCACGCGCGATGTTGCGCACGCGCTTGAACGCCGTCGCCAGTTGCTGGAACGACGGCGACTTCGCCAGCGCGGCGAGTGCGGCCAGGTTGGCCGCCGCGTCCGCCACGCGGACTTCCGTGCGTCCGGCGAGCACGCTGCGCGCGTTGCGCCGATCGGCGCCGCGCGCCTCGAGCACGTACTGCAGCCGCTCGGTCAGGAATGCCTCGAGCTCCGGAGCCGCGTCGGCCGACGACGCTTCGGCGAATGCACGCGCGACGAGCGTCCCGATGGCCGGCCGCACGGACACACCGGTGAGCGGCTCGGCGTCGATGAGGATGCGCAAGACACCGTGCGCCGCGCGGCGCAAGCCGTACGGGTCACGCGATCCCGTCGGCCGCTCGCCAATCGAGAAGAGCTCGGCGAGCGTGTCGAGCTTGTCAGCGAGCGCGAGCGACGCCCACGTCACGCGCGCGGCCCCGAGCACCTCGGACCGTGGCGCAGCGTCGGCTTCGACGGCTGTCGGCAGATAGTGGTAGGCAATCGCCTTCCACACGGCCTCTGGCTCGCCGGCCTCGCGCGCGTAGATGCCGCCCATCGTGCCCTGCAGTTCGGTGAGCTCGCGCACCATGTCGGTCGCGAGATCCGCCTTCGACAACCGCGCCGCGCGCGCCGCCGCTGCGGCCTCACCGGGCCGTTCGAAGATTTCCGTCGCGATCCACGCCGCGAGCCGCTCGATGCGCGCCGTCTTGTCCGCGTACGACCCGAGCTTCTGATGGAACGACAGCGTCTCGAGCCGCGGCAGCCGCGCTTCGAGTCCCGCCTGCCGGTCCGCGTCCCAGAAGAACCGCGCATCGCGCAGCCGCGCCGTGACCACGCGCTCCGCGTTGGTCGCAATGGCACGCTCGTGTGTCGTCTGCGTGTTGGTCACCGCGAGGAACGCGGGCATGAGCGCGCCGGCGGGCGATTGCACCGGGAAGAAATGCTGATGATGAATGAGCGTCGTCGTCAGCACTTCCTCGGGAAGCGAGAGGAACTCCGCGCTGAACGCGCCAGCCACGACCGCCGGGAACTCGACGAGGTCGGGCACTTCCTCGAGCAGCGCCTCGGCCTGCGGATGCTGCTGCAGAACGGCGCGGCCGCCGATCTTGCGCGCCTGCGCCTCGAGCTCGCGCAGGATGCGGTCCTTCCGCTCGATGCGCGAGAGGACGACGAAGTTCTCCGCGAGCTTCTTGCGGTACTCGTCGAAGCTGCGGACCTTGATGGCGCGCCCGGCGCGGCCGCTCGTCGCGAGGAACCGATGGCCGTAGGTCACCGCGCCCGACGTCACGTCCTGCACGCGCGGGCTCGACGCGTTCGCCTGCCGCGCGATCGTGAACGGCACCACGCGTCCGCCGTAGAGGAAGAGCAGCCAGCGGATGGGTCGGCCGAAGACGAGCTCGCCCTTGCCGTCCTCGAGCTGCGCGTCCCAGTGCATGTGCTTGGGGAACGTCAGGTCGCGCAGGACCTTCGTCAGCACGTCGGGCAGCGCGTCGACCGTGGCGCGACCGCGTAGATGCCGCGTATAGGACAGATATTTCCCGCGCGGTGTGTCGATCTGCACGAGCGCGTCGAAGTCCGCGCCGAGCTTGCGCGCGAAGCCGAGTCCCGCTGGCGTCGGATGGCCTTCGGCGTCGAATGCCGCGCTCACCGGTGGTCCGGTGATGGTTTCGTCGCGATCTTCCTGTCGATCGACGAGCTCGGGGACGCACGCCGCGAGCCGCCTCGGCGTCGCGTGCGACTCGATGGCGACTTTCGTCGGAAGCCCGGCTTCGGTCAGCCGCGTATGGAGACGGGCGGTGAGCTCGGTCGTGAGCGGCGGCAGCCAGGAGGCCGGCAGCTCTTCGACGCCGAGTTCGAGGAGCAGTTCACGATCCATGGACGGCTCCTTCGGCGGGCTGCGTCTCGACCCAGCGATTCGCGATCGCGACGGCGAGCTGCCGGACGCGCAAGATGTAGGCCGTGCGCTCGGTCACGCCGATGCTGTTGCTCGCGTCGAGCACGTTGAACAGGTGCGAACACTTCAGGCAGTAGTCGAGCGCGGGCAACACCAGGTCGGACGCGATGAGCGCGCGCGCGAAATCGTAGTTGCGATTGAACATCTCACGGTGGAACTCGGCGAACTGCCCGTCGGGCAGATTCACCTGACCGAAGGCGTACTTGGACTGCTCGATCTCGTCGCGCAGCCGCACGTCGCGATAGGGCACGCCGGGCGCCCACTGCAGGTCGTAGACGTTGTCGACGCCCTGGAGCGCCATGGCGAATCGCTCGAGTCCGTAGGTCAGCTCGACCGAAATCGGCGACAGGTCCAGACCACCGGCCTGCTGGAAGTAGGTGAACTGCGTGATCTCGAGGCCGTCGTAAAGCACCTGCCAGCCGATGCCCCAGGCGCCGAGCGTCGGCGATTCCCAGTTGTCCTCTTCGAACCGGACGTCGTGCGCGCGCAGGTCGATGCCGCACGCCTCGAGACTCTGCAGATACAAATCCTGCACGTCGTCGGGCGCCGGCTTGAGAATGACCTGGAACTGATGGTGCTTGAACAGGCGATTCGGGTTCTCGCCGAACCGGCCATCGGCCGGCCGGCGCGACGGCTGCACGTAGGCGACGTTCCAGGGCTGCGATCCGAGCACCCGCAGGAACGTCTCGGGGTGCATCGTGCCCGCGCCCATCTCGATGTCGAGCGGCTGCTGCACGAGGCAGCCCTGCGCCGCCCAGTAATCCGACAGTTTGAAGATCAGGTCCTGAAGCGTCACGTTGCCGGTCTCAACTCCCTCACGACTCGCGCCGAGCGCAGTTCCTTGTCCAGGTGCAGGGCCATCAGCGCATGATGCGCCTGCTCGATCTCGCGGAGCGGCCCCGCGTCCACGACCGCCGCGGCCGCGTCGACCGGCGTCAGCCGGCCCGACGTCCGCAGGAACCCCACGGCCTCGGCCGAGAGCTTCAAGCCGCCCGCCGAGCAGTTCCGGCACACGTAGACGCGATCCGCGACGACGAATGCCGCCCCAGCCCCGAACGTATCGCGCCCGCAGCGCGGACAGCGATCGATCGCCGGGTAGACGCCTTCGAGCCGCAGGAGCCAGTACTCGAAGTACCGCGCCAGCGCATCGACCGACTGCGCGCCGACGAGCGCCCCGGCGACGGCCGCGCCCAAGCGGAACAGCCGCTCGTTCGGCGCATTCTCCGGCGCCCACTCGTCGACGAGCTCGGCGAAGTACGCCGCGTGCCCGAGACGATGCGCGCCATCAGGGTCCGGGGTTGCCGATCCCGATCCGAAGGGCATCTGGCTCGGCTCGACCCGGTCGAGGCGCACCAGATCGCGGTGCTCGCGCTCGACGTAGGTGGCGCGCCCGCGCGTCAGCGGCTCGAGCGCGGCCCCGAACCGCCGGCGCGACCGGCTGGCGTTCTTGGCCACCCCCCGCTTCTTGCCGCGATCCTCGGTCAGGAACACGACGATGCGGTCCGCTTCGCCGTACCGATAGGTGCGAAGCACGAGCGCATCGGCGGAATAGACGTGCATCGGGGCAATGGCGCGCTACACGAGCGCCGACAACTGGCGCGCAACTTGCCCATCATACTCGACAAGCGACGTTAGAGATATGAGGGCCCCTCACCCCTGCGCCAGGAAGCGGATGAAGATCGTCGCGAGGCCGAGGAACGAGAGGAAGCCGAAGACGTCGGTGAACGTCGTGATGAAGACGGACGAGGCGAGCGCGGGGTCGATCTTCAGCACGCGCAGACCGAGCGGGATGAGCGTGCCGGCGATGGCGGCGACGAACATGTTGATGACCATGGCGGCCATCAGGATGAGCCCGAGCGGCCAGTCGCCGCGCGTGACGACCCAGACGAGCACCGCGCCGACGAGCCCAATCGCCACGCCATTGCCCAGACCGACGAGTCCTTCCTTGATCAACGCGTGCCGGGCGTTGCTCCACGTGAGCTCGCCGAGCGCGATGCCGCGCACGACGACGGCCAGCGTCTGCGTGGCCGCATTGCCGCCCATGCCCGCGACGACCGGCATGAACACCGCGAGCGCCACGACGCGATCGATCGTGTGCGAGAACAGTCCGACGACCGACGCCGCGATGAACGCCGTGATCAGGTTCACGAGCAGCCACGGCAGACGCCTCCGCAGCGACTCCTTCGGTGGCGTCAGAATGCCATCGTCGCGCGAGACGCCGGCCAGCCGATAGACGTCCTCGGTCGCCTCGTCCTTGATGACGTCGATCACGTC
The DNA here is from genome assembly GCA_035550595.1 of Vicinamibacterales bacterium. GTDB lineage: Bacteria > Acidobacteriota > Vicinamibacteria > Vicinamibacterales > SCN-69-37 > CALFMR01. Next base: position 30,978 of record DASZOV010000140.1, read on the forward strand.
GTCGACCGTGATGGATCCGACGAGCTTGTTCTCCGCGTCGACGACCGGAATGGCCAGCAGGTTGTAGGACGCGACCTGCCGCGCGACTTCTTCCTGGTCGGTGTCGACCCGCGCGCTGTAGATGTCCGACGTCATGATCCGCTTGAGCGGCGTCTCGGGCGGCACGAGCAGCAGCCGCCGCAGCGAGACGACGCCCACCAGGTGCCGGCGCTCGTCGACGACGTAGAGGTAGAAGACCATCTCGACGTCGCGCGCGGTCTGGAGCGCGGTGATCGCTTCGCCAGCGGTGAGATCCTCGGACAGGGCGAAGACGTTCGGATTCATCAACCGGCCGGCCGTCTGCTCCTCGTACTCGAGTAGCTCGGTCACGCCGCCGCCCGGCTTGGGGCGGATGAGCTCGAGGACCGCGGCCGAGAGTTCTTCCGGCAGTTGATCGACGAGCGCGGCCGCATCGTCGGACGCGATTTCCTGCGAGAGGCGCGCGATGTCCTCCGCCGATCGCAGCGCGAGGAGCTCGCTGCCCTTCTCCGGCCCGAGCTCGCTCAGGGCCTCCATGGCGAGCCGGCCGTTGCGTTCGACGAGGATGTTGAAGGCCGCGTGCCGTTCGCGATCGGGAAGCTCGGCGAAGATCTGGGCGAGGTCGGCAGGGTGCTGCTTCTGGAGCAGATTCAGCAGGTTCGGCGTCGCCCCCATGCGGAGCAGACGCCGGACGGACTCCAGGATGAGATCGTTTCTGTGCTGCTGCGCCGCCATGATCGTCGCTGTCCGACGGTCATTGTATCGTCAGGGCCTCGCGCGACCAGAGCCTCGCGAGGCCTCGGCGTCATCTTTTTTTTGCAGTTGCGTCGGGGCGGTCTTTCTTTTTTTGCAGTTCGTTGGGGCCCCACCCCCAACGCTACGCGCTTCGGCACCCTCGCTCCGCTCGGGGCCTCGCGGTGTCATCTTCTTCAACGGAAGGCGCGCCGCAGGCGCCTCCTGCCTTCGAAGTTCACAGTTCGAAGTTGACAGGCGCGCGCACGTCTCTTACTTGCGCGCGACGATCTGCACGTCGCCTTCGCGTCGCAGGACGGTGAGGCCGACGTCGTGGCCGTGGCGTTCGAGCCGGAGGTCGACGCGGGCGGGGCCGAGATGCAGGCCTTCGATCTGCACTTCGTCGATCGACGCCGGCAGGCGTGGGTGCTCGAAGCGGATCGTGCGCGACACAGCGTCGAGCTCGATGCCGATCGCCGCCTGGAGCAGGAGAAACACGGAGCCGGCCGCCCAGGCTTGCGGGTTGCACGCGACCGGATAAAGCGTCGGCCGTTCGGCGCCGCGGCGTGGGAAACCGCAGAACAACTCGGGCAACCGGTGCAGGTCCATGCGTGCGCTCGCCTGGAAGAGGCCGTTGAGCACGCCGACGGCTTCGTCGCGCAGCCCGTACCGCGCCAAACCGCGTGCGAGGATCGCGTTGTCGTGCGGCCACACCGATCCGTTGTGGTACGACATCGGGTTGTAGCGGCACTCGCCTGCGGCGACCGTGCGCACGCCCCAGCCGGAAAAGCTCGACGGACCGACGAGCGTCCGTCCCGCCGCGCGTCCTCGCTCGGGCGACGCAATCCCGGTGAAGAGTGCGTGACCGGCGTTGGAGCTGATGACGACGCACGGGTCCTTGGCGCCGTCGAGCGCGAGTGCGTACGTGTCGATGCCGTCGCACCAGAACGCCTCGTCGAAGCGTGCGCGCAGCGCGTCCGCCTTGCTCCGCAGCGACGTGGCGAGCGGCTGGTCGCCCATGACCATCGCGAGCCGCGCGATGCTCCGCCAGGCGGCGAAGACGTATCCCTGAATCTCGCATGTCGCGATCGGCCCCTCGGCGGGACGGCCGTCGCGGTGGAAGATCGCGTCGTGCGAGTCTTTCCAGCCCTGGTGCACGAGCCCGGTCGACGATTGCCGCTCGTACTCGACGAATCCATCGCCATCCGAATCGCCGTCGCGATCGATCCACGCGAGCGCCGCCCTGATCTGCGGCCAGATGCGCTCGATCGTCGTCCGATCGCCGGTGCGCTCGTAGTAGGCGGCCGCGAGCATCAGGAAGAGCGGCGTCGCGTCGTGGCTGCCGTAATAACGACCGAAGGGGATCTCGCCGAGCGCGGCCATCTCGCCATGCCGCGCTTCGTGGAGGATCTTGCCCGGCTGCGCGTCACGCTCGGGATCGACCGTCGTCGCCTGTGTGGCGGCGAGATAGTCGAGCACGCCGCGCGCGAGCGACGGCGCGATCCACAGACACTCGAGCGCGGTGATGAGGCTGTCTCGGCCAAAGGGCGCGCTGAACCACGGCACGCCCGCGTACGGCACGTCACCCTCCGGCCGCTCGGCGGTCAACATCGTCAAGTCCGCGACGCTGCGATTGATCCACTCGTTGAAGTGCTGATTCGACGTCCGAATACGGGCGTACTGCCGATGCCGCGCTTCGAGCGCCGTCGTGGCTTCGCGGTCCGCGTCGGCGAAACCGATCGACGCACGACGCGGCCGGTCGTACTCGCAGGCAATCGAGAGATCGCAGATCTCTTCCCCGCCGGGCGGCAGATCGACGTCCACGACCAGATGGGTGGCGGCAAGTGTCCGCCGCGGACTCGAGACGGTCAGGCGTGTTCGGCGGACGACACGGTCCAGCCCCATGTAGCCGAGCACGACGTCACCGCCGCTGACACGTGTCTCGAGCCGGCGCCCACGCCGCGCGCGCGGCGTCCCGCGCACCTCGAAGATGTCGGCGTAGTCGGCGTCGAAGGCGAGCGCCAGCGTGGTCGTCACCGGAGCGACGCCGTAGTTGCGCAGGTGCAGCCGATCGTGACGGACGCCGCGCCAGAGCACGATCGTGCGGCGCAGATGGAGCGTGCCGCGAGGCACGACGCCGCCATCGTTGGCGACGTCGAGGTTCGTGAGATCGATGACGATGCGCGCGTTGTCGGGCGTGACGGCCGAACTGAGGAGCAACGGCGGCGCGCCCGCGAGCCACAGCGTCAGCCGCGACAGATAGCGCGTGCCATCGTGGTACAGCCCCTCTTCGGCGAGTCCGACGGGACGCACGTCCCCGCGCGGATCCAGCACGACGAACGTGTCGTCCTGCTCGAGAACGAGGTTGTGGTCGTCGGCTCGTGAGGCCGGTGTCCGGATGTAGAACTGATCGGCCTCGGCCTCGCTCCTCGGTACGGGACGGCCCCTGCGGAATCCTCCTGGCGTCATGCGACACGTCTTTCCGCGGGCCAACGTCGCGGCGGCCCGGCTCCGCGGCGATCGATGAGGCGCTCGTAGACCGCCACGTAATCGGTCGCCATGCGCGCGGCCGTGAACCGTGCCTCGAACGCCGCGCGGCAGGCGCGGCGATCGATCGTCCCGATGGCGCGAACGGCCGCGACCGCGTCCTCGATCGACTCGACGATGAACCCCGTGCGGCCGTGCTCGATGACTTCGGCCACCGAGCCGCGGCGCCAGGCGATCACCGGCGTGCCGCACGCCAGCGCTTCGATCATGACGAGCCCGAATGGCTCGGGCCAGTCGATGGGAAACAGCAGCGCGGCCGCGCCACCGAGAAAGCTGGTCTTTTCACGCTCGCCGATCTCGCCGACGTACTCGACGAACGGCGCCTCGAAGAGCCGCGCAATCCGTTCCTTGAAGTACTCGCGGTCGACGCGATCGACTTTCGCCGCGACGCGCAGCGGCATGCCGGCGCGACGCGCGATCTCGACGGCGCGGTCGACGCGTTTCTCCGGCGAAATGCGTCCGAGAAATGCCAGGTACGATCCCGGTCCCGACGAGCACGCGTGCAGATTGACCGGCAGCCCGTGGTGCACGGTCGCATGCCAGCCGGCCTGCGGCAGCGGCGCGCGTTGCGCGTCCGAAATCGAGACGACGGGCATCTCGGCGAACTCGTCGTAGATGGGCACGAGATCCGGAATGTCGAGCCGGCCGTGCAGCGTCGTCACGTTGGGCCAGCCGTGCAGGCGGCTCAGCGGAAAGTGCAGATAGTCGATATGGAAGTGCAGTACGTCGAACGCCGCGGCCGCGCCGATGAGCCGCTCGAGCATGAGCACGTGATGCGCGAGCGAGTCGATGGACCCGGGACACAGCCGGAGCGCCTGCGGCGCGCACGGCACGAGCCGCGCCCGCGTCGTCGAATCGGCGCTCGCGAAGAGCGTCACGTCATGGCCCTGAGCGACGAGCTCGTCGGTCAGATAGGCGACGACACGTTCCGTTCCGCCGTAGGAGCGCGGGGGCACGCTCTCGTACAGCGGCGCGATCTGAGCGATGCGCACGGCACACCTCCAGACGGGCCCGTCAAGGGACCCGGGTGCCGTGGGAGGACGCGCACCGCCGGCCGCGCAGTCCGCGCGCATCTAGCCGCGCGCAGAGCGTCTCTTTCAATGTATGGGGTGGTCAGGCGGCCCGCAAGATCGCGGCGCCTGTCATCTTCTTTGCAATGCGTTGGGGCCATCTTTCTCTACTCGCTCGCAGGGCCCCACCGCCGCTCGCCTGTCATCTTTTCTGCAATGCGTTGGGGCCCCACCCCCAACGCTACGACGCTTCGCCGCCCTCGCTGCGCTCGGGGGCTCGCGGTGTCATCTAAATTTGAATCCCTTCGCGATCTTCGCGTCTTCGCGTGAGGCGATTTTTCTAACTTCCCTTCAACCCAATCTCGTTGAGAATCCGCTCATCGTCGCGCCAGTCGCGGCGGACTTTGACGTGCAGGTCGAGGAAGACGCGGCCGGCGAGCATCGTCTCGAGGTCCTGGCGGGCCTCGGTGCCGATGCGCTTGATCATGCTGCCGCCCTTGCCGACGACGATCGGTTTCTGCGAGTCGTGATCGACCAGGATGGACGCGTAGATGCGCGTCAGGCCGCTCTGTTCGTCCGGCTCTTCGAAACGATCGATCACGACCGCCGTCGAGTACGGCAGCTCGTCGTGCGTGTGGTGCAGCACCTTTTCGCGGATGAGTTCGGCGGCGAGGCCGCGTTCGGTCTGATCGGTGAGGTAGTCGTCGGGATAGAGCGGATCGCCGTCTGGCAGCGCCGCGAGGATCTCGCCCTCGAGCGCAGCGACGCCGTCGCCCGTGAGCGCGGAGACGGGCACGATCGCGGCGAAGCGATCGGCGCGCGCGTATTGATCGATGAGCGGCAGGAGCGTCGGTTTCGGCACGCAGTCGACCTTGTTGAGCGCGAGCACGGCTTTCGTGGGTGCGGCGCGCACGAGATCGAGGACGAATCGATCGCCGGTCCCGGGTCGCTCGGCGGCGTCGACGACGAGGACGATGACATCGGCATCGCGCAACGCGTCGGTCGCGGCCTGGACCATGCGGCGGTTCATCCGATGCGCCGGCTTGTGAATGCCGGGCGTGTCGATGAACACCATCTGACCCGACGGCGTCGAGCGCACGCCCACGATCCGGTGCCGCGTCGTCTGCGGCTTGTCGGAGACGATGGCGAGCTTCTGTCCGACGAAGCGGTTGAGCAGCGTCGACTTGCCCGCGTTCGGCCGGCCCACGAGCGCGACGAATCCCGCCTTCATAGCGCTTCGGCCGCCGGTAACGCCGGGCGGCGATGGATGCGCACCTTGTGGATGCGTTTACGTTCCGCTTCGAGAATCTCGACCGTCAGGCCATCGATTTCGAAGCGTTCACCAGTTGCCGGCACGCGGCCGACGCGCGCGAGCACGTAGCCGCCCACGGTCTCGAACTCGCCGTCCTCGATCTCGATGCCGAGCCTCGACGCCATCTCATCGATCCCAACCTTCGCGCTGAAGACGAACGTGTCATCGTCCTCGCGCACGATTGGATCCGCTTCGCTGTCGTACTCGTCGCGGATCTCGCCGACGAGCTCTTCGACGAGATCCTCGACGGTCACGAGCCCGGCCGTGCCGCCGTACTCGTCGACGACCATCGCGAGCTGGAAGCGGCCCGTCTGGAACTCGCGCAACAAATCGACGACGCGCTTGGTCTCGGGCACGAACGCGGCGGGCCGCATCATGTCGCTGACCTTGCGCGTGCCGTCGGGCTCGGACGTCATCTGAATCAGATCCTTGACGACGATGAGGCCGACGATGTTGTCCAGGTTCTCGGTGTAGACCGGCAGGCGCGAGTACTCCTGCTCGCGCACGAGCCGGCGCAAATCGTCGACCGTCTGATCGGAGGCGATCGCGACGATGTCCGGCCGCGGCGTCATGACCTCGCGCACGAGCGTCTCGCCGAAGGCGACGACCGACCGCAGCAGGCGGTTCTCGTCGCCCGATTCAGCCGGCGCCGAGCCCTGCCGCTCGTTCGTGCTCTCATCGCGTCGGCCCGCGTCGCCGTTGCGCGCGCGCGGCGCGGCCTTTCCCATCCACGCGATGAGCACCGTCGTCACCGGCGCGAGCAGGTTGGCGACGACGGTGAAGACGGGCAGGAGCAGATCGAGGAAGCGGTCCGGCGATCGACGCACGATGACCGCAGGCAGAATCTGTCCGACGCCAACCGCGATCGCCACGCCGCTCGCGAGGAGCACGAGCCAGCTCGGGAACGTCGTCCCGATCGGCTGCGCGAGGAGCGCGACGATGAGCACGACGAGCGTGCCGCGCACGATGCGCGACGGGATGAAGAACTTGACCGGATCGTCGAGGTAGGTCGCGAGCGCGTCGTGCTCGTTCGCGCGTTCGGCCTCGAGGCGCTCGGGCAGTCGCATGAGCAGACCGAAGGCCGTTTCGACGAGCGCGAAGAACAGAAGCGCGCACGACGCCACGAAAACGAGAATGGGAATCATCGACGCGCGGATCGGCGGGTGGCGCGGGCGGTCAAGCCCGTGGGCAATCCTGCCCGGTGCCTCAGCCGTTCCTCGAGGCGCCGCATCTCTCCCCGATCCTGCTCGTGATCGTAGCCCAGAAGATGCAGAAGGCCATGGAGGGCGAGCAGGCGAACTTCCGTCGAAGCCGCGTGCCCGTGTTCGGCGGCCTGACGGCGCGCCACGCCGCGCGCGATGCACAGATCACCGAGAAAAACCGGCTCGGATGACACCGGCGCTGGCGCCCGTGCGGTCCGAACGGCCCGCCGCGGCGATGGTGACGGCTCCTCATCTGGAAATGACAGCACGTCGGTCGCGTAGTCCGCGCCACGGAACGCGCGGTTCGTCCGCCGCATCCAGCCATCACTGACGATCGCCACCGTGAGCGCGGCCGGCGGCCCGGACGGTGCGGCACGGCGGAGGAACGCGGCCAAGCCGCGCGCGAGTGGCGCGTCCGCGCGTCCGACCACGACGGTCACGTCCAGATCGCGCTGCCGGCGAGATCCCTGTTTCATGCAGTCATGGCGCCGGCTTGTACGCCTCGTACGCCTTGACGATCTGCTGCACGAGCGCGTGCCGCACGACGTCGCGTTCGTCGAAGAAGACGACACCGATGCCGTCGATGCCCTTGACGACCTGCAGCGCCTCGACGAGACCGGACGTGCGGCCGGGCGGCAGATCGATCTGCGTGATGTCACCGGTGACGACGGCCTTCGAGCCGAACCCGAGCCGCGTGAGGAACATCTTCATCTGCTCGGACGTCGTGTTCTGCGCCTCGTCGAGGATGACGAACGCGTCGTTCAACGTCCGGCCGCGCATGAACGCGATGGGCGCCACTTCGATCACGCCGCGCTCGAGCAGCCGGTCGACGCGCTCGGCGTCGAGCATGTCGTAGAGCGCATCGTAGAGCGGTCGCAGGTACGGATTGACCTTCTCCTGCAGATCGCCGGGCAGGAAGCCGAGCTTCTCGCCCGCTTCGACCGCGGGCCGCGCGAGGATGATGCGCGTCACGCGCTTGGACACGAGATACGCGACGGCCTGCGCCATCGCGAGATACGTTTTGCCCGTGCCCGCGGGACCGACGCCGAAGACGACGTCGTGCCGATCGATCGCTTCGAGATAACGGCGCTGCGTGACGCTCTTCGGGACGACCTGGCGACGCCCGGCCGTGCGCGCGGGTCCGCGGAGAAAGTAGTCGCGCAGATCGGCCTGCGGATCGTCGGCGATGAGCTCGGCGGCCATCTTCACGTCGCCGCGCTGGAAGCGATAGCCCTCGCGAAGCAGGCCGGCGAGTTGCTCGATCACGCGTTCGGCGTGCGCGACGTCGGCCGACGCGCCGTCCACCATCAAATCATGACCGCTCGTGCGGAGCGTGACGTTCAGGACGGATTCGAGCTGGCGCAGATTCTCGTCGAAGGAGCCGAACAGCGTTTCGATGCCGTCGGCCGGCATCGCGATGCGTCGCATCGAAGAGGCAGGCATTCGTTGGTTCGAGAGTAGCATGAACGGCCGGGTCAGGCGCCCCGCCGGCCCGGGCCGCCGCCCCACAGCCACGCCGCGCCGCGCACGCCGCTCGCGTCGCCGTACGCGGCCGGCACGATCCGCGTGGCGACGTCGTCCGAGAAGACCCACGCGTCCCACAACCGCGGCACCTCGCGATAGATTGCGTCGATGCGCGACAGGCCACCACCGATCACGATGACGTCGGGATCCATCAGGTTGATGACGCTCGCGAGCGACTTGGCGAGACGGCGCAACCAGATGCGCATCGTGTGCGCCGCCAACGGCTCACCCGCGCCCGCACGCCGCGCGATCTCGTCGCTCGTCGTCTGATCGCCGCCACGCCGGCGATAGTCCGCGGCGAGGCCGGGGCCGGACAAGAACGTCTCGATGCAGCCCGTCTGTCCGCAGTAACACGCCGGGCCGGGTCGTTCGTCCGCATCAGGCCACGGCAGCATGTTGTGTCCCCACTCGCCCGCCACGGCATTCGCGCCCGTGACGACGCGGCCGTCAATCACCCAGCCGCCGCCTGTGCCGGTGCCGAGGATGACGCCGAAGACAACGGCCGCGCCCGCGGCGGCGCCATCGGTCGCCTCCGACACGGCGAGACAGTTCGCGTCGTTCGCCATGCGCACGTCACGACCGAGCGCGCGCTCGACGTCCACTTTGAACGGCCGGCCGTTGAGCCAGGTGGAGTTCGCGTTCTTGATGAGCCCACTCGCGGGTGAGATTGCACCTGGCGTGCCGACGCCGACTGAACAGCGCGCGCCGACCGCCGCTTCCCCCTGCGAGATGAGCGCGACGAGCGCGCGGATCGTGCCGTCGTAGTCTTCGCGCGGCGTCGGTTCCCGAGCTTCCCATCGCACTGCACCGTCATCGTCGAGGACGACGGCGGCGATCTTGGTGCCGCCGAGATCGATGCCGAGACGAGCGCCCATCGTTAGGATGTCATCTTTATTTGATTGCGAATGGGGCCCCACCCCCATTCGCCCGCTCAGCGCCGCTCCTGCGTCGCGGGCTTCGCGGACATTACTTAGTCGCGCGGGCCCCAGCCCCGCGCTCGTAGCTCCGGGTGCTCACTTCGTTCGCATCCTCGCGCATCAGACCTCGGCCCACGCTTACGTTTGCTTCGCGGCGGGCGTGCGGAGCTTGATGTGCAGTTCCCGCAACTGCTGTTCGGATACGGGCGATGGGGCGTGCATCAGCAAATCTTCCGCGTTCTGGGTCATCGGGAACGCGATGACTTCGCGGATGTTCGGTTCCTGCGCGAGCAGCATGACGATGCGGTCCACGCCCGGCGCGAGGCCGCCGTGGGGCGGCGCGCCATAGCGGAACGCGGAGAGCATCCCGCCGAAGCGCTTCTCCACTTCTTCCGGTCCGTAGCCGGCAATCTCGAACGCGCGCAGCATGACGTCCGGCCGGTGATTCCGGATCGCGCCACTCGACAGTTCGACGCCGTTGCAGACGATGTCGTACTGGAAGGCTTTGATCGACAGTGGGTCCGCGCCGTTGAGCGCGTCGAGCCCGCCCTGCGGCATCGAGAACGGGTTGTGGCTGAAGCCGATCTGCCCCGTCTCCTCGTCGCGCTCGTAGAACGGGAAGTCGGTGATCCAGCAGAAGCGGTACGCGTTCGCCTTGAGCAGACCGAGCTCGCGGCCGAGGTGCGCACGCAGGCCGTCGACGGGACGACCGATCGTCCGCGCCGGACCGCACGCGAAGAACACGGCGTCGCCCGTCTTGACGCCCGCCGTTTCGAACAGCCGCTGCCGCTGTCCCTCGTCGAGGTACTTCGCGAGCGGGCCCTTGGGCGTCTCGGCCACGACGATGTAGGCGAGGCCGCCGAGGCCGAGCGACTCGCCGACGCCGACCGTCTTGTCGAAGAAGCTGCGCGGCCGATCGGCGGCGCCCGGCGCGGGGATCGCGCGAACGACCGATCCCTCGTCGACCGCTCTCGCGAAGACGCCGAACGACGAGCCGCGGAAGATCTCACTCACATCGGCCGCACGAATCGGATTGCGCAGGTCCGGCTTGTCCGTGCCGAACTGCACCATCGCGTCCTCATAAGCGATACGCGGGAACGGCGCCGCGGTCACGGCCCAGTCCGAGAACTCGGCGAACACGCCGGCCAGCACCGGCTCGATGGCGGCGAACACGTCGTCCTGCGTGACGAACGACATCTCGACGTCGAGCTGATAGAACTCGCCGGGCGATCGATCCGCGCGTGCGTCCTCGTCGCGGAAGCACGGCGCGATCTGGAAGTAGCGATCGAAGCCGGCGACCATCAGCAACTGCTTGAACTGCTGCGGCGCCTGCGGCAGCGCGTAGAACTTGCCCGCGTGCAAGCGGCTCGGCACGAGGTAGTCGCGCGCACCTTCGGGCGAGCTCGACGTGAGGATCGGCGTCTGGAACTCGAGGAAGCCCTGCGCCTGCATGCGCTGGCGGAGGCTCGTGATGATCCGCGACCGCAGGACGACGTTGGCGTGGACCTTTTCGCGGCGCAGGTCGAGGAAGCGATAACGCAGCCGCTGATCCTCGGGAATCTCCTGCGCGCCCGCCACCTGGAACGGCAGCGGATCGGCCGTCGACAGCACATCGATCGCGTCGATGGCGATTTCGACATGTCCGGTCGGGAGCTGAGGATTCACGTTCTCCGCGTCGCGGCCGACGACACGTCCGGCCACGCTCAGGACCGTCTCGAGCCGGGCCGTCGACACCGCCTCGAACGCGGGCGACTCCGGCGTGACGACACACTGCGTGATGCCGTAGTGATCGCGCAGGTCGACGAACAGCAAGTGACCATGATCCCGCTTGCGATGGACCCAGCCAGCCACCCGCACCGTGCGGCCGATGTCCTCGGGCCGCAGAGCGTCACACGTCACGGTCCGATATGGATTGACTCGTTCACTCACCTGGCGCTCTACTCCGTCTCTCGTCGTTGACTGTCGATGTACTCGAGCACGGCGGCACGCGGCACCGTCGTCTGGCTCGCCGTCCGCATGTTCTTGACGCTCACGGTCCCCTGCGCGCGCTCGTCGTCGCCAGCGAGCACGACGAAGGGATACCCGCGGCCCGAGGCATATTTGAACTGCCGGCCGGGCTTGCCCGGCTCGGGATAAACGTCCACGCGCAGACCGCCCGCGCGCAGCATCGCGGCCAGTTCCAGCGCATCGGCGCGCGACGGCTCGTCCCAGAGCGCGACCATGACGTCAGCCGGCGCCTCGCCGACCGACGCCGGAAACATCCCGCGCTCGGTCATGACGACGATCAGCCGTTCGAGCCCGAGGGAAAAGCCGCAGGCGGGCACGTCGCGGCCGAGGAACATGCCCACGAGATGATCGTACCGGCCGCCGCCGCCGAGGCTGCCGGCCAGATCCGGCACGGCAATCTCCATGATGGCGCCCGTGTAGTATGACAGCCCGCGCGCGAGGCCCGGATCCAGCCGCAGCCGCCCGGCCGCCGGCGTCGCCTCGGCGAGCGCGTGAATGGTCGTCACCGTCTCGAGCACGGCGGCGCGATCACCGAGCGCCGTGCCCAGACGCGCACTGACCGCGGCGAACGATTCTGTCGGATCGGACGCGAAGAGCGCGAGACACGCGCGCGCGACCTTCGGATCGATGCCACGCGATGCCAGTTCCGCGGCCACGCCGTCGGCGCCAATCTTGTCCAGCTTGTCGAGCGCGACGAGCGCGTCGGTCTCGAGCGTGGACGGCACGCCGGCCGTCGCGAGCAGCGCCGCGAGCAGACGCCGATCGTTCAGCCGGATGTGGAAGTCCGCGAAGCCGAGCGTCGCGAGCACTTCGCTGACCGCGGCGATGACCTCGACTTCGACGACTGGCGACGTCGATCCAATCGCGTCCACGTCGCACTGATAGAACTCGCGGAAGCGGCCGCGCGCCGGCCGGTCCGCGCGCCACACGGGTTGAATCTGGTAGCGGCGGAAATATTTCGGCAGCGTCGCCTGGTGCTCGGCGACGACACGCGCGAGAGGCACGGTGAGGTCGTAGCGCAGCGCGAGGTCGGCCTGGCCGCTCGCTTCGTGCTCGCCGCGGCGAAGAATCTTGAAGATGAGCTTGCCGCCCTCCTCGCCGTACTTGCCCATGAGCGTGTCGATGTTCTCGAACGCCGGCGTCTCGAGCGGCTCGAAGCCGTACCGCTCGTACACGCGACGCACGACGCCGATGACGTGTTCGCGCCGGCGCACGTCGGCGGGCAGGAAGTCGCGGGTTCCTCGGGCGGGTTGTGTGGCTGACATAACGGTCCGGGCGGCTCAGGCCATGTAGTCGAGACGGTACCGGACGTAGCGCTCGGCGTACCCCAGCACGGACCGGACTTCGTCGTCGGAGAGCGTCCGCCGCACGACGGCGGGACGGCCCATCACGAGCGAGCGCGGCGGCATGACGGTCCCCTCGGTGACGAGCGAACCGGCCGCGACGATCGAGTCGGCGCCAATCGTGGCGCCATTCAAGAGAATGCTGCCCATGCCGACGAGCACGCGGTCGGCGATCGTGCAGCCGTGCAACACGGCCGCGTGTCCCACCGTCACGTCGTCGCCGAGGTCGGTGGGATGCGTGTCGTGCATGACGTGGACGACCGTCCCGTCCTGGACGTTCGTCCGTGCACCGATGCGGATGCGGTTGACGTCACCGCGGACGACGACCTGCATCCAGATACTGCTCTCAGGGCCAATGGCGACGTCGCCGATGACCTGGGCGCTCTCGTCGACGTAGGCGGTCGGGTGCACGTCGGGCAGACGGCCGCGATACGGGCGAAGCATCCGCAGGATTATAGCGGGTCAGCCGGGGCGGGCCGGCGCGGGGCGCGATGGATGGCGCGATGAACCGTCGAGCGGGACGCGTGCGCGCGAGAACGCGCGGCGACGGCGCGGGCCGGTGGAGGGACCGGCACGTCCGTACGATAGGCACGCAAACCCGCGAGCGAGAACGCGGTGACGTGCGCGATGACCGACTCCAGGTCGAACGCGCCCGGCACGCGGCCGCGCAGCCGATCGAAGACGACGTTCGGCTTGAAGCTCACGACGAGCGAGTGGATGCCCAGCGCCGAACGGACGACGCGCGCGTCGTCGGGCGGCGCGTCGAGCAGCGCGGCGACCACGCCGCGGAGGTAGTCGAACCTCGGCCTGAAGATCCGCTCGATGATGGCCGGCATGCCGGGCGTCGGGTCGTGCAATTCGCGATGGATGAGTTGCTGAAGCGCGATCATCGTCCGCGGCTTCGCGCTGGCGGCGAACAGGCTCTCCGCGTGGACGCGGATGTAGGCGGCCAACTGGCCCGCGGGCGGCTGGCCTTCACCGGCGCGCCGGGCAGCATCGGTCGCATCGAGCATGACGCCGGCCGCCGACTGAATGACTTCGGTGTAGAGCCCACGCTTGTCGCCGAAGTGGTAATTGACGGCGGCGACGTTCGCGCGCGCATCGCGGCAGATCGCGCGGATCGTGACGCCCTTGAAGCCGCGTGCCGCGAACAGCGCCGTGGCCGCGTCCACGATGCGCTGCCGCGTCCGTTGGTCGCCGTGCGCCCGACTCATCAGAGCGTTCTCTTGAAGAGCCGCGTCGCGAGCGTCATCGCGAGCGTCGAGAATGCGGTGAGGAAGAACAGGTCGAACGCAATCGCGCCGAAACCCGTGTTCTTGAGCAGCAGACACTTGAACGCGTGCACGGCGTAGGTGAACGGATCGGCGACCGCGATCACCTGCATCCAGTGCGGAAAGCCCTGCTGCGGATACACGGCACCGCTCGGGAAGTACAGGATCGTGTTCAGCACGCCGAACGTCGCGCGCGGCACGAGCGGATCGGTCACGCGGACCATCAGCAGGAACATGAGACTGATGAGCGCGAACGACGTGATCGCGATGACGACGAACATCCGGAAGAGACGGAGCGGCTCGAACGGATTGGGAATGCCGGCGATGACCGCGCCAATCAGCATGAGCACGATGCCCGCGATGACGGCCTTGATCGTCCCGGAGAGATTGAAGCCCGCGATGAGCTCGAGCTTCGTGATGGGCGTGACGAGATAGCCCTCGTGCAGCCCGCGCGCCTTGTCGTCGATGAAGATGATGCCGCCGCCGATCATCACCATCATGAAGATCGACATGACGACCGACCCGGGCAGCAGGTACTGGATGTACGGCACGTACGGATACACCTCGACGACGTCGAGCGTCGGCGACGTCGCCACGCGATCGGTCGTCGCCACCGGTTGGCCGAGCGACGCCATCGCGTTCGACATCGTGGCCGCGAGCGTGGCCGTGGCGAAGTTGTCCGTGTTGTCCTCGATGAGCGCAACGCGCGGCGCGTCGCCGGCGAGCAGGCGGCGCGAGTAGTCAGGCGGAATCGTGAGCACGCCGCTGAGGTGGCCGTTGCGCAGGTCGGACAGCGCACGCCCCTCGTCGGTGTACGGCACCGTGTCGAACGTCCGCGCGTTGGCGCCGACGGCCTGCATCATCTCGTGGATCTTGATGGCCGGCACCGCACGGTCGTGATCGACGAGCCCGATCTTCAGGTGCTTGACGTTGCCGCCGAACGCGTAGCCGAGCACCACGAGCTGGAGCACGGGAAACACGAGCGACATGACGATGAGCGTGGGGCTGCGGCGGAAGCGCCGCAGTTCGCGTTCGATGATGGCCCAGGTGCGTGCCACGGCTCACCGTCCCATGGAGGCGAACGTGCGAGGCGCCGCCTCTTGCAGCGCGTCGCGAAGCGCCCGCCCGGTGTAGTGGACGAACACGTCGTCGAGCGTCGTGCTCTGCACCGCGAGCGATTGGATCGTGAGCCCGGCCGTGGCCGCGGCCTCGAAGAGCGCACGCGTCGTCTCCGGCCCGCCCGTTGACGCGATGCGGAAGACGGCGTCCTGCCGCGTGACCGACTCGACGCCAGGCAGCGCGGCGAGCCGATCGGCCCAGCCGTCGGGCACGGCCGAGAAGCTCACTTCGAGGATGTTGCGGCCGGCAATCGACGCCTTGAGCATGAGCGGCGAATCGAGCGCCTTGAGCTCGCCGTGATCGATGATCGCGATGTGGTCGCAGAGCCGATCCGCCTCGTCCATGTAGTGCGTCGTGATGAGGACCGTCAATCGGCGTCGCTCCTTCAGTTCACGGAGCATCTCCCAGACCGCCACGCGCGAGACGGGGTCGAGACCGGTCGTCGGCTCGTCCAGGAAGAAGATGTGCGGCTCGTGGACGAGACCACGCGCGATCTCGACGCGCCGCCGCATGCCGCCCGAGAGGTTCTTCACCGGCGCGTCCGCCCAGTCGGTGAGCGAGACGGCCTCGAGCAGTTCATCGATGATCAGCCGGCGCCGCTCGCGCGGCACGCCGTAGAGCTTCGCGTAGATCTGCAGGTTCTCGCGCACGCTGAGCTCGGTGTCGCTCGTCATCGCCTGGGGGATGACGCCAATCACCTGCCGTACCTGGTCGGCCTGGGTCGCGATGTCGAAGCCGTGGACGAGCGCCGTGCCGGCCGTGGGCGTGATGAGCGTCGTCAGCATCCGGATGAGCGTCGACTTGCCGGCGCCGTTCGGCCCCAGCAGGCCGAAGATCTCGCCGTCGTCGACGTGGAAGCTGACGCCTTTGACGGCGGTGAAGTCGCCGAAGCGTTTGACGAGTTGCTGAACGTCGATCGCGTACATCGTCGTCAGTGTGCCACCGGCAGGAGCACGTACGCCGTCATCCCGACCGCCAGGCGGCGATCGTGGTTGTCGACGCGGAGCCGGATCTCGAACGTCTTGATGTCGCGCTTGGTGCGGCTGACGTCGCGCTGCGTGGCGAAGCCGGCGTCGACGCCGCGGTAGAACACGGTGCCGTCCTCTTCCACGCCCGACGGCAGGCGCACGCGCAGGTGGTCGCCGATCTTCACGCGGTCGATGTAGGTCTCCTCGACGTCGGCGCGCACCCACAAATCATCGGGATTCACGAGCGTGACGATGGGCTGCCCGGCCGCGACGACCTCGCCCTGCCGCGCCGCGCGGACTTCCACGATGCCGGCAATGGGCGCGCGGACGTCGGTGTAGGCCAGCCGCACGTCCGCTTTCTTCTGCTGGGCCATCGCGGCGGCCGACTGCGCACGACTGGCCGCGAGCTCGCTCCGCTTGACGGCGACCTGTTCCGCGTTGGCCTGCGCCATGGCGAGCGCGGCACGCGCCGCGTCCACTTGCTTGCCGAGCGAGGCCACGTGCGCCACGAGCGCGTCGTAGGCCGTGCGCGACTGGTCGAACTGCTCCTGCGCGATGACGCCTTCCTTGACGAGCCGCTGATTGCGGTCGAACGTCAGCTTCGCGTTCTCGAGATCGGCTTCGCTCGACTTCTGCGCCGCCTCGGCGGCGGCGACGTCGGCTTCGGCCTGATGAATCTGGCTCTGCGTCTGCTGTTCCTGGTAGCGCAGCGCCGCCTCGTTCTGACTGACGGCCGACGACGCGCCTTCGGCGGCGCTCGTGTAGTAGGCGCGGTCGGCGGCGAGCTCGGCCGGCGCGATCGTGGCGATGAGCTGTCCGGCCGTGACCGTGTCGCCTTCGTTCACCGCGAGCTGGCTGATCTGGCCGGCAATCTGCGGGCCGACGACGACGTCGTTGGTCGTGACGATACCGGTGAGCGTAAGGACGTCGGGGCCGGAGCGCGAGAAATAGTAGGCGACTCCGGCGGCGACGATGAGCAGGACGATGAGCGGGCGGCGGAAGCGCTTCATGGACGAGAGGCCCCTGGAATCAAACATCTGACTAAAACACGTGTTTGATTCCCGTGTCAAACGCTTCGGCCGATGGAATAATGGCCGGCGTGTCCTCTCCCGTTGTCGACACGCAGCGGCGGCCGCTTCGTACGCTGCGGCTCTCGGTCACCGACCGCTGTAACCTCCGCTGCCACTACTGCATGCCGGAGGACGCCTACGCGTGGCTGCCGCGCGAAGATCTGCTCACGTTCGAGGAGATCGGACGCGTCGTCGATCGGCTCGGCGACGCCGGCGTCGAGCGCGTCCGGCTGACCGGCGGCGAGCCGCTGCTGCGCCGCGGGGTCGACACGCTCGTCGCCGCGCTCGCCCGCCGGCCCTGGCTTCGCGAGCTCACGCTCACGACCAATGGCGTGCGGCTCGCCGATGCCGCGGCCGACCTGCGACGCGCCGGCCTCGACCGCCTCACGGTCAGCCTCGACACGCTCCAAGCAGATCGCTTCGTCCGACTCGCCCGCGTCGACGCGCTGGCCGACGTGCTCGCGGGCATCGACGCGGCGACGCGCGCCGGCTTCCCCCTCAAGCTCGACACGGTCGTCACGCGCGGCGACAACGACGACGAGATGCTCGATCTGCTGGACTACGCGCGCGTCGCCGGTGCGGAGATCCGATTCATCGAGTACATGGACGTGGGCGGCGCCACGCACTGGCGGCCCGAGGCGGTCGTCACGCGGGACGAGATGCTCGCGCGGATCGCGGACGTTCGCGGACCGATCGAGGCCATCGCGGCCGACGATCCCGCTGCACCGGCCGCGCGCTTCCGCCTGGCGGACGGCCAGACGTTCGGCATCATCGCGTCCACGTCACGCCCGTTCTGCCGGGACTGCGATCGCGCGCGTCTCACCGCCGACGGCGTGCTGCTGCTCTGCCTCTACGCGCAACACGGCACCGACCTGCGCCGGCCGCTCCGCGCAGGCGCGAGCGACGAGACGCTCGACCGCGTCATCCGCGCCGTGTGGGAATCGCGCGCCGACCGCGGCGCCGAAGAGCGGCTGCACGTCCGCGAACGCGCCGCCTACATCCCCATCGGCCGCCTCAGGCACGACGCGCACCTGGAAATGCACACGCGAGGGGGATGAGGGCAAGTTAGAAGTGGGAAGACAGAAGCCAGAAGGGGGTTCTGGGCTCGCGCGAAGGCGCGAAGACGCGAAGGAAATCTTTTCTGTGAAGCCCCGGGCCTTCAGGCTCGGGGGCTTCACGCGCTTCATCCTCACTATGCGCGCGCGTCATCTTCTTCGCAGGGCGTTGGGGCCCCACCCCCAACGCTACGGCGCTTCGGCACCCTCACTGCGTTTGGGGCCTCGCGGTGTCAGCTTTGTTTGGTTCTGCCCCTGTCCCCTGCCTTCATCTCTTCGCAATCCGAATCATCGCGTCCGCGCTCCGCTCCACGTCCTCATCCGTCGTCGCCCAGGAGCTCACGCTGATTCGCATCGCGGTCCGTCCTTGCCACACGGTGACGCCGCACCAGCACGTGCCGTCGGCCTGGACGCGCTCGATGACATCGCGGGTACGCGTGTCGTCGCCGAAGCTGACGAGCACCTGGTTGAGCGCGACGTCGTTCAGGATCGCGAAGCCGGCCGCCGAGAGTCGCTCGGCGAAGCGACGCGCCTGGCCGCAGTTGCGGTCGACGATCTCGGCGATCCCCGCGCGGCCCAGCGTGCGGAGCGCGGCCCAGACCTCCACGCCGCGTGCGCGGCGTGACAGCTCGGGCGTGAAGTCGCTGGGATTGCGCACGCCGTCGCCCGACGGCAAGTACTCCGCGGTGATGGCCATCGCGGCGCGCAGTGCGTCAGGCTCGCGCACGAAGGCGAGTCCGCTGTCATAGGGCACGTTGAGCCACTTGTGCGCGTCGGTCGCCCACGAGTCGGCACGCTCGACGCCGGCGACGAGTGCACGCCGCGAGGCGGCTGCCTTCGCCCACAGTCCGAACGCGCCATCGACATGCACCCACGCGCCGGCGTCGCGCGCGGCCGGCACGATCGCGTCGAACGAATCGCACGCGCCCGTGTTCACGTTGCCCGCCTGCAGACAGAGAATCGTCGGCCCCTCGATCGGCGGCACCGCGTCGGCGCGCATGCGTCCCTGTCCGTCCACCGGCACGCGAACGACGCGCGAGCGGCCGAGACCGAGGAGGCCGAGCGACTTGAAGAGCGTGGGGTGGGCCTCGGCGCCGACGAGTACCGTGATGGGCGGCGCACCGAACAGACCGTCGGCCTCGACGTTCCACCCCGCGCGCGCGAGCACGGCATGCCGCGCGGCCGCCAGCGCCGTGAAGTTCGCCATCGTCGCGCCGGTGACGAAGCCGGCGCCCGTGCCGGCCGGCAGATCGAACAGGTCGACGAGCCAGCCGAGTGCGACGCGCTCGAGCATGGACACGCCCGGCGTCGGCGCGTGCAGGCCGGCGTTCTGATCCCACGCGCCGGCGAGCCAGTTCGCCGCGAGCGCCGCGGGCAGCACGCCGCCGATGACGAACCCGAAGAAGCGCGGCCCCGCGGTCGCGAGTGTGGCCGGCGACACGATGCGATCCAGTTCGGCGAGCACGTCGCGGTCGTTCGACTGGCCCTCCGGCAACGCGCGGTCGAGCGTCCCGAGCACGTCGATGGCCGCCGCGTCTGGCGCGACGCGCCGCTCGTCGAGACCGCCGAGATACTCACACGCGCGCCGAGCCGCGTCCTCGAGCAGCGCGCGCGATTCTGCGTTGTCCATGACGGGCATTCTGGCAGAAGTGCGAGCTGGACTCGCGCGAAGGCGCGAGGACGCGAGACCAACTACTCGGCGTTGAGCGCGGACCGAGGATCGATGGTTGCCGCACGCCACGCCGGCACGAGACACGCCGCAACCGCGACCACGACCAGCAGAAGCGGCGCCATCGTGAACGCCACGACGTCGAGCGGTGCGACGCCGAACAGGACGTTGGCCATCGCGTGCATCGTGAACGCCGCGACCGTCACGCCGATCACGAGTCCAATGGCCGTCACGCCCAGGCCCTCGCGCAGCACCATGGCCACGAGCTCGCCGCGCGTGGCGCCGAGGGCGGCGCGCACGCCGATCTCGCGCCGGCGTTGCGCGACCGAGTACGACAGCACGCCGTACAGCCCGGTCGCAGCGAGCGTCAGCGCGAGTCCAGCGAACACCGCCAATACCAGCGTCGTCAATCGCGGTTCTGACACCGAGGCCGATATCTTCGATCCGAGCGGCCCGAGATGATCGAGGGTCGCTCCTGGATCGATCTGTTGGACGATCCGCCGCAGGAGCCGCGCCGTGCTCGACGAGTCGCCGCTGGTCTTCACGATGAGCGTCGCATCGCGCATCGTCGTCGCGGCATCTCGCAACGTGTAGATTTGCGGCTGCGGCGACGCGTCGAGGTCCGCCGGTAGCACGTCCGCTACGACACCTACGACTTCGACGACGCGATCGTCCTCACCAAAGAGACCGGTGAACGTGCGGCCAACGGCGACCTTGCCGTCGGCGAAATACTTCTTCGCGAAGCTCGCGTTCACGAGCATCGGAGCGATGGAAGCTCCCTCATCCGCCTCGCGAAAGAACCGGCCCTCCAGGATCCGCATGCCGAGCGCTTCGGCGTATCCGGGCGTGATGACGGCGCGGTACGCGTGCGCGATGACGGGCCGTCCATCGGCGGTCGTGACGCCTGGCAGCTCGAAACCGACGCTGACGATCATGTTGCCGAACGGCGCCATGCTGCCGGCTCCGGCGGCATGCACCCCGGGAACGTCTCGAAGACGCTCGAGCACGGAGGCCGTCAACCGAGACGTGTCGGACGCTCTCGACGCCATCACGTCGGCCGTCAGCACGTTCGTCGCGTCGTAGCCGGGATCGACTCGCGTCAAGTTCACGAAACTCCGCGCGAGCAGCGTCGTTCCAACGAGCAGGACCACCGCGAGGGCCGCTTCGACAACGAGGAGCAGGCGGCGGGCGCCGGTATCGTGTGTGCTCACGGTTCGGCCGCCGGATCCGATCGTCGTGGACAGATCGAGTTGCGAGCATCGGACCGCCGGCATCACCCCAGCACACGCGCCGACGCTGACGCAGGCAAGCGCCGCGACGACCAGAACCCGCCCATCGAAGTGAATCGCGTCGAGCCGCGGGAAGTTCGAGGGCGCGATGAACGGCAGCGCCGCGATCGCTGCCCATCCGATGAAAAGCCCCAAGCCGCCGCCGACGAGCGACACGACGAGGCTCTCGGTCAGGAGTTGGCGGACGATGCGCCTCGGGCCCGCGCCGAGCGCCGTCCGGACGAGCAGTTCCCGTGCGCGCCCCGTGCTGCGGAGAAGAAAGAGGTTCGCGACGTTCGCGCACACGATCAGCAACACGAGACAGACGGCCGCAGCCAGGACCAGCAGCGCCGATCGGATGCGCGTCGTCATCTCGCCGGCCAGGGCGCGGACATGCACGTCGACAGGCCCACCGGCGCCGAAAATCACGTTCGCCGTGCCCGGGCGCTCGACAGCGCGTGCGACCGAAGTGCCCTCGGTCTCGGCCTGAACGACCGTCACACCATCTTTGAGCCGTCCGATGGCGTCGACGATGTCGACGTCGTCCTCGCTCGGCACGGCCATAGGGATGTAGAACGAAACGGGATGGCGCTCGTCGGACGGGCGGTCGGCTTCGGGCCCCGGAAACGCGAAGCCGGGAGGCGCGATGCCCACGACACGATAGTTCTCGCCATCGATGGCGAGGCGTTTGTCGAGAACTGGAGCACCGCCGAAACGCGCGCGCCACGTCGCATCGGTCAAGACGACGACTCGCGCTGCTCCCTTCTCACTATCCGCTGCGTCGAAAAAGCGGCCGTGCGCCGGTGCGACTCTCAGCACCGAAAAAAGCGAGGGCGTCGCGCGGACGCCGCGAAGCCGCTCGACGGGTCCTGCGTTCGCGACGGTGTACATGCCGACGTCGAACGCGCCGAGGCCATCGAGCGTCGCCGATGAGCGCTGCCAGCGCTGGTACGTGAGGTTGGTCAGAAGCGGCTCGTCGACCAGCGCCTGCGCGCCGCGGTGCACTTCCCACAGCCGGACCAGCCGGTCTGGTTGTTGATACGGCAGCGGTTGGATCAAGACGCCGTACACCACCGAGAAGACAGCCGACACACCGCCGACGCCCAAGGCAATCGTGACGAGCACCGCCGCAGCGAACCCACGATGGCGCGCCAGCAGCCGAAGAGTGTGCACGACGTCACGCCAGAGTCCGCTCACGGTTCGCTCCCCGTTTCGCGCCTTCGCGTGTCAGCTTCTTTGCAGTGGCGCGGGGCGGTATCAATATTTTCTTTAACTTCTGGCTTCGAACTTCTAACTTCTTCAGAATCTCACCCGCAGCCCACCGCCGATTCGCGCGCCGCCGGTCGCGAGACGCAGGCGCGCGCCGAGAGGCGTGTCGACGTCCGCTGACGCGTGCGTGTAGCGCGCATCGAATCCCACGCCGAAATGTGGACGGAGATAGACGGAGACGTCCGCACCGGCCGCGATGCCGACCGTCGAGGTCGATGCGGCCGCGAGCGTCGCATGATCGAACTCGATTGTGTCGAACGGATAGGTGTCGGTGTACGAATAGTCGGAGACGAGATCCTGTCGGACGCGCACGACGGCCGGTCCCGCGAAGAGGCGCAGTACGACTCGACGGTTGAGCGGCACCAGCCAGGCCGCGTCGATCTCGACCGTTGTCTCCGTGTGCGTGGCATTGGGCGATGCGCCGGTGACGTGTCGCGGCTGGTCGAAGAAGAACGGATGCGGGACGTCGATCGACATCGTCGCGCTTTCGCTCGTCGAGTACCGCGAGAACGCGGCACCGAGCCACAGTCCGTGCCACACGCGTAGTCCGCCGCTCACCTGCGGCACCGTGCGGCTCTTCGCGCGATAAGTCGCCGAGACGCGACCGGTTTCCTCGTAGGCCGGGAACGTGTCCGTCTCGGTTGCGTCACTCGGCGCGGCCTGCCAGGCCGCGTCAACGGCGAGAAACACGTTCGACGGCATGTCGCGTCGTCGTCGAAGGTCGACGCGCGTGAGTTGACGCGGCGTGTTGGTCGCCGCTTGCGGCGACGACCGCTGCGGCACGCCGGCCGCCTCTCCCGCCGGTGCCGCGTAGGCCGCGCCGGCGCACGCCATGAATCCGACCATGACCAGCGCGGCCGTCGGCCGCCAGACTCCAGTCATTCAACGTCTCCTCGATCCTCGTTGGTTTCGAATCCGCGCGACGCGGCGAAGGCCTTCACGGGCCGTGTGCATCAGCTCTGGGCCGGCTGAAGCAACCCGACGGCAATCATGGCGCCTGCAATCGCGTTCGCGGCGGGACTGCTGGCGCCATAGAGATCGACGGCTGCCTGATAGACGGCGTAGGCCGCCGTCGACTCGTCCGCGTTGTTGGGCATGAGCTCGGTCATCGCGCGGAAGAACGCGCGCTCGATCTGGTCGCGGTGCTCGGAGCCGACGCCGGTGGTTCTCAGTCCAGACGTCGCGTCGGTCCCACCCTCGACAGCCAGATAGAACGCATGACTCAGCACCGTCGAGTTCGCGTGCGCGCCGCCATTGTCCGCGCCGGTCGTGAAGAGCGACACCTGCGTCGTCCCCCCGATGAACGCCACGGGCGTCATGTACACGACCGTCGGATTCGAGGCCGGCCCGGCGACGATGGTCATCGCATAGGCGAGCTGACGGCTGCGGTGATCGGGATACGGCACGCCGCCATCGTCGGTCGGAATCGCAAAGGCCGCCGGATCCTGCAGCGATCGCACGCCGGCCAGCCCGTTGACGTCTTCGCCGACGGTGTAGTCACTCTCGAGTGGCCCGGCGCCCGGCGGCTCGAAGAAGAACTCGATGCTCGTGCCGAAGATATCGGAGAACGCTTCGTTGATCGTGGCCGGGTCGTTCGTGCCCAGCACGTATCGGCCCTGATCGCACCAGAACGGCATCTGCCGTCCGTTGGCGTCGATGAGCACGGTCGAGTCGCACGCGAACGACTCGCCCTGATAGGTGAACGTCGTCGGGCCGACGCCCGCCTGATAGATGGCGTCTTCGAATCCCTGCCCTGTCCGATGCGTCAGCGCGAACTCGGTGACGCCGTGCATGAGCTCGTGTCCGACGATGTCGAGCGCCGTCATCGGCACGCCGCCGGACGTGTCGCCGAACACCATGACGCCGTGCCCGCCGGGCCCGAACGGCGGAGGCGCGAAGAAGGCGTTGTCCTTGACGTGCCGATCGATGACGGCCGCGACGGGACCAGCGGCGTTGTCGAGGCCGACCCAGTGATGCTGCTTGTAGAAGTAATCGATCGTCCACCCGGTGTTGACGTGCGCGTCGACGATGCGTCCGTCGGTCCAGGTGTTGTCGGCGTCCGTGTCGTAATCGCTGTCGCCCGCGACGCCGTCATTCTCCAGGCGATCGGCCGTGGCGTCATCGCTCCGCGTATCGAACGTGCGGATGACTGACGGTCGCAGATGGTCTTCGGTCCGATACGTGCCGCCCACGAGCGTCGTGCTGATCTTCTTGCGGTCGCCGAGCACGCCCGTGCCCGTGCCGATCTCGCGACGCCACGCCGATCCCGTGTGCAGAATCTGCCCGGTCGTCGCGTCCACGTCGTCGATCGTCCCGCCGCGCAGGACGACGCGATACGCGAGCACGCCGCGACCGGTCACGCCGGGCAGAATGACGAGTGACGGCGCGCGGCCGGCCATGGGCGTCGTTCCAGCGGCCGCTGCCGCGAGTCGCGCCGCATCGTCCGGCGTCAGCGCGGGCGTGACGTCCACGTCGATATCGCGATAGAGCGTGCCGAACATCGCGACGGGCAGGGTTCCCTGGACTTCCATCGTCACCGAGCCGCCGGCCACCGGCACGCCGCGGAAGGACTGCGTCATCGTCCGAATCTGCCGTCCTGGCACGCTCGTGTCATCGTGCACGTCGGCGATCGTCAGCGTCCGCGCCGCCAGCATCTGGTCGACGACGATGAGCGAGCGGCGGACGTCAACGAGCGAACGGGTGGCAATCGACAGACGGCCGTTCGATGCGGACGCTGGCGGACTGGCCGAGGGAGTTTGAGCGACGAGTCGAGAGCCTGAGGAACCGACGAAGACAATCGTTCCTGCCGTCACGAGACATACGAGCCACCGCATCCGCGTGGACCTCCATCCCGCAAATCGTGCCCCGGGTTGAAACGAACGGCGCGGATCATACACCGGCTTTGCTCTTTCGCTATGCTGGATGCACAGGCACGCGCCCGCGCCGCTGCTGTCGTATGTCACACGCCGCCACTCGCACCTCGATCGCCGTTCTCGTCGCCATTGCCGCCTCGCATCTCGTCAATGACATGCTGCAGTCGCTGCTGCCGGCGATCTACCCCATGCTCAAGACGGGGTTCCATCTGGATTTCTGGCAGGTTGGGCTCATCACGCTCTGCAACCAGTTGACGGCATCGCTGCTGCAGCCGCTCGTCGGGCTCTACACGGACCGGCATCCGCAGCCGTACTCGCTCGCGGTCGGCATGAGCTTCACCCTGACGGGTCTCGTCTTGCTCGCGACGGTCACGCGGTTTCCGCTGCTGCTCCTGGCGGCGGCGCTCGTGGGGATGGGATCGTCGGTGTTCCACCCCGAGTCGTCGCGCATCGCGCGCGCGGCGTCGGGCGGACGGCACGGGTTCGCGCAGTCACTCTTCCAGACGGGCGGCAACGCGGGCGCGTCGCTCGGCCCCCTGCTGGCGGCGTTCATCGTCGTGCCGTACGGCCGCGGGAGCGTGGCATGGTTCACGATTGCCGCGTTCATCGGCATCGTGCTCCTCTGGAACGTCGGCCGATGGTACAAACGATCGGGCGCCGCCGACCGGCCGCACTCCGGCACACGCGCGCATCACGCAGCGTTGTCGATCGGCCAGGTCCGGCTCGCCTTCGTCGTGCTGGTCGTGCTCGTGTTCTCGAAGTACATCTACCTGACGAGCCTCACGAGCTACTACACGTTCTTCTTGATCCACCGCTTCGGCGTCAGCGTGCAGAGCGCGCAGATCCACCTGTTCGCGTTTCTCGGCGCAGTCGCGGTCGGCACG
This sequence comes from Vicinamibacterales bacterium, assembly GCA_035550595.1. Lineage (GTDB taxonomy): Bacteria > Acidobacteriota > Vicinamibacteria > Vicinamibacterales > SCN-69-37 > CALFMR01. The sequence continues at coordinate 57,036 of DASZOV010000140.1, forward strand.
TTCGCCGGCGGGCCGATTGGCGACCGCATCGGACGCAAGGCGGTGATCTGGTTCTCGATTCTTGGCGTCCTGCCGTTCACGCTGGCGCTGCCGCACGCGAATCTCTTCTGGACGACGATCCTGAGCATCGTCATCGGACTCGTGCTTTCGTCGGCGTTCTCGGCAATCCTCGTCTACGCGCAGGATCTCTTGCCGGGCCGCGTCGGACTCGTCGCCGGACTCTTCTTCGGCCTCGCCTTCGGCATCGGCGGCATCGGCGCCGCCGCGCTCGGCAAGCTCGCCGACGTGACGGGCATGGACTTCATCTATCAGGTCTGCGCTTACCTGCCGGCCCTCGGCCTGCTGACGGCTCTGCTGCCGAACATCAAGCACGATTCGAGCACGGACAAGGAACCGGCGGCGTTGATCGGAGGGCTGGAAGAGGCCTGACGCTGCTGCCACCGCTCATGTCAACTTCGAACTTCGAACTTTGAACTTCGAACGGATGAGACGCCTTCGGCGCATCTGTTCAATTTCGAACACGATCGCCGAGCGAGAGCGCACGGCTCGTTTCTAAGTTCGCAGTTCGACGTTCGTAGTTGACGTTTTCCGCCGCGAAGCGGCGGCTCACCCAGTATTCCTCATCCCCGCCGACACACCATTGATGGTCACGAGGAGCGCGCGCTGGAGGGAGTCGACGTCTTCGGCTTCGTCGACGGGCGCGCTGGTGCCACCGCGAAGCGCGCGGAGGCGGCGCAGGAGCTCGACCTGCAACAGGTTGATCGGATCGACGTACGGATTGCGGACGTCGATCGATCGGCGCAGCACCTGGTTGTCGTCGAGGAGCCGCTCGTGGCCGGTCGACGTGAGGACGGCCGCCGTTGCTTGCGTCAATCGTGCGCGCAACGACTCGCCGAACGGCTGCAGCTCGGCCGCGACGAGCTCCCGGTCGTAGCAGGCCGCGATGCCGGCGTCGGCCTTGGCCAGCGCCATGGCCGTGAGGTCGATCATCGCGCGGAAGAACGGCCACGCGCGGTACATCTCGTGACAACGTTCACGGTCCGCCGCGCTCACGGCCTCGCTCATGATCGCGTCGACGCCGAGCCACGACGCGAGGAGCAGCCGCGTCTGCGTCCACGCGAACTGCCACGGAATAGCGCGGAGCGACGAGAGATCCGCCGCGCGCGATCGCCGGGCCGGACGGCTGCCGATGTGCAGCGCGTCCAGCTCGGCCTCGGGCGTCGCCGTGTGGAAGTAGGCTGGAAACCGCGGGTCCTCGTAGACGACGCCGCGGTAGGCATCGCGCGAGGCCGCCGAGAGGCGGTCCATGGCCTCGCGCCAACTGGACTCGGCGACGGCCGGCGGCGCGAGCGTCGCGTCGAGCACGGCCGTCGTGTAGATCTCGAGCGTCCGCAGCGCGATGCCGGGCAATCCGAACTTCGCCTGGATCATCTCGCCCTGCTCGGTCACGCGAAGCGTGCCGTCGACCGATCCGGGCGGCTGCGACTGGATGGCGAGATAGGTCGGTCCCCCGCCGCGGCCCACGCTGCCCCCGCGGCCGTGAAAGAGCGTGAGCCGCACGTCGTGCGCGCGCGCGGCCTCGACGATGGCTTCCTGCGCGCGGTAGAGATCCCACGACGAGGCGACCCGGCCGACGTCCTTGGCCGAGTCCGAGTACCCGATCATCACTTCCTGCCGATTGCCCTGCCGCTCGACGCGCGCGCGATACCACGGGAGCGACAAGAGCCGATCGATGACCGCGCCGGCATCCTGGAGCGCGTGCGAGACCTCGAACAGCGGCACGGCGCGCAGTGGAGGATCGACGCCCGCTTCGTGCTGGAGAAACGCGACGGCGAGCACGTCCGACACGCGCGACGCCATCGTGATGACATATGCGCCGAGCGAATCCGGCGGCAGGCCCGCAATCGTCCGCATCGTCACCAGAACGTCGGCGACCTCGGCATCGGCCTCGAGATCCGGCGGTGTCACCTGCCGCCCCGACTCGAGTGTCTCGATGAGGAACTGGATCCGCTCGTCTTCCGACCAGTCCGCGTAGCGGCCGCGACCGATCCGCTGCGTAATGGCATCGATGGCTGCCGTGTGCCGCGCGGCGTCCTGGCGGATGTCGAGCCGCACGAGCGTGAGGCCGAACACCGCGACGCGCCGCAGCACGTCAGCGAGCCGGCCGCTCGCGATGATGGCGTTGCCCGTCTCGACGAGCGATCGATGGCAGAGCCTGAGCGGATCGGCCAGCGCGTCGACGCGGAGGTAGACGCCGGGCGGTATGGGATCGGCCGCCGTCCAGACCGGCTGATCCGGCCGCAGCGTCAACTGCTGTTCGATCCAGAGCCGCGTCGCGTCGAGCCGGCGGTGCACGTCGCGTAGCAGCGCGCGATACGGCTCGTGGACGGCCCCGACACGCGCGGCGAGCTCCGCGCTCGCGTCGTTCATCGACAGCTCGTTGCGCAGGAGATCGATCTCGCGCGTGTAGAGCGAGACCGCGGTCCAGCGCGCCATCAGGCATGCGCGCCTCGTCACGTCGGGCGTGACGTTGGGATTGCCGTCGCGATCGCCGCCAATCCACGATCCGAATCGAATCGGACACGCGTCGAGTGGCAACGGCCGGCCCGTCACGCGTCGCAACGTGCGATCGAACGACCGCAGGTACGCCGGGACGACGTCCCAGAGCGTTTCCTCGAAGACGGTCAGCGCCGACCGGACTTCGTCGAGCGGCGACGGCCGTTCGCGCCGCACTTCGTCGGTTTCCCAGGCCGCGGTGATCTCGCGCGCCAGCGACTCGAGCACGGTCTCGCGTTCGAGCGGGGTGAGATCCGATCGGTCGCGCTCGGCGAGCAGCTCCGCGATGCGCCGGTATTTCTGCTGCAGCGTGCGCCGCATGATCTCGGTCGGATGGGCGGTCACGACGAGCTCGATGCCGAGCGACACCGCGGCCTCGTACAGCCCGTCGGGTGAGACCGTCGACAACAGCCGAGGCAGGGCTTCCTCGATCGAGCCCGGCTGCGGACGGGCGCGGGCGTCACGTTGATACGCCCGCCGTCGTCGCACGCGATGGTGCTGCTCGGCGACGTTGGCGAGATTGAGAAAGTGCGCGAACGCGCGAGCCACGGGCACCGCGTCATCGACGGGCATGCCCGCGAGCTCGGCGGCGAGCGCGTCGACGTCGGCGGCCGACTCGCGGCGATCGCCGGCGCGGCGCGCCTTGGCCAAGGCGCGGACGCGCTCGACGCGCGCGAAGAGCGCGTCGCCTTCCTGCCGGCGCAGCGTCGCGCCGAGGATCTCTCCGAGCAGCCGGACGTCGTCGCGCAGGGCCTTCTGGGGATCGCTGGCGGACGCGGCACCCACTTCGGAAACGGGGTCGCCGTCGGTCATCGCACTATAATTTGGCACGGTTCGGGTCCGCGATGCGCGGGCCATCCACTTGCTCATGCCCTCATCACGTCCGCACACCGCCATTGTCGCTGCCGAAGGCCATCTGGTCGACTCGCAGATTCTCACGTCCATCTTCGACCGCGTCATCGAACGCGGCGGCGATTTCGAGGTGCAGCACTTCGAGCTCGGTCGAACGAACGACGACTTCTCGCGCCTGACGCTCAAAGTCTCGACCGACGACGAGGCGTCGCTGGCGCGGCTGGTCGAAGACCTGATTCCGTTCGGCTGTCATGCCGTTGGCGAGGAGGACGCGCTCGTGCGCACCGTCGATCGCGACGGCTGCGCGCCCGAGGACTTCTACTCGTCGACGAACCAGCGCACGCAGGTGCGCGTCGGCGGCCACTGGCGCGACGTGGACAAACAGCGCATGGACGCGGCCATCGTCATCGACGGCGACCGCGCCGTCTGCCGCAAGCTGCGCGAGCTGCGCGTCGGCGATCGCGTGGTGTGCGGCCTCGACGGCCTGCGCGTCGTGCCGGAGTTCCGCGATCGCGAGCGCAGCGACTTCTCGTTCATGAGCAACGAGGTCTCGTCCGAGCGGCGCGTCGAGGTCAGCGTCGCGCGCGTGGCGCGCACGATGCGCGCCATCAAGGCGCGCGGCGGACGCATCGTCTTCGTCGCCGGTCCCGTCGTCATCCACACGGGCGGCGTCGCGTATTTCGCGGAGATCGTCCGTCGCGGGTACGTCCACGTACTGCTCGCCGGCAACGCGCTCGCCGCGCACGACGCGGAGCTCGCACTCTTCGGCACGTCGCTCGGCGTCGACCTCGAGGCCGGGACGCCCGTGCCCGGCGGCCACCGGCACCACATGCGCGCGATCAACGCCGTCAACCGCGCCGGTAGTCTGCGCGCGGCCGTCGAGACGGGCGTCCTCGAGAGCGGCATCATGGTGGAGTGCGTACGGGCCGGCGTCGAGTTCCACCTGGCCGGCAGCATTCGCGACGACGGGCCGATCGTCGACACGATCCGGGACATCGTCGAGGCGCAGGATCGCTATTCGGCGGCGCTCGCGGGCGCCGACATGGTCATCGTCCTCTCGACGATGCTGCACGGCATCGGCGTGGGCAACATGCTCCCGGCGTGGGTGCCCGTCGTCTGCGTGGACATCAACCCGGCCGTCGTCACCAAGCTCGCCGACCGCGGATCCTCGCAGACGATCGGCCTCGTCACCGACGTCGGGCTGTTCCTGCACCAGCTCGCGACGCATCTCGCCGACTAAAGCACGTTTCAAAACTTCGAACCGCGAACTACGAACTTCGAACGAACGAGGCGCCTTCGGCGCGTCTTTTCAGTTCTGAAACACGCTCCAATCGCCCGCGTCCCGATGGCGCGTCGTGCGCCCCCGGAACGCGGGTCGATCAACCCTCGGCCGGCCTCACCCAATCATCGTGCTGCCACCGGTGTGCACGTACGCCTCTTCACCGTGCATGCTCGTGTCGAGGCCTTCGCTCTCGTCATCAGCCGACGCGTGCAGCGGCATGATCGCGCCGATGATCTTGAGCAGGATGAAGCTCACGACGCCGCTGTAGACGATGGCCGCGAGCACGGCCACGACCTGCACCAGGAATTGGTGCGGGTTGCCGTAGAGCAACCCGTCGGCGACGCCGTTGAAGCTCTTCTCGGCGAAGACGCCGGTGAGAAGCGCGCCGACCGTCCCGCCCACGCCGTGCGCGGCAACGACGTCGAGCGAGTCATCGAGCGACGTGCGCGCGCGGATGATGAGGCCGAAGTAGCTCGGCACGGCCGCGATCGCGCCGAGCAGGATCGCGTTCATCGGGCTGATGAAGCCGGCCGCCGGCGTCACGGCGACGAGACCGACGACGATGCCCGTGGCCGCGCCGACCGCAGTCGGCTTGCCCGACCGCATGATGTCGAGCAGTGTCCAGACGACCAGCGTGCCGGCGGGCGCGAGCATCGTCGTGCTGAAGGCGAGCCCGGCCGAGCCGTTCGACGCGAGCGCGCTGCCCGAGTTGAAGCCGAACCAGCCGAACCACAGGAGGCCGGCGCCGAGCAGCACGAACGGCACGTTGTGCGGCAAGAGGCCGCTCTTCTTGAAGTCGCGCCGCGGTCCGACGCAGAGCGCGGCCACGAGCGCCGCGATGCCCGCGTTCACGTGCACGACCGTGCCGCCCGCGAAATCGAGCGCGCCCATCTGCGCGAGCCATCCACCGCCCCACACCCAGTGCGCCACCGGCGCGTAGACGACGACCGACCAGATCGTGATGAACACGAGGTACGGCACGAAGCGCATCCGCTCGACGATCGCGCCCGAGATGAGCGCAGCCGTGATGATGCAGAACGTCGCCTGGAAGCACATGTAGAGCACGTGCGGAATCGTGAGCGGGATGATCGCGCCCGTCGGATCGAGGCCCACGCCGTGCAGGAACGCGAGCGACAGGCCGCCGAGCCAACTCGTGCCCGGCGAGAGCGCCAGCGAGTAGCCGACGAACGCCCACGCCACGCCGACGAAGCCCAGCGAGATGAAGCTCATCATCATCGTGTTCAGCGCGTTCTTCGAGCGGACCAGGCCGCCATAGAAGAACGCGAGCGCCGGCGTCATCAGGAGGACGAGCGCGGTGGAGATGAGCATCCACGCGGTGTCGCCGCTGTCGAGCGCGGGCGGCGCCGGTGTCTGCGCGAGCGCCAGCGCCGGACACGCCAGGACGGCCAGCGCGGCGAACGTGCCGGAACGGATCAACCTTCTGAGGGGGAGCGTGTGTGTCATCGGTCTCATGTGCCTCGACTCCTCGACTCGGCCGTGATGGCAGTTGCGGTTGGTCACACCATGTCCCGTTCGCCGGTGCGGATGTTGTAGCCGTGCTCGACGGGCAGCACGAACACCCGGCCGTCGCCGATCTCGCCCGTGCGCGCCGCGGTGACGATCGCGGCGATCACTTCGTCGACGACGTCGTCGGAGACGACGACTTCGATTTCCACCTTGGGCAACAGGCTGACGTTGTATTCCTTGCCGCGGTAGATCGCGGTATGGCCCTTCTGACGGCCGTGACCGCGGACTTCGGTCACGGTCATGCCGGGAATGCTCAGCTTCTCGAGCGCGTCGCGGACGTCGTCCACCTTGTTGGGTCGGACGATGCTCTTCACGAGTTTCATGGGTTGGCCTCCAGGGTTCGTTCCAGCTCATGGGCGAGCGCGCGCCGGCCGTCATCGTCCAGTTGGCGCCCCCCCTTGGTCACGTGCAGCACGTCAATCGCCTTGTGGCCCTCGGTCGAGATGAGGACGAGGTCCACGTCGCAGCCTTGATCGGAGACCACGCGGCTCAGCCGGTACAGCAGGCCCGGCGCGTCGGCCGCGACGATCTCGACGACGGTGTATTTGTGCGAGGCCGTGTTGTCGACCTGCACCCGCGGATCGACGGCGGGCCGGCTGCGGGCGGCCACGCCCTGCTGGCGGCCGCGCAGGAGCGCGGCGACGTCGGTCGACCCCGCCACGGCGCCCCGCAGCACGCGGGCGATCTCTTCGCGCGCGTGCGCGTTCTGCCGCAGAAAACCTTCCTCGTCGGTGAACTCGAAGATGTCGAGCACGAGATGCGCCGGCGTCGTCATGGCCTGGCCGCGATGGATGTTCATGCCGAAGTAAGCCAGCACACCCGCGATGTTCGAGAAGAGGAACGGCTTGTCGAGCGCCGCGACCGTCAATTCCCAGACGTCGTCGCGCTTGTCGAGGAGCGCGTGGACCTCGCCCGGCAGCAGACCGCGGCTCAACCGGACGTGCTCGTAGATCGTCGAGCGGCCGAACACCGACAGGTAGCGGCGCGGCAGCCCCTCGAGAAAACGCCCGAGCTCGGCTTCGTCGACGTCAGCCGGCCGATCGGCCACGACAGCCGCACGATCGGCGGCGTCACGCTCGATGAGCTCGTCGGCGTAGCCGTGCGTGAGGTGGTTGTAGGCGTCGACGTAGACGCGCCAGAGCAGATCCTCTTTCCACGGCGTGAGCGTGCCGGGCGCGACGGCGTCGATGTCGACGAGCGTCAGCAGGCACAGCATCTTCAACAGCTCTTCGTTGCCGACGAGCGCCGCGAGCTCGGCCGCGGTCTCCGGATCGCTCACGTCGCGGCGGAACATGACGTTCGACATCGCGAGGTGATTCGCGATGAGGAACTCCACCGTGGCGCGCGCCTCGTCGGGCAGTTGCAGGCGCGCGAGCATCGGACGCGCGAGCCGCACGCTCTCGATCGCGTGCTCCTCCTCGCGCCATTTGCCGGTGTCGTGATACAGCAACGCCAGGACGAGCAACTCAGGCGCGCGGACCTCGTTGAGGATCGACGCGAACCGCGCGCGTCCGGCGCTCGACGGATGACGCATCGCCTCGAGGTGCCGGATGGCGAGCAGCGTGTGCTCGTCGACCGTGTACTTGTGGTAGAAGTCGCGGATGACGCGGCCGTGGATCTTCTCGATCTCAGGGAACAGCGTCCCGAGCAGCCCGCAATCCAGCATCCGCGAGAGACACGCCGAGAGGCCCGGCTCCGGACGCAGCAGGTCGAGGATCCGCCGCCGCACGTCCGCGCTCGCCATGAAGTAGTCGGCCGTGTAGCGGCCGACGTTCTCCTGCACGCACGCGAGCACACGATCGGAGACGCGCTCCCCGCGACGAAGTGCCTCGTCGAACGCCTCGAGCCAGACGAGCGGTTGCGTCGCCGCCCGCGCTTCGTCGGCGAACGCCACGCCATCGGGTGCCATGACGAGCGTGTCGGAGAGCGGACCGATGGCCGTGTGCGGCATCGGCGGCACGACCACCGCCCGCGCCGCCTGCAGCGCGCGGACGACGCGGCGCGCGTGGCGGAAGTAGGTGCCCATCAGCGCCTCGACGCGCTGCCGCAGATCCTGTCCTGGCAGGCCGAGCACGTCGGCGACCCGTTCCTGCTCTTCGTGCGTGAGGACGTTCGCGTCGCGTCGCGCGTCGAGGTGCAGGACCGATCGCACGCGCAGCAGGAACTCCTCCGCTTCGCTCAGCCGATCGATCGAGGCCGGGCCGGCCGCGGCGAACGCATCGCGCGCGAGCGTCGCGAGCAGCCGCACGGCCGAGATGTCGCGCAGCCCGCCCGGCGCTTTCTTGACGTCCGGCTCGAGCTGGTAGAGGGTGTCGTTGAATTCCGCGTAGCGCGCATCGGTGAGCGTGAGGAGCGCGTCGATGAGCGCCGGCGCGCCAGCCGGATTGGCGCGCGCCGTGGCGCCAATCACCTCGTCGAAGACACGCACGTCGCCGACGAGCAGCCGCAGATCGCAGAGCGCGAGCAGGAACTCCGGATTCCGGTCGTCGTCGGTGCCGAGATCGGCGAGCTCGCGCACGTGATGGCCGACCGTCAGCCGCAGATCCCAGAGCGGCTGCAGCAGCCCATTCAGCAGCCGCTCTTCAGCCGCGCCAATCCGGCCGTCGAAGACGATGAGCAGGTCGATGTCGGAGTACAGACACAGCGTCCGCCGGCCGTAGCCGCCGACGGCACAGACGACGAACGGCGCGCTGCCCTCCCACTCGGCGACGAGCCGGCGGATGATGTCGTCGAACACGGCGGCGTATCGAGCCTGCACGAGCCGGCCCGCGCGGCCGGCCCGCGCGTCGACGGCGTACTCCTCGCGCGCCGTGGCGAGGAGCGTCGCGACGCGGCTCCGCGCGGCGCCAGGGGTGGCGCCGCGCGATTCCGGCCGGCTCGTGTGTGGCTCGATCGCCATGGGTCAGAACGCGACGCTGAAGCCGATGCTGCCGACCACGCGCTCGGTCTTGTCGGCGTTGAGGAACTTCGGCAGGCCGTCGCCGAGCGTGTAGAAGTCGACCCCGCCGTGCGCCTCCCACGACCCGCCGTGGAGGAACGAGAGCGGCACGCCCGCCGACAGGCCGACGTCGAAGTACCCGAACGTGTTGTCCTCGCCGGTCAACGGGTCCTCGTAGTAGTCCTTCAGACTCAGCCCGACCTTGAGCGGCACGCCGATGGTCACCGGGCCTGCCGTGAACGACGGCTTCCCGCCGAGCTCGAGGTAGATGCCCTTGTTCGCGCCGCCGTCGGCCGTGGCGTCGCTCAACTCGAAGGCGACCGTGACCTTGGGCGAGATCGGGACGGCCGACGCGCTGTCGTCGTAGGCGAGGACGCCGGCCAGCTCGCTGACCGTGTCGTACGCGTTGGCCGGGCTCGTGTAGGCGGTGAAGAGCAGGCCGGGCTTCCACTTCCCGGCCGTGAAGGTCGCCGACCCGTAGATGTCCGACTCGTACCAGGCGTTGTCGTACGCGTCGCTGTTGCTGCCAGAGTGCAGGCTGTTCCACGTCCCCACGTTGAAACTCACCGTGTCGGACGCCGTGATACCGACGTCCACGAACGGCTGGAACGTCAGCGCACTGTCGGCCTCCTGCCGCAAGCCGCGGAAGAAGTACAACGTCGGAAAGTCCGCGCCGACCGTGACCGTCACGGGCGACGAGGCCGGCGGCTCGGGAGCCGCAGGCGCCACGGACGCCGTGCCCGCCGGGGCCTGCGCCGTGATCGTCGACAGGAACCGATCGGAACGCTCGCTGTCCGGCACGGCGCCTTGCGCCATCACCGTCGTGGAAACGAGTCCCGTCGCCAGAATGCCCCACGCCAACTGCTTCATAGGTTTCCTCCGTGCGCGCCGGGGGGCTGCACGGCCAAGGAAAGAGCAAGATGGGATCCACTTCGAACGGACCCGTCGGATCCGCACGAATCGCTCAGAAACAGGCGCGAAATGCGAAGATCACGCGCCGGCCACCGTGCGTCGCCGCCGCTTTCGATCCAGACATATTTGTCTAGCCTCCAAGGGCCGCCCACAGTGATGTCGAAGATCGATCCTGGGTGAGCATGCGACACGCGTGCGCGACGGCCGCCGCGTCGCCACTCCGGCGCGCGTCGCGTCTCGAGAAGACGCCGAAACGCGCGCGGCTCGACAGAATTGTTGAAGGGCAATCATCCTCCACAAGAATGTGGAGGAGGCGGGCTCAACCGCGGAAGCGCGAGCGATCGATGCCGAGTTTCTTGATCTTGTAGCTCACGATGCGCTCGGTCGAGTGCAGGAGCTTGGCGGCGCGCGAGCTGTTGCCGCGCGCGGTCTTCAGCGCGTCCTGGATGAGCGTCTTCTCGTAGGCGTCCACCGCATCGGCGAGCGACACGTCGGCCACCGTGCCCGACGCCTCGGCCGTCTGCAGCGTCGGGGGCAGGTGGTGCGGGTGGATGACGTTGCCGTCGCAGACGAGCACCGCCCGCTCGACCGCGTTCTCGAGCTCGCGCACGTTGCCCGGCCAGTGATAGCTCATGAGCATGTCGATCGCCGGCGTCGAGATGCGCTTGATGTGGTGGCCGTGCTCGATCGAGTACTTCTCGAGGAAGTGGTCGGTGAGGAGCGGGATGTCCGGCTTGCGCTCGCGCAGCGGCGGCACGCCGATCGTGAAGACGTTCAGCCGGTAGTGCAGGTCCTCGCGGAACGCGCCGGCCGCGATGGCCTTCTCGAGATCCTGGTTGGTCGCGGCGATGAGCCGCACGTTGGCCTTGACGGCCTCGGTGCCGCCGAGCCGCTCGAACTCGCGCTCCTGGAGCACACGCAGGAGCTTGACCTGCGTCGAGAGGTTGATGTCGCCAATCTCGTCGAGGAAGAGCGTGCCGCCCTCGGCCAGCTCGAAGCGTCCTTTCTTGCGCGACTCGGCACCGGTGAACGCGCCCTTCTCGTAACCGAAGAGCTCCGACTCGATGAGCGAGTCGGGCAGGGCCGCGCAGCTCACCTTGACGAACGGCTTCTTCGCGCGCGGCGAGCTGTAGTGGATCGCGTGCGCGATGAGCTCCTTCCCCGTCCCCGACTCGCCGCGGATGAGGACCGTCGTGTTCGCGTGCGCGACGCGTGCAATCTGCTCGTAGACCTGCCGCATCGCGCCGCTCGTGCCGACGATGCGCGAGAAATCGTAGCGCTCGCGCAGCTCCTCGCGGAGGTGGCTGTTCTCTTCGAGCAGACGCTGGCGCTCGGAGTCGACGAGCCGCTCGACGCGCACGGCCTGCGCGATCATCGACGCGATGAGCCGCAGGCTGCGCATCAGGTGGTCGTAGTCGCGATGGCGGCGGAACGGTAGATCGATCGCGAGCGCGCCGACCGATCGGCGCGTGATCGTGATGGGCACGCAGATGAAGGTGACTTCGCGGCGGTCGACCTCGCCGCGCGCGACGCGGTCGCGGAACATCGGCTCGCGGCTGACCTGCGGCACGATGACCGGCTTGCCGCTCTCGACGACGCGCGCCGTGACGCCTTCGGCCAGGCCGTAGCGCGTGCCCGCGCGGTCGGCGGCGATGCCGTGCGTCGCCTCGACGTGCAGTTGTCCGGCGGCGTTCTTCAGCATCACGGCGCCGCGGACCAGGCCGTACTGCCGCTCGAAGATTTCGAGGATGCGGATGAGCGCCGACCGCAGCGTCAGCGTGCCGGACAACGCTTGGCTGATGTCGGAGAGGGCGGCAATCTGCCGGACGTCAGCGGCGTCGGCGACCGCCTCGCCGCCAGCCGGCGTCTCAGAACCCGTCATGGCGCACAGCTTATCGCGTGGCGGCCCCGCTTCGAACGGGCGCGGGCAGGCCGGTCCCGCCCATGAGGTACCGGTCGACGCCCGCCGCGGCGCTCCGCCCCTCGGCGATGGCCCAGACGATGAGCGACTGGCCGCGCTGCATGTCGCCGGCGGCGAACACGCCCGGCACGCTCGTCATCCACTCTTCGTCGGTCCAGACCGCGCCGCGCTCGGTCACGCGCAGATCCAGCTCGTCGACGATGCCGCGTTCGGGACCGGTGAAGCCCATGGCGAGCAGGACGAGATCGGCGTCCATGGCGAACTCGGAGCCGGGAATCGGCTGGAACGCCGGTCGGCCGTTGACCTCCGCGCGCGCGACCTTCACGCCGTGCAGGGCCGCGACGCGGCCGTCGGCCGTGCCCGAGAACCGCTCGGTCGAGACCGAGTACACGCGCTCGCCGCCCTCTTCGTGCGCCGCTGACACGCGGAAGATGTTCGGCCACTCGGGCCAGGGATTGCCCGGCGAGCGCCCGTCGGGCGGCCGCGACAGGAGCTCGAACTGGTGCACCGACCGCGCGCCCTGCCGCAGGACCGTCCCCAGACAGTCGGCGCCCGTGTCGCCGCCGCCGATGATGACGACGCGCTTGCCGGCCGCGGTGATGAACTGGTCGTCGGAAATCTCGTCCCCCTCGCACCGCCGGTTCTGCAGCGTGAGGTACTCCATGGCGAAGTGGATGCCGCCGAGCTCGCGCCCCGGCACGACCAGGTCGCGCGGCTTGGTCGCGCCGCCGGCGAGGACGACCGCGTCGTACTCGTCGACGATCTCCCGTGCCGCGTGCGTGACGCCGACGTGCACACCGGTGCGGAAGACGATCCCCTCGGCTTCGAGCACGGCGAGACGCCGGTCGAGGAACCGTTTCTCCATCTTGAACTCGGGGATGCCGTATCGCAGCAGGCCGCCGATGCGGTCGTCGCGCTCGAGCACCGTCACGAGATGGCCCGCGCGGTTGAGCTGCTGCGCCGCGGCGAGCCCGGCAGGTCCGGATCCCACGACCGCGACGCGCTTGCCGGTCCGCGAGGCGGGCGGCTCGGGCGTGATCCACCCTTCGTCGAACGCGTGCTCGACGATCGCGAGCTCGATGCCTTTGATCGTGACCGGGTCGTCATTGATGCCGAGGACGCAGGAAGCCTCGCACGGCGCCGGGCACAGACGGCCCGTCCACTCCGGGAAGTTGTTCGTCGCGTGGAGCCGCGCGATCGCCGCCGGCCACCGGTTGCGATAGACGAGGTCGTTCCAGTCCGGAATCAGGTTGCCGAGCGGGCAGCCCTGATGGCAGAACGGGATGCTGCAGTCCATGCAACGCGCGCCCTGACTGCGCGACTCGGCCTCGGGCACCGGCAGGTAGACCTCCTGCCAGTCGGCGATCCGCTCACGAATCGGCCGCGCCTTCGCCTTGCTCCGATGGATCTCGAGAAAGCCCGTGATTTTACCCATGGGACACTCCCACGAGCTCCTCGAACTCCGGTTCGCGATCCTCGGACCGGGCACGCGCTTCGGCCGCGAGCACGCGCTTGTAGTCGCGCGGCATGACCTTGACGAAGCGCTTGACCGTCTTCCGCCACTCCTTCAACAACCCCTCCGCGTACTGGCTGCCGGTCGCCGCCACGTGCCGGGCGACCAGATCCTTGACGAACGTCGCGTCCTCGGCCGTGAGCGTCTCGAGATCGACCATCGCGTGGTTGCACCGCACGCGGAACGTGTCGGCCGCGTCGAGCACGTAGGCGATGCCGCCGCTCATGCCGGCCGCGAAGTTGCGTCCCGTGCGGCCGAGCACGACCACGCGTCCGCCCGTCATGTACTCGCACCCGTGATCGCCGACGCCCTCGACGACGGCCACGGCGCCGCTGTTGCGGACCGCGAACCGCTCGCCCGCCAGGCCGCGGACGAACGCCTCACCACCGGTCGCGCCGTAGAGCGCGACGTTGCCGATGATGACGTTCTCCTCGGGCACGAACGTGGCGTGCGCCGGTGGAAACACGATCAACCGGCCGCCCGAGAGGCCCTTGCCCCAGTAGTCGTTCGCGTCGCCTTCGAGCGTGAGCGTGACGCCGCGCGGCACGAACGCACCGAAGCTCTGCCCCGCCGATCCCGTGAAGCGCACGCGAATCGTGTCGTCGGGCAGTCCCAGGCTGCCGTAGCGCCGCGTGACCTCGGCGCCGAGCATGGTGCCGACCGTCCGGTTGACGTTGCGGATCGGCAGCGTGATCTCGACGCGCCGGCGCGCCTCGAGCGCGGGCCGGCACTCGGCGATGATCTTGTGGTCGATCGCCTGCTCCAACCCGTGATCCTGCATCGTCACGCGGCGCCGCGCCGTGCCGGGCGCGACGTCCGGCTGGTAGAGGATCGACGACAGGTCGAGCCCGCGCGCCTTCCAGTGGTTGATGGCGCCCTTCACGTCGAGCCGATCCACGCGGCCGACCATCTCGTCGATCGTCCGGAAGCCGAGCTCCGCCATCAGCTCGCGCACTTCCTGGGCCACGAACCGGAAGAAGTTCTCGACGAACTCCGGCTTGCCGTTGAACTTCGCGCGCAGAACCGGATCCTGCGTCGCGATGCCCACCGGGCACGTGTTCAGGTGGCAGACGCGCATCATGATGCAGCCGGCGACGACGAGCGGCGCTGTGGCGAAGCCGAACTCCTCGGCCCCGAGAAGCGCGGCAATCACGACGTCGCGTCCGGTCTTCATCTGTCCGTCGACCTGCACGACGATGCGATCGCGCAGCCGGTTGAGGACGAGCACCTGCTGCGTCTCGGCCAGGCCGAGCTCCCAGGGCGCGCCCGCGTGCTTCAGGCTCGTGAGCGGCGACGCACCGGTGCCGCCGTCGTGACCCGAGATGAGCACGACGTCGGCGTGCGCCTTGGCCACACCGGCCGCGACCGTGCCGACGCCGACCTCGGCCACGAGCTTGACGTGGATCCGCGCGCGGTCGTTGGCGTTCTTCAGGTCGTAGATGAGCTGCGCCAGGTCCTCGATCGAGTAGATGTCGTGGTGCGGCGGCGGCGAAATC
>DASZOV010000141.1:0-101392 GCA_035550595.1 Vicinamibacterales bacterium
CAGCGCACCGAGTCCGAGCGCCAGCAGGCTGATGCCCGTCCAGTCGAGCCCGCCGCGCTTGCGCTCGAGGAACGACGGATCGTGGATGAAGCGGTGCACCAGCACGAAGTTGAGGATGCCGACGGGCAGGTTGATGTAGAACACCCACGGCCAACTGTAGGTGTCCGTGATCCAGCCGCCGAGCGTCGGACCGATGGCCGGCGCGATCACGACGCCCATGCCGTAGACGCCCATCGCCATCCCTTGTTCTTCCGGCGGGAAATTCTCGCGCAGGATCGCCTGCGACACCGTCATCAGCACGCCGCCGCCCAGTCCCTGCATCACGCGGAAGACGACGATGGCGGGAAGACTGCGCGCGAGGCCACACGCCATCGACGCGACCGTGAAGAGCACGACCGCGATCTGATACATCCGCTTACGGCCGATTTGCTCGGCGAGCGTCCCGAGGATCGGCATGATGATGACGTTCGACAGGATGTAGCCGGTGACGACCCAGGCGATCTCTTCGATGGTCGCGCCGAGCGTGCCGGCCATGTCGGGCAGCGCGACGTTGACGATGCTCGAATCGAGCACGGCCATCGTCGTGCCGGTCATGACCGTGACGGCCACGACCCATTTGTTGACGCCTGCTTCGACGCTCATCGCCGCGCTCCGTGAATCACGAGCGCCGGCAGCACGCGGTTAGCGACACGCACGATCGCGCGCCGGTCAGCGGCGTTGAGTCCGGCCAGACGCGTGTCGATGACGGCTTCGAGCGTCCGCAGTGCCCGCGCCAGCGCCGCGGCGCCCGCACGACTGAGCCGAAATCGCGCCGCACGCGCATCGTCTGGATCGGCGCGCCGCTCGATGAGCTTGTGCCGCACCAGCCGCGCCGCCAGCCGCGACGTCGTCGCCGGCGTGAGGCCCATGACGAGAGCGAGATCCTTCAGCAGGAGATCGGGATCCGCGTCGACGGCCCCAAGCGCGCGAAGCTCGACGAGCGTGAGCCCCGCCGGCCGCGTCCGTGCGGCATGCGTCCGCACGAGCCGCGTGATCGCGATGCCGAGATCGAGCAGCGCAGGCGCGGGCCGGCGGGAAGATAGTTGCATAAGCTAACTATAACGCCTTCGCGATCTTCGCGCCTTCGCGTGAGACTCCGCCGGCTGTCGTGTCATCTTCTTTGCAGTGCGGCGGGGCCATCTTTTCTTACTCGCTCGCGGGGCCCCACCCCCGCTCGCCCGCTCAGCGCCGCTCCTCCGTCGCGGGCTTCGCGGACTTCTTCTTGATGCGCTTCGCCACCCTCGCTCCGCTCGGGGCTCGCGGTGTCATCTTTTTTGCAGTGCGCTGGGGCCTCACCCCCAGCGCCACGGCGCCCTCACTGCGTTCGCGAGTCATCTTTTTTGCAGTGGCGCGGGGCCCCACCCCCGCGCCTACGCGCGTCGGCACCCGCACTTCGTTCGGGGCCTCGCGGTGTCAACTTTTTTTAGTTTCCTTCGCGCCATTCGCGTCTTCGCGTGAGGCGATCCCTCCGCGCCCTTCGCGCGCTCAAGCTTTGCCGTGCTCGGCCGATTGGTCCGGCAGGCCGGGGTCTGTCTCGGCTCCGGAGTCCGTATGGCCCTGCCGTCTTCGTCCGACGCCCCAGCGCGCATCTTCGTCGCGCGCCAGCCCATCCTCGACACTGCCGGCCGCATTGCCGGCTACGAGCTGCTCTATCGCCAGGCGGCCGACGCCAGCACGATGACCGGTGTCCAGCACGACTACGCGACGGCCAAGGTCATCGACGGACTCTTCGCCATCGGGTTCGACACGCTCACGAGCGGACGCACGGCCTTCATCAACGTGACGCGGCGGCTCCTGATCGACGGCGTCCCCGCCGTCCTGCCGCGCGACCGCGTCGTGCTCGAGCTCGGCGCCGACATCGAGGCGGATTCCGATGTCCTCGCCGCCTGCCGTCGTCTACGTGACGATGGGTATGCGCTGGCGATCGATGACTTCACCGTCACGGCGTGGACGGCCGAGCTCGTGCCGCTCGTCCAGTATTTGAAGATCGACGTGCTGCGCGCGGGCACGACCGCCGTGCGTTTGCCAGCCGTCGCTGCCAACGCGATGCCCAAGCTCGTGGCCAAGCGCATCGAGACCGCGGAGGCGTTCACGCAGGCCGTCACCGGCGGCTACGATCTGTTCCAAGGCTTCTTTCTCGGCCGACCCGCGATCCGTGAGAGCCGTCCGGTGCCGGCGCAGCATCTGGCGAGCCTGCGTCTGTTGCAGGCGCTGAACGATCCACGTTTGTCCGTCCACCAGTTGGAAGATTTGATCAAGCACGATCCGACGCTCTGTTTCTTGATCCTGCGCACCGTGAACTCGGCGGCGTACGCGTTGCGGACGACGGTGCAATCGATTCGCGAAGCGCTGTTGCTGCTCGGACGCGACACCGTGCGTCGATGGGCGTCGCTCTGGGCGCTCGCCGGTCTCAGTCAGCAGGCGCACGCGGAGCTGCTGGCAATGGCCACGATTCGCGCGCGCTGCTGCGAGCTGCTCGGCGCGAGCACTGGCGACGAGGACGCGGCCGCCGAAGGCTTCCTTGTCGGCATGTGCTCGCTGATGGACGCCATCCTCGGCCAGCCCATGCCGGCCGTCGTCGAGGCCATGCCATTGCCCGAACCTGTACGAGACGCTCTCCTGGGCGCGGAGAATGCGCGCCGTCGCCTGCTCGATTGCACGGTCGCCTACGAACAGGGAAGCTGGGACCGCTGCTATGAACTCTCGCGTGGGACGGGCGTCAATCCCACGGTGCTCCCGACCGCTTACGCCGAAGCTCTCCGCTGGTCGGCGGAGCTCCGTCAGGGCGCTGCCGCGGCGCCTGCGCGCCAGTGAAGGCCGAATCCGGAACCCATTTCGAAGTTCGAAGTTTGAAGTTCGAAGTTGAGGAGCGCCCTTCACATAGAATGAGCGCGTGAGCGTTCGCCTTCGTTTCGCGCCGTCGCCAACGGGCTATCTGCACGTCGGCGGCGCGCGCACCGCGCTGTTCAACTGGCTCTACGTGCGGCGCCACGGCGGCGCGTTCATCCTGCGCATCGAAGACACCGACGTCGAGCGCTCGTCGGCCGACATGGTGACCGGAATTCTCGACAGCCTGCGATGGCTCGGCCTCGATTGGGATGAAGGCCCCGGCATCGGCGGTCCGCACGCGCCGTACTTCCAGAGCGAACGCCTGTCGAAATATCGCGAGGCCGCCGCGCGACTCGTCGCGGATGGTCATGCCTATCACTGCTACTGCACGCCGGATGAACTGAAGGCGCGGCGTGAAGCCGTCGAGAGCGCTGGAGGCGCGTGGCGATACGATCGCCGCTGCCGCGATTTGTCAGCCGACGAAATCGCCCGTCGCGACGCCGCCGGTGATGCGCACGTCGTCCGCTTCCGCGTCCCCGATGGCGAAACGTCGTTCGACGATCTCGTCCACGGCCGTATCACCGTCGCGCACGATGTCATTGAGGACTTCGTTCTCGTTCGCTCCGACGGCCATCCCACCTATCAGCTCTCCGTCGTCGTCGACGACGTGGAGATGGCGATGACGCACGTGGTGCGGGGCGACGATCACATCTCGAACACGCCGAAGCAGATTCTGATCTATCGCGCGCTCGGCGCACCGGTGCCGGCGTTCGCGCACGTGCCGCTCATCCTTGGACCCGACAAGAAACGGCTGAGCAAACGCCATGGCGCAACGTCGGTCGGCGAGTACGAAGCGCAGGGCTACTTGCCCGAGGCGATGGTGAACTTCCTCGCGCTGCTCGGCTGGTCGCCGGGCAGCGGCGATCAGGAAGTCTTCACGCGCGACGAGCTCGTTGCCCGCTTCACGCTCGAAGGCATCAGCGGCGGCAACGCGGTCTTCAATCCTGAGAAGCTCGACTGGTTCAATCAGCAATACCTCGCGCGTATGTCGCCGGATGCGATTGTCGCGCGGCTGCGGCCTGCGCTCGAAGCTGCAGGGTTATGGCGCTCGGACCTCGACAGCGCACGGCAGGCGTGGATGGCGCAAGTCGTCGAGCTCGTGCGGCCGCGCGTGCGCAAGCTGACGGACTTCATTCCACTGCTCCGACCGTTTCTTGACGATGAGGTCGTGCGCGATCCAGCTGCGGAAGCGAAATATCTGAATGCCGTCGGCGTTCACGAACACCTGCAGGCGTGGCGCGACCGGCTGGCCTCGGTCGAGCCGTTCGACGCGGCGACGACCGAAGCGGCGCTTCGCACGCTGGCGGAAGAGCGCGGTATCAAGGCGGGCACGCTCATTCACGCCACGCGCGTCGCGGTGACGGGACAGGCCGTCAGTCCCGGTCTCTTCGACGTCGTCGCACTCGTCGGCCGCGATCGTGTGATCGCGCGTCTCGACGCCGCGCTTCACGCGGCCGGCGTCGGTCGTTCGTGATGCCGACCAAGCCCAAGATCACGCGTCGCGGCGCGAGCACAGCAACGAAGCGCCGGCGGAAGTCCGCGTCGACGCCGCGTGCGGCGACCGCGGCAAAGTCCATTGCCCGCACGACGCCGCGCCGCGCGTCGATGACGGTTGCAGCATCTTCAGCCGGGAGTGCCCGCTGTATGGCGGAGGACGATTTCCTGCGCGCGCGGCGGCACCTGATGCGACGCGACCCGAAACTCGCGGCGCTCATCAAGAAGGTGGGGCGGTGCCGACTGCCCGATGCGCGGACGCGCGCGCCCTTTGCCGCGCTCGTGCGTGCGATCCTGGCGCAGCAGTTATCGGGCAAAGCGGCCGAGACGATCTATCAGCGCGTGCTCGTCCTCGTCGGCGGCCTCGATGCGCTCACGCCCGCTACGCTGTTGGCCGTCGATCCCGACGCACTGCGCGCGGCCGGCGTCAGTTGGCCGAAGATCTCGTACCTGCGCGATCTGGCCGAACACGTCGCCGACGGCCGTCTCGATCTCGCCGCGCTCGAAGATCACGAGGACGAGCAGGTCGTCGAGGCCATCACGGCCGTCAAGGGCCTGGGCCGCTGGTCGGCGGAGATGTTCCTCATGTTCCGTCTGAACCGGCCTGACGTCTTTCCCGTCGCCGACCTCGGCATCGTCAAGGGCGTGCAGAAGCTCTTCGGCCTGAAGCGGCGCCCCGCGCCGCGGACGATGCTGCGGCTGGCCGAGCCGTGGCGGCCATATCGATCCGTCGCCGCGTGGTATCTCTGGCGCATTCTCGAATGAGGCGGCCGCATTCCCTGCGCCGCGCAACGTCTGGCGGCCGGCGGCCGTAATACTGCATACATGACCATCTGGCGCCGCGTGCTCGTGGCTACCGTTGCCGCCGCTGTTCCCGCGACGGCCGTCATCGTGGTGCCGATCGACTGGATGCGCACGCGCGATCTCGAGACCGCGCTCCAACGCGTCGTCGAGTCGCAGATCAATGACCAGGTACGTGAGCGGTGCGAGAGCGACCCGACGTGGTTCCTCACCGGCCCGCTCGAAGGCCGGCCGGCGCATGGCACGTTCGTGCCGACGTCACCCGACGATCTGCCGCCGCGTCCGCGCGTACAGCCGCAGCCCTTCGAGCTGTTCGCGTTCGACGACAACTTCCTGGGATCGAGTCCCGGGAACCCTCGGTTTCCGCTCGAACTCCGGCATCGTCTGCAAACCGGTGTGCCGTTTGCCATCGAGTCCTACGCGTCGCCCGCGGGAAAGGGCGTGCAGATCGCGATGCCGACCGGATGGATCGACAGCCCGTGCGCGTATTTCCTCGGCCGCATGCAGCCGCCGCCGGGCCGGCTGGCGCAGCGCATCGAGGCGGCCGTCGGCGTCTTCGCGGTCTGTTTCATCGTCGGCATGATTGCGAGCCAGCAGACCGTGCGGCGCGTGCGACGGTTGGCGCATGACGCGCGCGAGTCGGTCGCCGCCGATTACGCGACGATCGCGCCCGACTCGCACCGCGACGAGCTGAGCTCGCTGACGTTCGTCTTCAACGACGCGGCCAACGACATCCATCAGCGGCGCGCGCGCATCGACGATCAGGACGAGATGCTGCGGCGCTTCGTACGATCGACGGAGGACGACATCGGCCGGCCGCTCGCCGAGCTCGAAGCACGGCTGACGGCGATTCGAGCGAACGTATCGACGTCAGGCGCGGCCGGGCAGGTGCGCGACGCGCTGCGTCAGGTGCACGATCTCTCGGCGCGCATCGAGAATCTCACCGTCGCCGCGCGGCTCAAGACGGGCGAGGCGCTCGCGACGACGCGCGTCGATCTCGGGGCGCTCGTCGAGCGCGTGGCCGCGAAGCACGCGCCCATTGCAGACGCTGCCGGCGTCGCGTTGCACGTCACTCCGCCGGACCGGCCGATCGCGATCCGCGCGGACGAGGCGCTGTTCGAACGCGCCGTCGCCAACGTCGTCGACAATGCCATCCGGTACAACACGTCCGGCGGTTCGGTCACGATCGGTCTCGCACGCGAGGCCGACGCAGGACGCTTCCGCCTCTGGGTCTCCGACACCGGCACGGCGCTCGACGATGAGCAGTTCCGCGCGCTGGCGACGGTCAAGCGGTTCCGCGGCGACGAGGGATGGAACCGTCGACCGGGATCGCGCGGACTCGGCCTCACCATCGCGCAGGAAGCCGCGGACCGATCCGGGATCACGCTCGATCTCAAGCGCCCGGGCGCGGGCGGGATCGAGGTCGAGTTCTCGGGACCGACCGTCGACGACGCGACCGGTTCCGACGCGAAGGCCTGAACAGGTGATCGCGGTGTCAGCCGCGCGGCGCGCCAGCCGCGAGCCTCTTGCCCGTTTCGGGCCTGTACTGTTACGTTTGTAGATCTCGCCGTCGGCCGTTTCTCCGTGCTGGGAGGTCGTTCAACGGTAGGACATCGCGCTCTGGACGCGATTATCGGGGTTCGAATCCCTGCCTCCCAGCCAAGCTCTTCCGTAGAGGCTTGTCTTTCTAACCCATTGAATTTGTTTGACTTGAATCCTGTTGATGGCTTCGAATCCCAGACAGTCTAACCACTCAGCTACCGCCTTTGAGCCTCACGCGGTGCCCGACTTTGGGGACGCGTTCACGAGGCTTCATTCCCAAGACGGTCGCGCGCTCTAGCACGGCTCGCTGGACGTCCGTTTCCCACACCAATGGGAACTCGAGCATCGCACTCCGCGCATCCTCGAAGGCGATCTCCTTTCGTTGCTTCAACAGTTCCATCAGTAGGTGCTCTGCGAGATTCAGGTTGTCGCGACGCTCTTCCTCGAATGACGGCAGACCGATGTCGTCGGAATCGACGCTGCCGAAGAGTTCGGATTGACCAGTCCTCGTCACCCGGGCAAGCTGCTGCGCGTCAAGGCGGACTCGCTCCTGCTCCGCGATTTCTCTTTGCTCTACTTTCCGAAACTCCAGCAGGCCCTCGGGGTGGCGCGTGCCGTACACCAAGTAGAAGTACGACCTATCGGCCAAGGGTTTCTTGATTCTCGTGGACGTAGCGAACTTGAATCCACCGGTCGCCTTCATCCGCTCGGTGTACAGCCGAACAATCGCGTCCTCTCGCTTGGCGCCGGCAGCAACAGCCGCCTTCCATCCGGGGCCGCCGAACAAGTCGTCGAACGACATCTCAGGCTCAGGGGCATCAAGGAACCTGTTGATGTGATCGAACATGAAGTTGATGATGACTTCGCCTGGGTTGTGCTGCAGGATCGGCGCAATCTGGCGAAGGCCGAAGCCAGTCCACCCAGTTGGGTCGATGAAGACGAGGGAGAATGCCTGCCCGACGGCACTCTGAATCCGTGGGAGCGCGTCGCCGAACTCCGCATTCAGCGTCACGACGTCGAGGTCCGTCACGGTCGATGTCGCCTGCTTGAGCAGCGGGTAGGCGGCCGAGTCCGGCTCTGCGAACACACAACGGATCCTCGGCGTCCGTCCGATCTTGGCCAGGCCATCGCGCACGTGTCGCAGCTTGTCGATGGCAATCACGAATGAACTGTCGGCGAACCCTGGATCTTCGGTCCGCCACGGGCCGGAGAACCCGTCAACGTAGACGAATTCGTTCGCGAACGAGCCCACCTTGTAGGCGACACGTTCGAGGTAACGCTCGAGGAAGAAGTGCTTGAGGTACGTCTGCTCGCGACCGCGATAGTACTCTGCTGGCTTCACGCGCTCGACGCCAAGTCCTACTTGGCGACCCTCAGGAGGAGCGATGCAGCACCGACCGAAGAAACATGGCGCGCCGGAAAAGATGCCGCCAGTTGGTCTGCCAATTCGGTGCGCTCAGGCTCGCTTGGTGTCGTTCCTCGGACGATGGGAGGAAACTCGTCGTAAGTGCGTCCGAACAGACGGCGACCCGTTTCCGCTTTGCGCACGCCCCCCCACTGTTTGAAGAAGAAGGGCACACCGGCCTGTCGACATTGACGCTGAATCGAAACGACCCACTCCTTGCGGATGGGTCGAGCCCCGGCGCCGCTCTCGCCTCCGACAATCACCCAGTTGACACCGTCCAACAGCAACGGGCCAAGATCTTCAAGGAGTGGCTCTATCGACAGGAAGCGCATTCGCGCATCGGTCTGCTGGAGGTCTCGCATGCGCGGCAGGCCGACGCGCCGATTCTCTACGCTGACTCCCCACCAGATGTGAGGGACCTTCGCGGCGGCCTTGAGCGTTGTGCGAAGCAGTTCACGCAGGCGCACGGAACGCTTGGTCAGCACTTGGTAGGTGTGCCAATTCGCCTGCAACATGACCGAAGCGACGGCCTCGATATACGCGTCCGGCACGCCCTCGTGAAACAGGTCGCTCATTGAGTTCACGAAGATCATCCGCGGTTGCGACCACTTGATCGGTTCGAGGAGCTTCTCCGGTACGAGCCGCAGATCAAAGCCCTGCTCGTAGGGATGATTCGGGACGCCACGAAAGCGTTCAGCAAAGACCTCGGCGTAGCAATGAGCACAACCAGGGCTGACCTTCGTGCATCCCCTAACGGGGTTCCACGTGGCGTCGGTCCACTCGATCTCCGACTTCGCGCTCATAGATTGCTCACGCAATGTAGCATCGACCGCAAGTGTATGGCAAAGAAACGGCGAATGTCCAGCCTTCACGAGTGGCCGCCGGGGTGGCTGCCAGTTGCTCCGGTAGGATGCGGCGGAGCCTTGGTACGGCGGCGAGACTCCGACAGCCGAGTTGCGGCAGGCTCAGCGAGCAGCGGCTTCAGCACGGCCTGCATCCAGGCCGGCAGCGTGATCAGACCCTGCCGAAGATCGTGACGCAGGGCTGTTCCGTGCGTCGGATCTGCCAGCAGAGCCGACAGCTTCGCCTGAATCTGATCGCGATCGGACGGCAGCCAGTGAAGGGCCTGCACGATGCGCATCGCGGGTCGCCCCGCCCAGTACAACTTGCTGGGGGCCGTCTGTTTGAAGTCGATGACCAGCCGGCCCACGTGGATCGAACGGCGCCGCGCATCGGTGTGCACGACGATGTGCGCGGGGACCGCCGTGGTGAGCCCGAGGTCATTGGCGGCCGTCAGGCCGTCAACCAGCATGCGCGTCTGGTCACGTCGAGACACCGCGTCCAGCACGTGCCGGTAGTCGGGCGCGCTGGTCTGCCTGGTGAGGGCGTTCGTGCGGGGCACGTCGTACAACCCCCGATCGATCCGGCGGAGCTGGCCGCTGCCGGCCAGACGCTGCAGGGCCTTGTCGACGGCGTCGCGCGAGCCAAGGTCGAGGAAGTCGACCGGCGTCCAGACCTGGGCAGGAGCGCCGTCGCCGATGCGGTCGAGGATCTGCTGCTTGAGGTCCATGTCCGATATATGTATACAAATTTCGGACACATCGCAGCAAGTGGAACCCGTCCGAAAATGTCTACAAATTCCGGACAATTAGTCGAGTCCGGCCGGTTTGGAGCCGCGGCCAACTGCTTGAGGAAGAGGGAGCTGGAGGCCACGAACCCTCACGCCGCGGTGATGAGCCAGTTGCGGATTCCGTCCCAGACACCCAGCCAAGCTCTTCCGCAAACACGCCAGCCTCTGCTTCATCTAAACGCGAGTTCGGGACGAAACCTGACTGGCCGAATTTCAGATCCGCACTGCCTTCGCTCCGCGGCTCACCGATAGTGCCAGGCGAGGGCCCACGCACGGAGTCGCGCACGGCCGCTTGACACAAGCGGCGACATCCACAACCATAAGGTTGTGGATGCGTTGAGTGTCACGTTGGCGGCGCTGTCCGATCCGACCCGCAGAGCAATTCTGGGTCGATTGAAGATGGGGCCGGCCTCGGTGACCGAATTGAGCGAGCCTTTCGGCGTCTCACAGCAAGCCATCTCGAAGCATCTCGCCTATCTCGAGCGCGCGAACCTCGTTCGGACCCGACGTGAGGGCCGACAGCAGGTCCGCGAGCTGAACCCCGGTCCGATCCGCGAGGTGGCGGATTGGACCGAGGAGTACCGCAGGTACTGGGAAGGTGCGTTCAGTCGCTTGCGCGACCTCGTGGACCGCCAGGCCGTAGGCCGGCAACACAGAAAGAGAAGGTCATGACGGAAGCCCGCAAGAAGCTCGACGATGCGCTCGTCCGCATCGAGCAGACGTTCGAGGCGCCTCGCGAGCAGATCTTCGACGCCTGGGTGCGGAAGGATCTGCTGGAGGAATGGTTCGCCCCCGACGGTTGCACGCTCCACATCGTGCGGCTCGACGTTCGCGACGGCGGCGGGTACCACTGGTGCGTCAAGAACCCTTCCTTCGGCGAGTGCTGGACCATCGGCTCGTACCTGGAGGTACGTCGCCCGGAACGGCTGGTATTCACCGCGACCATCGCGGACGCAAACGGCATTCCACGAACACCGGAGAGTCAGGGACATGATCCGGCTTGGCCGTCGGAGACGACGATCCGCGTCACGTTCGCAGAACGCGCTGGCCGAACCATCGTGACGCTCGAGCAGGACGTGAACGAGCGGCTGGCGAAGCGAACCGGCGCGCACCCGAGCTGGTTGCAGATGCTGGATCGGCTGAGACGACAACTGGCGGGTGCGGCGCCATGACGACACTCCCACGCCTTCTCCTCGCCGCCTTCGTTCTGTCTGGGAGTTCCGTCATGCCAACGACATCGAACCCGACGGCGCATTCAGCGACGCCACGGACCGACGACGCGACGCGAATCGAGGCAAGCCGGGCGTTGGTGAACGGCATCGACATCTATTACGAAGTCCATGGCCGGCGCGACGGCGTCCCGCTCGTGCTGCTCCACGGCGGCGGCTCGACGATCGACTCGAACTTCGGCCGGCTGATTCCATTTGTCGCATGCAGCCGTCGAGTGATCGCACTCGAAGAGCAAGGCCACGGACGCACTTCAGATCGCAATCAGCCGTTCACGTTCGAACAGTCCGCCGACGACCTCGCCGGGCTGCTTCGGCACCTCGAGGTTTCGCAAGCCGATATCTTCGGCTTCAGCAACGGTGCGACGGTGGCACTTCAGGTCGCCATTCGGCATCCGGAAATCGTGCGCAAGCTGGTGTTCGCGTCCTCGTTCACCAAACGCGACGGTGCGCAGCCGCAACTCTGGGAGCTCATCGAGCAGGCGGACATCGCCAACATGCCGCAAGCCTTGAAGGACGCGTTCTTGGCGGTCAATCCCGATCCGCAGAGATTGAAAACCATGCACGACAAGGATGCTGCGCGCATGACGCGTTTCACCGACGTGCCTGACCCAACTGTTCACGCGGTCCTGGCACCGACGCTCATCATCACGGGCGATCGAGATGTCGCTCGCCTCGAACACGCGCTGGAGTTGTCGCGGGTGTTCCCTGATGCGCGCCTGCTTGTCTTACCCAGCGGGCATGGTGACTACCTGGCCGAGGCGTCGAGTGCGCCGGCAGATACGGACTATGCGGAGATCACGGCCCGACTCATCGAGCGATTCCTTTCAGAACCGCAGCCGCTCCGCTGACACGGCCAGTTTTCGCAACGAAACGGCGCTGCGACCAAAGCGACGACTCGCCGTCCGTCCAAGATGCGTGGCCAGCCACTCGCTTCGAGGACTGGAGTTCGACGTCTTCAGGCTTACGCCGCCGTGACCAGCCAGTTGCGGATTCCATCCCTGCCTCCCAGCCAGCCCATCCGCAAGGCCCCGAAGGGGTACCGACCGCATCTGCTTTGGTGGAAGTGAAGGATCGCCGGAGGATTGCCGGCAGGCGCGTCGCGGCTCGACTCGCCGCTGGCCCACGTGTATACTGAACCATATGGTTCAGCATTCGAACGCCTCTCTCGATGCCTCGTTCGCCGCACTCTCCGACACCACTCGACGCGGCGTGCTCGAGCAGCTCGGCCGTGCAGACGCATCGATCACGGATCTTGCCGGGAAGTTTCACATGACGCTCACGGGAATGAAGAAGCACGTGGGCGTCCTGGAACAGGCGGGGCTCGTCACCACGGAGAAGGTCGGGCGCGTGCGGACCTGCACGCTCGGCGTGCGTCGACTGGAGGAAGCGGCAGCGTGGATCGAGAGGTACCACCATCTCTGGAGCGCACGCTTCGAGGCGTTGGACACGGTTATCGAGGCACTGAAACGAAAGGAACACGTCAATGGCCGAAAAA
This sequence comes from Vicinamibacterales bacterium, assembly GCA_035550595.1. Lineage (GTDB taxonomy): Bacteria > Acidobacteriota > Vicinamibacteria > Vicinamibacterales > SCN-69-37 > CALFMR01. Next base: position 12,525 of record DASZOV010000141.1, read on the forward strand.
AGAGGAAGTGAGCCCGCTCCCACGAAGAACCGCACGACCGTGGAACGGGCGTCCGAGCGTGAGCTCGTCGTGACGCGAACCTTCAATGCGCCGGCGCGTCTCGTGTTCGAGGCATGGACCCGGCCCGAGCTGCTCAGACAGTGGTGGGTGCCGAAGTCGATGGGCATGTCCCTGCTCTCGCTCGATGCGGACGTTCGCACCGGCGGCAGATATCGTCTGGTGTTCGGTCACGATGGCTCGACCATGGAGTTCTTCGGGACGTACATCGAAGTGACCCCGCACTCGCGCCTCGTCTGGACCAATGAAGAAAGTGGTGACAACGGGTCCGTCACCACGGTGACCTTCGAGGAAAGAGATGGCAAGACGCTGCTGGTCATGCGCGACCTGTATCCCTCGAAGGAAGCGCTCGACGCTGCCGGTACCGGCGCGGCGGATGCGACCGTCGAAACATTCGCGCAACTGGACGCGCTCCTCCTCACCCTGGGCGCGAGATCGTGAACGCGTCGATCTCAGGATCGCGCCTGCTCTTATGACGCGGACGAGAACCCTCCGTGGTTCTCGACGACACAACGGTCCCACACTGCCGCGGACCACATGGTTCGCCGGCAGTGTGCCCGTTGATGGTGACTCTGCACGCCCCCCTGTCACCGCTGAATCTCGCTGCCTCGTCGGCAGAGGTGCACGCGACACGTTGACGTAATAGTCGTATACGTCTATCATTTCGACGTGCCTCGCGACGCGCTCGACAATCCGCTCGTGCTTCCGCTCCTTGGCTTGCTCATCGAGCAGCCGGCGCATCCGTACGACCTGACGCGACGCCTCGGCGATCGCTATCGCCACCTCATCGTCCGCCGCTCCAGCGTAACGACGCTCGCGAGGAGCCTGGCGGCGGCGGGACTCGTCAGACCGCAGCGCCGCCGGCGCGTCGCCGGCCGTCGGGCACGGACGGCGTACGAACTGACCGACGCCGGCTACGCCCTGGTGCGCACGCGTGTCGCGGACGACCTCGTGTCCGCCCGGGCCGGGTCGAAGACCTTCATCCTGGCCATCTCCTACGTCGGAGTACTACCGGTTCGTGACGCCATTGATGTGCTGCGACGCCGGCTCATCGGGCTCCGTGCCGAGCTGTCGGCGGCATCCGTCAGCCACTCATTGCCCGAATACCAGATGCTCGAAGTGGCCTATTGGCGCCAGCTCCTGCGGGGCGAAATCGGATGGGTCCAGGCGCTGGTCGATCGCCTGGCCGCCGGCGCGATCGATTGGCCGTCGCGCGAGACACCGAGGGGAGTCAAGTGATGGCCATCAGATTCGGCCTGTATCCGGGAAGTGCATGTGGAGACGACGCGGGACATCTCGTCGCCGGGCCTCGAGACGACGTCGCCGAGATCCATCGGGCGCTCGACGCCCTGGAGGATCATGCGAGGACGCCGTTGCTGGTGCGCGCCTACACGACGTTCAGCGACGAGCGAGGCGCCGATGCGACCGACATCCTGACGCCGTCCGACGCCCTGCACGTCGTCGTTGGTGGTCGCGCACTGGACCTCGTCGCGCAATATCAGTCACGCGCGGCCGACGTCGACGGCTACGCGCGCTTCGTGCGGCATCTCGTGCGTCGATATGGCGCGATCACGGCGACGCTGCAGATTACGGAAGAACCGAACGTTCGGGGCAACGCCGTGCTCGACGGCGACTATCCCGACGTCCTCGGCGCGATCGTGGCCGGCATCGCTGCCGCGACCGACGAGGCGCGCGCTCGCGGTTTCGGCCACATCCAGGTCGGCGTCAACACGACGCCGCTCTTCGGGCCGTCGCGGACGTTCTACGAAGAGCTCGCCGCGCTGGGCGGCGGCCGGCTCGTCGAAAGCGTGGCCTACGTCGGACTGGACATGTTTCCAGACGTGTTCCGTCCCGTGCCCGGCGGTGACGTTCGGGCCGCGACGCGCGGGCTGCTGACCTACCATCGACACGAAGTTCTGGCGGCCGCGGGACTTGGCCACCTGCCTATCCGGATCACCGAACACGGCTGGCCAACGGGAGCGGATCGCTCGCTCGCGCGACAGGCCGATGTCCTGCGCGACGTCATCGAGACGGTCGCGTCGGTACACGAGGAACTGAACGTCGCGGCCTACGAGTTGTTTTCACTCCGGGACGCCGAGAGCAGCGGCCGCGGGCTCTACCACCACTTCGGCATCATGACCGACGCGTACCGTCCGAAACCGGCGTTCGAGGTATTCCGGCGGCTGATCGCAAAGTATTCCTGAGACGTATGGGCCCACGTTTGCGGCTTCGCGCCGCGGCGCATCGCAGGCGGCCTGAGTGATACGACGACGCATCCGCCTGTTATGTACCGCCGGGATACCTGTCACCTGAATCCACCCGCCGACCCGCCCGACCGATGATTTACCGCCGCGAGGCGAGTCCAACTATCATCGTGGCTCGCCGCGGGCGGGCCGACACCGGAGGATGACTCATGAACATCGTGCTATGGATCCTGCAGGTCCTGCTCGCCGCCGCGTTCCTCGCGCACGGATTACTGCTTCTCACCCCGCCGCCCGAGATTGCCGTCCAGATGAACGCGTTCCTGCCGCGATGGTTCCAGATGTTTCTGGGCGTGGCCGAAGTGCTGGCGGCCATCGGGCTCATCTTGCCGGGGCTCACGCGCGTCATGCCCTTCCTCGTGGCCTGGGCGGCGGTCGGCATCATGATCGTCATGATCTCGGCGACGATCCTCCACACGACCCGGGGCGAGTTCAGCTCGGCCGCGACGACGCTCGTCTTGCTCGTCATGGCGACGTTCGTCGCTTACCAGCGCGGACGCGTGCGGCCGATTCCACCGCGCCGGCGATCCTGACAGTCGCGGCTGATTGCACTAGCGCAACGTCAGGACCACGCGCGCTGGACAGAATGGAGGCCGAAGAAGGGGCCTCTCATGCCGCAGCAGTCAGTGGCAGTCGTCGCGGTCGTCCTTGGCATAGTCGCGCTCGGCCTCTTGCTGGCGCGATCTCGCGCGAGGCGGGCCGCGGCGGCCGACGCGCGGAAGGCGCAGCGCGAGGCGGCCGACGAGGCGTGGGTGATCCGGCCAGTCGAAAACGCGCCGGTGACGCTGGCATCCTTCTACGCGGTCGATCACGGGGAGATCGACGGGTTGCTCGACGGATTTCGAGCGGCGAAGTCCGGGGGCCAGCCGGCTGCGCTCGGCATGTACCGTGAGTTCAAGTCGCGACTCGAGCGTCACATCGGATGGGAAGAAGACATCCTGTTTCCGTTGTTCGAACGGCTCTCAGGGCTAGGCGACAACGGCCCCACGATCGTGATGCGTGCCGAGCACCGAACGATCAAAGCGCTTCTCGATTCGATCGACCGCTCGCTGCAGGCAGGCGACACGAACATCGATACAGATGAGTCCGCGCTGCTCGAAGCGCTCGCCGCACACAACTTGAAAGAGGAGAACATCCTCTACCCGCTGATCGACCGGCAGGTATCGGTCGCCGACCGGGAGGCCGTCTTCGCCCGCATGCGTGCAGAGATGGCGTGAGGTAGCGTCACGCCATGGCGCTCCCGCTCGCCGCGGCGTCATCAGCGAGTCGCATCGCGTGGGGCGGGCCGCCGAGTTGAGGGTCAGACGCGCAATCACTTATGCTGCGTTCACACTCGCAACAGTGCGTCGCAGAATCTCCATATGGCTCCACGATCATCAGAGACGATTCGCGCGTCGGCTCTCTGCGCGGCGCTGTGTCTTCTCGTCGCCGTTCCTCTCGCCTCGCAAACGCCATCGTCGTCTCCGGCGCCTCACTTGGAACGCCGCGGCGCGGCCACGCAGCTCATCGTCGATGGCAAGCCATTCCTCATGCTCGCTGGCGAACTCGGGAACAACGCCGCGACGACGATCGAGGCCGCGCGGCCGATCTGGCCGAACCTGGTGGCCATGCACCTCAACACGGCGCTCGTCGCGCTGTCCTGGGCGCAGATCGAACCAAAGGAAGGCGAGTTCGACTGGAGCCTCGTCGATGGTCTGCTGCAAAGCGCGCGGCAGCACGACCTGCGCATCGTCTTTCTCTGGTTTGGAAGCTGGAAGAACACCTGGTCGAGCTACGCGCCCGACTGGGTGAAGGCTGACTACACGCGGTTTCCCCGCACGCGGCAGCGCAACGGCACGCCCGACGAGCGGTTGACGCCGCTCAGCACCGCCAATCGCGACGCGGACGCGCGGGCGTTCGCGTCGCTCATGCAGCACATCCGTGCGGTCGACAGCCAGACGCACACGGTGCTGATGATGCAGGTGGAGAACGAAGTCGGCTCCATCCCGGACGCACGCGATTACTCACCGGTGGCGAACGACGCGTTCGCGAAGCCGGTGTCGAAGGTGGTCGTGGACGGGCTGACGCGCGCGCAGCGGATTCGCGTCGGCGACTACACGCTCGATCTCACGCCGCTCGGCGGTACGACGCCGAGCGACGCGAGCACGCTGCCGCCATTTGCCATCTTCATCGCCACGGGGCCGAACGAGTACGTCATGGCGGGCCGGGGCGTTGGTATCAAGTTCACGCCGGAGACGCCAGGCCCTACGTACGTGGGACTCGGAACCGTCCAGGAAGGCCGCTTCGCCGACGGCCACTGGGTGACGATCCGTCAGCTCGCCGGCGACGACACCGGACAGGGCACGGCGCTCACCCTCCGCGGCACGCTGCACGGCCCCGGCATGCTGCGTGTCACGCTGTACCGTTATCAATAGACGTCGATCGAATGGCTCGAGTGCGTCACTGACGAAAAGTACAGGGCGCGCGCCCGCCCCCGCCGGTGTCATGCGGCTTCAGATGGCGATCGTCAAAGTCGACGTCATGCCGGCCGTCGGTGAGCCGGTGACCGTCGCCAGTTCGAGTGAAGCGCCATCGCTGAAGACCATGTCGGTCGCGAGCGAGGTTCGCGACAGGTTCGTGATGCTCGCCTCGTACCCGCTGGTCGCGTAAACCTGGTCGCACGCCTCCTTCGGCAGCGCGATCTGGGTCGTCGCCTGTTTGTTCGCGGCACTCGTGGCCGTGGCGACGCTCGGATACACCTCCACGTGGATGTGCGGCCATCGTCCCGAATAACACGCCGGAAAAATGGACGTGAAGGTGACGAGTCCGCTCGCATCCGTCTCCTGGACGCCGCGCAGGTAGTTCTGGTTCGCGATCCCGTAGAGCGAATACTGGCCGTCCCGGTCGCAGTGCCAGATGTACACCGCGCGACCCGCGAGCGGCTCGCACGTCGACGCGGACACCAGGATGATCTGAATCGTCAACGACACGCCGATCGCCGTGCCGTTCAAACCGCCAAAGCTCGACCGGATGTCGCTGCGGACGACGCCGCTGGTCGCGAGGACGTTGGGACCATTCGAGCCGTCACCCGGAAACGGTCCTTCGGTCTCGTTCGGCACGGCACCCGTGCACGCGGAGGCGACGGTCGATGACCGCGTCACCGCGATGACGTAGCTCTCGGTGGTCACGCCGTCGGCGGCCGTCACGAGCACGGTGATCGTGTTGGCGCCCATGGCCAGCGAGATGGGCGAGGACGCGGCGCCGCTGGCCACCAGCGTGCCGTTGACTTTGATTGTCGCAGCCGGATTGGTTGCCGTGGCCGTGACGGTCGTGCTCGCGACGGTGTTACTCACCGTCAGCGCATAGGTGAGCGTGCCGGCGGCGAACGTAATCGTGCCGCCGGCGATCGCGAGCGCGCTCAGCGACGCGTCCGTGTTCGAGGTCGTCGGACTGGTCGGCGACTTGCTGCACCCCAGGAGCGTGCCGGTCCCGACGAGACCGAGCGATCGGATCATGTCGCGACGAGAGAGGCCTTCGACGGCGGCGGCGTGCGCAGCGAGGTCCCGCTGCAATCCGCCGAAGTCGTCGTGGTCGTTCTGATCGTGCGGTTTCTCGACTGTGAGGCGTGTCATGGTCGTCCTCCCATGACCATCTTGACGACCCGAATGTGGCAAAAGTACTGGCGCCGTATCAAAGGTTTCTGACAGGCGTGCCGGCCCCACGCGCCGCGCCATAATCGGGCGATGGCTGGCCCGGCCGCCGTGCCGCTCGTGAGGTGGTATCGAAGCCTCTACTTCCGGATTGGCGTCGGCTTCGTGACCTTCGTGTTCGGGCTCCTGCTGCTGCAGGAGCTTTTCCTGGCCATGCGACCTCGGCCGCCACTGCGCGGCGCGCCGAACACGGTCGTCGCGCTAGTGGCGGCGGACCTGACGCTGGCGTTGTCCAACGATCCGCGGCTGGACATCGACGCCTACCTGAAGCGGCAGTATGCGCAGTCCCAACCCATCTATACCGTGATGAAGAACGGCACGGTCGCGTCGAACCGTTCCGTGCCGCTCGCCGACGACCTGCGCCGTTACGCGATGGCCATCATGAGCGGCCGCGCCGAGAACGTTCAGGTCGATCGCACGGCCCCGATGACATTCGTGACGGCGCCCGTCCAGATGGGCGGCACGCTCGCCGGCGTCGTCCTGCTGCCGCCCGGTCCGCCACCCGGTCCGCCGCCTCACGGTCTCGACCGCCTGACGATCCTCCCGAGCACGATCTTGCTCGTCGGCCTCACGGTGATCGCCGCCGCCGTGATTTTCGAGCCGGTCCGGCGTCGCATGCAGGCGTTACGGTCCGCGACGCAGCGATTGGGCGCGGGCGATTTCACGGCAAGGGCGCCGGTCTCCGGCTTCGACGAGGTCGCTGAGCTCTCGGCAACCTTCAACGCGATGGCCGATGAGCTGACGGCGCGCGACGAGGCGCTTCGCCGATCCGACCTCCTGCGTCGGCAGATGCTGGCCGACGTCTCGCACGAGCTCAAGACGCCGCTGGCGGCCATGCGCGGCTACGTCGAAACGCTGCATCGCGATGACATCACGCTCGACGCGGAAACGCGCGAACGGTATTTTCAGATCCTCGAGCGGGAAACCGATCGACTCGACCGGCTCGTGAAGGACCTGCTCGATCTGGCGCGCGTCGAGAGCGGCGCAACCGCGTTCGACATCCGCGTCTTCGCCATCGAGCGTCTCTTCGAGCACGTCGTTCATCGCCATGAGCAGGCGTGTCGTCAGCGCCGCGTGACGGTCCGCGTCCACGTCGACGACGCAGCGGATCAGATGGTGGCCGATCCGCATCGCATCGAGCAGGTGATCGAGAACCTCTTCGCCAACGCGCTGCGTCACACGCCGGACGATGGCCTGATCGAGTTGGCGGCCCGTGTGGACGGGACGCAATACGTGCTGACGGTCGCCGACTCCGGGAGCGGCATCGCGAAGGAGCATCTGCCGTACGTCTTCGAGCGCTTCTACAAAGTCGACGCGTCTCGAAGAAAGGACAGCGAGGGCAGCGGGCTCGGTCTGTCGATCGGCAAGGCCATCGTGGACCGTCATGGCGGCACGATGGCGGTCGATAGTCGTGCCGGACGCACCGTGTTCACGATGCGCTTCCCGCTGGCGCGTGACGAGGCGGCTGGCGAGCCGCCTCAGGTGGCATCGACGAACTTGTAGCCAACGCCCCAGGCAGTCAGGATCAGGCGCGGGTCCTGCGGATCGACTTCCAATTTCCGGCGAAGGCGGCTGATCACGGTGTCGACGGTCCGCTCGCTGACATACGTGTCGCCGCCCCAGATCTTCGCCAGCAGGGCGGCCCGACTGAACACGATCCCCGGATGCGAGAGGAACTGCTCGAGTAAATCGAATTCCTGCCGGGTGAGCTCGACGGGCTCCCCTCTGACGGTCGCGCATCGCTTGTCGAGATCGAGTGCGATGCCGCGCCGTCTGACCTGCCGCGTCGAGTCGACCAGCTCGTCCCGATGTCGGCGATGGCGGCGGACGAGCGCCTGGACGCGCGCCACCAGCTCGCGCGTGCCGAACGGCTTGGTGAGATAGTCGTCCGCGCCGCTGCCGAGGCCGAGCACCTTGTCCGACTCCGAGTCCTTGGCAGTGAGCATGAGCACGGGCGTGTCGAGGTTGGCGCCCTGCTCCCGAAGCACGCGGCAGAGCGTCATGCCGTCGAGGGCCGGCAGCATCACGTCCAGGACGACCAGATCGAAATGCGTCGAGCGCCCGAGGTCGAGCGCGCGGGCGCCGTCGGCGACCTGTGTCACGTCGAACCCGGCGAGATCCAGGTGCAGCCGCACGACCTCGCGGATGGCCCCGTCGTCCTCGACGAGCAGCGCGCGTTGACGGGATCGGACCGAGCGGTCGCTGTCCTCTGCGGTCATGGTCTCCGATCGGCGCGTGCGATCGTCGGACGTCCGGACGTGGCGAATGGACGGTTCGTCACCCGCGCCGCGCGGCTTCGATCGCGGCGACGTCGATCTTCCGCATCGTCATCATGGCATCGAACGCGCGCTTCGCCTCGGCGCCGCCGGCCGCCATCGCGTCGGTCAGCACGCGCGGCGTGATCTGCCACGACAAGCCCCAGCGATCCTTGCACCAGCCGCACGCGCTCTCCTGGCCGCCGTTGCCGACGATGGCGTTCCAGTAGCGGTCGGTTTCCTCCTGGTCGTCCGTGGCGATTTGGAACGAAAACGCCTCGCTGTGTTTGAACGTCGGACCGCCGTTGAGGCCGATGCAGGGAATGCCGAGCACCGTGAACTCGACCGTGATGACGTCGCCTGACTTGCCGCTCGGGTAGTCGCTCGGCGCCTTGTGAACGGCCGTCACTTTGCTGTTCGGAAACGTCTCGGCGTAGAAGCGGGCCGCGTCATGCGCGTCCTTGTCGAACCAGAGGCAGATCGTGTTCTTGGGCTTCATGGTGTGGCTCCTGCGCCATTATCACGCGCGTGTGCGTCCGGCGCCGCGGACAATCCCGCGAACAATGTGCGGCCATCATCGTTCGGATGTGGCCGTCGATGACGCTACGATCGTGGCGGAGGCACCATGCACATTTCACGGAACGGATCGCGGCCGTCGGGTAAAGGACCAGCGGACTATTTCACGGGCACCGTCCGAATCGATCCACTCTTCCAACCCGACGCGCCGGCCCGCGCGGCCTCGGCAAGCGTGACGTTCGAACCGGGTGCGCGCACGGCGTGGCACACCCATCCACTGGGACAGATCCTGATCGTCACGGCCGGCCACGGACTCGTGCAATGCGCAGGCGGCCCCATCGAAGAGATCCGCCCAGGCGACGTCGTGCGCTTCCTGCCCGGCGAGAAGCACTGGCACGGTGCGTCACCGACGACGGCGATGACACACATCGCGATTCAGGAACAGCTCGATGGCAAAGTCGTCGAGTGGTTGGAACAGGTGAGTGACGAGGAATACAGGTCGTGACGGCCCAATCGAGAGCCGTCACACTGCCGCGGTCGTGCCAGTGCGCGGCTCGGGGATAAGCTTCTACAAACAGATCGCTGTTGAGTCCTGACGATGTCGCGCACCACGCACTGGAACGCTATTTACACGACGAAGTCCGACCAAGACGTGAGTTGGTTCGAGCCGCAGCCGGATGTGTCGCTTCGGCTGATGGACGCCGCTGGGCTCGACGCCGCGACGTGCGTGATCGACATCGGCGGCGGCGATTCGCGACTCGTCGACGTGCTCATCGCTCGCGGGCTCTACTGCGTGGCGGTGCTCGACGTGTCGGGCGCGGCGCTGGCTCGCGCGCGGACGCGGCTCGGTTCTGCCAGCTCGATTCCGACGTGGATCGAAGCCGACGTCACTGGCAACTGGCGCGCGCAACCGATGGACGTCTGGCACGACCGCGCCGTCTTCCACTTCCTCGTCGATCCCGCCGATCGGGCGCGGTACGTCGAGCACCTGCGCGAGACGTTGAAGGTGGGCGGGGCAGCCATCATCGCCACGTTCGCACCAGACGGCCCGGCGACGTGCAGCGGACTGCCGGTGGCCCGCTACTCGCCCGAAGCCTTGTCGCAGGAGCTTGGCACGGACCTGACGCTCATCGAGACGATGCTCCACACGCACACGACGCCGTGGGGTGCGCCGCAATCATTCCAGTACAGCCGCTTCCAGCGAACCGCGTGACGTGTTGGTCGAATGCGACGTCTGGCCTCGCACGCCGCAAACGAGCGGCGTGCGGTGTGTCAGTCCTGCCGTAAGGCGTCGACCGGATTGACGCGAGTTGCATTCCGCGCCGGTACGAGCGCGGCGCACACGCATGCGCTGGCGATACCGAGGATGCTCGCGGCATAGGCCAGGGGATCGAAGAAGCGGATGGTCGATCCGATCGATCCGGCGGCCGGTGTGGCCATGAGCGCGGCGCCGAGCGCAACGGCCAGGCCGCCGCCGACGAACAATCCGACGGCTACCGGCCACGCCGACTGCGACAGCACGAAGGCCGCGATGCGGCGCCTGGTCGCGCCGAGCGCCATGCGCACGCCGATCTCGCGCGTTCGCTGCTCGACGAGGTACGAGAGCACGCTGAACAGTCCCGATACGGTGAGCACGAGCGCGAGCGCGCCGAGCACCAGTGTCAGCCAGAAGGGAATCCCCAGCAGATACGCCTCCATGGTTGCGACGTCGCGGAGCAGGTTGATCTGGTCCGTCGCCAGGCCGGGTTCGATCGTCGTCAACCGATCCACGAGCGCACGACGAGCGAACTCGGGATCGCCGTGGACGCGGATGGTCAACGACGTCTCGGCGTTCTCGGCATCGATCGGCAGGTAGACGCCGGCGCCGGCGATCCGTGCTCCGCCGAGCCGGAAGCCCGGCACGTCACGCGCGACGCCAACGACCACCACGGCCGGCGGAAACGCCGGTCCAGCCGGCTCGGGCGGCGCGCTTCGATCCGATTGCCGCTCGAGCCGCAGCACCTGGCCGACCGCATTCGCGTGTGGCCACAACTCGTCGGCCACACGCGCAGAGACGATGGCCACGGCGCTCGATGCGCGTTCGGCCGGCAGGAAGCGTCGTCCCTTCACGACCGGGATGCCGAGGACGTCGAAGTATTCGCGCGACGCGAACTCGTACGTGACCGCATGTCGACCCGTTCCCACGTCCGCGAACGCCGCGCGTCCGCTGATGTCGTTCGGCCACGACGCGGCGACCTCGGCGACGAGCGGTTCAGTTCGAATCGCGTCGAGCAATGCCACGCGAGCATTTTCGTGCGGGATGTCCATGGTGAGGACGTCGGCCGTCCGGATCCCGGGATCGACGGCGGACGCGGCCAGCGCGCTCCGCAGGAAGATCGTCGCGCAGACGAGCAACAACATCGATCCGGTCACCTGCAGCGCGACCAGCGCGCCGCGCGCACGCCACGGACGTCCGCCACGCGTGATCTCGCCGCGCATGGCGCGCACCAGTTCGAGACGCGTCGCGTGAAGAGCCGGCGCCAACGCGAAGAGGAGCGTCGACGCGACCGCGCCGCCGACGAGGAAGAGCCCGACGCGCCAGTCGGCTGGCGGCACCTCCGCGCGGACGCTGCCGATGGCAGGCGACCAGGTACCGACGAGCGCGTGAACGGCCGCGATCAGGACCAGCCGCGAGATCGCGAATCCGAGCGCGGCCGCCGCGATCGCCAGCAGCAGGTTTTCGGTGAGCCACTGCCGGATGATGCGGCCTCGGGAGGCGCCGATCGACAGCCGGATACCGATCTCGCGGCGGCGCGCGACGCCGCGGGCGAGCAGGAGGTTGGCGACGTTCGCGCATCCGATGAGCAGGATGAGGCCGAACGCGAAAAACAGCGGGGCGAACAACGCCAGCACGTCGTTCGACAGCGGCACCGCGCCCGTCTTCGGCTCGAGCACGAGGTTGGCGGCGGATCGTTCGATTCCGCGTTCCGCACGCTGCCGCAGGTCCCACGCGACCAGTTCGCTGATCGCCTGACCGCGCGGCAACGCCGGATTCAGCCGGCCGACGACCTGCAGGCCTCCAGCGGCGCCATTCTCGTTGGGCACCGCCTTCAATTGGGCCGCGAGCGCGACGGGCGCCCAGAAGTCCGGGGCCACGGTCACGAGGCCGCGGAAACGCTCGGGCATCACGCCGACCACGTGGAACGTAGAGCCGTTCACGAGAATCGGTCGCGCGAGCACGGTCGGATCGCTCGCGAAATACTGCACCCACGCGCGGTGGCTCAGGACGATGACCCGTTGCCCGCCGGCGTCGTCGTCCACTGGCGTGAGCGTCCGGCCGCGCGCCGCGCTCGTGCCCAGGACCTGGAAGAAGTTGCCGGTGACGAGCGTTCCCTCGAGCCGCTTGCCCTCGATCCACGCGTCGACGTCTGGTCCGATCGCGACTGAGGCCGTGAAGATGCCCGTCTCGCGGACGAGCGCTTCGTACTCGGTCCGCGTGTACCGCGGAGGATCTGGCGTCGTCGTGCGTGGGCGCGCGACTGCCACGAGCTCGTCCGGATGGCGAACGGCGTCAGGAAGGAAGACGAGCGCGTTGAGTAGCGTGAAGACGGCGGCCACCAGACCGAGGCCGAGTCCGACGGTCGTCACGATCGTCAGGGCCACCAGCGGCGCGCGGCGGAATGAACGCCATGCGTAGAGCACGTCCTGCCTGAGCATGCTGACTCCTGATGGGTGTCAGCAGAGCAGACGAACGCCGCGGCAGAAAGTTCACGCGACGCCCGGATTGGCGGAGCCGCCGGGCGTCGCGGTTCGTCTCGACTCGTCCCGTGCGGTGCCGCCACCGCAACGGCGACTACTTCAGTCCCGGCGACTTGAAGTAGTGGCCGGCGAATTCGATGAACGTCGACCAGTTCGGTGCGTCGGTGTGACCCTGATCGTGCTGGCGGAAGGCGATGTCGCCATCGATCAACGGCGTGAGCGGCGGCGGCATCCTCGCCTTCACCGCCATCGGATCCGGCACGTCGTCGAACACGAGGCCGAGGGCCGTGTTGCTGAGCGGCTTCTTGCCGAGCAGCTTCCAGACCGGGCTCGCGCCGGCGGTGGCCATGAACGTGCCCGGCGTGTCCTGCCACGACTCGTTGCTCCAACGGGAGCCCGGGCGGGCGCCGTTGAACTCGACGTACTCGCCCCCGCTGACGAAGATCGGACGCGGCGCGACGAGCGCGATGAACTGGTGCTGGTCGACGGGGAGGTCGTCCACCGTGAGCGGACCGGCGTACTTGAGGAAGTTGCCGGCCATCCAGTGATACTCGGCCGAGCCGGCCAGGCTCTCGACCTGCTCGCCGACCAGGTGACGCCAGAGCTTGGCGCCGCCTTCGCCCGATGAACTGACATATCCCGTGAGCACGCGCGGCTCGTAGACCAGCGTCGCGAGCGTCGCCTTGCCGTAGCGCGAGTGGCCTTCGAAGGCGACCTGCTTGGCGTCGACTCGCGAGTCCGTCTCGAAGAAATCCATCAGCCGACTCGCGCCCCACGCCCACGCGCGAAGCGCGCCCCAGTCGTCGGGCTTGCGCGGCTGGCCCTTGTTGATGAGGCCGATGATGCCTTGCCGGAGCTGGTCGTTGTTCCCGCTGTCGGCCTGGATGCTGCTCGGAACGAGATTGCCGTAGCCCCAGCCGAGCGAGATCACCGCGTCGTGCCACGTCGTCGTGCCGTTCGGGAACGGCGGATTCTGCGGGGCGGGGGCGGCGGCGCGCCCCGCACCGCGTGCCGGTACGCCGGCCCGAGCGCCGGGACCAGGCACCGCACCACCGCGTCCGCGGCCGAAGCCGCCGCCACCCCACTGGATGATCACCGGCACCTTGCCGGCCGCGTTGGCCGGCGTCGTGACCGATGCCGCGATATCGACGGTGACGGCGGGGTAGTACGTGGGATCGACGTGGCCCACGAGCGTCCGCGTGATCGTCGGAATGTTGCCGCTCATGCCCGGCGTCGTGGCGGTGACCTCCCACGTCACCTTGATGGTTTTCGCTGCCTCGGGCTCGCGCCCGTAGAGCTCACGATCGAAGATCTCGAACAACTCCTGGCGATGCTGCTCCCACATGGCCGCCGTCGTGATCCTGCGGCCGTCGTTCATGACGAGCAGCGGCGGCACGGGCGACTTCGCCGTGGCCTTGCTTTCGTCGTAGTTGGCATAGTTGGCCGGCGCGGTGCCATCCGCGTTCAGGCGGCCGGCCGGGCCCGGCCGGAGCGACGTGATGTGCAGCTCGGCCAGCATCGCCTGGTAATCGGCGGTGGCGTCGCCGGCCTGGGCGAGGACGCCAACGGTGGGCAGCGCGAGTAACACGACGAGCGCGGACAAGGTTCGGACGGTCATGTGAAATCACCGCGGCGCGACAACGCTCGCGCGAAAGAAACGCATCAGCTTGCTCGGGACGGGCGCATTCTAACGCGGCCGCTACTTCGGAGCCCAGTACACGATCCCCGACCGGACGTGGTGGACGGGCAGCTCCGGCACGATCGGCCGCAGCCACGCGGCCATTTCCTCCATGCCCGACTCTTCCGACATGTGATGACCGAGCATGATCCAGCCCTTCGGCACGCCGAGCGTCGCGGCGTCCATGACGTATTCCGGGCTGTCGAACGTGCCTTCGATCTCCCGCTGTTCGCCGCCGATGACCACGTCGATGTCGGCCGGCTCGACCGACGGCGTCGCCATGCCCGCCCCGATCGCGATGCGGCTGACCTTCGCCGCCGGATCCCCGACGACGCGAATGGACGGATCGCCACGCGTCGCCTTCACCCGCGCGGCCAGCTCGCCGAGCGTCGTCTCGGGGATGACGAACCGGTGCGAGCCGGGTGCCGTCTCGGTTGTCGGATCGAGCCCGATCTCGCGCGCGACGCCCGAGAACGTGAAGTCCGGACGCTGGCGGTGCATGTGATCGTGGATCCGGAAAATCACCATGCCGTGCTCGGTCAGGAAGTCCACCTTCATTTTGTAGACCGGATCCGCGTCAACGATCGTCGTGTCGTCGGGATCGTTCCAGTAGGTGTCTTCGTGCGTCACGATCATGTTGAGGCCGAGCTGACTGGCCTTCGTGATCGCCTCGAACGTCCCCATGAACGTCGTCGCAATGCCGTGGACGACGGTGTCGGGGCCGCCGAACTTGAACCGGTCGCGCGTGGACAGATCGCTCCACGGCACGCCCTCGACGGCCATGACGGCCTTGATGCGATTGACGATGTCTCCGGCCGTGAGCGCGGGCATCAGAGTGGCCTCCAATAAGGATCGCCGGCGGGGATGAACCGGACCGGCACCTCGGGCACGAGCGCGCGCAGCCATTCGGTGCAGACCTGCATGCCCTGGGCTTCGTCGACGACGCGGCCGATCGAGATGAAGCCTTTCTCGAGGCCCGCGAACACGACGTCCTGGACGTAGGTGGGCGTTTCCCACTCCACGACTTCGCCGGCGACGATCACGTCGACCGTGGGCATCATCGCCACGGCCGCCGCGATGGCCGTCAACCCGGGCAACAACCCGATCCGCCGGACCGTCGTCTCCGGCTTGCCGATGGCGCGCATGCCGCCGCGTATGCCGAGCGACGTTTTCAAGTGGCTGGCCAGCGCGTCGAGCCTCGTCGGCGGCACGTCGTAGCGCAACGCGTCGCCGCCCACCGCGTACCGGGTCCAGCCGGCGGCAGCGGCGAGGCCTACGGCGCGCGGATCCGGCTTGCGCGCGTTCCAGTGCTCACTCAGGCGGAAGATGGCGAGCGCGTGCGCGTCGATGAACGCGTTCTTGCCGGCGTAGACGCGATCGGGAGCCGGTGTCGCCGCGGGCGCCGCTCCGAACGATCCGCGGCTCGGCGGCGGCACGACGGAGGCGGGTAACGGCGGCACCGGAGGCATCGCCGCCGAGGCGCCGGTCCCGGGCCCGCTGGCGTGGGCGATCTGTTCGCCCCGGGCGGCAAGCTCGGCGCGCCCCGCGCCCGGGCCTCCACCACGTCTTGCCCCGCGGGC
Source organism: Vicinamibacterales bacterium (assembly GCA_035550595.1). GTDB lineage: Bacteria > Acidobacteriota > Vicinamibacteria > Vicinamibacterales > SCN-69-37 > CALFMR01. The sequence goes on from DASZOV010000141.1 coordinate 28,299, forward strand.
GCCGCCCGCACCGAACGCACCACGGACCGGCAGCGACCGCGCATCCGCACGTGAATAGAACGTCGGCGCGGCCGTGATGACGAAGTTCGCGCCGGCGGCCGCGGCTCGTTGAAGCACGTCGAGCGTGGCCATCGACGTCGTCACGATCCCCGTCACGGCCGTGGACGGGCCGCCGGTCTTGAACGTGTCGACGGCCGTGCCAGCGTTCCAGGAAACGCCGATGTGTTGCTTGATGCGCTCGACGACGTCGCCGGCGGTGAGGGCGGCTGCCCGCGGGCCGCGTCGGCGCGCAAACGGCGACGCGACACGGCTGACGACCGTGCTGGCGACGGCCAGCGAGACGAACTCCCGTCGCGAAAGAGGCGGCATGTCTCCCTTCCTGCTACTCCGGCGTCTGCCGGCTGACGGAGAAGACGATGTACGTCGCGTCGGTCGCGCCGACGTTGTTCAAGCCGTGCATGACGTTCGACGCGCTGAAGACGATGTCGCCTGGGCCGACCGGGACGATGGTGCCGTTGTCGTCGTACTCCAGCGTGCCGGACTGGATGAACAGCCACTCGCTGTTCGGATGGTGATGCGGTGCGTGCGGCATCTTGCCGGCGGGCAGCATCGTCTCGTGAATCTCGATGAACTCGCCGGTTGGGAGCGTACCCGACATCACCCGCCGCTGGGTGCCTCCGTTGTCGAGCTGGATGACGGGCAGGTCCTTGAAGTGGAGGACCCGCGAGACGGACAACTGCGCCGTGGTCAACTGGCCCTGCACGGGCGACCGCGCCATCGCATCATCGGTCGTGACGGCCACCGCGGCCAGTGCCGAAAACAGCGTCAACAGCGAACGACGATCCATTGTGGTCATAGCCATCCCATCAAGTTAGAAGTGCGAAGCCAGAAGCAGAAGTGAAATGACGCGCCGAAGGCGCCCCGTTCGTTCGAAGTTCTCAGTTCGAAGTTCAAAAGTTTGCCGTGCCCTCATCTCACATCCCCGCCGATGGCGATGACGATGTATTTCACCGGTCCCGAGCCGACGTTCTTCGCCTGGTGCATCGTGCCGTACGCGACGTAAATCACGCTGCCCGGGCCGGCCTGTTCGGTCTTGCCGTCGTGCGTGACGGCCAGCGTGCCTTCGGTGACGAGAATGAATTCCGAATGGCTGATCGCGTGCGCCGGGTTGGGTTGCGCGCCGGCCGGCTGCATCGACTCGTGGATGTGAATCGTCTCGCCCGTCGCGAGGCGGCCCGATGACAGGACGACGCGTCCCTCGCCGCCATTCGCGCTGTGCGTAACGGGCAGCGACGCGTAGTCGAAGACTTTCGTCGCCGACAGGTTATCGCTTGGTGTGCCGGGCATCGGCAGGTTCTGCGCCGGCGCAGCCAGGGCCAGCGTGATGGAGAGCAGGAGCCAGGTCCCGCACAGCGGCATCGTATCCTCCGGTGAGAATGACGCAGTGGATCATGTTTTCGATCTCGAGGCAAGCGGTTTCCAATCGCCGCTCGACCTCCACGGCTGGAAGGCGTTCGTGACGCCCTCGAGCGCCGGTTGAAGCGCGGGATAGTGGCGACGAAGGACGGTCAGCATCGAGTTGTCGCGCACGTGCCGGAGTCCGATCTCGGTGTAGATCTCCGGCCGATAGTCGTCGGTGAAGAAGCGATCGCTCTTCAACCGCCGCGACGCCATCAGCACGAACACGCGGAACGCCGTCTCGCTGAAACCGAATCCCGGTGGCAGCGGCTCGGCGAAGAGTCCCGTCATCAGATCGACGCCTTCGAGGTCGTTGCCGTAGACGCTTCGGATTTCCTCACGCCACGTCGCGTTGTCGGTCAATTCCTCGAACGACGCGACGGGCGGCTTGCGCAAGATGCGACGGAACGCGTTGTAGCGCGGCACGCCGCGTTCCCGGTCGCGATAGACGTCGACGGCCGCCAGATCGAAGTGCTCGCCGTTGTCGCGCGTGAGATCCTGCAGATGCCGCGGATAGTTGTGCAGCGTGATCGCGCCTGGATGCGCGCGGCCGAACGAATAGAAGAGATCGGTCATCGCGATGCGCGACGTCATCGCCGCGGCGTGCCGACCCGAGACGTCGGGAAGCTCGAGCGCGTCGATCTCGCGGTCGTCGTCGAGCCGCCGGAAGACGAACGTGTCCGGGATCAGCGGGTGCAGCCGATAGACGGACACGAACTCCTCGGTCAGCGAATAGGGCACGCCGTCATGGTCGTGCGGCGATCCGACGATGCCGCCGAGCACTTCGCTGTCGTTCAACACGGGCAGAAGATCCTGAAGCGCGTCGCCCGCCAGGCCATCCCAGTTACCGTGCATCGCGACGCCGATGGTCGGGTGCGGGAGGATTGCCGGCGTCCATTCGACGGTGTGAATCTTCGCCATGAGCGCCGCATTGACGAGCGCTGCCGTCCCATACAACCGCTCGTCGTCCCACGACGGATACGCCGCGGCCAGTTCGTCGCAGATGGCGTTGTGCTCGCGCGTGAAGATCGTGTGCAGCATCGCGAGGCCGATCCACCAGTTGTCCGTGAACCCGCTCCGATGCAGGCCTGTCATTGGATCGACCGGCAGCAGATCGTTCTCGTCGAGCCGCAGCTTGCCGCCGAGGCCCGTGCGCAGCGACGCGGCGACCGCCGGATCGCAGCCGTAGATCTGCGAGGCGTCCCACCAATGGCCGTTGGGATTGGCGTATGCGGGTGGACGAGTCGATCCAGCCGGCGCCGGATCCAGCACGGTTCGCGGCACGCGCATGCGCGCGTCCGGCCAATCGTCGCCGGGCGCGAGCGGCAGGTCGACGCCGTCTTCGGCCGAAGATCGCCGATGCGCGAACCAGTCGTGCACCATGCATTGGATCCACGCGGCGGCAAGCAAGTTCAACGACGTCGCCGGAAGGAACTCGTCACGCGTCATCAATGCGCGGCTGACGACGCGCGGGCTCGGCGTGAAAAGGGCAGCGCTGTCGGGGAACGTGTGATCGAGTGGGACGTTGCGTCCGAAACGCCTGCCCACGGCGCCCATATCTGGGCAGGACAGATCGTTGTTGCGGCCGTCGATTGCGCGCGCGCCGCGGATCGACCACGGCACATCGGCCGGCACGGCACCCGATATGAGCGGCGGTTCCTCCGTGTCGTACAGGTTCAACCGCCGCAGCTCGTCCCGCATGCGGACGAGCTGGAGGAGCGCAAGCGGCGTCGGCAGGTCGAACCACGGAATCGACATGACGTCCCCGTGACCCGTGCGAGAGCGGCGCAAGCCGTCTCGCTGAGACATGAACCGGACGCGGCACTCTAGCACGATGCGGGCTGACTGTCCGGGCGGCCACGGGGGGCCGCCCCTACAGATGGATAACCGCGCGCCCCTGCCGGCCCGTCACGGCCGTTCGTGCCTTCGAGTAAGATGTCGCCGGCACGCGCCCTCCCCACGCGCTCGCCGGGGGCTACATGTTTCCGAAGAGCGTCGACGTCACCGCCATCACCGGAGCCCGTGTCGTGGGGCCGCCCGTCAGTTGGCAGACACGCAACGGTCCCTTCAACGTCGAACACGTCGCGGCCATCAACGCAGCGAACGAACTGCTCGCGTTCTGGTGGTCGCCGCAACACGACTGGCAGGTCGTGAACATCACGGCGAAGACCGGCCAGCACGTCGTCGGCGGCATAGCGGCGTGGCAGACGCCGAACGGCCCGTTCCTCGTCGAGCACCTCGCCGCGCGCTCTCCATCGGGCGATCTCATCGTCTTCTGGTGGTCGCCGCAGCACGACTGGCAGGCGCTGAACGTCTCGACCAAGACCGGTCATCGCATCGCCGGCGCGCCCGTGAGCTGGGTCACGCCGAATGGCGCCCAGACCGTCGAACATCTCGCCGCGCGCGGTCTGCGTCAGGAACTCCTCGTCTTCTGGTGGTCACCGTCGCACGACTGGCAGGCGCTCGACGTGAGCGCGAAGACCGGCCGGCACGTCTCGAACGATCCCACCGCGTGGCAATCGCACAACGGCACGATGCTCGTCGAACATCTGGCGGCCGCGTCGCCCGACGACACGCTCTCCGTGTTCTGGTGGTCGCCCGCGCACGACTGGCAGGCGTTGAACGCGTCGTCAATTGCCGGCGGCACGGCGATTGGACGCACGGCGAGTTGGACGACGGGCAACGTCGAGCACGTCGCGGTGCGAGGCAGAAATTCAGAGCTGTTCGTCTACTGGTGGACGCCCGCGACGAACTGGCGCGTGACTGACGTCACGGCGATCACGGGCGCGACGATCGACGACGTCGGCGGCGTGTATCAACTCGGAGAGACGAACGCGAACGTCGAACTGCTCGACGCGCGCGGTACCGATAGCTCGCTCCTGCGCTTCTGGTGGCGGCCCGATCGCGACTGGCAGTCGCAGAACCTCTCGCATGCCACGGGCGTTCCCACCACCGTCCCGCCAGCGACGTGGCAGACGCCGAACGGCACCGCGACCGTCGAACACGCCGCGGTCGTCACGCCTCGCGGCTCGCTGGAGGTCGTCTATGACGATGGCGAGAGCCGCCGGTTGACGGACGCGACGGGCGAGCCGCTCGCGCCGATGACGCGCCGGCAGGGCCGCGCTCAGGTCGTCGCGCTGCTCTGGGATCCGCATCGTCCGACCGATCCCGCGCCCGCCGTCGCGGCGGTCGACAGCACGATCTTCGGTCCCGCGTCGAGTGCGCATGATTACTACCTGCAGGTGAGCGGCGGCGCGTTCACGTTCGAGCGCGCGGGCCTCTTCGGCTGGTTCGACGCGAGCCGGCCGCCCGAGTACTGGTGGGGGCCCGCCGACACGACCGACGCGGACGGCGACGGCTGGGTGCATCCGCACGTCCAGAAGTGGGCCGAGGCGATTCGCGACGCCGACAGTCAGTTCGACTACCACGCGTTCGACGCGAATCACGACGGCGCGCTCAATCCTCGCGAGCTCGGCGTGCTCGTCGTCATCCCGCAGAATGGCGCCTTCGGCAGCAATCGCGACGTCGTCGGCCGTGAGTATCCCAACCCGATGCCGCTCGTCGTCGACAGCGTCACGATCTCCAGAATCGCCGAGACGTACATCGGCGCGCCGCCCAACATCGGCGTCGTCGCGCACGAGCTCGGGCATCTGTTGTCGAATCTGCCGGACCTGTACTTCCAGTTGCCGACCGACGGCATGTGGGCCGGCATCCCCTTCGACAACCCGTTCGCGGCCGGCGACTACTGCCTGATGGACGCGACCTACAACAACGCGCACTTCTGCCCGTTCCTCAAGCTCAAGCTCGGCTGGCTGCGGCCGCATCTGATCCTGCGGTCGGGACACTACGAGCTGCGCGCGATCGAGCACGAGCGCGCGGCGTGGATCCTCATGGATCCGACGCGCGGCACGCGCGAGTACTTCATCGTCGAGAATCGCGCGCCGGCGAACACGTACGACATGCACCTGCCCGACAGCGGCCTCGGCGTGTGGCACATCATCGAGGACCCGGCGATCTACGGATCGACGATCCCACCCGTGCCACCGAACCCGCCAGCCTCGTCGCGACAGGATCTCTGGGCGCAGAAGTGGGCGCTCATCGCGCAGAACGACTGGGGCCGGCGCGGCATCCGCATGATTCGTCCCGTGTGGGACACGTACCGCGGCAATCAGTCGCTATGGGACGGATCCGATCCGGCGACCGGCTACGACCTGTTGCCCGACGCCGCCCCGCCGAAGGCGAGCCTGCGCTGGGCGGACGGCACGCCGAGCGGCTTCGCGATCCGCAACATCTCGCCAGCGGGCGCGACGATGGCGGCGGACATCAGCGTGCCGTGGTGATCGAAGGCGTCTGCGCTGACGCCCGTTAGTCCGTCGCACGCACCACCGACGGGTGGACTTGTCGCCGATTGCATTCGGCGAGATGATGAGCCGCGCTGGGTGAGGTCGTCCGCCCGGCGGCGTCCGCGGTGTCGCGGACGCGCAGCGTCAGCCAGACGCGGAGCACTGGCGTCGTCGACGTTCCCGGGACGCGGCTTCCCCCGGCTCGAGAGCAGGCATGCGTAGATACGGCTGGTTCGCGGTCGTCGCGCTCGGCTTGACGTGCCTCGCCCTTCCTCCGCTCCTGGCACAGACGCCGGCGGATCCCGGTCAGGGCGACGTCTTCAACTCCAACAGTCAGCAACCGTCCTCGTCGAACACCGATACGTGCAACGCGGAGTACGCGCGCCAGATGGAACTGGCGTACGAACATACCGCCGCGATCAACGCGCAATGGCAGAAGGACGCGATCGACTGCCACGGGAATACAGCTTGTGCGGACGCCGCCGCGAAGAAACGCGTCAACGCGCTCAACGAGGTGCAGAAGGAGCGCGTCGATGCCGCGACCGCGCGCGGCATCTGCGTGGCGCGCCGGCAACTGCAGGGTGGTGTGAACGAGGGCCGCACAAACGGCGGTGTTGGCAACACCGGCGCGCCTTCGACTCGATCCACGAATCCAGCCGCAAACACGGGTTATTCACCCGGCACGCTCAGCCAGCCGTCTTCGTCACCCACGACGCCGTCGAGTCCAGTCCGCACACCGTCGTCAAGTCCCGGCACGCCGTCATCGTCGCCGCGGCTCGAGACCGGCATCGCCTACGACACGCCGGGGCTTGCGCCGCCCTTCGCGCGAAGTCCCGATCCAGCCGCAGCCGTGACGCAGTGGGGCGGAGGTTTCGTCGACGGCGCAGGCGCGTGTCTGAAGGGTTACGGGGACTTGCTCGCCGGCGCGTACGCGCTGACGCAACAAGATCCGCAAACGGCGTGGGCGATCCTTCGAGAAGCGCCGCCTCAAGTTCTGAAAGCGCTCGTCGACGACTTCACTCGTCCGCACGATGGCAGTCTCACGCCGTACCAAACCGGTCAGGACGCGGGACGTCGCCTGTGCGCGTGGGCGCTTCCTGGCGTCGCGGGCAAGACGCTGGGACGAGCGGTCGGCGCGGCAGGCCGGGCGTTCGGACGAACGGGCACGACGATCGCCGAAGGCGCTGGCGAAGGCACGGGCACGATCGCACGCGGCGAGCCCATCGAGGCGCCGAATACGCCGACGCGGCCCGTCGACAGTCCGCCGAACACGGCGAGCCGGACCGCGCCTTCGCGCGGAGGTCTCGCGAACCTGCCGCCGGGCATGGGCGACACGCCGCAGAATCCGTTGCGCGGCACGGCGCTGGCCGAGGCGGTCGGCGACGCGAACACGGCCGTCCAGCTTCCGGGGAAGTTCGTCGCGACCGCCGAGCACGGGCCGATCAAGTTGGGCGCCTATAAAGGCGCCGGCGCGTTCGGCACCGTCTACGAAGAAGCGGCGGCGCCGGGACGAGTCGTCAAAATTTCAAACGCATCGCCTGAAAGCGCGCCGTCGTTTCCGCGTCAAAGCACGGGGTCGACGCGGCTGAACCAGATGGGCATCGAGACGCCACGAATTTTCGAGATGCAACCGGGAAGCCCGACGAACCCGGCGCTGCTCTTCATGGAGAACGCCGATGGGCTCGGCGCGCGCACGGTCGACGCGGCGAAGTTGAAGGGATTGGTGCAAACCGATCCGGCCACGGCCGTCCGGATTCTGAACACGGTTCGAGAGACCGGCAATCGGATCGCGCGCGCGAACATGGTGTGGCTCGACAACGCTGTTCGCAACATGGGTTTCATTCCCGAAGGCGCCGGGTTCCGGCCGCTCGTGTGGGACAGCGACTTCGTGATGACTTTCGCGGAGCTCCGCGCCGAGGTTGCGCGCGGCGGACTCGCCAAGCAGATCCTCAACAACCTCATGAAGGATCCGCTCTGGACGAGCCGCATGCTCGACGGAGAAGTTGCGCGCACGCCGCAGGAGCTCATGGACGCGCTGTTCAAGGCGCGCGGTTATGAAGACCTCTTCGAGGCCGCGCAGGGAAATCTCGGCAGGCATGCGGGACCGACCGTGCACTGACACAACGGCCGGCGTCGTGTTCGAGACGAGGAAATGGCGATGATGAACCGCACGCTCCCCATGGCTGTCGTGATCGTCGTCGGTTTGACTGCCGCTGCCGTGGCACAGAGCGGCCTGCCCGCCGGCGCGGTCGAGTTCCCTCCAGCGCGCTCGTCGTCGGATCAGCAGGCGATGCGGATCGCCCAGACGGGCAATGCCGCCGCGCTCGGTGCCTTCGCCCAGCAATGGGTGCGCGCTGAGCCGCGCGCGGCCAACGCGTGGTTCTATGGCGGCCTCGCGGCCGAGCTGAACGGTACGAAGGCGTGGGCCGTCGATGACTACCGCCGCGCGCTCGCGTTCGAGCCGGGCCAGGGCGCGTCGACGTTCGGACTGGGGCGGGCGCTCTTCAGCTTGAACAAAGATCTCGACGCCGTGGAGCCATTGCGACAAGCGACCGTCGCCTATCCGCGCAACAGTCGCATCTGGGCCGACTACGGCCTCGTGCTCGGCTCGGCGAATCGCATCCAGGACGCGGCGGCCGCGCTCCAGCGTTCGGTGACGCTCGATCCCGGTAACGCGTATCACGCGGGCGAGCTCGCCGACGCCTACGCATCGATCCATCAATACGCCCGTGCAATCCCGCTCTACGTGCAGGCAAGCCGGAAGACGCCATGGGATGATGCGAACGTGACGTGGCTGGGGAATCTCGGACAGGTCTATGACCTGTCGGGCAACTACTCGCAGTCGATCCAGGTGCTGCAGGCGACACTGCGGTATACACCGAACGATGCCGACGTGTGGGAGGGACTCTGGGACGCCTATCTTCACATCGGCGATCTGGCCCATGCCGCGCAGGCCAAAGCCACGGTCGTGCGTCTGACCGCACCTCCACCCCGGCCGCGCGACGATCCGGCGGCGCGCTTCTCGGCGATCGTGTCGTCGATCGCCAAGCAGCAGCACGAAAACTACCTGCACTCCACGGGACAACTGAACCTGAACGAGCACCTGCCATGATGATCGGACGCCGACGACACCCCATGGCTCGCGCCCTGCTGACGCTTGGCGCGGCGGCGCTGGTGTGGGCATCCAGCCTTCACGCGCAGTCGCGTGCGCGGCGTCGCGCCATCCCGGCATCGGGTAGCACCCAGGCTGAGCAGACGATCATCGTTGGCGGCACACCGCGCACGTATCTCCTCCACGACTTCGCGCAGGACGCCGCGGCCGCGCCGCTCGTCATCGTGCTCCACGGTGGCGGCGGCAACGCGCAGACCGCCGAAGAGAAGACGGGCTTCGATCGTGTCGCCGCGCGCGAGCACTTCGTTGTCGTCTACCCCGACGGTACGGCGCGTTCGGGTCGTGGGTCGCTCGCCGCGGCACGCAGTCGTCTGCTGACGTGGAACGCCGGCCACTGCTGTGCAGCGGCCATGGCCGATCGCGTGGACGACGTCGCGTTCATCTCGACGCTGATCGACGCGCTCGCGGCTTCGGGCCGTGTGGATCGATCGCGTGTCTACGTCACGGGCATGTCGAACGGCGCGATGATGACCGAGCGCCTTGGACGCGAGCTGTCGACGAAGATTGCGGCGATTGCGCCTGTCGCGGGTGCGGTGTTCGGAGACGAGCCGCCGCCCCTGGCGCCCATGCCCGCGCTGATCATCGTCGGCGCCGATGACCAGACCATCCCTCCGCAAGGTGGCGCGCTCCAACTGCGTCCCGGCCTCGGCAATCGATCCGCGGCGGACCGCGACGTCGCACCGGCGATCGATCAGGCGCAGTATTGGGCGAAATACAACGGCTGCGATCGACCCGCGCGAACGGCAACCGCCGCGTGGACGAAGACCGAATGGACGACGTGCCGCAGCGGCGCGCCGGTCGTCTTCTACGACGTGAACCACAACGGGCATGCGTGGCCCGGTGGTCGAGCGGGCCGGCGCGGCGCGGACGAACCAACTCAGGCCTTCGATGCGACCGAAGCGATCTGGACGTTCTTCACGCACTACCACCGCGACCGCTGATCAGTCGCCCGCGTGGTTCTCATAGGAATCCGAACATCGGCGGAAAGACGATGACGACGATGGCGGCCCAGATCGCGTAGACGGGCAAATAGTCGGTCTGCCACTTCTCGACGCGGTCGAAGGCGCCGCGGCCTCGCAGCACGCGGACGTAGAGCCGCGCAGACCACGCGAGGTTCACCAGCAGAATGACGTTCTCGCCGAGCGCGGCGACGCGATTGGGCGTGAAGCCGAGCTCGGAGATGCGCGACGCAATGGCCCACAGTGCAACGGCGTCGGCCGCGAGCGCGCTCACGACGAGCGCGACCTGCAGCATGTCGAAGATGTCCACTGGGGCGCGCGGATCGCGTGCCGAGATGGAATAGAGGTGCAGGCCCAGCACGACGACGAGCAGCAGATCGAAGGCGATGAGCACTTCGCGCGCGACGTCGACACCGCGGCCGGTCCAGAGCATCGCGACCAGGAACGCGACGAGGACCGCGGTGAAGAGCGGCGTGAAGAGTCGCGTCAGCACCGGCGCCATGTTCTCGATCACGCTCTGCTTGGCTTCGACGAGCCAGGACGCGACGAGCACCGCGCCCGCGGCGCCGCACGGCAGCAGCCACGTCGCGAAGAAGGGCGCGATGTTGATCCCGATCGACTGGAAGATCAGCGCCATGAAGCCGGTGAGCACGCCGCCGCCCATCGCGATGAGCACGTAGTAGATGGCGAGCTCGCCCGTGAAGCGAATGAAGTCCATCCGGCCCGTGACCTGGCTCCATCGGCGCGCCGCGTAGGCGACGCCCACCGCCAGCCAGAGCGCGATGGGCAGGTGCAGCCCGGCGAGTAGTTGGGTATCGCTGCCTTTCGGGAAGTTGTCGAGATGCGCCGCGTTGTGGAATGGGTACAGGTTGACGATCGTGGCCGCGGCCAGGAACGGCAGCGCCAGCCGGAGTGCGCGCGAAAGGTCGGCGCCTCGCTTCCACACGAAGTAGAGGGTCAGCGGCGGAAAGACGAACAGGCTCGCGTTCCGGAAATAGAACGCCGGCAACTCCTGGTCAGGGTTGAGATGGATGCCGAAGAGCGCCGGCATCTTCACGAGCGCGGCGGCGAAGATCGCGAGCGCGAAGGCGACGATCGCATCATTCCGCACGCGGCTGCCGGATTCGCCGGTATCTGGTACCGAGACGACGAGTTGTTTCCACAGCCGCTCGGAATGCTCGCGCGCGAACTCGCGCGAGAGCGCGTCGAGGCTGCCGATGCGTTTCACTGCAACGAGGAACGCTTCATCGGGTGCGAGGCCGGCGTCGGTGAGCGTCGCGATTTGCTCACGCAGATGATCTTCGAGCTCCGCGACGTCGACCGCCTGAATGGCCTGTCGGCGGCGGAGATAGCTCCGCCATTGATCGATGTGTTCTTCGACGGCGAGGGCGTGACTGGGTGTCGACATCATTCACGCTCCGAGCGTCGCGGCCGGAAACGGCGCCAGCATCGCGCCGCGCGGCGTGAAGACGACCGAGAGCGTGGACCAGATGCCGCGCAGCGTCGCATCGACTGCCTGCCATTGCCGCCGCTCGTTGGCGAGTTCCTTCTTGCCGGCGGGCGTGATCCGGTAGTACTTCCGCCGGCGTCCGCTTTCAGCGACTTCCCAGCGCGCCTCGACGTGGCCGAGCCGTTCGAGCCGGTGCAGCACGGGATAGAGCATGCCGTCGGTCCACGTGAGATGACCGGCCGACAACTCACGGACGCGTTGAATGATCGCGTATCCGTAGCTGTCGCCCTTGGCGAGGATCGCGAGGACGAGCGGTGTGGAGGACGCGGCGATCAGATCTTTGTTGATGTCCATGTCGAGTGCGATCTGTGGTCTTGCGGCCGCCACGCGCGTCACCAGACGGTTCGCGCGCGTGCCTGACGGCATTATGCATAGCAGTGTTATGCATGTCAACGCGAGGAGGGGCGGATGCGTCGCGACCGGGAAGTCGGCGACGCTCGTTGACAACTCGAAGTTTTGTACAGAAATATATCGCTGTGAAAAACGAACACGCGCGGATCCTCGATCGCGAGCTCAAGAAGGGCAGCGCCGAGCTCGTCATTCTCGCGCTCGTCGAGCACCGCCCCCGGCACGGCTACGAGCTGAGCGATCTCATCGAGACGCAGTCCGAGGGCGCCGTGCGCTTCACCGTCACGTCGCTCTATCCGCTGCTGTACCGCCTCGAGCGGCGCGGTTGGATTCAAGGCCGATGGGTGGAAAAGGCCGGACAGCGCCGCCGCCGCTACTACCGCCTCACGGCCGCCGGCCGCCAGGTCCTCGCCGAGCAGCGTCGCGGCTGGGAGCGCTTCGTCGCCGCCATCAATCGCATCGTCGAGGTGCGCCATGCCTGACTGGCGATCCGAAATCCTCCGCCGGCTCCACGATCCGTCTACGGTCCAAGACGATGCCCTCGAGGAGATGGCGCAACATCTCGACCAGCGCCACCGTGCGCTCATCGCTCGCGGACGCACCGAGGACCAGGCGCGCGTCGAGACGCTTCAGGAACTCGATGATCCCGCGTCGGTCGCCGCGGCCCTGAGTCGATCCCCAACGCCGTGGTCACCCTCTCCGCCCGTGTCCGCGATCGGCCCGGTCCGGCGTCTCTCATGTGCCGTCCTCTCTCTGTTTGGTCGAGATGCGCGGTTCGGTCTTCGGCTGTTGCACCGGAACGTCGGCTTCACCGCCGTCGCGGTCGTGACGCTGGCACTCGGCATCGCTGCCACGACCGCGATCTTCAGCGTCGTCTACGGACTGTTCTTCGCGCCGCTGCCGTATCGGCAGCCGGACCGTCTCGTGATGGTGTGGGAGTACGCGAACGGTCGCCGCATGAGCGCCTCGCCGAAGAGTTACACGGCGTGGAAACGCGAGGCCAGCGTGTTCGCCGACATCAACGCCTGGGGCGGACACGCCGTCAATCTGGCGACCGCCGATCGTCCGGAAGCCGTCAGCGCCGGCACCGCGACACCCGGATTCCTCGCGATGCTCGGGTACGGTCACCCGCTCGCGCTCGGCCGATCCTTTCACGAAGACGAGGGCGTGCCGGGCCATGATCACGTCGTCGTCCTGACGTACCAGATCTGGCAGGAGCGCTTCGGTGGCGACCCGGGGATCGTCGGCCGTCAGGTGCGCGTGGACAATGAACCGTACACGGTCATCGGCGTGCTCGGGAAAGGGCCGGCCGATCACCAGCAGAGCAAGATCTGGCTGCCACTGGCCTTGACCGACGCCGATCTCCAGTCGGACACGCCGCAGTTCTACGTGATGGCGCGGCTCCGTGATGACGTCACGATCGAACAGGCGAACGCGAGCATGGCCGCGCTCAGCGCGCGTCTCGAGCGTGAGCGTTCCAGGCCCCGCGACGGATGGACGGTCCGCGTGGAGGCGTTCCGCAACGACTTCGTCACGCCCGCCACGATCCACGGGGTGTGGCTGCTCTTCGGTGCGGTGGTGTTCGTGCTGCTCATTGCGTGCACGAACGTCGCGAATCTGCTGCTGGCGCGCGGCACGGTGCGGCGCCGTGAGCTCGCGATTCGCGCGTCGCTCGGTGCTTCGAGGTGGTCGATCGCCGGTCAGTTACTCGTCGAGACACTGGTGCTGGCGCTCGTCGGCGGCGCACTCGGCGCTCTTCTCGCGTTCGCCATCGTCAAGGCTGTCGTCGCGCTGATGCCGCCCTTCACGCTGCCCTCGGAAACGGAGATCACGCTGAGCGTGCCCGTGCTGTTGTTCGCGCTGGCCGCGTGTACGCTGTCAGGTCTCGTCGCCGGGCTCGTGCCGGCGTGGCAGGCGTCACGAACGAACGCCGCCGATGCAATGAAAGAGGGCGGACGAACGGTCGGCGATCGCCGCCTCGGTCTCCGGCGCGCGCTCGTCGTCGTGGAGTTCGCGCTGGCATTGACGCTGCTCGCCGGCGGCGGCATGGCCGTCCACGCACTCGTGCGGCTGATGACCGTCGATCTCGGATTCCGCGCGGATCACGTGACGACGTTCTCGCTGCCCGTACCGCAAGGCCGGCTCGATACATCGGACGAGACGCGCGCGTTCTATCAATCGCTGTCCGAGGGCATTGCTGCGGCGCCCGGCGTGAGCCACGCATCCGTCTCGACCAGCATGCCCGTTTCCGGCGGCTTCCGCCGCCAATTTGAAATCGCGTCTTCGCGCACGGCCGATCCGTCGGCGCGACCCTGGACCGGTGTCAACATCGTCACGCCGTCGTATCACGCGACGTTCGGCATTCCCATTCGGCAGGGACGCGCGTTCGCCGATACCGATCGTCCCGGCACCAGTCCGGTCGCGATCGTCAACGAGACATTCGTCACCGAGTTTCTATCGGGCCGCGCGCCGATTGGACAGCACATTCTGTTGTCGCCGGTTACCGGCGGCGCACCCGGCACGCCCGATCCGTCACCCATCGACTGGGAGATCGTCGGCGTGCAGGCAGACACCGCCAACGCCGGTCCCGGACGTCCAACGACCCCCCAAGTGTTGTTGCCGTTCGATCAGGATCCGCAGCCGCATGCGCTCGTCGCCGTGCGCACATCCGGCAGCCTGCCGATGCCACGGGCAGCCATCGAAGCGGTCGTCCACCGCATCGATCCGACGCTGCCGCTCGCGAACGTCCAGACCATCGAACAGACGCTCAGCGCCTCGATGGCGTCCGACCGTTTCTATACGGTGTTCTTCGCCGCGTTCGCGGCCGTGGCGCTGATCCTGGCCGCGGTCGGGATCTACGGCGTCATGTCGTTCACCGTCGCCCAGCGCACACACGAGATCGGGCTCCGCATGGCGCTCGGCGGCGGCAAGCGGCACGTCGTCGCGCAGATCGTGCGCGAAGGGATGACGACGGCTATTGCAGGCACCGCGCTCGGTGCAATCGGAGCCGCGTTCATCGGCCGGACGTTGCAAGGCGCAATCTACGGCATCGAGCCGTCGAATCCGCTGCCGTTCGTGGCCGTCGCCATCGTGCTCATCATCGCGGCGTTCGTCGCCTGTCTGATCCCGGCGCGCCGCGCGGCGTCGGTCGATCCAATGGTGATCTTGCGCCAATCGTGAGATAGCGACCGATCACCGAGCGGGCTCGTGCGTCCCGCGCCGCTCACCGGCTCGGCGCGTCGTCGGCTTTCAAGTCGCCGAGCACGTACTGCATGCCAGCAAGGACGTGCTCGAGGATCGGCGTCATCGCGTAGATGCGCTCGCTGTGGCCGAGCGCTTCGTAGAACACGCGGCCCTGGCCTTCGCGCCGGATCCAGCTCAGGCCGAAGTCGTGATCGGGGCGCGGATGTTCCTCGAGCGCGCGGTCGGCGGCGCTCATCTTCGAATAGTCGATGCTCGTGAGCACATGGACGTTGTCGCGCGACCACGACTTCGCCGCCATCGTGTAGATCTCGTCATGGACGTCGAACGACTGGCCGTGGAACATCGACGTCAGCGGGCTCGAGGGATCGTCGATCTTGACGGTGATCTGCTGCGGATCGAACCAGTGGAACTTGAAGTAGCCGCCGATCAGATGATTGAAGTCCGGCCACGTGCCGACCTGCGTGTCCGGTCCCTGCGGCACGGGCGGCGCCGGCGAGGGCTGCGGAATCATCAGCGCGAAGAACGCGAAGTCCGACTGCAGCAGGCGGCCGGATCCGGCGCGATCCAGCGTCCGGAACCACGCCCCCGTGAGCGCGTCCATCTCCGCGCGATCCAGCTTGCCGTCATGATTGCGATCGCCCTGGCTCAGCATGACCGGCGCGAGCGTCGCACCCGGGGAGAACGATCCGAGGAGTGCCGCGACGCCGCCGCCAGGCGCCGGCGGCGTGCTGTCTTCGTGATACGAATCGGTTGCCGCGTGAATGCCCGCGAGGCCCTTACCGCCGCGGACGAAGTCGAGGAGCGCCTTGCGCCGGGCGGCCGTCGCCGCAGCATCTTTCGGATCGTCGAGAAACGCGCCGGTCGTGCTCGCGAGGAACACGGCGTCGTACTGCGCGAGGTTCGCGGCCGTGATGTCCGCCGGGTCGTACGTGATCGTCGTCGTCCACGCGCCAGTCTTCGTGCCGAGCGCCTCGATGGTCTTGGCGGCGAGCGGGATGGTCGAGTGGACGAAGCCCGCCGCATGCGCGAGCACGAGCACCTTGCGCGGACGAAGCGGCGTCGCAGGCGCATGGTCGGGTAACGCCGACATCATCGCGGCGACCGTGGCCGGGTCCGCCGTCTCGGGCTGCGCGCCATTGCCGCCCATGTTGAACGCCGAGGCCAGTCCCGACATCGGCATCGCGGCGTTGAGCGCGGTCGTCAAGGCCGCGGCGTCAACGGCGCCGCTGCCCGCGGTGTCCGCCGTGGTCAGCCATCGATCGCCCGCGGCCGTCAATTCGGCGCTCGTCAGCGCGCCGTCCTTGTTCGTGTCAGCGTTGAGAAAAATGAGGGTCGACGACAGCAGTCCGCCAATGCTGGCGCTCGTGCCGAGCGGCAGCGTCGCGGACGCTTGTCGGGCGGCAACGGCATGATGAGAGGCCAGCCCGACCGCGAACGTTGCGGCGGCGACCGATGCGACGAGTCGTGACGACGGCATGGCAGATCCTTTCCGGGGGACGGGGCATCGAGCTGCGTCCGCGCCTGCGCCGATATTATCGACCTCGCGATCGAAGCGCCAATCCTCGCCCAGCCTGACGTCGGCCCGCGCCGCGTCACCGCAGCAGCGCCTCCTCGAGCGTGTCGGCGAAGGCCTGCGCCTGACGGACCTGATCGATCGTCGCGAAGCAGTCGAAGGCCGTCGCGGTCACCGCAGCGGCGCGCTTTTCGAGAACCGCTGGGAGCACGTCCGGCAGGACGGGGCATTCGCTCAAAAGGCCGAGCAGGCACGCCCAGATCGGCAGGTCGAGCGTGCTGACGACGTCCAGCGTGTCCTGGACGCGCCAGGGCGCGCCGTCCGCGATGTGGCGATCGAGGGCGCGGGCAAGCGTGGCGAGGTCGCGCTCGGTCGTTGCGTCGACGCTGCGGACGTGCGTCAGCACCGCGGCGAGCCGGCGCGCGACGTACAGGCTCACGCCTTCGTAGAGATACGTCCAACCGGTCTCGAACAGCGCGACGAGATCGCGATCGCGCAGCAGATCGTTGCGATAGGCCGCGCGATCGAGAAGGCCGGCCTCGCCCGGCCCGCCACTGCCGCCTTCGATGTCGATTCCGAGATTGCACGCGCCGACGACGGCACGGCCGGCCTCTTCGACGGTCATCGGCCGGTTGTAGAGCGAGCAGCCAGCCGCCAGCGTGTTCACGAGAAAGGCGAGTTCCCCGGCACGTGCGGTGGGCGCGGTGGGGTCGACCGCCGGCGCGTGGACGTACGCGGCGGCGATGGCGTTTCTCGGCCTCGCCGCGCCGGGCGAGGCCGGCCTCGCGTGTCGCGCGAGCTCCAGAAATGCGCGCGCATCGTTGGCCGTGACATAGCCCTGCTGTACGCGCCGGTCTTCACGCGAGATCGCGGCGTCGTGCAGGATCTGCTCGGGCTCGAGCAGCAGCACGTCGAGCTCGTCGTCTTCCGGCGTCGAGTTCGAGAGCGCACGACATCCGCGCATGAGTGCGTGGAGGCCGTCGGCGTCCTCCGCCTCTAGCGCAAGCAGCAGATGGACGATGGCATCCCAGACGTCCGTGTCTCGACCGCGCACGAGGTAGCCGCAGATCTCGGCTTCGAGATCGTCCGGCACGCGTGTGGCGGCTTCGTCATCGCTGGGCGCGGTCGGGAGAAAAATGGCCGGATCGCACACTCGGATGTGCCGTGAGAGTCCGACGATGACGAGGTCGCGGTCGAGCGTGGTGAGCAGACGCGCGGCGGATGCCGCGTCGATGTCCGCCAGCATCTCGAGCCACGCGCCGAACCGTTCGGCGTCGAACACGTCGTCGCGCTCTGGGAGCGTCTGCCAGAGATCGAGATCGAGGACGGCGGTGATCTGTTCAGGCGCGGCTGCGGCTACGAGTGGGCCGCAGGCGTCGAGGCCGTTCGTGCGAATCAGGTGATGGAGCGACTCAGGCGCGAGACGTGCAACGAGCTCCGGCAGGTTCGGCGAGTCGAGCAGGCGAGCGAGATGATCGGCGGGCCGATCGCGGAGATGAGAAAGGGCGCCGCGCGAGCGATCGGGTCTCGGCATGGGCCGCCGATGATACGGTCATCGGCGGCCCAGAAACAGTCTTGAAATGAAACGCGTGTCTTCCGATACTGATAGTGGGGACGCGTGAATCGTCCCCGCCCGTTCCGCGGGGCCGCGTTACTTCGGCGTCACGCGGAACAGTCCGCCCGGATTCGCATCCTCCAGCATCCAGATCGCGCCGTCGGGCGCGACTTCCACGTCGCGAATGCGATGGTCGACCTTCCAGCGCTCGGCCGGCGTCGCGCCGCCCTTGCCATCGAAGGTGATGCGGTTGAGCGTCTGCGACGCCATGCCGCCAATCAGCGCCGACCCGTTCCAGTTCGGGAACATCGCGCCCTTGTAGAACGTGAGGCTGCCCGGGGCGATGACCGGCGCCCAGTAGATCACCGGCTTGGTGAGATCCGACCGCGTGTCCGGACTCGGGATGGGCACGCCGTCGTAGTTCACGCCATACGAGACGAGCGGCCAGCCGTAATTCTTGCCCGGCTCGATGAGGTTCAGTTCATCGCCGCCGCGCGGGCCGTGCTCGACTTCCCAGAGTTTGCCATCGGGTCCGAACGCAAGGCCGTACGGCGTCCGAACTCCGGTCGACCACACCTCGGACGGCGTCAGGTTCGGTGCGGGGAAGGTGTACGTGCTGACGACGGGCGCAGTCTTCGCGGCCTCGGTGTCGCGCGGCGGATCGATGAGCGTCACGCTCGTCGCGCCCGTTTTGCCGGCCATCGGGTTGCCAGGCGCGGGCTTGCCGTCGAGCGTCAGACGAAGGATTTTGCCGAGCTCCTGATCCGGATCCTGCGCGACCGTGAAGCGCTGCCGATCGCCGACCGTCAGGAACAGATACTGTCCGTCGGGCGAGAACGCGATCTGCGCGCCGAACTGACCGCCCTTGCCCTTGGGCATCTGGTGCCAGAGCACCTGCAAGCCGTCGAGACGCGCCGTCGACCCGTCGATCACGAGCTGCGCGCGCGCGAGCGCCAGGCTCGACCCGCCATCGCCCGGCTCCGAATAGGTGAGATAGATGCTGTGGTCGGTGGCGTAGTGAGGCGAAAGAAAGACGCCCAGCATGCCGCCTTGTCCCTGGTGCAGGACGGCCGGCACGTTGGTGACCGGCGTCTTCGCGCCTTGCTGCGTCACCAGCCAGAGCGCGCCGACTTTCTCCGTGATGAGCATGCGCCCATCCGGTAGAAATGCGATGCGCCAGGGCAGATTGAACGTCGTCACCTGCGTCATCGTGAACGGCATGGTCGGTTCAGGCGTCTGGTTGCCCGCGTTGACCTGGGCCTGTGCCGTGGTCGCCGCGAGCGCCAGGAGCAGCGCCGCATTCACAAGCGTTTTCATGAGGTCCTCTCTCTGCGGATGGTAAGGAACAAGCGTATGCCACTCGGCCCGCCGCGCACCAGAGGCCGGCGTCAGTGACCCGTCGCCAGGTGAACCTGCACCCACACGAGCTTCATCGGCTTGACGTGGTCGTCCTTCGGCTTCGGTCCGCGCATGGGCATCATCGGGCCGAAATACCCGCCGTAGGGATCGATGACGTACGGGTCGGTCGACATCGGATTGTCGAGCCCGTTGTGGCGTCGAACCTTCGGATCGGCGGGCGTCTCGAGACCGAGGAGCACCGTGGCGCCAGGCTTGGCGTCGATGGCATAGGGCGTCGCGTCGCTCTTCGCGAGCGGTAGCTTCAACTCATAGACGACGGACCGATCTTCCATGCCGGAGGCGAGATTGATGCCGATGGCGTCCGTCTGCTCGATGAGCCGGCGCTGGCTCTTGCCCGGGCCGAGCAGATCGAACGAGTCGAGCGCCTGCGGCGCGGGCGCTGCGGCGAGCGTGTCGCCCACGGCAGCCGTTGGCGTTGCGCCCGGCAGCGGCTCGGCGGTGAGGCCTTCGAGCCGGACGCCGAACGTCTGCGTCTGCCGCTCGCTCGGATCGAACCAGACGACGAGCCCGGTCGCGAGCTGCTGGCGAATCGTGGGATCGTTCGACGCGACGGCGAGATAGACGGCATCGTGGTCGTTGGCGACGCCGACCATCGGCCCGTTGTCGACGCGCTGCAGCGCCGGCCAGTCGGCGGTTGACCCATCGACGGTGAGCGACGCGCTTCGCCAGGTGGCGTCGAGCGAGGGATCGGCCGCGCGGGCCGTGGCCAGCGCGGATGTGGTGAGAAGTGCGGCCACGGCCAGCGTTCGCACGGTGGGCCACGCGGAAAGGCGGTCAGACATGTCCGGCCTCGGACCGGCGGCGCGCTGGCGGGAACGACGCCGGAAGATCCGATTATCCGACAGACGCGGCTCTGGCGGCGGCCATTTGCCACAGGTGCATGACCGCATAGCTGCGCCACGGTCGCCACGACTCGGCGAGCGCATCAGCTTCCGTGGCCGTGGCGTTGCCGAGCGCGCGGCGCACGGCGACGTCCTCTTTGGGAAACGCGTCCGGCCAGGCGAGTGCACGCATCGCGATGTACTGCGCCGTCCACGGCCCGATGCCCGGCACGTCGAGGAGACGCCGGACGACGTCGTCGGGACGAGGCGCGTCGCGGCGATCGAGATCGATTGCGCCTGACACGTGCGCCTTCGCCAGCGCGACGAGGCTTCGCGCTCGCGCGCTGACGACGCCGTGGCGGGCGATGTCGGCAGGGCGGGACGCAGCGAGGCGATCCGGTGATGGCGAGAGGCGGCACAGTTCGGCGAACGGCGTGACGATCGGATCGCCGAGGGCCTGCGCCAATCGACCGCACAAGGTCGTGGCGCCTTTCACCGTCACCTGCTGGCCGAGGATCGCGCGCACGCCGAGTTCGAATCCGTTGAACGCGCCTGGAACGCGAAGACCTGGCGCTGCGCGGACGCCGGGTGCGAGACGCGCGTCACGGCGCAGGTGTCGCGCGATGACGTCAGGCCGCGCGTCCAGATCGAACAGCGCGCGCACGCGTCGCAGCACGGCCGGCAGCGCGGGCGCCAGGTGCGGCGGTAGTTCGACGACGAGCGCGTGCTGGGCGCGCGCATGGGTCACGCGCAGCCAGCCGGTCGTCGCGCCGATCCGCACGGTTCGCGCGTACGCCGTGTCCGTCACGTGCTCGACGCCGGCGAACGCACGTGCGCGAAGAAAGGCGAGGATGCCCGTCCAGTCGTACGGCGGCCGATAGACGAGACGCAGCCTCAGCGTTCCGCCATCGGACGCGGCGTCCGCATGGTCGGCGGCATTCCTTCGCAATCGCGTCGGCGGCATCCCGTAGCGTTGCGTAAAGGCGTCGTTGAAGCGGCGCAGACTCGCGAACCCGCTGGCGAAGGCGATCTCGGTAATCGGCAGCATCGTCTCGGTCAGAAGCTGTTTGGCGAGGAGCAGCCGGCGCGTGAGCAGGAGTTGGATCGGCGGCACGCCCAGTTCCTGGCGCACGATGCGCCGGACCTGTCGTGAGCTGAGCTCGAACTCGTCGGCGATGGCGTCCAAACCGCACCGTTCGTCCGCGCCCGTCGCCTCCAGCCGTTCAACCATCAGCGCCGCAATCCGCGCCGCGTCGTCGACGGGCGCGCTGCCAGGGGCGAGTTCGGGACGGCAGCGCAGACACGGGCGGAATCCGGCTTGCTCGGCTTCGGGCGGCGTCGCGAAGAAGCGGCAGTTCGACGACTTCGGCGTGCGCGCGGGACAGATCGGGCGGCAGTACACGCCGGTCGACGTGACCCCGACGAAGAAGACCCCGTCGAAGCGCGCGTCGCGCGCGGCGAGAGCACGGTAAAGGCGGCGATCGTCGGCGACCATGTTCTCCACGATACGGGACCCGACGCGCCTCGACCAGCCATTTTCGGACATGGGCACGCGAAGGACTCGGCGTCCGAAAACGGCGAGCGTGCCTCGCGCGAAGACGTGAAGATTGGGTCTCGCGCGAAGACGCGAAGACGCGAAGGGGACGGCTCACGCGACTAAAAAAGATGACACCGCGAGGCCCCGAACGGAGTGAGGGTGCCGAAGCGCACCAAGAGAAGTCCGCGAAGCCCCGAGTGTAACGAGGGCGCTGAGCGGGCGAGCGGGGGTGGGGCCCCGCGAGCGAGTAAAGAAAGATGGCCCCGCGCCACTGCAAAGAAGATGACTCCACAACTATCGGCTCAGGCATTATCGTTGGAGACGAAAACATGAGGAAGAGCATCACAGTCGGCGATCGACATGCGGCGTCGACGTGCTACGTCTACGCGCGGATGGATTCGCCGGTCGGCCGGCTCACGATCATCGCGAGCGACAACGGCGTGGCGGGTGTGCTGTGGGACGGGGAAGACCTGCCCTTCATGCCGGCCGATGACCAGCGCGAAGATCCTGCGCACCCGATCATCGCGGAGGCCATGCGTCAGCTTCAGGAATACTTCGACGGCCAGCGCACCGCGTTCGCGCTGCCGCTCGACGTGACCGGCACGCCGTTCCAGTTGAAAGTGTGGGACGCGCTTCGGACGATCCCGTTCGGCGAGACGCGGTCCTATGCCGAGATTGCTGAGCAAATCGGTCAGCCGCGAGCCGTGCGCGCCGTCGGTGCAGCCAATGGTCGCAACCCGATCTCGATTGTCACGCCCTGCCATCGCGTCATCGGATCGACTGGCAGCCTCACCGGCTTCGCCGCCGGCCTCGACACGAAAGCGCGGCTTCTCGCGTTCGAGGGCGCGCGGCTGTCGGAGCCGACGCGAGTCAGACATCGCTGAGAGGCGGCCATCGGCGTCTTCAGCGTGATGGCCTACAGCGTGTCGCTGCAGACGCGCGACATCGGGATCCGCATCGCGCTCGGCCCGGAGCCGCGCGGTGTGCTGCGCATGGTGTTAATGAAGGAGGCGCCTTTGGCGCGTCTGTCCAGTCTTGACACTCGTTTTTGAGCTTTCTTCGCGATCTTCGCGCCTTCGCGTGAACGCCTCGCGTTACCAGCCCAGCACGAGGCCGCCGGTGTGGCGGAGCTCTTTTGGCGTGACGAGATCCAGGAACTCCTGGTGCGTCATCGGGTCGCCGCCCTTCGCGGCGCCGTTGACGAAGTCGTAGTCCTTGGCGAACTCGGAGAACGTCGGCCGCTTGGTCGCGATCTCGACGTAAAAACGCAGGCGATTCGCATCCAGGTTCATGGTTGGTTTGCGCAAGAGCGCGGCGCGGACGCGGTCGACGTCCTGCGAGGGGCCAGCCGCGGGTCGCGTTGACGACGGATCGGCACGCGGTGCGCCGGACGCGGCTGCCGTCGGGCGTTGCGCCACGGGTGGCGTCGTCGACGATGGCGCGCCGGTCTGTGCCGCGGCGGACCCCGCGCTCCAACACATCAGGAGCGTGAACGCAGCGGCGCGGGCCGCAAGGCGCCATCCGGCCGCCGGGCGGGTCGTTCGCGGACCACGGAGGGCCGAAATCGGCACTCTGTCACTCTAGCCCACTCGGCCGTCGTCGTGGGGCACCCGACGTCATCGCGCGCAAGGGGCTGTCCGGACGCCGAGCCGTCCGCGTTCGCCCAGGATCTGCGTTGCTGGCGCCTCCCGGCGCAGGCTCACGCCAACGGGATTCGTTCGGCGCATAATCTCGAACGTCCAATGGCCGTGTCGCGCGGTCTCGCATCCTTGCCGCCGTGGCGTCGCGCCATCGTCGTTCTGGCCACGACGTCGCTGTCATGGCCCGCGGCCGCGGCATATCGCGACACGGTGCGGGCTGCGCACGCGTGGGCGCAGCTTCGACACTCGCATCGCGATGCGGCCGACAGCGTCGACGACGCGACCAATCGCGCGCTGATTCCCTATCTGCCTCGCGACGGCGTCATCGGCTTTTCGGTCGCGTCGGTCAGCGCCATGCCGCCCGCCGATCGGCTACGCGTCGAACAGTTTCTTCAGTACTCGCTGGCGCCGCGCGTGCTCGTCCTCTCGACGGATCAGACCTTCGTCATCGAGTACGTCACGCCCGACGCCCGGGTGTCGCTCGCGGACGACCCTGCATTCGCGCTCGTGGCGTCGAGCGGTGATCGCCTGCGGCTGTTCCGGCGCCTCGCGCGATCGCGATGACGATGGCCGCCGCGTGCCTGCCGTTCGTCGCGGCGCTCTGCCTCGCGCGGATACTCACGCGCGACCGGTGCGCCTGGGGCGTCGCGCTGCCCGTGGCTATTGGAGTGACGGCCGGCGCGTCGTCCGTCATGTTCTGGCTGTTGCTCATCGCGCCGATTGAATCGCGAGCGCACCTCGTGGCGATCGACGCGATCGGGTGGATGGGCGTGACGACGATTCTGGCGTGGCGCACGTTCGCGCGCGACGCATCGTTCAGCGCCGATCGCACCGCTGCGTCCGTGTCCGCGTCTGACGCGCGGCGCGTGCCCGTTGACGTCTGGCTGGCTGCGGGATTGGCACTCGCCTTCGCCGGCGTCGCGGTCGTTCGCGTGGCGGCGTCGGCGGCGACGCTGCCGCATGGCGAGTGGGACGCGTGGGCGATGTGGAACGCACGCGCCCGGGCGATCGCGATCGGCTATCCCTCCGCGTGGCACGCCGCCGTTCGCGCGATGCCGCATCCGGATTATCCGCTGCTCGTTCCCGTGTTCATCGCGCGGCTCTGGATCGAGCTGGGCCGCGACACGGTCGCCGTGCCCATGGCGACCGCCGCCGCGTTCGGCGCCGCGACCGTCATCGTGGCCGCGTGTTCCGTCGGACAACGTCATGGCGCGGCGCGCGGATGGCTGACGGCGGCGATCCTGCTCGCGAGCCCCACGTTTCTGACGGTAGTGGTGTCGCAATACGCGGACGTCCCGCTCGCGTTCTACTGGCTCGCCGCGTTCGTCGCCTGCGATCAGGCCATGCGATCGCGTCGTTCGATCTGGTGGGCCATGGCAGGCGCCACGCTGGCGCTCGCCGCGTGGACCAAGAACGAGGGCATCGCCATGCTCGCGCTGGCCGGTGTGACGATGGGCGTGTACGCGATCGGATCGCGCGCGCCAGGCCGCGCGGCGCGTGTCACCTGGCTTGTCGCCGGCGCCCTACCCGCGATCGTCGCTGTCGCATCGTTCAGATATCTGATGCCCGGGCCGAGCTATCTCTTCTCGCACCTGTCGTTGGCCGACGTGATCGCGCGCGTCCGAAGCCTCGCGCGCTGGCGGACGGTCGCCGCCGCGATGGGCCGAGAAATCTGGCTCGGCGGCGCCACGTACATCGGCATCCTTCCACTCACCGTGGTCATCGCGATCACGCTCGGCCACCCGCGACATTGGCCACGGGCCGCGGTCGCCGCCGTGATCTGCACGGCCGGGATGCTCGCTGTCGACGCGAGCGTCTACCTGCTCCTGTCGCCCAACCTCGTCTGGCACCTGAGTACGTCGGTCGATCGCGTCATTGTCCAGCTCACACCGGCGATCGTCTGGGCCCTCCTGATGCTGGCCGGCCGTTCCGGCGATCTCGACTAACGCACGCGGCCCGCGGCGTTCTCGAGCACGACGTTCGACAGCACGGCCGTGTCGGACGTGACGGGCAGGTGCGAGCAGAAGCCGATGCCGACGTAGAACGGCTCGTCGAGGTGCAGCGTGATGGGCGGACCGAACTGGTGCATCGGCTCGCCCTCGAGGCTCACGAACAGCGCGAACGCGTCGCCACGCTTCTCGATGCCGATGCGCTGCGCCATGACGGTGACGAGGCTGTCCGGGCTCGCCCCGCCCGGCCGGCCGCGGCCGCCGATGCGGTACTCGGTGTCCTTGATGCGGACGTCCCGCTCCGGACGCACGGCGAGATGAATCATCCCCAGGCCGTGCAGCGCCACGATCGCTTCCTTCGCGTCATCGTCCAGGCTCTGGCGGATGACGAGGACGGCTTTGCGATCGCCGTAGCCGGAGGGATCGGGGTAGCTGATGTCGGCCGCGAGCGAGACGTCGCCCGACATGCGCTTCCAGAGATAGCGAAACTCGTCACGCGTGTACCAGATGTTGTAGCCCGCCGAGTCGATCGTGTAGCGGCCGGTCGCCGCGTCGAAGCTCGCGCGGCCCGGCACGAGCGCGGCGCCGACGTCCGCCTGGCCGTCGAAGATGCCGATGGGCGCGTCGAACACGCGGCTCGGACGATGAAAATCAGGCGGCGGTGCGACTTGTGTGTGCGTGTCGGACCCGGGCATCGCCCAGTCGGGCACCGCGGGCTGCTGCGCGTGGAGAAGCGACGCCGCGACGCCGAGCGTGACGACCGCGGCCAGGAAAGAACCTCGAAGTACCCGTGCCGGAGTGGTGCGGATGGTCTGAGGCATGCGGCATGTAAGCACGGCAGCCGCGACGACTCAAGCGCCATCGTGCCGCTCGCGTCACCGTGCCGGCGCGTAGCGCAGCATGACGTTGCCCGACGAGTACGGGCGCGCTTCCAGCAGTTCGAGTCGCGTCGGGCTCGCGAGTCCGTTCACGAGCGACCGTCCGTCGCCGAGGATGACGGGGCCGACGACGAACTGGTATTCGTCGACGAGGCCGTGCGCGGTGAGCGCCGAGACGATCGAGCCGCTGCCGAAGATCATCATGTCGTGGCCTGGTTCCTGTTTCATCGCGCGGACCGCGTCCGGATCGACATCGTGAACGAGGCGTGAGCCGCGCCACGTGACGTCGCGCCGCGTCCGCGAGAACACGATCTTCGTCGCCTCGTTGATCCACACGGCCATCGCGCGCAGCTCGGGCGTGCGCCGGTGCGGGGCGTGCGGATCGGGCGCGGTGGGCGAGTCGTCGACGACGTGCGGCCAGAACGACTCGAACATGTCGTAGGTCCGTCGGCCGAACAGGATCGTGTTCTCCGGGCCCGGCGTCGCGTCCGCTGCGAGCCGATCGAGATCAACGTCAGGCACGGCCCACGAGAGCCCGCCGTCCGGTGTCGAGAAGTAGCCGTCAGCCGAGAGTCGATCGAACGCTACGATCCGCCGCATGAAAACCTCCGGGAGTGAAGTGCGTTGAACGAGTTGGAGTGCGTTTCAAAACTTCGAACTGCGAACTTCGAACGTCGAATGAATGGGGCGCCGTCGGCGCGTCTTGTTAGTTTTGAAACACGCTCTTGGAAGTTCGAAGCCAGAAGCCAGAAGTTATGAACTGTCACGTGCCGGTGCGTGCGCATGCGGCGTGGCGGCGTTCGAGAAAGCGGCGTTCGCCCGCGTTACGGGCCACCGCCAGCGCGGCGGCGAATCGCTCACGCGCGGCGTCGGGATGGCCGGCTTTGAGCTCGAGCTCGCCGGCGGCGGCCTCGTAGAACGGATACCGCGCGAGCCGATCGCGGTCGGTGATTCCGTCGAGCGCCGCGAGGCCGCAGTCGGCGCCGTCACGCTGGCCAATCGCAATCGCGCGGTTGAGCGCGACGACGGGGGAGGGCGCGATCGCGAAGAGACGGTCGTAGAGCGAGACGACGAGCGCCCAGTCGGTGGACGCGGCATTCGCGGCCGCGGCGTGCGCGGCTGCAATCGCGGCTTCGAGATGCCACGCGGTCAGGATCGTGCCGGCTGCCGATCGCTCGAGCCGCGCGAGTCCCTCTTCGACGAGCGCGCGATCCCACTGCGATCGATCGTGATCGACGAGCGCCTGCAGATTGCCGGTCTCGTCGACGCGTGCCGGCAGTCGCGCGGCGTGCAGGCACATGAGCGCGATGAGCGCGTCGGTCTCCGGCGTGGCGGCTGGCGGATATTCGCCGAGGAGTCGCGCGAGCCGCAACGCGTCGGCGCAGAGATCCGCGCGCACGGTCGTTTCGCCCGATGCGCCGTGATAGCCCTCGTTGAAGAGGAGATACAGCGCGCGCCGGACCGACGTGAGCCGCGTCGTGAAATCGGCGTCGGCCAGGTCGAACAGGTGTCCCTCGGACGCGAGCGCATGCTTGCCGCGCGCGATCCGCTTCTCCATCGCGGCACGGCCGACGAGGAACGCAGCCGCGATCTCGCTCGCGCCGAAGCCGCAGAGCACGTTCAAGACGAGGGCGATCTGCACGTCCTCCGCCAGCCGCGGATGGCAGCACGAGAACATCATTCGAAGTTGTTCGTCGCGAATGACCGCGCCGGCGAACGCTTCGTCGACGATCGGATCGATCGTTCCGCCGTGCTCCAGCACGCGCACGACGTCAGGCGCGAACGTTCGCGCCGTGCGCTCGCGCCGGATGACGTCGATCGCGCGATGCCGCGCCGTCGCCATGAGCCACGCCGCCGGGTTGTCCGGCATGCCGCGAATCGGCCAGACCTCGAGCGCGCGACAGAACGCGTCCTGGACGACGTCCTCGGCGAGCGCGAGGTTGCCGACGCCGAAGACGCGCGTCAGCGCCGCGACGAGCCGTCCGGCTTCCCGGCGGAAGAGGTGGTCATCGATCTCCATGGCACCCCGGCTACGTAGCGATCGCGCCGACCGGGCGAACTTCCACCGATCCGCCATGTTCGGCGATAGGGCAGTCCGCGGCGAGGCGGGCGGCTTCGTCGAGGTCGCGGGCGTCGACGATGAGGAAGCCGAGGACGAGATCCTTGCTTTCGGCGTACGGCCCGTCCGTGATGGCGCCTTTGCGGACCACTTTGCCGACGGGATCGAGCGGCTGGCCGCGGCTTTTCAGGTGCCCCTGCGTTTCGAGGCGGCGAATCCACGCCAGCCATGTCTGCAGGCTCTGCTGCGCGCGTTCGGGCGTGCCCATGGCCGCGCGCTGGCCTTCGGGCGTGGATCGGAACAGCAGGACGAATTCGCTCATCGAGTGCCTCCTCGTTTGGGGCGTCGATGGATCGACGTTCGACGAGCGCCTTGCCGGACACGTTTCCGCCCCGTCGCCTGGCGCACGGTCGCGCCCGGCCTTGCGGACGTCGAGGATCGTGCGGGGTCACGCGCCGTCGTCCGCCTCCGAACGGCCGCAGCACGGTCGGCGGCCACGACGTCCTGCCGCGCGTAGGCTTCGCGCAGCCAGTCGGTCAACGGCGCCTCGACTTCGTCGCGATGGCGCACGCGCAGCAGGTGCGCGTATTTCGTTTTCGACGACGGCACGACCCGTCGGATCTGGGGCGCGTTCACCGGCCGGCCGAGGAAGATGCAGACCTCCAGGAACTTCGGGCGTGGCCGGACGAACGCGTAGCAGGCCGTGCGCGAGAACATGATCGAATGGTGGGACGCGTAGATCCGCTGATCGCCGAGGTCCGCTGCTGTTTCACGCAGACGCTCCCAGGCGTCCTGCAGATCCTCAGGGAGATCCCGTGTCAGCGCCGCTTCGGTCGTCGTCCAGCAGTCGTGCGGTTCGCCGGGGCGGAGGGGTTCTTTGCAGAAAAAGCACGTTCGGGCCGCCATGCGCTCATTCTAAAAGGCGCCTGCTCCGCGGGCTTGACAGTGTGTGTTGTAACACGTATTATCCGGCCATGGCACGCGGGCTTCAGCAGGAGATCAAACAGACCCGCCCGTGGAGCAGCCTCGAAGAAGAGGCGATGCTGAACATCTCGCGCACGTCGGCGCTGCTCGATCACGCGCTGACCCAGGCGTTCAAGCCCTACAAGGTCACGCCCACGCAGTACAACGTGCTGCGCATCCTGCGCGGGGCCGGGCCGAACGGACTCTGCCGCATGGAGATCGGCGAGCGGCTCGTCCGTCCCGTGCCCGACGTCACGCGCCTGCTCGACCGGATGGAGCAGACCGGGTGGATTCGCCGCCATCGTGGCGGGACGGATCGGCGGTTCGTGACGACGGTGATCGCGCCGAAGGGGCTGGCGCTCTTGTCGAAGCTCGACAGTGAGATTGGCGCGATGCACCGGCGGCAAATCGGACACCTGAGCGAGGCCGATTTGCGGCAGCTCATCGAGCTGCTGACGGTCGTCCGCGATCGGCCCGACGGCTAGCGGTTGACGGTATCCGATGTGTGTTTACACACAGACGAGACGCGTGTTCGAACACTGAGTACACGAGCGCTTTCGCGCGACCCCGTGAACACGGGCGCGCACCAGGACCCAGCAACGACGAAGGAGTACGGACATGACGACCGACACGACGACCACCCACACGTATCAGATCGACCTCGCCCACTCGGAAGCCACCTTCCAGGTGCGGCATCTCATCACCAAGGTTCGCGGCAACTTCGCGGACTTCGCCGGCACAATCGAGCTCGACGCTGCGCACCCGGAGCGCTCGTCCGTCTCGGTCACGATCCAAGCCGCGAGCGTCACGACGCGCCAGCCGGACCGCGACGCGCACCTGCGCTCGGCCGATTTCTTCGACGTCGAGCGCTTCCCGACGCTCACGTTCGTCAGCACGTCGATCGTGCCGCGCGGCAACGATCTCTACGACGTCACCGGCACGCTCACGATTCACGGCGTGTCGAAGACCATCACGCTGCCGGTAACGCATCTCGGCACGGCGAAGGATCCGTGGGGCGTCGAGAAGGCGGCGTTCGAGACCGACGTCACGATCAACCGCAAGGATTTCGGCCTCAACTGGAACGCCGCGCTCGAGACCGGCGGGTTCCTCGTCGGCGACGACGTGCAGATTCACGTCGAGGTGCAGGCCGCGGCGAAGTAAGAAAGCTGACACCGCGAGGCCCCGAGCGCAGCGAGGGCGCCGAAGCGCCGTAGCGTTGGGGGTGGGGCCCCAACGCACTGTAAGAAAGATGACTGACGAGCGCAGCGAGGGCGCCGAAGCGTCGTAGCGTTGGGGGTGGGGGCCCCAACGCACTGTAAGAAAGATGACTGGCGAGCGCAGCGAGGGCGCCGAAGCGCCGTAGGTGCGGGGGCAGCCCCGAGCCGCTGCCAAGAAGATGACTCGCGGCGCTGAGCCGGCGAGCAAACAAGGCCGTGCCCTGCCGCCGCGATAAGATGCGCTCGTGATTTCCGCAGACGAAGCGCTCGATCGCCTCCGGCAGGGCAACCGCCGGTTCACCGCCAACACCCCGATCGCCGGCGCGCTCCTCACCGAGCGCCGACCGGCCGATCTCGCCACGAGCCAGGCGCCGTTCGCGACCATCCTCGGCTGCTCGGACTCGCGCGTGCCGGCCGAGATCATCTTCGACCAGGGACTCGGCGACCTCTTCGTCATCCGCGTCGCCGGCACCATCATCGCGCCGTCGCTCGTCGGCAGCGTCGAGTTCGCCGCCGCGCGCTTCGGCACGCCGCTCGTCGTCGTGCTCGGCCACACGCAGTGCGGCGGCATCATGGCGACGATCGAGGAGCTCGAGTCGCCGGGCGCCACGCCGTCGCGCAATCTGCAGTCGATCGTCAACCGCATTCGTCCGTCCGTGCAGGGGCTCTTCGACGCCGGCCTCAGAGGCGACGCGCTCGTGAAGCAAGCTGTACGCGCGAACATCCGCGCGTCCGCCAATCATCTTCGCCACGGCTCGCGCATCCTCGAATCCCTCATCGCCGAAAAAGGCATGCGCGTCGTCGGCGCCGAGTACTCGCTCGAGACTGGCGTGGTGGACTTCTTCGACGGCGTGTAGGGAGCGACGGGCCTCACGCGAAGACGCGAAGACGCGAAGAAGGCAGGGGACGGATCTAAAAAACGATGACACCGCGAGGCCCCGAACGGAGTGAGGGCGCCGAAGCGCCGTAGCGCTGGGGGTGGGACCCCAGCGCCTTGCAAAGAAGATGACTCGCGAACGCAGTGAGGATGCCAAAGCGCGTAGCGTTGGGGTGGGGCCGCAACGCCACTGCAAAAGAAGATGACAGATAGAACAGGAGATAGGGCGGGATCGTGTAGGGGCGGGCCTCCGTGCCCGCCCGGTCTCAGACTGCGCTCGCTGCGTCGAGCGCGTGGATGTCGTCGGCCGACAGCACGAGTGACGCTGCGCGGATGAGACTCTCGACCTGCGCGACGCTGGTCGCGCTCGCGATGGGCGCGGTGACGCCCGGCTGCGCTGCGAGCCAGGCGAGCGCGACTTCCGCCTGTGACGCGCCGCGCGTTTCCGCGACGGCGTCGAGCGCCGCGAGAATCCGGAAGCCGCGATCGTTCAAATAGTCTTTGACACCGCTGCCGCGCGCGCTCTGACCGAGGTCCGCGTCGGACCGATACTTGCCGGTCAGAAACCCGCGCGCCAGGCCGAAGTAGCAGACGACGCCGATGTCTTCGGCCGTGGTGAGCTCGGCGAGCCCACTCTCGAACGCCTCGCGCGCGTAGAGGTTGTATTCCGTCTGCAGCACGTCATAGCGCGGCAGTCCGTGCGCGGCTGCGGCGTCGAGCGACGCGCGAAGTTGGGTCGCATCCAGATTCGACGCGCCAATCGCACGGACTTTGCCGGCGTCGATGAGCCGCGCGTACGCGCCGAGCGTCTCCTCGTACGGCACCGATGCGTCGGGCCAGTGCGAGAGATAGAGGTCGATGTAGTCCGTGCGAAGCCTTCGGAGCGAGGCCTCCACGGCCTCGGCGATGTACGCGGCGGACAGCCCCTTCTTGCCCGGCCCCATCTCGGACCCGACCTTCGTGATCACGAGGGTCCGGTCGCGGCGATGACGAGTCGCCATCCACTCGCCGATGACCGACTCGGATTCACCACCCTTGTGGCCGGGCACCCACCGGCTGTAGGCATCGGCCGTGTCGATCGTCTCGAAGCCGGCATCGGCGAAGCGATCGAGCACGGCGAATGACGTGGGTTTGTCTGCGGTCCAGAGGAAAACGTTTCCGCCGAGGATCATCGGCGACACCGACAATCCCGTGCGTCCGAGTGGCCGTGTCATGACATCGATCCTACGCCATCGAGGCGATCGGCGAGCGCGGTGACGGTTCGGAGATACGTGTCGATCTGCCGGATGGCCTCGCGCTGCCTGAAGTTGGCGCGACCTTGCAGGTTGACTTCGCCGCCGACGATCCACAGTCGCTCCAGCCATCCACGGCGCCGCCACTCGACGAGCGCCGCGCGTACGTCGGGTGCGAGCGCGCGCCGGGCCGCGTCGGTGTCCGTCGTACGAATGAGGAAGTGTGCGTCGAATTCCGGGTCGCCCAGCTCGACGTCGCCGAGCACGCGCGCTTCCATCTCCGATGGCTGGTGCTGCAGCTCGAACTCGAGCGGCGAGCGGCACGCGAGGCGAATGTGCACGAGATACAACGGCAGCTTGCGCGTCTCGCTCTCGAGCTCTTCGAGCAGGCAGACGCGGTTGCCGACGGTCCCACGGTACGCGGGCGGATCGTCGCCGTGGCGAGTCGCGCGCAGTCGCGCGACGAGCGCCCCCAGCTCATCGTCGGCCTGCTCGGCGAGCGCCTTCCGCCGGCGCGCCGCCGCGACGAGCCCGACGGCCACCGCCGCTGCGACGACGGCGAGAACGATCACGGTGGTCACGCAGACTCTGCCATCGGCGGCAGCGTAGCACAGGCCCTCGCGCGCGGCATCGGTGCGCGCGAGGGAAGTCAGAAGTTCGAAGCCAGAAGCCCGAAGTGGGTTCCAGGTGCGGTCTCGCGCGAAGACGCGAAGACGCGAAGGTGCGGAAGGGATCGAGCTCTGAACTGGATCCGAGCGGAAGCTGAACGAGGCGGACGCGTTTACGCATGGCCTCGAAAGTCAGATCTCGCGGAGCATCCGCGTGCCGCCGTCGAACCTGGAACCTGAGAACGCGGAACTCGGAACCTCCGCAAACCTGGAACCCGGAGAACCAGGAACCGCGTGCCAGAACCTGGAACCAGAACCTCGGAACCCTGAACCCCGGAACCTGGAACCGGCCGCTAACATCCAGCCCTCACGCCACCCCCGCCGGCTCCTGCGGCCGCCGATACGTGCCGGCCGGGACCCGGAACGAGATCGACAGTCGATTCCACACGTTGATAGTCGCGACCGCGAACGTGAGCACGACGATCTCTTCCTCGCTGAACAGCGCCCGAACCTGGTGGTAGACGTCGTCGGGCACGTGCGTGTCGGCGACGCGCGTGACGGCTTCGGTCCAGGCGAGCGCGGCGCGTTCGCGATCGGTGAAGAACGGCGCTTCGTGCCACGCGTTGAGCGCGTAGATGCGCTGTTCAGTCTCGCCGAGCGCCCGCGCGTCGATCGTGTGCATGTCGATGCAGAACGCGCAGCCGTTGATCTGCGACGCGCGGATCTTGACGAGCTCGAGCAGCGATCGCTCGAGGCCGCTCGCCTTGACCGCCTGCTCCAGGTTGAGCATGGCGCGTCCGAGCGGGGCGTTGATGTAGTCGGTCGTGGAAAGGCGGGGCGTCAT
Source organism: Vicinamibacterales bacterium (assembly GCA_035550595.1). GTDB lineage: Bacteria > Acidobacteriota > Vicinamibacteria > Vicinamibacterales > SCN-69-37 > CALFMR01. The sequence continues at coordinate 62,405 of DASZOV010000141.1, forward strand.
GAATGTCCTCCTTGATGCGCGCTCGCGATGCCAGGCGAGACGCTCTGCACCGTAGACGGGCAAATGGAGGCGCTGTGACAGCGGGGGAGTCATCTTTTCTTGACTCGCTCGCGGGGCCCCACCCCCGCTCGCCCGCTCAGCGCCGCTCCTCCGTCGCGGGCTTCGCGGACTTTCCTTTGATGCGCTTCGCCGCCCTCGCTACGCTCGGGGGCTCGCGGTGTCAACGTTTCTCAATCCGAAGCTTCTCCGGATTGATGACCGCGTAGACGTGGAGGATGCGGTCGCCGTCGGTGGCGATTGAGAGTGTCGCGACGAGCTGGCCGTCGATGAGGATCGTGAGCGCTGATTCGCCGTTGATCGTCGCTGGCTCCAGGCTGACGCCGGCGCTGTACACGCCGCGGCGCAGACCGAGCACGAACCGCGCGATTCGGTCACCGCCGACGATGGCGCGCGGAGAAGCTGGCACACGACCGCCGCCATCGGCCGTCCATGTGGCGTCAGATGCGAAGAGCGATTGCAGTGTCTGCTCGTCCTGCGTCTGAACGGCGGCCGCGAAGGCGTCGAGCAGGCGCCGTTTCGCGCCGTCGCTCACCTCGAATCGCCGCCGCTCGCTTCGGACGCGCGTGCGCGCGCGATGGACCGTCTGCCGGCACGCCGCCTCGCTCTTGCCGAGTGCCCGCGCGACGACGCCGTATCCACAGTCGAAGACGTCATGGAGGAGAAAGGCGGCGCGCTCGTCTGGCGCGAGCCGCTCGAGCAGGACGAGGAAGGCCATCGAGAGATCCGAGGCCATCTCGAGATGCCGGCTCGGGTCTGGCGCCTCGCCGCCGAACAGCGGCTCGGGCAGCCAGGGACCGGTATAAGCCTCACGCTCGCGCGCGGACGCGCGAAGCCGGTCAATCGCCAGTCGCGTCGCTGTCGTGACGAGCCACGCCTCGGCGTTCTGCACGGCCTCGCGATCGGCCTGGTGCCAGCGGATGTACGCGTCCTGGACGACGTCCTCGGCCTCGGCGCGCGAGCCGAGCATGCGGTAGGCGAGCCCGAACAACCGGCCTCGGAGCTGCTCGAACTCGGCCGCGGTGGAAGGCGCCTCGCGCGTCATGACACCATTCTTCATACCGCGAAGACGCGCGAGCCGCACGGTTGTGACAAGGGAACGGTGCTCCCTGAGCCTGAAGGCTCGGGGCTCCACGGAAGATAGGGTCAGCGACAGGCCCGAAGCCGCGCGCAGGGCGCGCGTGCTGAGGGCGGAGCGCCAGCGCGGCAAGGCGGTGGGGGTGGGGCCCCGCCGCAACTCAAAGAAAGAAGGCAGAGGACGAGAGGGACGGATCTGGACTTGCGCGAGCGATGCGAGCGCTATCCTCCGAACAACTCCCGATCCACACATCGCAAATCGTCCGGGTCGTAGTACGGCCGCGTCCAGCGATCCGTGGTCGACAGATACCAGCCCGCGTCGACGGCGGCCTGCGGCTTCGACGTGGGCGGCGCGGCGGTCTTCTTCGCGTCGGGCGCCGAGGCGATGCCGTCCAGGAAATCGAAGTGATCCACGAGCGCGAGCGCCTCGATCGCGAAGACGGTCGCGATGTCGGCGTCGTGAATCGCCAGCAGGTTGTCGCCGTTCTCGACCTCGCCGCCTGACGCCAGATTGGACGACCCGCAGTAGACGACCGGATCCGGTCCGTTGAAGCCGCACACGACGAACTTGTGATGCACCTGGTGGCCGAGGCCGACGCCGGGCACCTGGTTGAACGGCGGCGGCAGCACGGCCGACGCTGGCTTGCCGGTCACGAGCACGCCGCCCTTCGTCTTCGGCCGATAGAGGACGATGCCGTCCGTGCTGTCGCTGATGCCGTAGCTGAAGATCGCCGCGTTGTCGTGCAACGATCGGAGCGCCTCGTAGACCGGACTTTCGCTGCCGTCGACCTGCATGACGGCGAAGAGCACGCTGCCCTTGACGCGGCCGTCAGCACCCTCTTCCTCGATGCGTGCGGCGACGTCGTTCAAAATGCGATCGGCGTCAGCCGTGGTGTGCGGGGAGAAGGTCACGTCCATGGCCGGCACGCCGCTGCCCGACACGGAGAACGTCGTCGTCGAGAGCGGCAATTTCCGAAAGGCCGGCGCCTTCACCGCACCTGTCCACGCGGCTTCGAACACCGCCGTGTACTCGCCGGCCACGCGCGCGTCGTTGACGATGACGACGTGGTTCGAGTTGACGTAGAGGCCGGTGATCGAGAAATTCGTCGATCCAGTCAGGACCTTGACGGGACCTTGGCCGCGGCCGCTCGTCTTCGTGACGATGAAGACCTTGTCGTGCGCGTAACGGCTGAAATGACCGCGGAGGATGGCGGCTGGCGCCTTTGCGGCCGCGGTGAACAGCGTTTCGAACTGATCCTCGCGCTTTGGCTTGGTGGCGTTGTGGTGCAGCGCCGCATTGTCGAGGATGACGCGCGCGCGTCCCTGACCGGCGAGTGTCAGAAGACGGCTGAGCACGCCGGGCTCGTTCAGGTCGTACGCGAAGACGTCGAGCTGCAGCGTGCTCTTCGCGATGACCTCGTCGAGTAAATCGAGGATCGTCGACCGCGCCGTGAATCCCAGCCACGCATAGGCATCGTCGTAGGTATAGCGATCGCCGGCGGCGTTGCTGCCGGCTTCCGCGCTCGTGTCGAAGATGAGATCCGCATCGCGCGGCTGGATGACGGCGTCGAGTCCGAAGTGGCGGACGAAGGCCTGCGACTGCGTGAACCCACGCGTGAAGCCGAGGCGGACGTGCCCCTTCTGGAACGGCGCTACGCGGACGGCGACGGTGACCGACACAGCAGGATCGAGCGGTTGCATCGACCCGTGCGCGTCGAAGTACCGCGGCGTGACCGTGTAGCGGTACGTGCCGAAATACGGCTGCAGGCCCTGGTGCGCCGCGCCCGGCACATGGACCCAGCGGAACTTGTGAATCGGCGCGTTGAAGCTCGAGTTGGCGGGTAAGGTCGGATCCTGCGCGTGATCGGCGGGCGTCTTGAACTGGAGCTGGTTGAGCAGATAGTACGGCGCCGCGCCGCCAGCCTTGACCGCGATCGTGAATCCCGCCAACCGCGTGGACGCCGTCTTCGGCAGATCGAAGGCCACGAGCGTCTTCGCATCGCCGCAATAGGCCGTGACGGTCAGCGTGCCGTTCGTGGCGGTGACGGGCGGCATGGAGGGCCCCTCGCGGCGAGTCGCAGGCGCGCCGTCGGACTAGCGGACGACCTGGCGCAGGGCGGCCTCGACGACCGGCGCCATCAACTCGTAGCCGGCGGCGTTCGGATGCAGACCGTCGTTCGAGATGCCGTCCTTGTACATACCGTCCGGGCCCACGGTCGCCGAGTAGTAGTCCACGTAGGGGGCCTTGATGCGCGACGCGTAGTCCTTGATCCACGCATTCAGCGCGAGGATGTCGGCTGGCGGGCGATGCGTCGACTGGTTGCGCGGCGCGGGCGCCGGACCGCCGTTGCGGCCTGCGGGCGGCTGCGCGTGATCCGAGATCGGCGTGAGCGAGCACAGGACGACCTTGATGCCGTGTCCCTGCGCCAGCTCGGTCATCGCCATCAGATTCTCTTCGATCATCTCGATCGTCTGCGGCCCGTTGTTCTGCGCGATGTCGTTCGTCCCCGCGAAGATGACGACGGCCGCGGGTTTCAGATCGATGACGTCGGGATACATGCGCACGAGCATCTGCGCGGTCGTCTGGCCGCTGATGCCGCGATTGACGTACGGCTGTCCGGGGAACGAGCGATCGAGCGGCCAGAAGTCAGTGATCGAGTCCCCCATGAACACGACGCGTTTCGAATCGGGCGCCTGCTGCATCAAGGCCACGTTCGCGTCGTGATAGCGGCCGAGCTGGTTCCAGTCCTGGAGCTGGTTGGCGAGCGTCTGGGCCGAGCCGGCGAGACAACAATTCGAACGCGGCGGATCGTAGGTGGTGACGAGCTGAGCGTGGGCGGTCGCGGCGACGACGAGCGCGGCGGCAGCCAGAGGCAGTATGCGACGCATGGCGGGCTCCTTGTGCGCGATGACGCGGCATTGTACGCGAAGGCGCGACGGAGGCCTCACGCGAAGCCGCGAAGCGCGCGAAGGGGACGGACACGGACAGGCCCGAAGCCAAGCTGTTAAAAAGTTGATACCGCAAGCCCCCGAGCGGAGCGAGGGCGGCGAAGCGCGTAGCGTTGGGGGTGGGGCCCCAACGCATTGCAAATAAAGATGACTCCGATCACGCCCGGCCGGCGAACTCTCGTGTTTCGGTGTGGACCTTCACCTTTTCGCCTTCTTTGATGAAGAGCGGCACGCGGATCTCGAGGCCGGTGTCGAGCACCGCCAGCTTCGTCACGCCGCCGCTGGCCGTGTCGCCGCGGACGCCGGGTTCGGTCGAGGCGACCGCGAGCTCGACGTGCGGCGGGAACTGGACGCCGATCGGCTGACCGTTGAACTTCTGGACTTGCACGAGCAGGTTGTCGGCGAGCAGTTGCCGGTCGTCGCCGAGCATCTCGGGCTGGAGCGTGAGGGTCTCGAAGCTGTTCTGATCGAGGAAGTGGAAGCCGGTCGCGTCGTTGTAGAGATAGGAGGCTGGCACGACCTCGAGGTCAGGCTCCTTGAACTTGTCGGCCGCCTTGAACGTCCGGTCGAAGACGGCGCGCGAGATCAGGTTGCGCATCTTGAGCCGCACGAGCGTCTGCCCGCCGCGGGCCGTGGGGCGCGAGATCTCGACGTCGAGGCAGTGGTAGGGCGCCTCCTCGTACTCGATGAACATCTTGCGCTTGACGTCGATAGCGTCGATCAGACTGGCCACGGGCTCATTCTAGTCAAAAGCACGCGACAAGTTAGAGGTTCGAAGCCAGAAGCCAGAAGTGGGTTCCGGGACCGTCCCGCAACCGCGTCGGAGAAGCTGCCGCGGCGAGGCCAGCAACTACACAGAACGCGGAACCGAACGAACCCGGAACCCGGAACCTATCGGGGATCTATCGCCGGCACATACCGGCTCCGATCGACGAAGTCATCGTCCGCCCAGCCCGGTCCGTTGGTCCCACCGTCGCCTGCATCGGTCAGGATCTTGAAGATGTGGCCGTCCGGATAGCAGACGCGCGAGAGCGAGAACCAGGAGCCCTTCCAGAAGATGATGTTCTCGCCGCTGTCCTTGATGAGCAGGCCCGCGCCTTCACCGCGCAGCAGCCACGCCACGCGCGTCGTCACCTCGAACGCGCGGTCGGCCGATGATCCGGGATCGATCGCGTCGTGCACGCAACGAACGAGCGCGAGCTTGTCGCCGGTGAGCGGCGCGCAGAGTTCCCACGGTTCCTGCTGCGGCGTGTCAGGCGGTGGCGGCGGGTCCTGCGTCGGCGGCTCGGGATCGGCCAGGCCGGGAATGTCGCCGCGGTGCAGTGTCTCGTGTCCCGAGAACGGGCCGACGCACGACGTGCCGGTGAACTGGAGCGCCAGCGCGTCGTTGTCGCCTTCGATCGTGCCGGTCGAGCTGAGCGTGAACGCGCAGTCGCCCGTGTCGGGAATCGTGCCCGATCCGTTGATGGTGAGCGCCACGGTCGTCGGCGTCGTGATCTGGCCCGACGCGGTGCCGGTCACCGTGATGGCGCCCATGCAGAGTGCCGTGAACGTTCCCGCGATCGCGTCGTCGGTCTGCGACGAGATCGTCCACTGGAAGTTGCCGCAGGTCTTCAGATCGAAGTTGGACAGACTGTCGGCGAGCGGCCGCGATTCGGACACGGTCGACGACGACCACGTCCCGAGGAAGTTGGCGACGGCCGGTGCGGTGGCGGCCGGCGCCGTGACGGTCGGAGCCGTCGGGCTGAGCGGATGATCGGCGCTGCACGCCGCGCCGCCCGTGGCGGCGAGCGTCGCGACGGCGACCAGGGCAAGGGAGCGAACGCGATTCATGAACATGTTCACCTGGGGATCGCGATGCCGGTGCGCCAGCCGTCATGGCCGCGTCACGTGCGGCGGTCATCGAACGTCGGGCGGGGACGAGCGAATTCCGTACCGCGGCCGCTTCACGCTTTTGCGGGACTTCCCGCCGATTCGCACGGCGCGCGCGTGACGATCGCCGCAGAATTGACAGGGCAACTGTCGAAATGTCGTCATCGTACATACGATTTTGAAGCCGATTTCCCGCGCATCTCGGCGAGATGGGTTGACATCTCACCTGTGACGATCGACACTCAGGTGACATGCCAACCCAAGAGAAGCACGAACGCCTCGCGCTGCTCCAGGGCACGCTCGACGTGCTGATCCTGCGCGTGCTCGCCTTCGGCCCCGAGCACGGCCAGGGCATCGCGCTCGCGATCCAACGCACGTCAGACGACGTGCTGCTCGTCGAGCACGGCGCGCTGTACCCCGCGCTGCAGCGGCTCGAGGCGCGCGGGTGGATCTCCGCCAAGTGGGGCACGTCGACCAACAACCGCCGCGCGCGCTTCTACGCGCTCACGCGGACCGGCCGCGCGCACCTCGCCGATCAGACGTCGCGCTGGCAGCGGCTCGCCGGCGCCATGGCGCGCGTGCTCGAATCCGATCCCGTCAAGGGCTGATCGTCGTGTTCGGCCGCCGCTCGGACGAGGACTTCGCCCTCTCAGACGATCCCGAGGTCCTTCTTGACGTCCTTGAGCAGGACGAGCAGGTGATACGTGTCGGTTGAGGACGAGATGAACCCGTAACGTTCGTAGAACGCTCGCGCCTCATCATCCTTCGCGTGCACGGCGAGCGCGCGAAGCCCGGCGATCTCCGCCGCCTGCAAGGTGCGCAGCACCGCGTCCTTGAGCAGCGCAGAGCCGATACCTTGGCGCTGCCACTCGTTCGACACGGCCAGACGGGCCAGCACCATGAGCGGAATGGGATGTTTGGCGAGGCCTTTTCCGACGCGCGCGGGCGCGTCGGCATGTTCGACCGCGCCGAACGCGAGCGTGTAGTAGCCGACGATCTCATCGCCGACGAGCCCCACGTAGGTCTGCGACGCGCCAGCTTGCTGACTCTGGAGCGCGTATCGGGCGAGAAACCGATTCAATGGGCTCTTGCCGCAGTCGAAGTTTTCAACTGCGTGAGCGCGTGTCAGCTTCTCAATCCTTCGCGCGCTCACGTCGGCGAGAGTCGAAGAAGCCCGGTCGGCGAAGCAGGTTGGCCAAACGCGGGTTCGAGCGCGGTTCGGCGTCCAACAGTGCCTGGAACTCGGCCCATTCGTCGGGGCCGAGCCGAAAACGGGTGCGATTCGGAAGGGCTTCGGCGGCTCGCTCGAGCGCACTCTCGAGCACGAAGTCACTGACCGACCGATTCGTCGCCGCCGCGGCGGTTTGTAGGGTGCGCTTGGCATCCGGCGTGAGCCGGAGGTCGAGCTTCTCACTGCGTGTGATCGTCGGCGCCATCGTCTCCTCCGCGAGCGTGATACCAGCGTAGCACGGCACGCCAGACATTGTCTTGACAGTGAGGGCAGGTCAGGCGCAGTGGCGAAGCAACCCACCGAAAACCGATTGGAGTCGATACAAGCCGATTTGCGTAGGCATCTGTAGCCCATCTACAGTCGCAGCATGCGGACGATGCGTCGACGGATCGGGCGGGCGTGGCGGTCGGGATCGATGGCGAGGGTCGCGAGCGGCCTCGCGCTGGCCTTGCTGTTCGCGCCGGTCCAAGCGGCGCCCGCGCCGCAGGGCGAACCGGGCGGCGTGCTCGTCTTCGCGGCGGCGTCGCTGCAGACGGCGATCGACGAGCTGGCGCCGATGGCCGAGTCGGCCACGGGCGTTCACGTGCGCGCGTCCTATGCCGCCAGTTCGACCCTGGCGCGGCAGATCGAGAACGGCGCGCCGGCGGATCTCTTCATCTCCGCGGATCTCGACTGGATGAACTATCTCGCCGATCGCGCGCTGATTCGGACGGACACGCGCGTCAACCTACTCGGCAATCATCTCGTGCTCATCGCGCCGAAGGGCGAGCCGTCGTCCCTGCGCATCGAGCCGGGCTTCGCGCTCGCGGCCGCGCTCGGCGCAAGTGGACGGCTGGCCGTGGCCGACCCCGACGCAGTGCCGGCGGGCAAGTACGCGAAAGCCGCGCTCTCGGCGCTCGGCGTCTGGGACTCAGTCGCCGGCAAACTCGCGCGCGCCGAAAACGTCCGCGCGGCGCTCCTGCTCGTCGAGCGCGGCGAAGCGCCGCTCGGCATTGTCTACAGCACCGACGCCGCCGTCGACCGCGGCGTCGCCGTCGTCGACACGTTCCCGGACGGGACGCATCCGGCCATCATCTATCCGGCCGCGCTCACGCCACGCGCGAGTCCGGACGCGGCCAAAGTGCTGACGTTCCTGCAGGGAAATGCTGCGCGAGCGATGTTCGAGCGGCTGGGATTCGAGACAGCGCCGAAGGCGCACTAAACAAAGTCCGCGAAGTCCGCGACGAAGGAGCGGTGCTGAGCGGGCTCGCGGGGGTGGGGCCCCGCGAGCTGTTGAGAAAAAGTAGACCCGCTCGCCAGTCATCTTCTTTGCAGCGCGCTGGGGCCCCACCCCCAGCGCCACGGCGCTCAGCACCCTCGCTACGCTCGGGGCTTCGCGGTGCCAGCGTGTTACCGCTTGTGGATCGGCAACGACACGCCCAGGAAGAAGCGCGTGGCGTTCGAGTCGGCGAAGATGAACGAAATCTCGCCGCGGAAGTTCAGGTTCGGCAGCCAGGCGACGTCGGCGCCGAAGCCCAGGCTCGGATTGAAGTCCGTGTCGCCCGGCGAGTGCACGATGCCCACGAGGAACTGGCCGTAGGGGACCACCTTGCCCTTCGTCGTGAAGGTGTAGCGGCCGCCGCCCATGACGGTCGTCACCGACCCGCCGTCGAAGTGATTCCAACCGAGGTCGCCGACAATGCCGATGCGGCCGGTGTCGGTCGTCTTGAGGGCATTGAAGAGCGCGTTGCCGGCGAAGCCGACGCCGGTGCTGTCGCCGCCGTGGAGGAACGTCAACCCCGCGCCGACGAGCATCGTCTGGTCGTTGCCGCCCGAGACCGGGCGCGAGGGCTGCTGCGCGGCCGCGGGAGCAGCGAGCGCGAGGGTCAGGATGAGTGCCGAACCGATCGAACTGATCAATGACTTCATCAACGTGGTGCTACGCACGAGAGGCGTCTCCTTCGAGTTCGCGCCAGGCCGTCCGTCGGTCCTGGGGCATCCCGGCCGGTCATGGCTCTCCCATGTCCGAGGCTGGGACCGACCAGCGTACAACACACGCCGGCCATGGCTGCAAGTGAGCCGCTCTGATTTTAGGGGGGCCGGCCCGTCCTCGCCACCCCCCTGGGGGTAACGGGCGTCGCAGGCCGTGGAAGGCGCCTAGACGCGGCCAACCCGTCCTCGATGGCCGGCGCGTGCTGCCTCAAAACCTCACCCGCACTGACGCTCGCAGTGTCCGCGGCAGCGTCGGATGGGTGTGGATGTCGTCCACGCCGTCGAGCGGTTCGCCGGGCAGGCGCGACGTGTAGAAATAGTCGATGTCGCTCGCCGCGGCGTCGAGCAGATTGAACGCGTCGAGCACGAGCGCGACACGCGACGTCAGACGCCAGCCGGCCTGCGCGTTGACGAGGCTCGTCGCGTCCGACCGGACGCTGTCGTCCTCGATGAGCGGCCGAGGGCCGAAGTAGCGCAGTCGCACGCTGCCGAACGCACGGCCGGCCGGCGCGATGGTGACGCCCGCCGATACGACGCTTCCCGCCGCACCGGGAATCATGCGTCCTACCGGATCGGCATCCGTGAAGCGCGCATGCGACCACGCGAAGTCGGCGTCGACCGTCAACCACGGCCGCAGCGCTGCGTAGTTCGACCACTCGACGCCGTAGCGCGAGCTCGGCCGGCTCGCCTCGGTCGTGCCTGCGTCGCCGACGAACACGAGCTCGGACGCGAGGTCGAGGCGCCAGACGGCCAGCGTCGACTGCACGTGCGGCACCGCGACCGTCCGCAGTCCGACCTCCGCGCCGTGCGCACGAACGAGCGGCGTGACGCGATCGACCGGTTCGCCCGTCGACGGATCGACCGTGATCGTCGTCCCGCGCGCGTCGTTGCTGTGATAGCCGTCTCCCGCGTTGCCGTAGATCTCCGTCTTCTTCCACGGTCCCAGGACGATGCCAAGTTTTGGGCTGACGAGGCCGGCGTGCGTGAGACCGGAGTTCGCCGGGATGTTCGACGAGACGTCGAAGCGATACCCATCCACGCGCAGGCCTGCCGTCGTCCGCAGCCATGGCGTCCAGTGCGCGGAGCTCTCGGCGAAGACGCCGAGCGACTGCTCGTCGACCGCGTCCTCACGCACGGTGCTCAGCCGCGTTTGCGCTGCGGTGTGATAGAGACCGACGATCGGAATGGCGTCGTGCCGATATTGCGCGCCGACCGCGTTTTCGAACGACACGCCGTGCCAGCTCGCCAGGCGCCGGTGCGTGACGCGCGCGCCGCTCACCCAGCGTCGATCCGCCTGCTCGAATTGATCGCCGTGCTCGGGGTCGTCGAGCGCGTAGGTGAAATCGGAAAAGAGATTCAGCGCGTAACGAGAAACGTACGCCGTCGTGCGTGTCAGGGTCTGGCCGGTGCCGTGCTGGTAATCGGCAGACACGTTGACACGATGCGTGCGGCCTCCGTCCGTGTCGTCGATCGCGCCGAAGCGCGAGATGAGCCCCGACGCAATCGCGCGGTCGGGCACCTGGTCGGTCGAGTTCCACCGCGCCGCGTACGCCATGCCCGTGACCGAGAACGCCTGCTGCGGACCGCCGGTACTGAAGCGGACCACGCCATTCACTTTCCGGTCATCGTCTGGGTGCACCCATGGGCCGTCGTTGTGTCCGATCTCGATCGCTGCCAGCAGACGACCCGCGCCCACGTGTGGTGACGCGGCAGCGAGCACGCGCGTCCAGCCTTCCTCGCCGCCGCTGACGTCGACGATGGGCGCATCGAGGGCGTTGACGTAGTTGATGGTGGCGGCGCCGGCGGCCGAGAAGTCGCCGTCTTCGGCCGAGTACGGTCCCTTCCTGAACTGCACGCCGCTCACGAGCTCGGGGATGAGGAAGTTGAGATCCGAATAGCCCTGGCCGTGCGCGTGCGTTGGCAGGTTCACCGGCACGCCGGCGACCGTGGTCGCGAAGTCGGTGCCGTGATCGAGATTGAAGCCGCGCAGATAGTACTGGTTCGCCTTGCCCTCGCCGCTGTGCTGGCTGATGATCACGCCCGGCACTGACTCGAGCACTTCACCCGGCCGCATCACGGGCCGCTCCGCGATCTGACGTCCTGTTACCGCGCCTTCGCTCGCCGCGTCGGCGATGCCGACCAGGCTTTCTTCTGGATGATCGAGATCCGCCAGGTTCCTGAACGTCCGGTCGGCGGTGACGACGACGTCCGCGGTCACGCGCAGGGGGAGGACGACGTCGAGATGAATGGATGTACCGGGCCGAACGTCCAGGTGTGGACGCCGGACGCTGGCGAAGTTCATTGCCGAGAACGACACGGCGCAGGGTGACGGTCCGTGTGCGTTCATCTGATACGTGCCGGCGTCGGAGGTCACGACGACCGTGACCACGCGGCCACAGGTGAGACGGACGGTCACGCCCGCGAGCGCGCGGCCCGCCTCGTCCGTCACGCGGCCCGAGACCACGCCCACGACGGCTGAAGACGTCGGGGCAGACACTCGCGTCTGCGTGGCGTCCTGCGCGCGCACCACGGCGATCGCGGCGGCGAGCAGCAGCGACACGAGACACGCGCGCTGGGTCGCGCGGCGCCACATAACGCGCGGCCGACGCGGCTTCCAGAGCCGTACAGACGTGGAAAACGAGTTGGGAGCGATACGATGCGCCGGGCGCTTCGATTCAGCCATGTTCGTCCGGAGGACGACCAGGGAAACGATCCCGGCGGATCGGGTCGAAGCGACGCCACCGGGCGGCGCCCTACGGCAGACCTGTGGTGGCTGCCGCCATCGGAGCACCGGGTGGCTGACGCTGGAAGGGTAGCAGCAGCCCCAGCGCCATTGCAAAAAGTGATATTTCTTGTGGGCTCGGCCGGGTCCCGGGCCACCTGATAGATACACGGACGTTCGATGCAGAAACTCCTCGCCCTGAATCGCGGTGAAATCGCCATCCGGATCATGCGCGCGGCCACCGAGCTCGGCCTGCGCACGGTCGCGATTTTTCCGAAGCAAGATGCCTTGAGCCTCCATCGCTTCAAGGCGGACGAGGCCTACGAAATCGGCGCCGGCAAGGGGCCCATCGAGGCGTATCTCGACGTCGACGGCATCGTCGCGCTGGCCAAGGCAAAGGGCGTCGACGCGATTCATCCGGGCTACGGGTTCCTGTCCGAGAATCCGGCGCTGCCGCGCGCGTGCGAGAAGGCGGGCATCACCTTCGTCGGGCCGAGCGCGAAGCTGCTCGAGCTGCTCGGCGACAAGACGAAAGCGCGTGCGCTCGCGATCCGCGCGGGCGTGCCGATCGTGCCCGGTGTCGAGCATCCGCTCAGCGGCTTGACCGAGGCGCGACGTGCGGCGCGCGCCATCGGCTATCCGCTCATCATCAAGGCCGCCTTCGGCGGCGGCGGTCGCGGCATGCGCGTCGTCGAGTCGGCGGACGAGCTCGCACCGCGCTTCGAAGAAGCCACCCGCGAAGCGGCGTCGGCCTTTGGTAACGGCGCCGTGTTCCTCGAGCGCTACATCCGCAAGCCGAAGCACGTCGAAGTGCAGATTCTCGCCGACCGCCACGGTCACGTCCTGCACTTGTACGAGCGCGACTGCTCCGTGCAGCGCCGGCATCAGAAGGTCGTCGAGGTGGCGCCGGCCGTGGGACTCGATCCCGAGATCCGGCGCGGCATCTGCGACGCGGCCGTGCGTCTCGTGAAGAAGGCCGGTTACTACAACGCCGGTACCGTCGAGTTCCTGCTCGACTCGGAAACCGGCGAGTGGTTCTTCATCGAGGTCAATCCGCGCATCCAGGTCGAGCACACGGTGACCGAGGTCGTCACGGGCGTCGATCTGCTGCGCTGCCAGATCCTCGTCGCGCAAGGTCATTCGCTCTTCGACGAGACGATCGGTCTGCCGCCGCAGGACCAGGTGCCGCTGCACGGCTACGCGATTCAGTGCCGCGTGACGACCGAGGATCCGCAGAACGGCTTCGTCCCCGACTACGGGAAGATCCACACGTACCGCTCGCCTGCCGGATTCGGCATCCGGCTCGACGGCGGGTCCGCGTACGGCGGCGCGGTCATCAGCCCGTTCTACGACTCGCTGCTCGTCAAGTGCACGGCGTGGGGCCGCGAGTTCACCGATGCGTGCCGGCGCATGGACCGCGCGCTCCGCGAGTTCCGCATTCGCGGTGTCAAGACCAACATCCCGTTCCTCGAGAACGTCGTCAATCACCCGCTCTTCCAGTCCGGCCGCGCGACGACGCGGTTCATCGACGAGACGCCAGGGCTGTTCGCGTTCACCCCGCGCCGCGATCGCGCGACGAAGCTGCTGACGTACGTCGCCGAGATCACGGTCAACGGCAATCCCGAGGTGAAGGGCAAGCCGAAGCCCGCACGGTTGAAGACGCCCGTCGTGCCGTCAGCCGGATCGAGCGCGCCGCCGGCCGGCACGCGGCAGAAGCTCGACGAGCTCGGCGCGGATGGCTTCGTCGAGTGGACGCGGAAGCAGAAGCCGCTGCTCCTGACCGACACGACGCTCCGCGACGCGCACCAGTCGCTGCTCACGACGCGCGTGCGCACGTACGACATGGCCGCGATCGCCGGATTCATCGCGCGGCGGCTGCCGCACCTCTACAGCCTCGAGATGTGGGGCGGCGCGACGTTCGACGTGTCGATGCGCTTCCTCCGCGAAGATCCGTGGAAGCGGCTGACGCGACTGCGCGAGCTCATTCCGAACATCTGTTTCCAGATGTTGCTGCGCGCGTCGAACGCCGTCGGTTACACGGCGTATCCGGACAACGCCGTGCGCGCGTTCGTCGTCGAAGCGGCGGCGAACGGCATGGACATCTTTCGCGTGTTCGACTCGCTCAACTGGCTGCCGAACATGAAGGTGGCGATGGAAGCGGTCCGCAAGACGGGCCGTGTGTGCGAGGCCGCGGTCTGCTACACGGGCGACATCCTGGACCCGAAGCGCGACAAGTATCCGCTCCGTTACTACGTGCGCATGGCGAAGGAGCTTGAGCGGATGGGCGCGCACATTCTCGCCATCAAGGACATGGCGGGACTCTGCCGGCCGTACGCCGCCGAGAAGCTCGTCCGCGCGCTGAAGCAGGAAGTCGGGATCCCCATCCACTTCCACACGCACGACACGAGTGGCGTGCAGGCGGCCTCCGTGCTCAAGGCGAGCGACGCCGGCGTCGACATCGCGGACGTCGCGGTCGCCGCGATGAGCGGCACGACGAGCCAGCCGAATCTCAACTCGATCGTCGCCGCGCTCGAGCACACGCCGCGCGCGACTGGTCTCAGCCTGCCGTGGCTCAACGCGTACTCCGACTACTGGGAGGCCGTGCGCACCGAGTACGAGCCGTTCGACAACGCGCCGCCGTCGGGCACGGCCGAGGTCTACGCGCACGAGATGCCCGGCGGCCAGTACACGAACCTGCGCGCGCAGGCCGACGCCATGGGGCTGGGCGATCGCTGGGGCGACATCGCGCGCGCCTACGCGGACGTGAACCGCGCGTTCGGCGACGTCGTGAAGGTGACGCCGTCGAGCAAGGTCGTCGGCGACATGGCGATCTTCCTCGTCACGCACGGTTTGACGATGGCGGAGTTCGAGGCGAAAGGGCCGCGGCACGGCCTCACGCTGCCGAACTCGGTCGTCGAGATGTTCGCCGGATCGCTCGGTCAGCCCGACGGCGGGTGGCCGAAGCGGCTGCAGCGGCAGATCCTGGGCCGGCAGAAACCACAGCGCGGCCGACCGGGCGCGCGGCTGAAGCCCGTGGACTTCGAGGCGACCGCCGCCGACATCGAACGGCAGATTGGCCGCAAGCCGTCGGACACCGAAGTCTTGAGCTACGTCATGTATCCCGACGTGTTCCTCAAGTTCGCGCGCGCGGTCCAGAAGTACGGCGACCTCGGCGTGCTGCCGACGACGGCGTTTCTCTACGGGATGAAGACGGGCGACGAGATCACGGTCGACCTAGAGCCGGGCAAAACCATCGTCGTGAAGTTCCTGACCGTCGGCGAGCTCCGCCCCGACGGCCAGCGCATCGTCTTCTTCGAACTGAACGGGCAGCCGCGCGAAGTGATCGTCCCCGATCTCTCGCAGAAGCCGACGACGGCGCCGCGCGACGTCGCCGATCCCAACCAGCCCGGCCAGATCGGCGCGCCAACGCCCGGCGTCGTGACGACGGTCGCCGTCGAGCAGGGCCAGACGGTCACGGTCGGTCAGAAGCTGCTCGTCCTCGAAGCGATGAAGATGCAGAGCACCGTCTACGCGCCGCTCGCGGGACGCGTCGCGCGCCGGCTCGTTCAGCCAGGGCAGACGGTCGAGCCGAAGGAGCTGCTGCTGGTGATCGATCCGGAATGACGCCGCGACACGTCCCCTGGGCCTGAAGGCCCAGGGCTCCACAAGAAAAAAAAGATGACACCGCGAGCCCCCGAGCGTAGCGAGGGCGGCGAAGCGCCGTAGGCGCGGGGGTGGGACCCCCCGCCATTGCAAAGAAGATGACTCGCGAACGTAGTGAGGGCGCCGAAGCGCCGTAGCGCTGGGGGTGGGCTTGTCGGCCGGAGCCTTCGGCGTAGGCCGGGCCCCAGCGCACTGCGAAAAAAGTTGACACGCGGCGCGGTCACCCGGTGGCCCGGATTCAACTTGCAGCGAACTCTGCGACGCTGTTAAATGCGTGTGTTTCCCAACAAGCGGTGGTTCACAAATGACCGGCCTCTGAGAGTGCCTTGACCGATCTCCGTCCGGTTCTTCGTGACGTTCTGGACGCCGTTCGGCGAGTGGGATCGTCCTGGGTGTCGGCGTTCGTGGTCGCCACGGTGGCGCTTTCGGTGGCCGTTCACGTCGGCCTTTTCGCCGTTGTCAATGGCGTCCTCTACAAGGCACATCCGCTCTCGGCGACCCTCGAGCGGCTGGTGCCGATCCAACCGGCTCAAAACGGAACCGTCCTCGAGGATGCGCTCGTCACGCCTGAGTATTTGTCGGTGCTTCTCGCAGAACCGCCACGCGCCGTATCCCGCCTCGCGAGCTTCCGCGGATTTCAGGCGAGCGTGTCGATCGGTCACGAGGACCGTATGGCGCAGGGCGAGGTGGTGGCCGGTGACTACTTCGGACTGCTCGGTATTCGTCCCGTTGCCGGGCGATTGCTGAATCGTAGCGATTCGTCCGCGTCTGCCGCTCCAGTCGCCGTTGTCAGCGAACGACTGTGGAGGAAACAGCTTGGAGGGACACCCGATCTGAGCGACGCCGTCGTGACGATCGATCAGACGCGCTTTCACGTCGTCGGCGTCGTGCCGCGTGAGTTTCCGGGCCTGTTTGCATGGAGCGTCGCGAGTCGCGATGTGTGGATCGCGCGGCCGTACGCCCGCGCGATCGGCGTTCGCGAGAATGGAACGACCTTCGCTGAATTGGCGGCTGGCGCGAGCGTCGCCCAGCTCCGTACCGAGCTCGCGTCAATTCGCGTCGATGATCACTTCTCGCCGCCGCACACGTTGACGGCGGGGTGGGGCACGCTGAACGACTTGATTGAACGGCGCCCGCCCCAGATGGCTGCCGTCGCGTGGCTCGGTGTCGGATTGGCGGGCATCGTCTACGCGGTGGGCCTTGGCAACCTTCTGCTGCTCGTCGCCGTACGCGTCGAGGCGCGCACGGGCGAGTTTCTTCTTCGCCTGGCACTTGGCGCCGGGCCCCAGCGCATCGTTCGACTGGTGGCCGCAGAGGCGCTCGTCCTGGTCTTCTCGGGTGGGCTCGTCGGTGTCGTTGGCGCGGCTTGGGCCATGCCCTGGGTGTTTCGTGCATTTGTAGTCGAGGCCGGTGGGGTCATGCCACGCGTCGATCTGAACGTGGACTGGCGTGTCGTCCTCTATGCAGCCATCGTGCTGGTCCTGACCGCGATTGGCTTCAGCAAAGTGTTGGCGGCACGTGTCATTGCCCTCGACGGGCAAGAGGCGGCACTGCTTGGTCAAGCCCGTGTCGCGCCAGCCTGGCGGACGCTTCGCGGTCGAACTCTCGCCGTGCAGTTGGCGTTCGCGACGGCACTCGTAACCGTCGCGGTCGTATTCGCGCGTGGTGCGCACGCCGCCGTCGCCAGCGCAGAGGTTGGCCTCGCACCGAACACCGTCGTGGGGTGGCACAAGACTACGGCTGGGACGACTCTGGCGTCCCTGACTTCATCATTCGCGTTTCTGCCCGTCACCGACCGTATCAGCGTCGGCAGCGCGTTGCCTGGCACGGCGCCTCGTACCCGCGTGACCCTCGCGGACGGAAAGCAGGTGCGCGCGCGCTGCATTGGCGTCGGCGAGGGTTTTTTCAGAACGCTGGGTATTCGTCTCGTCGAGGGGCGTGCCCTTCGTGCGGACGATGGCACGGATGGCGCAGTCATCAGCCAGGCCTTGGGACGGGCGCTGTCGTCGATCGGCGGGACGCTTGGTCGCGAGGTCGAACTCAGCGATTGTCTCGGGGCACGGTCCGTTCACGTCGTCGGCGTCGCCGCGGATACCGCCGTGGCCATCGACGCAGGGGGTGGACGAACGGTGTACGTGCCACTGCGGGCAGAAGCCCCACGCACAGTCGCGGTCTTTCTGCATGGGCCTCTGCCTGCGGACGTCACAACCCGGTACATCGAGGCAGCGCTACGCAACTCGGGAAGAACAGGAGAACTCTACGACTTGTCGCCGCTGAGTCAGCAGATCGCCGGGGTGCAAGGACCTCAGGACGCGGCACAGCGTCTGATTCGGACGCTGGCCCTGGTCGCAGTGCTGATGGCAGTGATTGGTGTCGTCGGTGTGGCCTTGCAGGTAACGGTGGACGCCCGGCGTGAGTTCGCGATTCGACAGGTGTTGGGAGCGACTCGCCTGTCTATTTGCAGGACGGTCATTCGTGGACTGTTGTCATGGGAGCTCTGTCGCGCCGTCGTGATTGGGCTGGCCGCCGCCTTCGTCGCGTGCTCGATTTTGCAGTCATGGGTCCGCTATCTCCCATCCTTCGATTGGCAGAGTGGCGTGATGGTCGCGGCAGGCGGCGTGATTGTGGTTCTGGTGGCGGTTGCCGTGCCGGTGTTCTGGCGGTTGCGCCGATACCGGACATCGCTGCTCCGTGATCTCGCCTAATCCCGATTCCAACTTGCGTGGACGAGAGCTACCAGCCCAGCACTTTCGCGAAGATCAACGGCGCGACGATCGTCGCGTCCGACTCGATGACGAACGATGGCGTGTCGACGCCGAGTTTGCCCCAGGTGATCTTTTCGTTCGGCACCGCGCCCGAGTACGAGCCGTAGCTCGTCGTCGAATCGCTGATCTGGCAGAAGTAGCCCCAGAGGCGCACGGGCCGCTTCAGGTCCTGTTCGATGAGCGGCACGACGCAGATGGGGAAGTCGCCCGCGATGCCGCCGCCGATCTGGAAGAAGCCGATCGATCGCTCGGCGCTCGACTGCTCGTACCACTTGATGAGTTCCATCATGTACTCGACGCCGCTGCGCATCGTCGACGGTTGCTTGATCCGTCCCTCGAGGCAGAAACCCGCGTAGACGTTGCCGAGCGTCGAGTCTTCCCAGCCGGGGACGAAGAGCGGCAGATTGCGCTCCGCGGCGGCGAGCATCCAGCTCGCGGCCGGATCGATCTGGTAGTGCGGCGCGAGGCTGCCGTTGCGCAGGATTTCGTAGAGGAACTCGTGCGGAAACGCGCGGCGTCCCTCGCGGTCGGCGGCCGACCAGCGATCGACGACGATGCGCTCGATGCGGCGCATGGCCTCTTCTTCGGGAATACAGGTGTCGGTGACGCGGTTCAGGTGCCGGTCGAGCAGCGCCTTCTCGTCGGTGGGCGTGAGGTCGCGGTAGCGCGGGACGCGCACGTAGTGGCGGTGCGCGACGAGGTTGAAGAGATCTTCTTCGAGGTTGGCGCCCGTGCAGCAGATCCCGTGAATCTTGCCCGCGCGGATCATGTCCGCGAGCGAGAGACCGAGCTCCGCCGTGCTCATCGCACCGGCGAGCGTGACGAACATCCAACCGGACTGGTCGAGGTGCCGAACGTAGGCGTCAGCGGCGTCCTTCAGAGTGGCGGCGTTGAAGTGGCGGAAGTGGGCGTCGATGAACTGCGAAACTGGACCCGACATTCGCTACGGGACCTCCTCTCGGGCGGTGGCCGCGTGCGCCCTCGCACGGACCGTCGTCAGTACGGCTCCACGCCGGAACCGTAAGTTGTCGCCTGCTTGGCTTCGCCGCGATTGTACTCTATCTTTCCAGCACCCCGATCGGCAGCTCCGCGAAGATCTCCGCCAGCCGCGCATTCGTCGCCGGTACGCGCGCGCCGGTGAGGGCATTCGTGAAGGGCGCGCCGCCGCCGAGATCGATTGTCGTGTCGCCCCACAATGCGCCGACGGGCGGCCAGCCAAGTGATGCCGCGAACCTCGGTACGATCGTGACGACGCCGCGACGGCGTCCGCCGCGAGCGAACGCGACGACGCGATTCGCGTGCGTGCTGCGCGCGGCGAGTGGCCGATACTCGCCCCGATCGAACGCGCTCGGACGACGCGCACGTAGTCGTAGCAAGTCGCGCGTGAGCCGAAGCTTGATCGCGCCGTCCTCCCACGCGCCAAGGAGATCCGTCCATGAGCGCGCGTCGAGCCCCTCGGCGAGCGCGCGGCGGCGCGCGTAATCGACCGGACGCCGATTGTCGGGATCGACGAGCGAGAAGTCCCAGATCTCCTGTCCTTGATAAATGTCCGGCACGCCCGGCGACGTCAGCTTGATCGCCACCTGCGCGAGCGAGACGACCATGCCGAGCTCGGCCACGCGCCGCGCGCGCGGCCGAATCGACGCGAGAAACCCGTCTGGCGCGTCGTCGTGCAGGATGGCGGCGATGAAGCGCTCGACCGCGGCAATCCATTCCGCGTTCGGCTGCTGCCACGAGCTGTGGACGTGCGCCTCGTTGGCGGCCTTCGCCGCGTACGCGCTCAGCCGATCCGCGAGATCGCCCAACGACTCGTCGCCGCCGAGCGGCCAGATGCCGACGATGGCCTGATAGAGGCGCAGTTCCTCGGCCGGATCGGGCGCTTCGACGCCGTCGACGATCGTCTTGTGGCGACGATTCATCGTCGTCCACTCGCGCACCCACGCGTCCCACTCGGTGGGAATCTCGGACAGCGCGTAGAGCCGTGCGCGCGTGTCCTCGCCGAGCTTCGTGTCGTGCGTCATCGTCGCAACGAGCGCGTGTGGCGTCGCGGCGCCTCGGGCGGCGGCTCGCGCATGAAAGCGGTCGACATCGTCGCCGAAGCGCTCGGGATCGCCGCCAACTTCGTTGAGCGCGATGAAACGCGTGTACGTGTAGAAGGCGGTGTCCTCCACCGCCTTCGCCATGACCGCGCCGGTGTGCTGCTGCACGGTCAGCGCCCAGCGCGCGACCGCGTCGCGATAGTCGCGTGTCGCGTCCGCCGGCGGGTA
This sequence comes from Vicinamibacterales bacterium, assembly GCA_035550595.1. GTDB lineage: Bacteria > Acidobacteriota > Vicinamibacteria > Vicinamibacterales > SCN-69-37 > CALFMR01. The sequence continues at coordinate 82,979 of DASZOV010000141.1, forward strand.
GTCGCCCGTGAGCGCGTCGCGCACGAAACCGATGGCTTCGACGTTCGCGAGCGGATGCCGTCGAACGGCACGCGCGGCGGCTGCGTCGATGGCGGCCCGATCGGCTGGCGCCACGGGTTCGTCGACGCGACGGTACGTCCGGTAGACGTGCAGGTGCGCGACGATCTCGCGCACGGCCACACGCAGCTCGTGCTCGGACACGTCGCGCCATCGTCGATCCTGCTGGATGAGATCCGCGAGGCGCGCCGCCAAGATCGTCGCCGTATTCGACAACGCGTCGTCGAGCAGCGCCTGTTTGGCGGCGAGCGCCTCGGCCTGGAACGACCCCCGACGTCCCGTGAGATCGACGAACAGGCGGCTGAACGTCTCTTCAGCGGCAGGATCGACGAAGAGTCCCGCGAGATCGCGGATGAAGTCGTAGCCCGTGGTCCCGTGCGTGCGCCATCCGGCCGGCAGCCGCTCGTCACCCGTGAGAATTTTTTCGACGACGACGTAGAGCGACGAAAGATTCGGGGCGACGCGGCGCGCGAGCGTCTGCAGACGATCGAGGTACTGCTCCGGATCCCAGAGCCCGTCGATGTGATCGATGCGCAGGCCGTGAACGTCGCCGTGCGCGAGGAGCTCGGCGACGAGCGCATGGCTGTCGCGAAACACTTCGCGATGTTCCATGCGCAGCCCGACGAGCGAGTCGATCGTGAAGAAGCGACGATACGTCGATTCGTGCGCGCCCGTCTGCCAGCGCGCCAGCCGGTAGTGCTGCTGGTCGAGCAAGGCGTCGAGCTCGTCGAAGGTCACGGGATCGCCGGGTGTGCCGTTGATGGCCGTCAGCCGCGCCTCGAGCGCGTACCGTAAATCTGCGCGGGCATGGACGAGCGTCGCGAGCGATGCTTTGAGCGCCGCGAGGCGCCGCGCGCGCGCGGCCGTGTGCCGACGTCGCCGGCGCGTGGGGCGGCCGGCCAGGACGGAAGCGGCACGCAGCCACGTCGCCAGGCTGTCGCGTGTGTCGGTGTCGATCGCCGCGTGCTGCGCGACGGGCGCGAGCATCGCGATGTACGTCGCGAGATTTAGCGGGAACGTCGTCTGGCCGTAGGCGACGACGAGCTCGTCGTCGAGATAGGCCGCACGCAGCTTGCCCGCTTCGAGCACGCGGCCGTAGTGATCTTCGAGGAGCGGCAGGTGGATGCGGCCGTCGCGCTGGCTGCTCCAGAAGATGTCGAAGAACCGCGCGTGCGGCGACGCGCGCCCCGACTCGAGCACGTCGCGCCACCAGCGGTTGAACGGCCCGTCGATGCCCATGTGATTGGGCACGAAGTCGAGCAGCACGCCGAGGCCGGATTCGCGGAGACGCGCCGACAGGCGGTCGAACGCGTCGCGGCCGCCGAGATCGGCGTCGAGCCGGCGGTAATCGTTGACGTCGTAACCGTGCAGGCTGCCGGGCGCCGAGAGCAGGATCGGCGAGAGATACACGGTGTCGACGCCGAGCCCGGCCAGGTACGGCGCGAGCTCGGCGACGTCATCGAAGGTGAAGGCGCGATGGAGTTGCAGGCGGTAAGTGGCCCGCGGCACACGCCCGGCGCCCGTGAGCGGCATGCCTCATGCTACCGGTGCCGGCCTGGCCGCGATGGACTAAAATCGCCCGTTGCGGCCAAGTTCCGCCGTTGCGCCACGTTCGGGCGGACCACCGTAACCTTGGCGAAGGTGGTCGAAGTTTTCGAAGTTCGAAGTTCATAGTTCGAAGTTGACAGGTTTTTGACTCAGAACGGAGGCGTTCGTTGGCCTCTCGTCAAGTCCGGCTCAGCTCCATCCTGGCGTGCCTGGTCCTCATTGGCATCGTGCCGCTGGCGGGGTTTGCCGGATGGCTGCTGCGGTCGTCGTGGCGTGAGCAACGCGCGCTCATCGAGCAGCGCAATCTCGCCGCCGCGCGCGCCGTGTCGGTGGCGATCGATCAGTACGTCGAGAGCGCCATCAGCGCGATCCAGACGGCCGCCGCGCTCGGCATCTTCGAGGATCACGTCCCCGACGGCTTCAGTGAGATCGCCGCGCACCTCCTGCCCGCGCATCCCGACTGGGACGGCATGTTCGTCGCCGACGCGAGCGGCCGCGTCCTCGTCCACACGGGATCCACGCCGCCGCTCGAGCCCTCATCGGATCTGACGAACTGTCTCCGCCAGGCCGCCATCGATGGCCGTGCCGGCATCTCCGGTCTCCTGCACGATCCCGTTCGCGGCTATCTGTTCGTCGTTGCCGTCCCACGCCAGCCTGGACGACGGTACGTCATTGGCGCGGAGATCGGCGTCGACCAGGTTGGCCGATTGCTGCAGTGGCAGACGGCCGCGGCCAACGGCGTCATCACGCTCTCGGACAATCACTTTCGCGTGATGGCGCGCACGAAGAACTCGTCTGACTACATCGGCCGGCCGGACACGTCGAAGTTCGTCGAGACGGTGTCAGGGCGCGACGAGGGGAGCTGGCGCAACGCGATGCTCGAGGGCACGCCGGCCTACTCGTCGTTCCGGCGGTCGCCGCTCACCGGCTGGATCGTGGGTGTCGGCATTCCGGCGAGCGACATCGAAGGGCCGATTCGCGCGTCGGTCCAGGCGCTCGTGTCGGCCGGCGTCGCGATCCTCGCGATGGTCGCGGCGCTGGCCGTCATCCTCGTGCGGACCGTCGTGCGCGACACGCACGTGGCCGCCGGCGCGGCGCATGCCCTCGCGGCCGGCCGCACGATGCCGTCCGAGACCTCGCACATCGTCGAGATCGAGCGTGTGCTGGATGCGATTCGCCAGGCCTCGGCCGTGCTCGACGCGCGTGTCGTCGAGCGCGACGAAGCCGAACGGCAGCGCGCCCTCGCGGCCGGCGCGCTCGAAGACGCCCTCGAGGCCGAGCGCTCCGCACGCCTGCGCACCGAGGAACACGAGGCGCGCCTGAGCGTCACGCTGCAGAGCATCGCCGACGGCGTCATTGCCGCGAACGCCGACGGCCGCGTCACGATGATCAACGCCGTCGCGCAGGCGCTCACCGGGTGGACCGCGGTTGACGCGATGGGCGAGCCCATTGCGCGCGTACTCCAGATCGACGAGCCGCGCGCGACGCGGCTGCTCTCGAGCCTCGTCACCGAGCACGGCGTCGCGCACCGGCGCGCCAACGTCATCCTGCGATCGCGGACCGGGCGTGACGTGCCGGTCGAACAGAGCGCGGCCGCGATCCAGAGCGCCGACGGGACCATCGCGGGCTTCGTGCTCGTCCTGCGCGACGTCTCGGCACGACGCGAGGCCGAACGCCAGCGCGCGGCGGCCTTTCAGCGCGAACAGGCGGCGCGGCGCCAGGCCGAGGCGCTCAGCCGCGGCAAGGACGAGTTCATCGCGACCATGTCGCACGAGCTGCGGACGCCGCTCAACGCGATCTTCGGCTGGGTCAAGCTGCTCCGATCGGGCGCGCTCGACGAGTCGGGCCGGGCGCGCGCGCTCGAGGTGATCGAGCGCAACACGCGGACGCAGACGCAGCTCGTCGAAGATCTGCTCGACATGTCGCGCATCATCACCGGCCGTCTGCACCCCGAGCTGCAGCGCCTCGCGCTCGCGCCGGCCGTCGAGGCCGCCGTCGAGTCGGTACGGCCGACCGCCGATACGAAGGGCATCGCGCTCGACGTCGTGTGCGATACCGCGGCGATCGAGATCAGCGCGGATCCGGAGCGGCTGCAGCAGATCATCTGGAACATCCTCGTCAACGCAATCAAGTTCACGCCGGCCGGCGGACGCGTCGACGTATCGGTCGCCACCGACAACGGCGAAGCCGTCATCCGCGTCCGCGATACCGGCATCGGCATCGAGGCCGACGTCCTGCCGCGCGTGTTCGATCAGTTCTGGCAGGCGTCGGGATCCGAATCGCGCACGCACAGTGGCCTGGGCATCGGCCTCTCGCTCGTACGCCGGCTCGTCGAGCTGCACGGTGGATCGGTCACGGCGTGGAGCGACGGTCCCGGGCATGGCGCGACGTTCACCGTTCGCCTGCCGCTCGCGCGTGCCGCCGCGCACGACGTCGTCGAGCCACATCCGCTCTACGCCGACACGATGGTGCGCGAGGGGCTCCTCACCGGCGTCCGGACGCTCGTCGTCGACGACGACCGGGATGCAAGGGATTTGGTGGCGGTGACGTTGACGCACGCTGGAGCGGACGTCGCGCAGGCCGCGTCGGTGGCCGAAGCCATCGAGGCGATCGACGGCGCGCCGCCGCACCTCATCGTGAGCGACATCGCGATGCCGAACGCGTCCGGCTACGATCTCGTACGCCACGTCCGCGGCCGACGCGACCTCAGCGGCATGCCGCTCGTCGCGCTCACGGCCTACGGCCGCGTCGAAGACCGCCAGCGCGCCATGGCCGCCGGCTTCGACTACTACCTCGGCAAGCCGATCGACCCTGCGGTCCTTCTACGCACGGTGGCGACGGCGGCGGGGAGGTGAGGGCAGGCGGCTCTCTTCAATGCAGTGAGGTCTGGGCGACAGGGCCAGTCATCTTTTTTGCAATGGCGCGGGGCCCCACCCCCGCGCCTACGCGCTTCGCCGCCCTCGCTTCGCTCGGGGGCTCGCGGTGTCATCTTCTTTAGTTCTGTCCTCTGATCCCTGCCCCCTGTCTTCCGTCTTGATATCGTGTTCCCTGCTTCCATGATCGACCCCGCGTATCCCGCTGCTCGCGTCGTCGCCGCCCGTGCCGAAGCGCACTTCGCGCGTCACCACGCGCTCGTGCGTGATCACGCGCGCGAGGATCTCGCGCCGGCGCCCGACGCGTCGTCGATCGAGACGATGGTCGACGCCGCGTTCTGGGCGAGCCTGCGGCGTGAAGAAGGCGCGCTGCCGACGATTTCGCTTGCGCTCGTGCCACCCGCGCCCGCGTCGCATCCGCTGACGTTCGAGCGCTGGCTGCCGCTCTCGCCGGCGTCGCTCGCGCATCTGGCGCCGGCCGTCCAGCGGCCCGGCATTCACCTCGGCGTGTGGCGCGACGCGTCGGGCACGCTCGGCGTCTGGGGCACGACGCGGTGGCTGCCGCTGCTCGCCTTCGTCATCGAGGTCGTCGCGTCAGGTCTTCTCGTCATCAAGCACCGCGGCGAGTCGTTCGGCAAGTTCGTCAACGTCGCCGTGCTCGAAGGCGATCAGGTGAAGGTCGTCGACGAGTCGGATGCGCAGCGGCCGGATTGTCCCGGTGTCGTCGCGTCGCTGCTCGGTGTGGAGCTGCCCGGCGTCCGCGCCGATTCGACGAACGTGCTCGTCCAACTGGCTGCGTCGATGCGCGCGCACGGCCGCGGCGGCGCGCTGCTCCTCGTGCCGTCAGCGAGCACGACGTGGCCCGAGTCGATCGTCAGTCCGGTGCTCTACGCCGTGGCGCCCCCGTTCGGCGAGTTGTCGACGCTCGTCACGGCGAGCGAAGCCGTGCGCGAGACGCACGAATGGCAGGAAGAGTTCCGCCGAGCCGTCGAGGCGCTTGCCGGACTCACGGCCGTCGACGGCGCAACCGTCGTGAACGACGGCTACGCGCTACTCGCGTTCGGCGCCAAGATCACACGTCGCCGCGGCACCGATCCGGTCGAGCGCGTGCTCCTGACCGAACCGGTCGAAGGCAGCGCCCGCGTCGTCGTCAATCCGTATCAGCTCGGCGGGACGCGGCACCTCTCCGCCGCGCAGTTCGTCCACGACCAGCCCGACGCCACGGCGCTCGTCGCCTCGCAGGACGGACGTTTCACGATCTTCAAATGGTCGCCGCGCGACGACATCGTCCGCGCGCATCGCGTCGAGGCATTGCTGCTGTGAACACGGACATGGAATATCGACAGCTCGGACGTTCGGGACTGATGGTCCCGGCGCTCAGTCTCGGCACCGGCACGTTCGGAGGCGGCACGGAGTTCTTCCGTGCCTGGGGCACGATCGACGCGGCCGAAGCGACGCGGCTGGTCGACATCGCGCTCGACGCGGGCGTATCGATGTTCGACAGCGCCGACACGTATTCGAAGGGCCTCGCCGAGGAAGTGCTCGGCCAGGCGATCAAGGGGCGCCGCGACCGCGTGCTGATTTCGACGAAGGGCTCGTTCCGTATGGGACCCGGACCGAACGACGTTGGATCGTCGCGTCATCGGATCATCGGCGCGTGCGAGGCGAGCCTGCGACGGCTCGGCACCGACTACATCGATCTCTACCAGCTCCACGGCTTCGACGCCGTGACACCTGTCGAGGAAACCGTGCGCGCGCTCGACGATCTCGTCAGCGCGGGCAAGGTGCGCTACGTCGGCTGCTCGAACTTCTCCGGCTGGCACCTCATGAAGTCGCTCGCCGTGGCCGACCGTTACGGTTGGACGCGGCACGTCGCGCACCAGGCGTACTACTCGCTCATCGGCCGCGACTACGAATGGGAGCTGATGCCGCTCGGCCTCGCCGAAGGCGTCGGCGCCGTTGTCTGGAGCCCACTCGGATGGGGCCGATTGACCGGCAAGCTGCGTCGCGGCCAACCGAAGCCCGAGGTCAGCCGGCTGCCTCGCACGATGAGCGAAGCGCCGCCCGTCGACGACGAGCACCTGTTCAGGGTCGTCGATGCGATCGACGCGGTTGCGAAGGAGACGGGGAAGACGGTCCCGCAGATCGCGATCAATTGGCTGCTGCAGCGGCCGACGGTCTCGACTGTCATCGTCGGCGCGCGTGACGAGCGTCAGCTCAAGGACAACCTCGGCGCCGTCGGCTGGTCGCTCACGCCCGCACAAATTGCGCGTCTCGACGAAGCCAGCGCCGTGACGCCGGCCTATCCGTACTGGCACCAGCGGCGATCGATCGGACCGGACAGGAACAGGCCGCCGGTGTGAGTGTTTCTTGTCAACTTCGAACTTCAAACTTCGAATTTCGAAACTGGGTTCCCCGTTCTCGTGCGCGCCGCAGTCGACTCGGCATCGACAGCGCGTGAGGACGAACCGGGAACGCAGTTCGAAGTTCGAACTTCAAAGTTCGAAGTTGGACGTCGGCCGCGCCATCCGCCCGAACCCTTCGTCAATCCGCACCGTCCGCGCCGCGCGGCCTTCGACCTCGTGCCAATCGTGCGTGACGTAGATCATCGGTAGACGCAGTTCGGTGATCAGGCGGTCGAGATACGGAAGGATTTCCTCGCGCTTGCTCGCTTCGAGCGAGCCGAGCGGCTCGTCGAGCAGCAGCAGACGCGGATTCGAGAGCAGCGCGCGGCCGAGCGTCACGCGCCGGCGCTCGCCGCCCGAGAGCCGTCCGGGCCGGCGACCGAGCACGGGCGCCAACCCGAGTAGATCGACGACTTCGTCGAAGCCGATCGGCGCATCCACCGACGTGCGATGCCGGCCAAACCAGCGGCCGAAGCCCAGGTTCTGACGCACGGTCAGATGCGGGAACAGGCGCGCTTCCTGGAACACGTAACCGATGCGACGCCGGTGTGCCGGCACCCACACGCCTGTGGCCGTGTCCGTCATCACCACGTCGTCGATGACGATACGCGCGAAGTCGGGATGGAAGAGGCCGGCGATCGCGTCGAGCGTCCGCGTCTTGCCCGCACCCGACGGACCGAGCAGCGCCGTCATGCCGTCGCCAGTCGTGATCTGCACGTCGAGAGTGATGCGTTCGAGCGCGTGACGGATCGCGACGTCGATCGTCATCGCGTCGTCCTGCCGATGCGCCGCGCGAGGAGTTCGGACGCAAGGAGCGCCGCGAACGACACGGCCACGGCCAGCCACACGAGCCGCCACAGGTGCGCGTCGTTGCCGGGGACCTGGAGGTACGTGTAGATCGCGAGCGACAACGTCCTCGTCTCACCGGGAATGTTCGAGACGAACGTGATCGTCGCGCCGAACTCGCCGAGCGCCTTGGCGAAGGCGAGCACCATGCCGGACAGCACGCCAGGCAGCGAGAGCGGGATCGTGACCGTGGCGAGCGTCCACGCCGGGCTCGCGCCGAGCGAGGACGCCGCGTCCTCGAGCTGCGGATCGACCTGCTCGATGGCCTGACGGATCGCGCGCACCATCAACGGAAACCCCATCACCGCCGCGGCGAGCGCCGCGCCCGTCCAGCGGAACGCGAAGACGAGCCCGAGCGTGTCCTCGAGCCACGCCCCGAGCGGCCCGCGTCGACCGAAGAGACGCAGGAGTAGATAGCCCGTCACGACCGGAGGCATCACGAGCGGCAGATGGACAATCGCGTTCAGCAGTCCGCGCCCCCAGAAGCGTCCACGCGCAAGCAGCAGAGCGACCGCAATCGCCACCGGCACACTCACGACGGTCGCCGCGAGCGCGACCTTCAGGCTGAGCAGGACGATGGCGAGATCGGTCGGGGAGAAGGACACGGGTCAGGGACAAAGATTACAGGGGACAGGAAGCAGGGGACAGGGCCGCCATTAAAGAAAGTTGATACCGCGAGCCCCCGAGCGCAGCGAGGGCGGCGAAGCGCGTAGCGCTGGGGGTGGGGCCCCAGCGCATTGCAAAGAAGATGACGGGAAGCGAGAAGTCAAAAAAGATGACACCGCGAGCCCCCGAGCGTAGCGAGGGCGGCGAAGCGCGTAGCGCGGGGGTGGGGCCCCAACGCATTGCAAAAAAGATGACAGCGAATGCCGCTAAATGTCTCACGCGAAGGCGCGAAGATCGCGAAGGGGGCAAGGGGCAGAACCAAGAAAGTGGTATTCATACCACCATGCCGCGCGCCAAAGTCACGTTGACGCTGTCGACCGAGCGGCTCGAAGCGCTCAGGGAACTCGCCGGTGCCCGAAGTCTGTCGGGGGTAGTGGACCAGGTGGTCGCCCTGCAGCTCGATCGCCTGCGTCATTTCGCGGCGGTCGACGACTGGCTCGCGGAGATGGAGCGGGAGCATGGCCCCATTCCGCCGGCCACGCTCGAATGGGCCGCGACGCTCATCGACGAGTGGGACGCATCGCACGCCACGCACGTGCGCGTGGCCGACATCACCTGACCGGTTCAGGGCGCCTATTCCTCTCTCAAGAGCATCGCCGGATCCACGCGCATGGCCTGTGCGGCTGGGCGCCAGCACGCGGCGAGCGCGGCGACGGCGATTGCTGCGATCACGACGAGCCAGTTGAGGGGGTCGCGCGCGCTGACGCCGTATTCGAGCGACGCGAGAAGATGTGCGGCTGCCCACGCCAACGCCGAGCCGATCGTGCCGCCCGTGAGTGCGATCGTCAGACCGTCGCGCATGACGAGTCGGCGAATCGTTGCAGGTGAGCAGCCCAGTGCCACGCGGATCCCGAACTCGCGCCGCCGGCGTCCGACGGCATAACTCAGCACGCTGAAGAGGCCGGCCGCGGCAGCGAGCAGCGCGACGAGGCTGAACGTCGACGAGGCCAGCGCCGTCGCGCGCGGCTGAGCGAGATCGCTGGCGTACACGTCTTCGAGGCGCGCGACCTGGTACACGGGCGCGGCTGGTGCTGCTGCGCGAAGCGCCATTCGAATGACCGCTTCCGAGGGACACGCGTCGCCGCACTTGATGGTGAACATGTCGGCAAGGACATTGGGATCGATTGGCGTGTACATGCCGGGCATGTCACGTCCCGGCTGAAGCGATGGGCGCCGGATGTCCGTCGCCACGCCAATGACTTCGAACCGCCGTTTGGTCGTCCGTGCACCGAACGAATGGCCCACCGGATTCATGCCCGGCCACAGCGCGGCAGCCAGACGTTCGCCGACGATGACGTGCGTGGCCTCCTCGTTGGGTTGGAACATTCGGCCCGCGAGCAGCGTGATGCCGTAGACGTCGAAGAAGTCCGAGCTCACGTGATATTGCTGTAACGGCAGGTTGACCGGCGACGCCCCAGGCGTGTCCGGCTGCCAGTCGTAGAAGCTCCACTCGGCCGGTCCCCACGCGACGCCCACCGACGCGGCGACTCGTGTCACGCCGGGAAGTGAACGAAGCGCGCGCTCAGCGTCCGCAATGGTTGTGCGCTGGTGCGCCTTGTCTCCGCGTCCGGGCTCGAGCCAGAGCGTGACGAGGCCGTGTGGGTCGAATCCGCGGTCGGCGTCGGCGAGATTCTGAAAGGAACGCACGAGTGCGACCGCGCCGACGAGAAGCGTGCAGGCGAATGCGACCTCGCCGACGAGCAGCGCGCGCATCAGCAGCCGCCCACGGCGCGAGTCCGTCCCGGCGCGCTCGGACGAGGCGAGCGACCAGGCCGCGGACGGCCATGTCGCCAACAGTGCTGGCAGGAGTCCCGAGACGATGACGGCCAGCGCCGATGCGGCGGTTGCCACGACGAGCGCGCGTGTGTCGAGGGTCAGCGGATTCAGACTGCCCGCGAAGAATGCAGCCGGCAGGAGCGCGCGGGCCGCCGCGAGAAGTTGTACTGCGAGGACGATGCCGCCAATGCCGCCGAGCGCGGCCAGCACGCACATCTCGGCGAGGAGTTGCCGGAGCAGACGGCCGCGTGAGGCGCCGAGCGTGGATGCCACGATGAGCTCGCGGCGTCGCCGTGCGCATCGTACGAGGAGCAGGCACGCGACGTTCACCGCGAGCACGACGAACACCAGCACGGCGCCACCCACGAGCAGCGCCGCACTCCGCCGCTGGAACTCCGGTACCTCGTCACCCGCGACCGGCCGGGCTCGCGCCTCCCATGCGGCCGTCGCGGCATCGGCAGCGTGTGCGCGATCGGTGGCGATGCGCATCGCGTCCGCTTCGGAGACGCCGAGTGAGCGGCGCACTACCGCCTGCGGCCGCCAATCCGTCGCTCCGCCGGCGCTGAAATCCGTCGCGATCCAGACTTCAGTCTCGCGCGACGGAAACCGAAACGCGTCGGGGAGGACGCCGACGATCGTCACAGGTTTCCCATCGACGTCGAGCGGCGCGCCGAGCGCGTCAGTGCGGGCACCGTACTGGTCGCGCCAGATCGCGCTTGAAATCACCGCTCGCGGGGTGGCGATGTCCCGTGTGTCATCGCCTGTGAGTCCGCGGCCCAACACGGGCTGCGCGCCGAGCATCGGCAGGAGTCCAGACGAAACGAACGCGACGCCACCCATGGTGGGGTGATCGCGTCCGATGACCGACGTCGTGCTGGCGTAGCCTTCGGCGGCGTCGAAGGCAGGCGTCTCACGCCACGCGTCGAAGACGGCCGGCGAGACCTCGAACGTGGCGGTTGCGCCGCCGTTCATGGCGTGCCACATCATCACCGCCGTCAGCCGTTCGGCATTCGGAAACGGCGCCGGCCGTAGCACGAGCGCGTCCAGCAGGCTGAACATCGCCGTCGTCAGGCCGATCGCGACCGCGAGCATGGCAATCGCGGTGAGGCTGAAGCCCGGCGCGCGCACGATGCGCTTGATCGCGCGCGCGAGATCCTGCCGCAGATGATCGAGCGCCGGCCAGCCGGTGACGCCACGTACCGCTTCCTTCACATGCGGGACGTTCCCGAATTCGCGCCGCGCGCGGGCGCGCGCTTCGGAGGCCGACGTGCCGCGCTCGATCGCGTCGCGTTCGGCCATCTCGAGATGTGCACGGATCTCGTCGTCCAGTTCTTGACGGTGATCACGACGGCGAAATGGCCACATCACGTGCCGCCCTTCTCATGCGGTCGCGGAGTCGGCCGCTCGTCAACTCTCATGCAGCACGCGCGTGGGGTCGAGCCGCGCCGCACGCGATGCCGGAATCCAGCCCGCGAACACGGCGACGACGGCCATGAAGACTGCCGCGCCAACGAGCGTGATCGGGTCGCGCGGCGCGAGGCCGTAAAGGAGTGCGCCGACCGGCGGCGCGAGCCAGAGGCTCAGACCGATACCGATGACGACGCCGACGCCCACGAGTTGCGCCACCCGCGTGAGCACCAACCGCACGATGGCACGTGGTGTCGCACCGAGGGCCATGCGAATGCCGATCTCCGCGCGGCGCCGGCTGACGGCGTACCACGTGACGCCGTAGAGACCGAGTCCCGCGAGGAGCAGTGCAAACGCGCCGAAAAGGACGGCGAGCCACGCGAGCAGGCGCTCCTGCGTCAACGACGTCTCGACGGTGGTCGTGAGCGGCCGAAACGTCAGCGCCACCTGCGGACTCACCGCCAGGAGCGCCGCCGTGATCGGCTTCGCGAGCGTCATCGGCACGCTCGTCGTCGTTCGCACGTCGAGAGCCATCGAGCCGACGCCCAACTGGTTCACGTAATCGAACTGCGCCAGTGGGATGTAGTAAAGAGGCCGCGTCGGCTCCCGCAGCGACTGCGCGATCGCATCGCCCACGACGCCGACGATCTCGATCGGGCCGAGCGCGATGGGCATGTTCGGGTACATCGTGAACGTGCGGCCAATCGGATTCCGATCGCCGGCGATCATCCGGGCAAAGCTCTCATTGACGATGCTCACGCGCGGGGCGCCCTGGCGATCCTGATCGGTGAAATCGCGTCCGGAAAGAATCGGCGTGCCGAGCGCGGAGAACCATCCCGGCGTGACCAGATTTCCCCGAAGCAATCGCGAGTCCGCGGCGTCGGCTCCGGTCATCTGGACGCCAGGATTGAAGCCGCGGCTGTCGAATGGCGTCACGAACGCCACGCCCGCATCGGCGACGCCGGGTACGGCGCGTACAGCTTGGCGCGCCTGCTCGTAGAACTGCACGCGCGCGGAGGCATCGGTGATGGTTCGCGGCATGTCGACACTGACAACGAGGACGCGCGACGGATCGAAACCGAGCGGCCGCGACGTCAGTGAGAGAAACGTGCGGACGAACAACCCGGCGGCCACGACGAGAACCAGCGACAGCGCAACTTGAAGACCAACGAGCCAGTTCAGCACGCCGCTACCGGTCGTCTGGGCCGCGGCCGCTCGTCCCTGCGCCTTGAGCGCGTCGATCGGCGCCACGCTCGACGCACGGATCGCCGGCGCCGTGCCGAAGAACACGGTCGTCGCCATGGCCACGAGAACGGTGAAGGCGAGCACGCGGAGGTCGATCGAGCGATCGAGGACGATGGCGGCATCCGGCGTCGAGAGGTGGTGAACGAGCGCGCGGCCCACCCACTCGGCGACGATCAGCCCGGCCGCCGCGCCCGCACCGGACAGCACGACGCTTTCGATGAAAACTTGCCGGACGAGATCGCCGCGCGAGGCGCCGAGAGCGAGCCGCACGCTGAGCTCGTGGCGTCGCGCGGTCGCGCGGGCGAGCAGCAGATTCGCGATGTTCACGCACGCGATCAGCAGCACGAGCGCGCTGACGACCATGACGATCACGAGTGGCCGTTCGTACTGGCGCCTGAGCGCCGAGACGCCGGTCGACGCGGGAACGAGCGTGAGTGGCGTATTCAGGTACCACTGAACGAGGCGCGGGCCGACGCGCGTGAGCTCGCCCAGCGTGGTTTGGAAGATGTCGGCTCGTACTCGCCCGAGCGCGGCCGTGGCCGATTCAATCGACTGCGTTGATCCGAGTCGCGCGATGATCGTGAGGAACGACGTGCCGCTGCTGCCAAGGACGCTATCGGATCCGCGGACGAGCCGCTCCGTCTCGATGGGGACGGCCACGTCGAACGTGCGGCCGACTTCCACGCCGAAGAAGTTCGCAGGGGTGATGCCGACGATCGTGAACGGCACGCCGTCGAGCGAGATCGACTGCCCGACGACGTCCGCCGCGCCATCGAAGTGTCGTTGCCAGAAGCCGAAGCTGATGACGGCGGCCGGACCGTTCGTCCCACCGCCGTGTCGATCGTCCGCGTCGGAGAGCGTGCGACCGGCGATCGCCGGCACCCCCAACGTCCGGAAGAACGAGCCACTCACCCAGAGGCCGTCGATGAACTCGGCTTGACCCGCGGGGGCGAGATTGAAGCGAACCGGTGACCATGCCGCGGATGCGGCGAAGAGTGTCGATCGCGCCGCGATCTGCGACCACACCGGGTAGCTCCACGCGCGTGGCCGGCTGGCATCGCCGTCGGTGACGACCACGAGCCGCGACGGGTCCCGCACGGGTAGCTCGCGCAATGCGAGACTGTTCATGATCGAGAAAATCGCCGTGTTCGCGCCGATGCCCAGCGTGAGTGACAAGAGCGCGGCGGCGCTGACGACCGGCGTGGCCCGAAGCGAGCGGACGGCGTGAACGAGATCCCGTGTCAGTCGATCGATCCTCGGCCAGCCGGTGGCGGCGCGTACCGCTTCTTTCACGTGCGGGACGTTCCCGAATTCGCGCCGGGCGCGGGCGCGCGCGTCGGCGGCCGACTGGCCGCGCTCGATCGCGTCGCGTTCGGCCATCTCGAGGTGTGTACGGATCTCGTCGTCCAGTTCCTGACGACGATCGCGCCGGCGAAATGGCCACATCACGTGCCGCCTTTCTCGCGCCTCGACGACGCTAGGCCGGTCCCGTCTTCTGCGGATTGAGCACGCCGGCGATGGCGGCCTGCAGGCGCTCCCATTTCGAGCGCTCGGCCGTGAGTTGCCGGCGGCCTTTCGCGGTCAGCCGATATTCGCGGACGCGCTGCTTGCTCTCGGCCACGGTCCACGTGGCCGAGACCCAGCCTTGCCGCTCGAGCCGGTGCAGCGCTGGATAGAGCGACCCCGTGTCCACCTGCAAGGTGTCACCGGAGTTGGCGCGGATGGCGGTCGTGATCCCGTAGCCGTGACGGGGCCCCCACTGGAGCGTCTGCAGGATCAGGAGATCGAGCGTGCCTTGGAGCAGCTCGATCCGCGTCTCGTAGCGCGCCGTCTTTGCCATGGATGTAGATTGTCTACGCCATGGATGTAGGATGTCAACACCCTTCGCCGCCCTCGCTTCGCTCGGGGGCTCGCGGTGTCATCTTTTCTTACAGCTCGTGAATCGCGATGCTGCGATACCAGACCGCGTCGCCGTGATCCTGCAGCAGGATGTGGCCGCGGCTCACGTCGCCGAAGCCGGGGTTCACCTTGAACTTGCTCTCGGCGATGAGCGCCTTGAACGCCGCGCTGCCGCGCTCGAATTCGACGACCTTCGCGCCGTTCAGCCAGTGCTCGATGTGCGTGCCGCGCACGATGATGCGGGCCTGGTTCCATTCACCCACTGGATGCGCGCGATGTTCGCTCGGCGGGATGAGGTCGTAGAGCGATCCTGTCGTGCGGTCGCCGTCGCGTCCCAGCTTCGCATCCGGATGCCGCTCGTCGTCGAGCACCTGCATCTCGAAGCCGACGCCCTCGTGACCACGCTGGACGGCGTCTTCGGAGATGAGATATTTCACCCCGCTGTTGCCGCCCGGGCTGATCTTCCATTCGAGCCGTAGCTCGAAGTTCTGGTACTCGCCGACCGTGATGATGTCACCGCCTTCGGTGAGCCGCGTCTTCGACGGCACACGCGTGAGCGTGCCATCCGCGACCGCCCATCCATCGACAGGAAAATGATCGCGCTTGAACCCACGCCAGCCGTTGGTGGTCTTGCCGTCGAAGAGCAGCGTCCACCCGGCCGCGCGTTCGGCGGCGGTCAACGTATTCGGCGCCGGCGTCTCCTGCGGCGATGATGCCGTCAGCGACAGTCCAAGGCCGGCCAGTCCCACGCCGACCATGACGACCCAGCTCACGATCCGATGTGCGCGCATGTGAGAAGTCCTTTCCACGAAGTCGAGGTCGTTCACAACTTCGAACTGCGAACTTCGAACTTCGAACGAACGAGGCGCCTTCGGCGCGTCGTTTTCACCTTGCGTTCCCGGAAGTCCAAATTGAGTGATACGCCGACAAGTCGGCGCCATTGTTGCGACGGCCGTCGCGCACGTCAAGGCGCTGTTCAGCCGAGGCGCTGGCTGAGAACTGGAACCAACTTCAAAGTTCGAACTTCGAAGTTCGAAGTTGGTGAGCGTCTTTATCCCTGTTCGTCCCGCCGAATCGCCTCCGCGTACCGCTGCACGTCCTCAGCCGGCAGATCGAGATCGGCGAGCGTGCGGCGGGCGAGTTCGACGCCGCCTTCGAGTTCCGGCCGGACGACGTCTTCGATGCCGGCTTCGCGCAACCGGCGCGCGCCTGCCCACGTCGATGCGCGTGAGATCACGTGCAGTGTGGGCGCGAGGTGGCGCGCCTCGGCGGCGACCGCCAGCGCGGTCGCATCGTCAGGTAGCGTGATGACGATGGCGCGCGCCGTGTCGAGCGACGCATGAGTGAGAATCTCGGCGCTGGCGGCGTCGCCGAAGAGCGTCGGGACGCCGAGCTCGCGCAGCTTCGCGAGTCGCGCCGGATCGGCTTCGATGACGAGCCGCGGCACGCCGACGAGCGCGAGCGCTTGCGCGATGTGCCGTCCGACGCGCCCGCACCCGACGATGACGACGTGGCCGGACAAGTGCGGCGGCGGCGCGGGCAGGTCGCCTTCGATGCGGTTGAACGCGTGCCACACGCGCGGCCAGCGCTGCAGCAGCCGCTCCGCGGGATCGATCACTTTGTACATGAGGGGGTTGACCGCGATCGACACGATTGCGCCCGCGAGGATGAGCGAGTATTGGTTCGCGTCGATGAGCCCGAGTGACAGGCCGCCCTGGCCGAGAATGAAGCTGAATTCGCCGATCTGACTCAAGCCCGACGCCACGACGAACGACGTGCGGCTGGGATACGGGAAAAAGATGCCGCTGAGCACCGTGATCGCCCACTTGCCGGCGATGATGAGCACGCACCAGCTCGCGACTTCCACCCAGTGCGCCGCGACGTACGCGGGCTCGACGAGCATGCCGACCGACACGAAGAACAGGACGGCGAACGTCTCGCGGAACGGCAGGAGGTCCGCGCCGATCTGGTGCGCGAATTCCGACTCGCTGACGACGACGCCCGCGAGGAAGGCGCCGAGCGCGAGCGAGACGCCGAAGAACGCCGCCGACGCGAGCGCGGTGCCGAGAGCCGCCGTGAGCGCGACGAGCACGAACAGCTCGCGCGATCGCGTGTGCACGACGCGGCCGACGATCGAGCGGACCAGCCGCGGACCGACCGTCAGGCTGAGGACGACGAAGACGAGCGCCTTGCCGACGGCCATGACCGGCGCCATCCACGCCTGGCCGCCGCCCGACGGCAGCGCGAGCAGCGGCAGCAGCACGAGGATGAGAATCGTCAGCAGATCTTCGAGGACGAGCCACCCGACGGCGACGCGGCCGTGAAGAGAATGAAGCAGGCCGATGTCCATCAACCCGCGCAGCAGCACGACCGTGCTCGCCACCGATACGGCCACGCCGAGCACGATGGCCGCGCTGGGCGTCGCGCCCCAGTAGCGCGCGAGGAAATAACCCGCCGCGCTCGCGGTCGCGGTTTGGATGAGCGCGCCTGGAATGGCGATGTCGCGCACCTGCCAGAGATCGCGAAATGAAAAGTGGAGCCCGACGCCGAACATCAGCAGGATGACGCCGAGCTCGGCGAGCTGATGGATGGCGTGCGGATCGCCACGGAAGCCCGGCGTGAACGGCCCGAGCGCCGCGCCCGCGGCCAGATAGCCGACGATTGCGGGCAACCCGAGGCGGCGGGCGAGCAAGCCGCCGGCCAGCGCATACGCCAGCGCGACGGCGATATTGACGAGCAGCGGCAGCTCGGACATCGTGGTCCGATGATAGCGGCGGCGGCTGGCCCTGTGCCGACCGATTGCCGACTGACGGCACGTTCTCAGATAAGCTGGAACCAGCGGCGACGAATCGGGGGTCGACGCCGCGTCCCGCGTCCGGCAACGAGCCTGACGCCCGCGAGACACGCTCATGATCAAGAGACTTCGTCGGTACGGATGGTCGGTCGGCGCGGCCGCTGCGGTGGCCGTCCTGATGATCGCGGCGTCGCCCGCCTCGGCGCAGACGGTCGACGAGCTGGTGGCGAAGAACGTCCAGGCGAAGGGCGGCCTCGAGAAATTGCACGCCGTGCAGACGGTCAAGCAGACGAGCACGCTCACCATGCAGGGCATGACGGCGTCGATCGTCGTCTACGGCAAGAGGCCGAATCTCCTGCGGCAAGAGGTCAAGCTGGGCGACAAGACGATCGTCAACGCGTTCGACGGGACGACGCCGTGGATGATCAACCCGCTGGCCGGGACGGATCGTCCGGTCGTCATCACCGGGCCGCAGGCCGACATGATCCGCGATCAGTCGAGCTTCGACGGACCGCTCGTCGACTACAAGGACAAAGGATCGAAGGTCGAGCTCGTCGGGCACGAGACGGTCGACGGCCACGCGTACGACCATCTGAAGATCACCGACAAGGACGGGCAGGTGCAGGACGTCTATCTGGACGGCACGACCGGACTCGAGGCGCGGCTCGTGACGAAGTCGGCGGCGGGCACGTTCGAGCAGGATCTGTCCGACTACCGCGCGGTGGACGGCGTGACGGTGCCGTTCGCGATCCGGACACTCGTCAACGGCGTCGAGCAGTCGCGGATTGCCGTGCAGTCGGTCGCCTTCAACGTCGACGTCGACGCCGGCATGTTCGCCGTACCGCGCTGACCGTTTTCCTCTATCATTGTCCGCTGTGAGCACGACGAGTCGCGGCGC
>DASZOV010000142.1:0-27071 GCA_035550595.1 Vicinamibacterales bacterium
CGTCGGCGCGTCGGTGCGCTTGCGCCGGCCGCACGATCCGGCGACGCTGCACTTCTTCTGGCTGTCGGTCGCCTTCTTCGGCGTGCTCGCGTTCACGCCGAGCGGCCGGTACGATCGGCTCGACTACTTCTTCGAGTGGGCGGACATGACGGCGCGGCTCGCGCTGCCGCCGCTGTTCCTGCACTTCGCGCTGATCTTCCCGGAGCGGCCGCATCCGTGGGCGCGATCGGCCGTCGGCCGCCGGCTGCTGCCGTGCTTCTACGTGCCAGCCGTCGTGCTGGGCGTCACGCGGATTCTCGTCGTCACTGGACGGCTGGGACGGCCGTCGATCATGGCGCTCGAGCGCGTCGAGCTGCTCGCCTACGCGTATCTCGCGCTGTGTCTCGTCGGCGGACTCGGCCTGATGCTGCGTGCGCTCACGCGGCTGCGGTCGGTCACCGCGCGCCGGCAGCTCCGATGGATCGTCTGGGGATCGACGGTCGGCGCCGTGCCGTTCGTCGCGCTCTACGTCGTCCCGCTGCTCTTCGGACGGACACTGCCGCCGGCCGAGTACAGCGCGGTCCTGCTCGGTTGCATTCCACTCGCGTTCGCTTCGGCCATCGTCCGCTACCGGCTGATGGACATCGAAGTCATCATCAAGAAGGCGCTCGGGATGGCGGCCGTCGTGCTGCTGCTCGCGGCCATCTACGGCGGCACGTTGTGGCTCGTCAGCCTGGTGCTCGGTGCCAACAACGACCAGAGCAGCTTCTGGGCGCTGCTCGCGACGCTCATCGTCGCGCTCGTGGCGCCGTGGCTGTGGAAGGCGATTCAGACGGCGCTCGACCGGCTCTACTACCGCGACCGGTACGACTACCGCCGCGCGCTCATGAGCTTCGCGCGCGAGCTCAACAGCGACCTCGATCTCGATCGGCTCAGCACGCGGCTCGTCGATCGCGTGCACCAGACGTTCGGCGTCGATCGCATCGCGCTGTTCCTGTCGGCCGAAGAGGGCGACGGCGGACGATTCGGTCCGGTCGCGTCGGCTGGCTTCGTCGAGCGGTTCGACCGCGCGATTCGTCCGGGCACGGTCCTCGGCACGCGGCTCGTCGCGGGGCAGACCGTGGCCGTCGACGACCCGGTCCCGGCGCGGCGGCTCTCGGGCGCCGAGGCCGCCGAGTGGCGCGAGACGGGTTTGTACAGCTTCGTGCCGTGCGTGTCGAACGAGGCGACGATCGCGGTCATCGCGACCGGCCGGCGCGCGCACGGCGAACCGCTCAGCAGTGAAGACATGACGCTGCTCGCGGCCGTGGCCGCGCAGGCGGCCACGGCGCTCGAGAACGCGCGGCTCTACAACCAGCTCAGCGGCAAGGCGACCGAGATTCAGCGCCTGCACCAGTTCAGCGACAGCGTCCTTGAGTCGCTCACCGATGGTCTGGTCGTCGTCGATCTCGAGATGCGCGTGCTCAGATGGAACCGGCGCATGGAGGCGCTCACCGGGATCGCGAGCGAGCGCGCGCTCGGCGAGCGTATCGACGTGCTGTTCGGCGCGCCGTTCGTCGAGACGCTGCAGGCGGCCTGGGTGGCCTCGCCGCACGGCACGACGCTCTACCGGCTGCCGCTCGAATGCGCGCCCGACGGCGGCGAGCCGCGCGTGCTCCTCATGAACACGGGCGTCTCGCCGTTCCGCACGAGCGCGGCGGAACAGGCCGGATGGATCATCGTGCTCGAGGACGTCACCGAGCGCGCGCACCTCGAAGAGCAGCTCCGGCTGTCGGAGAAGATGGCCGCCATCGGTCTTCTGGCGGCCGGCGTCGCGCACGAGGTGAACACGCCGCTCACCGGCATCTCGAGCTTCACGCAGATGCTCCTCGACCGTGCGGAGGATAATGATCCGAAGAAGCAGTTGCTCGAGAAGATCGAGCAGCAGACGTTCCGCGCGGCGAAGATCGTCAACAGCTTGTTGAACCTCGCGCGTCCGTCGGGCGGCGAGGCCGGGCCGGTCGACGTGAACCTCGTCATCAACGACGTCATCGCGCTGCTCGAGCACCAGTTCCGCATGAGCAAGATCCAGGTCCGCAAGTCCATCGCGTCGTCAGAGGTCATCGTGCGCGGCGTCGAGTACAAGCTGCAGCAGGTGTTCCTCAACCTCTTTCTCAACGCGCGGGACGCGATGCCGAAGGGCGGGTGGCTGTCGATCTCGACCGCCGTCGACGGCGGCGAGGCCGTCGTCGAAGTGGCCGACACAGGCGTGGGGATTCCGTCCGAGCATCTCGCGCGCATCTATGACCCGTTCTTCACGACGAAATCCGAAGGCCGCGGGACGGGGTTGGGTCTCTCGGTCACGTACGGACTCGTGCAGGAGCACGGCGGACGGCTGACGTGCGAAAGCGACGTCGCTGAGGGCACGCGCTTCCGCCTGACGCTGCCGATGATGCAGCCGGTCAGCGGCGAAACGCTGCAGGGCGTGCACTGACAGCACTTCTGGCTTTTGGCTTCTAACTTCTAACTTGACTATGACTGATTCTCCCGCGGTTCTGGTCATCGACGACGAGGAGATCATCCGCGAGGCGCTCGAGGCGCTGCTCGGGGCCGACGGCTACACGGTCGTCACGGCCGCGACGGCCGCGGCCGGCATCGAGGCGCTGGCCGCCCGCCGCGTCGATGCCGTGCTGCTCGACCTCATGCTGCCCGACCGCGACGGCATGGAGGTGCTCGAGGACATCCGTCGCATCGACGACGAGCTGCCGGTCGTGATGATCACGGCGTTCGGCACGATCGAAAGTGCCGTCGAGGCGACCAAGCAGGGCGCCTTCCACTACTTCACGAAGCCCTTCAAGAACGACGACGTGCTGGTCGTGCTGCGCAATGCGATCGAGCGGCGGCGGCTCGTGCTCGAGAACCGCGAGCTGCGCGATCGGCTGCGATCCGACACGCACCGCTTCGACGACATCATCGGCGGCAGCGCGAAGATCCGCGCCGTCTACGATCTAGTGGCGCGGGCCGCGCCGAGCCGCGCGACAGTGCTCATCCAGGGCGAGAGTGGGACGGGGAAGGAGCTCGTCGCGCGCGCGTTCCATCGCCGGTCGGCGCGGGCCGACAAGCCGTTCATCACGGTCAACTCGGGCAACCTGCCGCCCGATCTCCTCGAGTCGAACCTCTTCGGCCACGTGAAGGGCGCTTTCACCGGCGCGGTTTATCCGAAGAAAGGCCTCTTCGAGCTGGCCGACAAGGGGACGATCTTCTTCGATGAGATCGGCAACGTCCCGCTCGAGACGCAGGCCAAGCTTCTGCGCGTCATCCAGGAACGCGAGTTCATGCGCCTCGGCGGCGTCGACACGATCAAAGTGGACGTGCGCATCATCGCCGCGACCAACGTCGATCTCCGCGCGATGACGCGCGAGGGACGTTTCCGCGAAGATCTCTACTACCGGCTGAACGTCATCTTCGTGCAGCTCCCCGCGCTCCGCGAGCGCAAGGACGACATCCCGCTGCTCGTGCAGCACTTCCTCGACAAGTTCGTGGAGGAGAGCCGCAAGCCGCCGATGATTCTCACGCCGGCGGCGATGGACCGGCTGATGTCGTACGACTGGCCGGGCAACGTGCGCGAGCTGGAGAACGTCATCGAGCGCGCCGTGGTCTTGTGTGGTGACCGAGAGATCGACGTGGACCTCATTCCCGATCACGTCAGCGCGGATCCCGTCTTCGAGGTGCCCGACGCCGTCATCCCCCCGGAAGGCATCCATTTCCGCGAAGTCATCATCGGCCACGAGCGTCGCTACATCGAGGCTGCGCTCGAAGCCGCGGGCGGCGTCCAGAAGAAAGCCGCCGAGCTCCTGCACATCAAGGCGACGACGCTGAACGAGATGATCAAGCGCTACGACATCCGCCCACGACGCCGAAAGGGCAGCGGCGACGCGCGCGACGACGAGACGCTCGAGCCGGAAGGCGCTGGGGAAACGTCTGGCGGGTAAGGCGCGCTCGTCAACTTCAAACTTCGAACTTCGAAACGCCAGGTCGCCCTGAGCTCGGTCGGCTCGCGTCATCGATATCTTCACTTCGCTTTTCGTCTTCTCAGAGCGCACTTTCAGCCTGAGAAGATGCGCCGAAGGCGCCTCGTTCGTTCGAAGTTCGAAGTTCGCAGTTTGAAACGACCCGCGCCAGCCCCCTCACCCTGCCGTCGGCGGCAGGCGGGCGGGGCCGTAGATCGCGTCGCGGAAGCGCTTGTGCAGGTGCACCTTGTCGAAGGGCATCATCTGCGTGAAGAGCACGGCTTCCAGGTCGTTGACCGGGTCCACCCAGAAGAGCGTCGACGCGGCGCCGTCCCAGAAGAACTCGCCGACCTGGCCGTTGTTCTCGTCGGCGTCCTGCGGCGGACGGAGGCGGACGGCGAAGTCGATGCCGAAGCCGACCTGGCCCTTACTCGGCAGCCACCAGCGCTCCGTGATCTTGTCGCTCAACTGATTGGTCGACATCAGGCGCACCGTCTCCGGTCGCAGCACCCGCACGTCGTCGAGCTCGCCGCCGTTCTGCAGCATGCGCGCGAAGCGCATGTAGTTGTCGAGCGTCGTCGTCAGACCGGAACTGCCGGGCGTCATCGGCCAGTGGTTGAAGTTGTAGCGATAGTCGCGCTCGTCAGGCTGGCGGGTGAAGGTGCCGTTGTCCGCGCGATCGTAGATGACGGCCATGCGGCCGCGATCGGCCTCCGGCACGAAGTAGCGCGTTTCGGTCATCTGCAGCGGTCCGAGCACGTGCTCCTGGAGGTACTGCGCGTACGGCTCGCCCGACAGCACTTCGACGAGGTGAGCCTGGATGTCGACGGCGTTCGAGTACCGCCAGTGTTCGCCCGGATGGTAGAGCAGCGGAAGCGACGCGATCTTCTCGGAGAGCTGCGCGAGCGTGTTGTTGATGTTGGTCGGATCGGCGGCCGCGTAGAGTGGGCCGACGCCTTCGTCGGCGGGCCCGTTGGCGAAACCGGCCGTGTGGCGCGTGATGTCGCGCACGAGAATCGGCCGGTGCGGCGCTTCGAGGATCGGTTGGCCATTCGCGTCGGCGCCAGCGTAGACGTGCATGTTCGCGAACTCGGGCAGATACTTCGACAGCGGATCGTCGAGATTGAACTTGCCCTGTTCGTACAGCGTCATCAGCGTGACGCCCGTGATGGGCTTCGTCATCGAGAAGGCCTGCACGATGGTGTCGCGCGCCATCGGCTTCTTCGCTTCACGGTCCGCGTCGCCGAACGCGCCGAAATAGACTTCGCGGCCGTGTTCGTAGACGAGCGCCGAGACGCCGACGATGGTGCCGTCCGACGTCATCTGCTGAAGCGTGTCGTTGATGCGCGCGACCGCGGCCGCGTCGACGATGTGTCGTCCCGGCGCGGATTGTGCGATAGCGGTCGTACCGGTCATCGTCCAGCCCGCGAACGCGAGCGAGACGAGCGTGAGCCCTGCCAACAGTCGTGACATGTCCGTCCTCGGCGTGGTTGTCGTGCTCGTGCTGTTACGGGATGGCCCGCGCGTGCGTACGGACCGGCCGCAGCTTAGCCGGAGTCGGCGCGGCGCCGCAAGCCGGCTCGCGCACGGGTAAGATCAGCCGCATGACGCGTGCCCCCGTCGCTGCTTTCTTCGTCGCCTTCGCCGTCGGGGTATCCGCAATCAGTGCCTGTCGCCGCGTTGAAGCGCCCGGCGGCTCCGCGCCGCAGGCGCCCACCGCCGACGTCTTCAATGCGATCGCGGCGCGCGTCGATCCTCACGTCGGCAAGCCGCGCCTCGTCGTCATGACCGACATCGCGAACGAGCCGGACGACCAGATGTCGATGGTTCGGCTGCTCGTCTACGCCAATGCGTTCGACTTGGAAGGACTCATCGCCGACACCTCGACGTGGATGCGCAACCGCGTCCGGCCCGACGTCATCGAGCACGTCATCGACGCGTACGCGAAGGTCCAGCCCAATCTGTCGAAGAACGCGTCAGGCTTTCCGACCGCGGATGTCCTTCGCGCCCTCGTCACGACCGGGCAGCCCGGATACGGCATGGCTGCCGTCGGGACGGACAAGATGTCGCCCGGCGCGACGCGCATCATCGCCGCTGTCGATCGCGACGATCCGCGTCCGCTCTGGGTCGTCGCCTGGGGCGGGACCAACACGCTGGCGCAGGCGCTGCTGCACGTCCGCGCGACGCGTCCGCCCGATCAGCTCGCGGCCTTCGTCGCCAAACTGCGCGTCTACGCGATCTCGGACCAAGACGATGCGGGACCGTGGATACGGAGGGAGTTCCCGACGCTCGATTACATCGCGATGCCGTCGACCCAGGATGGCGAGGAGTACTACCGCGCGACGTGGACCGGCATCAGCGGCGACCGCTTCTATCGCAACGCGGACGGCGCGGACTTCTCGACGTTCACCGACGCGTGGGTCGACGCGAACATCCGTCGCAAGGGGCCGCTCGGCACGCTTTACATTCCGCCGTGCTGCATCCATGAGGGCGACACGCCGTCATTCCTCGGACTCATCGACAACGGTTTGGCGAGCGCGATGAGTCCGAGTTACGGCGGATGGGGCGGCCGTTACGTCTGGCGACAGCCCTACGGCGAGACGCGCCCATTCTGGACGCAAGGTGGCGACTCCTATCCGGGGAAGGACAGTTCGCGCGACACGGTCATGGGCATCGATGGACGGCCGCATACGTCGGATCAAGCGACCATCTGGCGCTGGCGCACCGCGTTTCAGCACGACTTCGCCGCGCGGATGGACTGGACGGTGAAGGATCCCGCTCACGCCAACCACAACCCGCGCGTCGTCGTGAACGGCGAGTCGGGGACCGCGCCCATTCTGATGACCGTGCGCGCGGGCGGCGCCGTGACGCTCGACGCGGCCGGCACGACCGACCCGGACGGCGACGCGCTCAGCTACGACTGGTTTTTCTATCCGGAGGCCGGCATGGGCGTGCCGGGCCATCCGGTGTCTGCCGGTCCGCCCGTGCCGGTCGGCGGCGGCGGATCGCGAGACGAGGGCGGCATTCCATCCGCGGCACCCGGCGGCGCGCAGGAACCACCCGCGCGGGTCGTCGTCGCCGATGCCCACGCGTCGAAGACGCGCGTGCTGGCGCGCACGCCGGGCATCGCGCACGTGATCCTGGCAGTCGAAGATCACGGCACGCCGACGCTCACGTCGTATCGGCGGATCATCCTCACGATCCAGCCGTTCACACCGAATTAACATCACCGATCTTCGTGCGAAATCTCGCGTCGTTACCGTGGAATTCGTTACCGGAGCCAATCGCTCCGGGAAGGAGTTCCTCACGTGCGAAGCGTACGCGACTGGTCCCTGATTCGAGCGCTCACGACGGCCTGCGGAGTGGCCGCGCTGGCCGTCCTGCTGCCGGCGCCGGGCCACGCCCAGACGACGGCGCCTGACGACACCCCCAGCGTCAAGATCGGCGGCACGATCCTCGGCGACTACACCTACACGGATGCGCCCACGGCGACCGACGCCTCGGGCAACACGTATCATCCGAACGGCTTCCAGATCTCGCGCACCTACATCAACATCACCGGCCAGTTGTCGCACGTCGTCTCGTTCCGCCTGACGCCGGACGTCGCGCGCGAAACCGGCTCCGGCTCGGCGCTCAACGGCAGCCTGGACTTCCGTCTGAAGTACGCGTTCGCGCAGGTGAACCTGGGCGACTGGATGACGAAGGGGTCCTGGGTGCGCCTCGGCCAGCAGCAGACGCCGCTCATCGATTACCAGGAGGGCGTCTACCGGTACCGCTTCCAGGGCACGACGTTCACCGAGCGTGAGGGCTACCTCACGTCGTCGGACGCGGGCGCGTCGTTCCACTACGCGTTCGCGAAGGACTACGGCGAGGTGCACATCGGCATCTACAACGGCGAAGGCTATTCGCACGCCGAAGCCAACGATCGGAAGGCGCTGCAGGTTCGCGCCACGGTGCGTCCGTTCGCCGAGGGCGGCGCAGCGCTGCACGGCCTGCGCGCGACCGTCTTCTACGACGGCGACAGCTACACGCGCGACGCGACGCGGCGGCGCGTGCTCGGCGAGCTGACCTACGAGCACCACTACGTCAACGCGGGCTTCGACTATCTCAACACGCGCGACCAGCCGACCGTCGTCGCGCCGGAACTGCGCGGCAGCGGCTACTCGTTCTGGATCACGCCGAAGCTCGGCGCGGGCTTCGAAGTGCTCGTGCGTTACGACCACATGACGCCCGACACCGACTTCGACAACCAGGCCCGCACGCGGACGATTGCGGGCATCTCGCGCTGGTTCACCTATCCGGGCGGTCTCAGCTCGGCGCTGCTCCTCGACTACGAGCAGGTGAATGGCGACGACTTCACGCCCGCGCAACCCGAACAGCGCCGGATCGCGGTGCACGCGCAACTGAACTTCTGAACGTCTGTCGCCGCCCGGCTGCCGGGCGCGGCGGACCACATCTCGCTTTGGAGGCACACGTGACAAAGGCATTGCAACGAGGAATCGCGGTGGCGGCGATGGGCGCGGCCGTTCTGCTGACAGTTTGGTCGTCGGCTCCGGTCGTGGGCGCGCAGGGCGCCACGACGCTCACCGGCGCCGGCTCGACGTTCATCAATCCACTGCTGTCGCGGTGGTCGAAGGAGTACAACACGCTCCACCCCGACGTGCGGATCAACTACCAGTCGATCGGATCGGGCGGCGGCCGGCAGCAGTTCCTGGCCAAGACGGTCGCCTTCGGTGCGAGCGATGCACCCTTGACCGACGAGCAGCTCGCGCAGGGCGGCGGCGCGACGGCCATCGTGCACATCCCCATGACCCAGGGGTCGGTCGTGATCGCCTACAACCTGCAAGGGCTGCCGAGCGCCATCAAGTTCAGCCCCGCGACGATTGCCGGGATGTATCTCGGCACGATCAAGATGTGGAACGACCCGAAGATTGCCGCCGACAATCCCGGCCTCACGCTGCCGCGACGTCCGGTGCTCGTCGTGCACCGCTCCGACGGGTCGGGCACGACCGACATCTTCACCGACTACCTGAGCAAGGTCAGCCCCGAGTGGAAGGAAAAAGTCGGACACGGCACGTCCGTCCAGTGGCCGGTGGGCATCGGCGGGCAGGGCAATGAAGGCGTGGCCAACCAGGTGCGCAACACGGTCGGCGGCGTCGGCTACATCGAGCTCGCCTACGCGCGGCAGAACAACATCCCCTACGGACCGGTCAAGAACCGCGCCGGGAACTTCGTCGATCCCTCGCCGGCCAACGTGACGAACGCGGCGTCGTCGCTGACGGACCTGCCGGCCGACCTGCGATTCTCGATCACCGACCAGCCCGGCCCCCAGGCGTATCCAATCGCGGGCACGACCTGGGTGCTGCTCTATCGGAAGCAGGACGATCCGAAGGTCGGACGGCTCGTGACGGAGTTCGCGTCATGGGCGATTCACGACGGCCAGCGCTACGCCAACGAGCTCGACTACGCGGCGCTCTCGCCCAACCTCGTGCAGAAGGCCGACGCGGCCCTGCACTCGATTACCTGCGGCAGCGGACCGTGCCTGTCGAAGTAGTCACACGCGCGAGCCGCGTGCTCGCGTCACGGCCGGGCGTCGTCACGATGACGACGCCCGGTGCGTTGAGAGGCGGGACGACCTGATGGCGAACACGCTGGTCGTGGCGGGATCGAACGGACCGTCGGCGTCGTCATCGCCCACGGTCCGTCCGGCTGTCCGGCGGCTCGCCCGGATGGACGTCGCGTTCGACACGGCGATCGCCGGCACGGTCTGGATCGTGCTCGCGATTTTCGTGTGCATCTTCGCCGTGCTCGTCGACGGCGCCTGGCCGGCGATGCGCCAGTTCGGGCCCGGCTTCGTCGTCCGTTCGGGATGGGATCCGGTTCACCTGCGCTTCGGGGCGCTGCCGTTCATCGTCGGCACGGTGCTCGTCGCGTTCGGTGCGATGGTCATCGCCGGCGGGATCGGCCTGCTGACCGCGGTCTGCATGACCGAGCTCTTGCCGCGATGGCTGCAGGCGCCGGTCGCGTATCTCATCGAGCTGCTCGCGTTCATCCCGAGCGTGGTGTACGGGTTGTTCGGGCTGCTCGTGCTCGCGCCGCTCCTGCAGACGATCGTGCAGCCGTGGCTGCTCGATCACCTCGGGCCGTACTTCGATGTCTTCAACGGACCACCCTACGGCGTCGGGTACCTGTGCGCGACGCTGATCCTCGCGCTCATGCTCGTGCCGCTCATCGTCGCGCTGGCGCGCGAGGCGTTGCTGCTCGTGCCGAACAGCCAGAAGCAGGGCGCGCTCGCGCTCGGCGCCACGCGATGGAGCGTCGTGTGGCACGTCACGCTGCCGTACGCGCGCAATGGAATCCTCGGCGGCATCATCCTGGCGCTCGGGCGCGCGCTCGGCGAGACGATGGCCGTGGCGATGACGATTGGCGGCGGCTACCATCTGCCGACGACGCTCATGGATCAGGGCTACACGCTGGCCAGCGTGATTGCCAACGAGTTCAACGAGGTCAGCTCGGACACGTATCTGTCCGCGCTCATCTACTGCGGGCTCATTCTCTTCGTCCTCACGCTGGGCGTGAACGTCATCGCCTACGTCAGCATCAGGAGGTTGGCGGGTGCCCGCGGATTCAAGGCGTGACGTGGAGCGGACGCCCGGCCGATTCCGGCGGCGCATGCACTGGTCGGATGTGCTCGGGTTCGGCAGTACGGTCGTGGCGATGCTCGTGTCGCTCGGCGCGCTGTTCGCGATCCTCGCGTATCTGGTCGTGCACGGGATTGGCGCGATCGACTGGCACTTCCTGATCAAGGAGCCGGCGGCCGTCGGCGAGTCTGGCGGCGGCAT
Organism: Vicinamibacterales bacterium; assembly: GCA_035550595.1. GTDB lineage: Bacteria > Acidobacteriota > Vicinamibacteria > Vicinamibacterales > SCN-69-37 > CALFMR01. The sequence continues at coordinate 10,811 of DASZOV010000142.1, forward strand.
CGCGCCGTCACTCGTGGGGACCGCCGTGCTCGTGACGATTTCGTCGATCATCGGCATCCCGCTGGGCGTCGGCGTGGGGATTTATCTCGCCGAGCTCGCGGGCAACTCGCACCTCGCGCGTGTGACGCGCCTGGCGATCAACACCTTCGTCGGGATGCCGTCGATCATCGCCGGCATCTTCGTCTACTTCGTCCTGGTCAAGCCGACGGGTACGTTCTCGGCCGTGGCCGGCGGCGTGGCGCTCGGCGTGATCATGGTGCCGATCATGGCGCGCACGACCGAGGATGTCCTGCGTCTCGTGCCCGACACGATCCGCGAAGCGGGCCTCGCGCTCGGGGCACCGCGATGGCGTGTGACGCTCGGCCTCGTGCTGCCGGCGGCGCGCGCGGGCGTCGTGACCGGCGGCGTGCTGGCGGTGGCGCGCGTGGCGGGCGAGACGGCGCCGCTCATCCTGACGGCGCTCGGCAACGAGTACTTTCCCTCCGGCCTGTTCCATCCGATCGACGAGATCACGCTCCGCATCCTGAAGTACGCGCGTGGTCCGTACGACGTCTGGCACCAGCAGGCCTACGGCGCCGCGTTGCTGCTCGTCGTCGGCGTGGCGCTCGGCAGCTCGCTCCTGCGTCTGACGACGCGCGGCTATGACATGAGGAACCAATGAGTAGCGCCGCGGCGTCGCGCCGTCTTCTTCAGAGTCAGCCCATGACCGATATCGCAGTGAACGTCAGTCCACGGCCGGCCGCTCCGCGAGCCGACGCACCGCGCGCCGGGACGGCCGACGCGTCGCCCGTCCTCGCCACGCGCGATCTGAGTCTCTGGTACGGCAGCCAGCAGGTGCTCGATCGCGTGAGTCTCGCCGTCGCGCGCCACCAGGTCACGGCCGTCATCGGTCCGAGCGGCTGCGGCAAGAGCAGCTTCCTTCGCACGCTGAACCGCATGAACGACATGGTCCCGAAGCTGCGAATCGAAGGGGCGGTGCTCTACGAGGGCGTCGATCTCTACGATCGGCGTGTCGATCCGGTGGCCGTGCGGCGTCGCATCGGCATGCTGTTCCAGAAGCCGAATCCGTTCCCGAAATCGATCTACGACAACCTCGCGTTCGCGCTGCGCGTGAACGGCCGGCGCGGTCCGCTGCACGACGACGTCGAGCGCGCGTTGCGGGCGGCCGCGTTGTGGGACGAAGTCAAGGACAAGCTCCATGCGAGCGCGCTGGAACTGTCCGGCGGCCAGCAGCAGCGCCTGTGCCTCGCGCGTGCGCTCGTCAACGAGCCCGAGACGCTGCTCATGGACGAGCCATGCTCGGCGCTCGATCCGATCGCGACGTCCAAGATCGAAGAGCTGATCTATCACCTCAAGCAGCAGTACACCGTGGTGATGGTGACGCACAACATGCAGCAGGCCGCGCGCGTCTCGGACACGACGGCCTTCTTGTGGATGGGCCGGCTCGTCGAGATCGGCCGGACGCAGGATCTCTTCACGAATCCCAGGGAAAAGCTCACCGAAGACTACGTCACCGGCCGCTTCGGCTGAGACGAGGGCCCTCATGGCATTGGACACCCGACATTTCACCGACGAAATGGCGACGCTCGCCCAGCGGCTGCTCGCCATGGGCGGGCTGGCCGAGGAGCGGCTGCGCGCGGCCGTGCAGGCGCTCGTCGACCGCGATCGCGACGCCATCGCCAACGTCATCCACGGCGATGCTGCCATCAACGCGCTGCACGTCGAGATCGACGACCGCTGCTTCAAGCTGCTCGCGTTGCACCAGCCGATGGCCGTCGATCTGCGGACGATCGTCGCGACCGTCAAGATCAACGCGGACCTCGAACGCGTGGGCGACCTCGCGGTCAACATCGCGGAGGCCGCCGATCGCTACGTGCAGCATCCGCCCGTGAAGATGCTCATCGACCTGCCGCGCATGGGCGCGATCGCCGAAGGCATGCTGCGCGAGTCGTTGGACGCGTTCGTCTCGCTCGACATTCATCGCGCGCGTCGCGTCCTCGCCCGCGACGACGAACTGGACGCGTTGAAGAACCAAGTGTTCCGCGAGCTCCTGACCTACATGCTGGCCGATCCGCGCACGATCGAGCCCGCGCTCGACCTCGTGCTCGTCTCACGTCATCTCGAGCGCGTCGGCGACCACGCGACCAACGTCGCCGAAGACGTCGTCTTCATCGTCGAGGCCCGCGACGTGCGGCACCATGCCGGCGAGCCCGGCGGGATTTGACGCGGCCATCGGCCCTGGACGGGCCGACGGGCGCACGTCGAGCGGGCGCCAGACGCCTGCTCTAAGATGGGCCGTGGCCGCGCGCATCCTCATCGTCGAAGACGACCCGGACATCGCCCAGCTCATCGCGTTGTATCTGGAGAAGGCGGGGCTCGGGTCCGAGCGTCTGGCATCGGGACGCGACGCGATCGCGTCGATCGCCGCACGTCCGCCGGACCTCGTGATTCTCGATCTCATGCTGCCGCACGTGGACGGCTTCGATGTCTGCCGCGCGGTGCGTGCCAATCCGGCGACGGCCGGCGTGCCGGTGCTCATGCTCACGGCGCGCGGTGAGGAAGCGGATCGCGTCGCCGGCCTCGAGATTGGCGCCGACGACTATCTCACCAAGCCGTTCAGCCCATCGGAACTCGTCGCCCGCGTGCGCGCGCTCCTGCGCCGCGCGGCGCGCACCACGGGCTCCGCGCCATCGCTCGCTTATGGGCCGGTGACGATGGACGTGGACAGTCACGTCGTCGCCGTCGGCGGCGCGGAGGTCGCGCTCGCGGCGAAGGAGTTCCTGCTGCTCGAGTACTTCCTGCGCAACCGTGGACGCGTCGTCTCGCGCGACCGGTTGCTCACCGATGTGTGGGGCTATCGCTACACGGGTGGCACGCGGACGGTAGACGTGCACGTGCGCCGGCTACGCGAGAAGATCCCGTTCTTCGCCGACGCGCTCATCACGGTGCCGCAGTTCGGCTACAAGCTCGTCGACCCGCCGCCGGCCGCGACCCGCTGATCCATGGCCCGCGCCACGTTCCGCGCGAAGCTCTTCCTCGCCGCGCTGGCCACCGCCGCGCTGGCGCTCGTCGTCGCCAGTGCGCTCTTCGCCGGTCTGATGCGCGCGCGCACCAACGCGCGCATTGAGAGCACGCTCGTCGCCGAGGCGCATCTGGCCGTCGAGCTCGTCAACGCCGCGCCGGCCGACGCGCGATTGCAGGACGAGGCCGTGCGCGTCGGCACGGCCGTCGGCGCGCGCGTGACGCTCGTCGCGCCTAACGGCCACGTCGTCGCCGATTCGGCGGAGACGCCCGAGGCCGTCTCCAGGATGGAGAATCACGGGACGCGGCCCGAGATCGTCGAAGCGCGCGCGTCGGGACTCGGCGCAGCGCGGCGGCCGAGCGACACGCTGCGCGTCGACATGCTCTACGTCGCCGTCCCCGCGTCGCGTCCCGACGTGGCGATCGTACGTCTCGCGCTACCGCTCACGAGCGTACAGCAGCAGATTCGCGACGTCCTGCGCGTGACGGCGCTCGCGCTCGTCGTGGCGCTCGCTGGCGCGGCGCTCATCGCCTGGGCGCTCTCGGGCCGCATCGGCGCGCGCGTGCGTGCCATTGCCGCAGCGGCGCGGCGCTACCAGGCTGGCGATTTCTCGGCGCCGCGGGCCGACTTCGGCGACGACGAACTGGGCACGGTGGCGACCGCGCTCGACGGGTCGGTACACGAGCTCGGGCGGCGGCTGACGGAAATCGCGCGCGACCGCGCGCGCATGACCGCCATGCTCGGCAGCATGACGGAAGGTGTCGTCGTCGTCGATACGGCGGGTGAACTGCAGGTTGCCAATGACGCCGCGCGTCGAATGCTGGATCTCGACGAGGCGGCGATCGGTCGCCACTACCTGGAAGCGACGCGACATCCGGCGATCCGCGAGTTACTGTCCGAGGCGGTCGACGGCCGTGTGCCCGCCTCGCGCGAGCTGGCGCCGCCGCGGCATCCCGACCGCACGCTCGTGGCCTACGCCGCGCCGGTCGCCGCCGACCGGCCGCTCGGCGCCGTGCTCGTCCTGCACGACGTCACCGAGACCAAGCGCATCGATCGCATGCGTCGCGACTTCGTGGCGAACGTCTCGCACGAACTGCGGACGCCGCTCACCGCCATCCGCGGGTACGTCGAAGCGTTGTCAGCCGATGACGGGCTGCCCGAGGAGCGGCAGCGGTTCCTCGAGATCATCGCGCGTAATGCGACGCGGATGGAGCGGCTCGTCAGCGATCTCCTGCGACTCGCGCGGCTCGATGCGGGGCAGGAGACGCTCGCGATTACGCGCGTCGACATCACCGCGCTTGCAGGAACTGTCGTCGCTGACTTGTCGCCCGTGCTCGACGACCGCGATCAGCACGTGACGGTCGACGTCGCACCCGAAGCCGCCGTCGTCGAGGCCGACGAGAGCAAGCTGCGCGACGTCGTGCGAAACCTCGTGGCCAATGCGAGCACGTACGCGCCCGAGGGAACGACGGTGCGAATTGCCGCGCGACGCGACGAGGGCGGCGTCTCGCTCATCGTGTCGGACGAAGGCCCGGGCATTCCGGAGGGCGACCTGACGCGCATCTTCGAGCGCTTCTACCGCGTCGACAAATCCCGCGCCCGCGATCCCGGCGGCACCGGCCTCGGCCTCGCCATCGTCAAACACCTCGTCGAACTGCACGGCGGCACCATCCGCGCGGAGAACATCCCGACCGGCGGAGCAAGGTTCACCGTCAGCCTGCGGGGGGCTGACGGTGGACAAGTTAGAAGTTAGAAGACAGAAGCCAGAAATGAAGAACGAGATGACACCGCGAGCCCCCGAGCGTAGCGAGGGCGGCGAAGCAATCAAGAGAAGTCCACGAAGCCCGCGACGGAGGAGCGGCGCTGAGCGGGCGAGCGGGGGTGGGGCCCCGCGAGCAGGCAAGATAAAGATGGCGCCCAGCGCCTTGCCGGGAAGACGGCTGGACGCGTCTCTTACGACCGTCGTGACCGTGCGTCCCGCGGCCGGTCGTGTCTCGGGCCGCCGCGGCGACGGCGATCGCGGTTGCCGCGTGACTGACGATCCGCGTGGCGGTCGCCAGTGGCTGGCCGCCGGTTGTCGCGTGCACCGTTCGCCTCCCGCGGACGATCGCGATCCCTCGGACGATGCGGAGGGCGTGGCGGCGGCGCCGGCGCGTGGCCGCCCATGCGGCTGAAGAGGCGTTCGTACTTGTGCAGGATCGTCGTCCATCGATAGTGGCGATGGATGTACGCTTTGCCGTTCTCGCCCATTGCGGTGCGAAGTGCCGCGTCCTTCATCAGCAGCTTCAGCGCCTCGACGAACTCCCAGCGGTCCGCGTAGAACAGTCCGGCATTGCTGCGAAGGCAATGTTCGACGAGCACTTCGGCGCGCGCGTTGGCGAGGACCGGCGTGCCCACGGCGAACGCCTCGAGCGCGAGGAGCGACAGGCTTTCGTACGGCGACGGCACGACGACCACCGTGGCCGCCTCGAGTGCGTGCAGCCGCTCGTCGTCTGGGAGCATGCCGGCGAAGCGGACGCGCGGATCTTCGGGCAACGGCATCAGCTTCGTGCCCATGAGCAGGAGCGACGCGTCGCCGCCTTCGTTCACGTACGTCTGGAAGTACTCGAGCAGTTCCTCGCAGCCCTTGCCGGGATCGATGCGTCCGCCGTACAGCAGGAACGGGTTGTAAATGCGATGGCGCCGGCGAAACGCGTTGGCTGGACCCTCGAGATGCGGCGCCAGTGTTTCGCGACTCGACGGCGCGAGCTTCAATCGCTCGCCCGTCGACGAGACGACGTCGCCTTCCGGGAAATCGACGCCGCAGCCGATGACGTCCTCGACGAGCGCGCGCAGATGGAAGCGGCTCGTGATCATCCGTCGCTCGGAGTCGGTGTTCCAGGCGAAGGCCGCCACGCTCGAAAAGACGTCCTCGTAGATGCCGAGTCCGAGCGCCGGCTCGTCGTGCGCGGTCGGCACGAGCAGGCTCTTGGACGGCGCGACGCGGATACCGAGCACCGTCGGCGCGTACAGGTATGTGAAGAAGATGATGACGTCGTACTGCTGCTGATGCCGCTCGAGATACTCGATGAGTCCCGGCGACCACGGGCCTTGCTGCTTCAGCCACTCCATCTCGTCGCCGCGGCTGTGCGACGTGTTGAAGATCCAGTCCGAGTAGCGGTTGAACGCCGCGAGATCGCGCGTGCGTGACGTCGCGAAGCGGCGCACGGTGACGCCGCGCAGCCGGTCGGCGCCCTCCGGATATTCATTGGCCCAGGTGATGTAGTCGCGCGCGCAGGTCGTCAGCACGTCGACTTCGTGGCGCTCGGCCAGCCGTTCGGCGACGAGCCGGCAGTGGTACTCCGAGCCGCCGACGATCTCGGCGCCGTAGCGCTGCACGACGAAGGCGATCTTCACTCGCGTCCCTTTCTCCTGCGCGTCACACGCCCACCGGCGCGAGCGCGGCGTCAATCTCCGCTTCGATGCGATCCGGCTGGAACGCCGCCAGCCGTGCGCGTTGGCCGGCGATGATCCGCTCGCGCAGCGGCTCGTCGTAGACGAGATCCGCGAGCAGTTCGGCGGCGTATTCCAGGTTCTTCGGCGCGAAGGTCACGCCCGCGCCGCCGAGCGTCTCGGGCACGGCGGCCGCGCCGTAGGCGAGCACCGGCACGTCCATCGCCATCGCCTCGACGAGCGGCACGCAGAAGCCTTCGTGCTCACTGAGCGAGACGTACACGTGCGCATGGCGATAATACGCCGCCAGCTCGGCTTCCGGGACGCTGCCGGTGAACCAGACGCGGTCCGGCAGAATCTCGAAGCGTTCGATGAGCGCGCGGATCGCCGAGTAATAGGCCGGGACCGCGTCGTACCGGCCGACGAAGATGAACCGGTAGAACGAGTCCACGTACCGCTTGTAGTGCTCGAGCAGGCGGATGTGATCCTCGATCTTCTTGTTCGGCGCGACCCGGCCGACGAAGAGGATGTTCGCGAGCCCGTCGGACAGGAGCGCGTCGAGATCGGGCACGGGCGGCGCCGCGCGCAGACGATCCGTGTCGAGGAGTAGCGGAAGGACGCCGGTCCGCTCGAAGCCGTACGCCTCGAGCTCGCGCCGGTTGTAGTCCGATACGGCCAGGGCAAGATCCACGCGCCCGACGAGCGACCGCAGCTCGCGGCGTCCCGCCGCCGCCAGACCGACCAGTCCCGTGTCGAACGGCGCGAAGAACCGCGCCGGCGTGACGTTGTGATAGCAGAGCACGCGCAGACCGGGCAGCCGCCCGAACGCTCCGGTCATCGGTGACGGGACCGCGAAGTGCAGAATCGTGACGTCGCCCTGGTTCGCGTCGGGATCCGACCACGGCCGGACGTCGCCTTCGAGCCCGGCGTCGATCGTGAGCGCGAAGATGTCGGACGTATGGCCCCAGTCGCGGAACAGATCGCGCAGCCGGCGCGCGTTGTCGCCGGTGGCATCGCCCGCATGCGCGGCCGGAATCCACTGGTTGACGATCATCGTCCGTGTCCGAGGTCGACCGGGCGCCCCGACTCGCGCGGTGCGCGTGGCAGCGCGCGAAAGGCCGCCGGCCGCCGCAGGCGGATGGCTTCGAGCGCGTCGGCTTCGGCGAACTGATCCCAGAAGTCCGGTGCGGCATGGACGACGCCCTGACGCGGACCGCTGAGTGCCTCGGCGACGAAGCGCCGAACGAGTCCCGGAAAATCGCGAGCGAGCAACCGTTCGAGTGCCGCGTCCTGCCGCCGGAGGACGTCGTCTTCCGCCGCTTCGTCGGTGAGCACGCCGTGCATGAGGCCAGCGACGACGCGCGGATCGGTCGACGAATAGAGCACGCCGCCGCCGTCCATCGTCGCGGGCACGGCCGTCGCGGCAAAGGCCAGGACCGGCACGCGCTTGTGGAACGCCTCGATGAGCGGCACGCAGAAGCCTTCATGCTCGCTCGCGCAGAGAAACAGATCAGCGACGTCGTAGAGCGCGGTGAGCTCCGCGTTGGTGACCTGGCCGAGAATCTCGACGTTCTCCGCGCCAATCTCGACCGTCAGCGAGAGAAGCTCCGCGCGATAGTTGTCGAAGCCGCCGTACGAGCCCGCGAGCAGCAGCCGTGCCGGCCGGTCGTACATCGCTTGGTACGCACGGAAATAACGGATGACGTTGTCCGGCCGCTTGTTGGGGATCAGCCGGCCGACGAACAGGATGTTCGTTCGCTCGTCGTCGTACGTGTCGAGGATGCGTGCGTCGGGCGCGACGTCGAGGTGCGTGAAGTCGGGCACGACCGGCAGCACTCCGGTGCGCGGAAATCCGAGCGCTTCGAGTTCTTGACGGTTGAACTCGGAATCGCCCAGCGCGATCTCGCACCGCGATCGATACGCGAGCAGCTCGCGTCGTCCGTGAAAACACTGGCGGACGAGCTGCGGGTGCACGCCGAGGAAATATTCGGGCGGCGTGATGTTGTGGTAGATGAGTGCCATCCGACTCGGCAGCGCGAACGCCGTCCGCGACGCGCGCGATCCCAGCGAGAAGTGATGGACGAGCAGATCGTCCGGTCCGACTTCGCCGACGATGTCGCGATAGTCCGTCGTGAGCGGCTCGAGGCGCGGGTCGGCAGTTTCGACGATGATCTCGGACTCGTAGCCGGCCGCGTGGAGCGCGCGCTGGATGCCGAGCACCTCGTTGCCGATCGCGTCGCCGTAGCCGAGCGTCGCGAGCACCTGGTGGACGCGCGGGCGACTGGACGTCGGCGCGCCGGTCGTCATCGCGACCTCACGGCGCCCGACGGCGCGGCGGCGACGACCTCGGCACCGGGACGAGCCGTGCGCGCGCGGCGGGCGAACCAGCCCGGCCGTGGCGCCATCGGCGTCCCGGGTTCGCGCGCGAGCCGTTCGAACATGTCGAGATACTTGCGTTCGATGACCGGCCACGCGTAATGCGCCTGGTAGAACGCGCGGCCGCTCTGGCCGAGGATGCCGCCGAGCGGGCCCGTGGCTTCGAGCAGATAAAGCGCCTCGGCGAACTCGTCGAAGTTCTCGTAGTAGAGCCCCGCGCGGCTGCGGATCGCCTGGCCCTTCAGGACGTCGCACTGGCCGTTGACGAGCGTGGGCTTGCCGAGCGCCCACGCCTCGAGCGTGACCATCGACAGGCTTTCGTATCGCGACGGCATGATGAGCACGTCGGACGCGGCAAGGGCATCGAACTTGTCGGCGTCAGGCAGAAAACCGAGATGTCGGATGCGCGAGTGCTTCGGCACCGGCAGCACGTTCGCGCCGACGAGCACGAGATCCAACCCGTGCGGGTACATCGTCGCGTAGCGCTCGAAGTAGGAGAAGAGCTCGGCGCAGCCCTTGTTCTCGTCGATGCGGCCGACGTAGATCGCGAACGGACGTCGAATGTCGAATCGCTTGCGAAACCGCCGCGGGTCGGGGCGATCGGGAATCTCCGAGCCCACGCCGACGACCACGCCCGGGCCCGTGCGGCCGGTGACGTGCTCGATGAGCGCGCGTTCCTCGAGCGAGTTGTACATGAGCGCGCGGGCGCCGGCGAGGACGGGCGCGAAGATCGACAGTCCAACCGCTGCATCGCGTTCGGCCGTCGGCACGATGATCGCCTTGCCCGGCACGGCACGCGCGCCATGCCACGCGTGGTAGTAGCGATAACTGAAGAAGACGAAGAAGTCGAACGCGTCAGCCGATTTGCGGACGTGCGCGACGAGCGCCGGACTCGTCGGGCCTTCGCTTTCGAGCCAGCGCTCTTCGTCGGCGATCGAATGCGTCGTGTCGAACACGACGTGCGAGAGCCGGCCGAAGCGGCGGACGTCGCGCGGGTGCGCGACCGGGAAGCGGCGCACGATGACGCCGTTCACGCGTTCTTCGCCCGGCGGCAGCTCGTTTTTCCACGTGACGTAGTCGCGCGCAGAGGTCGTCAGGACCTCGACCTCGGCGTGCCGCGAGAGGTGTTCGGCGATGTATCGCGCGTGAAGCTCCGCGCCGCCGTTGATGTCCGCGCCGTAGCGCTGGACGACGACTGCGATCTTCACTGGTCGGACGTGTCGTCGGACTGGCCGGCGTCGTTGGCATCGCCGCCGCGGTCGTCGCCAGACTCGGCGGCGTCGCCGCCTTCGTCGGACCAGCCGTCATCGGCGCGATCGACCGACTGATCTCGATCCATGTCTGCGCCGGCCTCTCCCGAGGACTCGGACGACGCCTGGCGATCGGCCAGCGTCTGGCCGGGACGCCGACGCCGACGTCGCCGGCGACGCCGGCGTTCGCCACCACTTGCGTCCTCGGAGCCGGAGGGCGCGTCTGGACGTCCACCTACGGGCGCGTTGAGCGGGCCAGTCGATTCGGGCGCGCCGGGAACGGGCGAAGTGGCCGGTGCCGTGGCAGCCGGCTGACGACCGGGCTGCGGCCGCTGCGGTTGCGCCGATCGCGCGGGCGTCAGCCCTTCCATCGACCGCGCGCGCCGCTCGCTGAAGTCGAGCCGGCTCGACAGCGACTCGACGCGCATCTTCAGGTTGTGCGTCTCGATGCCGAGCCGCGTCACTTCCACCGTCAGGTTGTGGATGACCTCGTAGGTCAGCGCTTCGCGCGCTTCCTGCCGGGCGAGGCGTTCCTGCGCTTGTTCATTCACCTGCGACTGGATGTGCAGCGCCGCGGTCAGCCGGTCCGGGTTGAAGAAAAGCTTGAGGATTGGGCGCAACAGCCGGCGAATGGCGGCCACCGGGCCGCGGTGCGTTTCGTACAGCGTGTCCTCGCCGAACGCGAAGTTCGGCAGCGGCGGGCTCGTCGCCGCGTGGCGGCGGAACTGTTGGACGAGATCGGATCGGATGCCTTTGGGATCGATGAAGCGTTCGAGCTTCACCTGTGCGAGCTGTTGCAGCTCCTGTTCGGTGTAGTCGGCGCCGCGCTTCTCACGGATGCGCGCGCGGATCTGCCGCATGATCTCGTCGACGTCGACCGAATCGGATCGAACGTTGAACTCTCCCATAGTGCGATTCCATCTTTCGTGACACGCGCCGTGAGGCGCGCTCGGGTTTCAGGACGCGGGCACGGCCGGCGGCGCGGGCCGCCCGGCGATCGGGCGGGGCATCGGTGACGAGGCGCGTCGGGCCATGGCATGGGCGTCGAGCTGTCAGCGTCCCGGCACGAGCAGGCCGGGACCGTACAGAATGGCAATCACGGCCGCGCCCCAGAGGGCGACGCAGCCGAGCAGCGGGCGGTCGGTCAGGAGCATCTCCGACGGATTGCCGCCGCCGTCCCGCTGGTGGACAAGATACAGGTACCGGAAGATCCCGTACAGCGGAAAGGGCACCGTCCAGACGAGCCAGTCGGTGCCCACTTTCTGCACGGTTTCCGGGTCGATCGTGTAGAGCGCGTACGACAGCAGCGTGGACGCGGTGACCACGCTGATCATCTGGTCGAGCAGATACGGACTGTACTCAGCAAGGATCCGGCGATGGCCGGCGGCGTCGGAGGCCAGCGTCACCAGTTCGGCGCGGCGCTTGCTGAGGCCGAGAAAGAGCGCGAGGAGCAGGGTGAGGAGCAGCAGCCAGTGGCTCACCTGCACGTTGACGACGACCGCGCCGGCCCACGCCCGCAGGACGAAGCCGATGGCGATCGTCAACACGTCGAGGATGACGACGTGCTTGAGCGACGTGGAGTAGAGCGCGAACAGCACGACGTAGGCGACGACGATGAGGCCGAAGGGCACCGACAGCGCGAAGGCGACGACGAGCGCGGCCGCGCCAATGATCGCCGCCGCGGCGAGAGCTGTCGTGGGTGAGAGCGCGCCGGACGCGATCGGTCGCCGGCATTTGACGGGATGGTGCCGATCCGCGTCGCGGTCGCGGACGTCGTTGATCAGGTAGACAACGCCCGACGCCGCGCAGAACACGAGGAAGGCGAGGCCCGCGCGTCCGACCGCTGGCGGCTGCAGCAGCAGATGCCGTTCGCTGAAGATCAGCCCGGCGAAGACGATGAGATTCTTCGACCACTGCCCGGGCCGGAGCGACCGTACGAGCAGAGCGGCCAGTGACCGGCCCGCGGCGTCGTTGCGGGCCGGTTCCACGAGGGGCACTGGACTTCGAGCCATGACGGGGGCGGCCGTCGCCCCGGGGAATGATTACGAGAACGTCTTCAGGGCGTCGGCTTCCGAATCGAAGGTCTCGAACACCGTGAGGAGCTTCGTGATCGACAGCAGATCCGTGATGCGCTTCGTCAGGTTGACGAGCTTCAGTTGTCCCCCCTGGCGGCTGACCGTCGTGTACGTGCGCACGATCTCGCCGAGGCCGGCGCTGTCGATGTAGGGGACTTCCGCGAGGTTCAGCAGAATGCGGCGGCGATTCTGCAGTACCAGAGAGTTGATCTTGTCCTTCAGGGCTTCGTCGCCCTCGCCCAGGGTGATCTTGCCCTTCAGGTCGAGAATCGTCACGTCGCCGACGACGCGTTCGTCGATCTGCATGCCAGACTCCTTGCCGAGCCGCCCCGCGGCGTCGGATGCACGTCAACCCCGGCCGGCGCGCCGGTCAATCGGCCGCGCCGGCATTCGAGGGGGGAAAGCGCCATCAGTCTAGGGGCTCGGCCGCAATTGCACAAGACCCGTCGACGCCCGGACGCCGGTTACTCGGACTCGCGCCGCTGCTTCTTCCGGGAGCGTTTCCGCGCGAGCGCCTGCTTGGCGCGTCGCTTGTCGCCGGGCTTGAGGTAGAACGAGTGTTTCTTGATGTCTTTGATGATGTCTTCCTGCTGCACCTTGCGCTTGAACCGGCGCAGCGCGCTCTCGATCGACTCGCCTTCCTGAATCTTCACTTCCGCCACGGTTGGACACCCCCTTTCCTGGCAGGATCCGCCTCCCGGCCCTCGATGGCCGGGAGAACACAGTAGGGTAGCACGACCGGGCTTGGGGCTCGGTCTACAATTCCTCCGTGAAAATTCTCGTCCTCGGCTCCGGCGGCCGTGAGCATGCCCTGGTCTGGCGGCTCCGCCAAGACCCGCAGGTCACCGAAGTCCTCGCCGCGCCCGGTAATCCGGGCATCGCAGCCATCGGTCGAACGCTGGCCGTCGATCTGGATCGCCCGGATGACGTGCTGGCGCTGGCCGAGGCCGAGCGCGTCGACCTGACCGTCGTCGGGCCGGAAGCGCCGCTCGATCGCGGCGTGGCGGACGTCTTTCGCGCGCATGGTCGCGTCATCCTTGGGCCGTCGCGGGCGGCCGCGCAACTCGAATGCTCGAAGGTCTTTTCCAAGACTTTCATGGCGCGGCACGGCATCCCGACGGCGCGGTTCGTTGTCTGCGACAGCGCGGACGAGGCGATTGCCACCGTTCTCGGCGGTCATTTCGGTCCGCCGGTCGTCGTCAAGGCGGATGGCCTCGCCGCGGGAAAAGGTGTGGTCGTGGCGCAGAGCACGGCCGAGGCGGAAGCCGCGATCCGCGCGATGATGCTCGACCGCGTCTTCGCCGACGCCGGCCGGCGCGTCGTCATCGAGGAATGTCTGACTGGGCCGGAGGTGTCGTGCTTCGTGCTCGCCGACGGTGAGCGCGCCGTGCTCCTCGGCACCGCGCAGGATCACAAGCGGATCTGGGACGATGACCGCGGGCCGAACACGGGCGGGATGGGCGCGTTCGCGCCGAGTCCGCTGTTCGATGACGCGCTGGCGGATTTCACGATGCGGAAGGTCGTCGAGCCCGTGATGAAAGGGCTCGCGGCCGAGGGCGAGTCGTATCGCGGGTTTCTCTACGTCAGTCTCATGCTGACGCCCGACGGCCCGCGCGTGATCGAGTTCAACGTGCGATTCGGCGATCCCGAGGCGCAAGTCGTGCTGCCACTCATCGAGGGGCCGATCGCGCAGGCTTTTTTCGACGCCGCCACCGGCGCGCTCACGAACCCGTGCCTGACGCTCGCCGCCGACAAGATGGTCGGCGTCGTTACGGCCGCTGCCGGGTATCCGAGCAAGCCAGCGTCAGGAGACGTGATCACCGGCCTCGACGAGGCCGCTGCGGTGCCGGGCGCGCTCGTGTTCCATGCGGGGACGAAGCGTTCGGGAGACAATCTGGTCACGGCCGGCGGCCGTGTGCTGACGATTGCCGGCCGCGGCCCGACGTTCGAAGCCGCGATGGCGACCGCATATCAGGCCATCTCAGCCGTGCATTTCGATGGCATGCAGTACCGCAAAGACATCGGAAAAAAAGCCAAACACAAATGACACAAGTCCTGATTCTGATGGGGTCTGATTCGGACGCGGAGATCATGTCCGCGGCCGGCAACGTGTTGACCGAACTCGGCGTGACGTGGAGGATGACGGTGGCCTCCGCGCATCGATCGCCCGCGCGCGTGATGCGGCTCGTCGCCGAGGCGCCGGCCGCTGGCGTGCGGGTGTTCATCATTGGCGCCGGCGCCGCTGCGCACCTCGCGGGCGTCGTCGCGGCGCACACGTCGCTGCCGGTGATCGGCGTGCCGATCGACTCGTCGGCGCTCAAGGGGTGGGACGCGCTCTTGTCGACCGTGCAGATGCCGCCCGGCGTGCCGGTCGCCACGGTCGCCATCGGCAAGCCAGGTGCGACAAATGCCGGCGTCCTTGCCGCGCAGATGCTGGCCCTGGCCGATTCAGCGCTCGCCGATCGGCTGGTCGCGTACAAGAAGAAGCTGGAAGAAAAAGTCGAAGCCGCCGCCAAGCGCGTGGAAGAACGGTAGAAAAAAGTTCGAACTTCGAAGTTCGAACTTCGAAGTTGGGGCGCGCTAACCTGGTGGGAGTCTCTCCGCCAGCTTCGTTCCCGCCGCCGTACGTTCGCCTTCGACGATGAGCTGGCCGCAGGCGGCGCGGATGTCGCGGCCGCGGCTTTTGCGGACCGAGACGCGGACGCCGTGTTCGGCGAGCGTGCGCGCAAAGGCGTCGACGCGCGCGTCCGACGGGCGGTCGAACGGGATCCCCGGCGCCGCGTTGAGCGGAAGTACGTTCACCTTGGCCTTGAGGCCGTCGAGCAGCCGCACGAGCCGGCGCGCGTCGGCGATCGAGTCGTTCACGCCAGCGAGCAGCACGTACTCGAACGTGATGCGCGAGCGTTTGCGGAGCGGGAGCGCGCGGCAGGCTTCGAGGAGCGCGGCGAGGTCGTAGCGGCGATTGATCGGTACGAGTCGATCGCGCAGCTCGTCAGTCGTTGCGTGCAGCGAGATCGCCAGGTTCGGCATGTCCGGATCGGCAGCCAACCGCTCGAGTCCCGGCAGCAAACCAACCGTCGACAGCGTCACGCGCCGCGGGTGCAACGCGAGTCCCTGCGGATCGGCGAGGATCCGGAGCGCCTTGCGCGTGGCGTCGTAGTTGTGGAGCGGCTCGCCCATCCCCATCAGCACGACGTTGAACGCCGAACCGGCGAGTCCCGTGCGATGCGCCATGACGCGGACTTGGCCCGCGATCTCGCCAGCCGTCAGGTGTCGCACGAGCCCCATCTTGCCCGTCAAGCAGAACGCACAGCCGATGGCGCAGCCGACCTGCGTCGACACGCAGAAGGTGTTGGCGGGCGTGTCAGGGATGTAGACCGACTCGATCTGCCGTCCGTCCGCGAGCCGCAGCAAGAATTTCGTCGTGCCGTCCTCCGAAACCTGGGAGGCGGCGACCGTCGGCGTCGCGATCCTGAACGCGGCGGCGGTCGTGGCGCGAAGGTCGCGCGAAAGGTCGGTCATCGCCGCGAAATCGGTGACGTCGCGACCATAGATCCAGCGGAAGACCTGCCGTCCGCGGAACGCCGGCAGGCCGAGGCCGACGAAGGCCTGTTCCAGCTCGGCGCGCTCGAGGCCGGAGAGTTCGATCGGGGAAGACGGCTGGTCGGATGGCACGGGAACGAATGCGCGATAATGGAAAGCAGCCGCCTCGTCATGGTATCATCCCGTTCTTGGCTGGCGGTCATAAAATCAATCCAGTGAACAACTTACGGTTTTGCTCGTCCGGTTTCTTCCAGGAAGTCGGCCATGGTTGTTTCTGAACGGTTGGACTCGGGACTGCGATTGGTCACCGAGTGCATGCCGCACGTCCGGTCGGTCACGGTTGGCGTTTGGCTCACGCGGGGATCGCGGCACGAATCGGACGCCGAAAGCGGCGTCGCGCACTTCGTCGAGCACATGTTGTTCAAGGGCACGGCCAGCCGGTCGGCGCAAGAGATCGCGCAGACGATCGACTCGATTGGCGGCCAGCTCGACGCGTTCACGGCAAAGGAATACGCGAGCTACTACATCAAGGTCCTCGACGATCACCTGCCGCTCGCGGTCGA
>DASZOV010000143.1:0-18835 GCA_035550595.1 Vicinamibacterales bacterium
GATGGTGCCGGCGCCCGCCACGGCCCAGACGCCGTTCATCCCGTACTTCAGCAAGAACCACATCCAGTACGACCACTTCCAGTGGTACACGTACAAGACCGATCACTTCGAGATCTACTACTACCCGGAGCTCGAGCCGAATCTCGCGCGCATCGCGTCCTACGCCGAGAGCGCCTACCAGCACGTCAGCACGTCGCTCAAGCACGACCTGGCCGAGCGCGTGCCGCTCATCGTCTACAAGACGGAGAGCGAGTTCCTCGAGCAGACGATCTCGGGCGAGCTGCCCGAGGGCGTGCTCGCCTTTGCCGAGCCCACGCGCAACCGCGTCGTGCTGCCGATCGACGAACCGCCCGACCAGCTCTACGCGCTCGTCACGCACGAGCTCACGCACATCTTCGAGTTCGACATCATTCCGCGCGGCCTCATCAGCGACAACCTTCCGCTGTGGGTGGACGAAGGCCTGTCCGACTACATGACCGGCTCGTGGAACCCGATCGACCTGATGTCGGTCCGCGACCTGGCCCTGACCGACAGCGTGCCGGAGATGAGCCATCTCGAGTCGGCGCCGCTCTCGGGCCGCCAGCCGTACGCGCTCGGCCATGCGACGTTCGAGTTCATCGAGTCGAAGTGGGGCATGGACGGCATCCGCACGTTCTTGTTCGCGCTCCGTAAGCACGCGCTCGGCGGCAACGACTCGGCCTACATGGAGGCGTTCAAGCTCAAGCCCGAGGACTTCGACGAGGACTTCTCGCGCAGGTAGCGCGAGCGGTTCAAGCCGTTCCGCGACAAGGAACGGCCCGACGACTACGGCCGCAGCCTCGCGCCCGATCCGGAGAAGACGCCGTACATCGCGGTGCTCTCGATTGAGCCGTCTCCGAGCGGCGACATGCTCGCCGCGGTCGTGGCCAATGCGCACGACCAGGAGTACGACATCATCCTGCTCTCGGCCAAGGACGGGCAGTTCATCCGCAACCTGACCAAGGGCTTCGACAAGGACCGCGGCTTCGAGTACATCGCGACGGCCGGCGGCCTGCGCGGCAACCTCGTGCCGTGGATCGCGTGGTCGGCCGTGGGCGATCACGTCGCGTACTTCGCGCGCACCGAAAAAGAAAAAACGCTCATCATCCAGAACATCGTCACCGGCAAGACCGAGCAACGGATCGACCTGAAGAAGGTGGACGAGCCCGAGTCGCCGGCCTTCAGCCCGGACGGACGGACGGTGGCCTTCACGGCGATCTCCGAGGGGCAGACGGACATCTACACGGTCGATCTCGCCGAAGGCGCCGCCTCGCTGAAGAACATCACGAAGGACCCGACGCCCGACTACGCGCCGACCTACGCGCCCGACGGCAAGTCGATCGTCTACTCGGCCCGGCTCGGCGCGAACGACAAGCTGTTCCGGGTGGATCTCGGGACCGGCGCGCGGACCGAGCTCACCTTCGGCGCGCACGACGACGTGGGCGCGAAGTTCTACGACGACCACACGATCGTCTTCACGTCGACGGCCGTCGACCCGCGCGTCACGCTGCCGCCCGACGTCCTGCGCAACGGCGACGTCCCGAACGTCTGGGCGCTCGATCTCTCGACGAACGAGCTGCGGCAGATCACCGACACGCTGACGGGCAACGTCTCGCCGGTCGTGCTCCGACAGGACGGCCCGGCAAAGGTCGCGTTCATCTCGTACTTCAAGGGCCAGAACGAGATCAGCGTCGTGCCCGTCACGAAGACCGTGGCCACGGTGGCAACGGCGGATTTCGGCGGCCCGGCGCCCATCTTCGACTTCACCGTGCCCGTACAGCACACGCTCGTGCGCAGCAACATCGCGAAGAAGGGCGCGTGGGACAAGATGAGCCTCGATGGCCGGCCGCCGGTCGGCCTCGGCATCACGAACAGCGGCGACATCTACGGCAACACCGAGGTGACGTTCAACGACGTGCTCGGCAACCGCCAGGTGAGCTTCTACGCGCAGTCGATCGCGCAATACCGGTCGCTCGCCTTCTCGTACTTCAACACTGAGCGGCGGTTCCAGTACGCGCTGCAGGGCTTCTCGCAGGACCTCTTCTACTACGGCCAGAACTCGGGCGTGCTCTACGACCCGACGCTCGCGCCGTTCATCGACCGCGACCTCGCCACCGCGGTCCAGAGCCAGCGCGGCGGCATCGCCTACGGCATCTATCCGTTCAACCGCTACACGCGCGTCGAGCTGTCGACCGGGTACCTGCACCTCGACGAGCACTACACGAACCAGACGCTGCAGGATCTGGCCGAGCAGTACCAGATCGACAACTACGGGTCGTCGCTCTTCCGCAACGGCCACATGATTCCAGTCAGCCTCTCGCTCATTCAGGAGACGACCGTGTTCCGCGACTACGGACCGGTGGCGGGCAGCACGTTCCGACTGACCTACGAGGGATCGCCGAATCTCGGCAGCAAGTGGCTGTCGCGGCAGACCGTCGACGGCGACGGCCGCTACTACATGCGGCTCGCGGCCAACGGCGTGCTCGCGCTGCGCTTCCGCGGCATGAAGAGCTGGGGCCGCGATCCGGACTTCATGTATTACGGCGGCAACTCGGAGATGCGCGGGTACGACTACCTCGAGTTCACGGGCCAGAAGGCGTTCTTCACCGACGCCGAGCTGCGGTTCCCGCTCATCAACGCGATGCTGACGCCGTTCGGCGTGATGGGCGGGCTGCGTGGCGTCGTGTTCGCCGATCTGGGCGCCGCCGGCTTCAACGGCCAGCCGTTCCGCGTCGTCGCGCGCAACTCGGAGCTCGTGCCGATCGTGACCGGGTACGACCTCGACGGGAACGGCAACGTCATCGGCACGCACACCGACACGGTCGGCGTCGGCGGCCTGCGACTCGCCGACGGACGCGCGTCCTACGGGTTCGGCCTCGAGAGCTTCGTGCTCGGGTTCCCGATGCACTTCGACTGGTCGTGGAAGACGCTGCTCAACAAGCAGTGGGAGAACGCGATCTTCCGCAACTGCCAGCCGGTCAGCGCCACGTTCGCCGCGTGCACGGGCGACAGCGACACGTTCCGCAAGATGCAGTTCGACTTCTGGATCGGGTATGACTTCTGATCCTGTTGAGCGATCCAGACGCGCCGCAGGCGCCTCATCGACTTCTGGCTTCTGGCTTCGAACTTCTCACTTCGACGCGCGCGGTTCCGTCGACGGCGCGTCGTGCTGACACCGCCGCCGGACTTCTCGCCGTCGGCCGCGCCCAAGCGGCCCGGCGACTCCTACACCGAGATGGTGCAGGTGGTGCTGCCGAACGACGCCAACCCGCTCGGCTTCATCCTGGGCGGCACGGTGATGCACCTCATCGACATTGCCGGCGCCATTGCCGCGCACCGCCATGCGCGGCGGCCGCTCGTCACCGCCGCGGTCGACGGCTTGCAGTTCCTGCACCCGATCCGCGTCGGCGACCTCATCATCCTGCGCGCGCGCGTCACGGCGACGTTCACCTCGTCGCTGGAAGTCGAGGTCGAAGTGCTCTCGGAAGGCACGCTCACCGGCGCACGCCAGCGCACGAGCGTCGCCTATCTGACGTTCGTCGCCGTCGAAGCCGAAGGCGGCCGCGCGGCAGTCCCCCCGCTGCTCCTCGAAACCGACGAAGACCGCCGCCGCGCCCACGACGCCGGCGTCCGGCGCGCGGCGCGGCTGAAGAATCGCGCGAAGCTCGACGAGTAGAGCCGCCTCGGCTCTTCGTTGCGTTGGGGTCCGGGCGGCAGGGCCAGTCATCTTCTTTGCAGTGGCGCGGGGCCCCACCCCCGCGCCTACGCGCTTCGCCACTCGCTACACTCGCGAGTCAACTTTTTTGCAATGCGCTGGGCCCCCCCCAACGCTACGGCGTGTCGGCTCACTTCGAAGCAGCGAGGTCTGGGCGGCAGGGCCAGTCATCTTCTTTGCAGTGGCGCGGGGCCCCACCCCCGCGCCTACGCGCTTCGCCCCTCGCTGCGCTCGGGGCTCGCGGTGTCATCTTCTTCAATGCCGTCGACTTCAGGCCTGTCTCTGTCCTTCGCGATCTTCGCGTCTTCGCGTGAGGCTCATCCGTGTCTCAGCCGCACGCGCCGCACGGCGTGGTCGCCGCCTTTTTCCAAGACGAGTCTCGCGCGTTCGCGTGTGGGGAGGATGTTCTCGCGGAGGTTCACGCCGTTGATCGTGCGCCAGATCTCCTGCGCCGTGGTGCGCGCGGCGGATTCGTCGAGGGCGGCGTAGCGGTGGAAGTACGATCGCGGGTCCTGGAAGACGGTCTCGCGCAGCATCAAGAATCGCTCGACGTACCAGCGTTCGACGTCGGCTTCCTCCGCGTCGATGTAGATCGAGAAGTCGAAGAAGTCCGACACGAACACGCGCGGACGGGCGGACTCGCGCGGGCGGGCCGTTGCCTCGCCGCCGGCCTGCAGCACGTTCACGCCTTCGACGATGACGATGTCGGGATGATCGACGACCTGGAACTCGCCGGGCACGATGTCGTAGACGAGGTGCGAGTAGACCGGCGCATGAATCGCGCGTTCGCCGGCCTTGACCTCGGCCATGAACTCGATGAGCCGACGGACCTGGTAGCTCTCCGGAAACCCTTTGCGCGTGAGCAGACCGCGTGCGTCGAGGTCGCGGTTCGGCCAGAGGAACCCGTCGGTCGTCACCAGATCGACGCGCGGATGCGCGGGCCAGCGCGCGAGCAGCGCCTGCAGGATGCGCGCGAACGTGCTCTTCCCCACCGCCACGCTGCCGGCGATGCCGATGACGTACGGCACCGGCCGCGGCAGCGCGCCGAGGAACGTGTCAGTGGCCTTGTGCAGCGCCTGCGTCGCCGAGACGTGCAGGTTCAGCAGTCGCGACACCGGCAGGTAGATCGTCTCGACTTCGGCGAGCGACACCTGCTCGTTGATGCCCTGCAGCGCGGCCAGGTCCGTCTCGCTGAGCGTGAGCGGCGTGGCGGCGCGCAGTCGCGCCCAGGACGGGCGATCGAAGTCGAGATAGGACGACGACATGACGACGACGCGGGGCCGGCGTGGGGCGCGCGCCCGGCCGATCCTCGCGCCTCGGCGTCGAACGGCTGGACGCTACTTCTTGAAGTAGTCGGCGTTTTCCTGGATGAAGTCCTTCCACTTGTCGGGGACTTCGTCCTGCGCGTAAATGGCTTCTACGGGACACGCGGGCACGCACGCGCCGCAGTCGATGCACTCATCCGGATGGATGTTCAGAATTCGCGCGGGCTCGAAGTCCGGCTCGTCCTTACGGGGATGGATGCAGTCCACGGGGCACACGTCGACACACGCGGTGTCCTTGGTGCCAATGCAGGGCTCGGTGATGACGTAAGCCATTCGCTCCTCCGACGTCGGCCGTTCCACCGCGGACGGACGCTCGTCGAGCATCGCGTCCCGGCTTCGTCGGGCGCCGATCGGTCGTGAGGCATTGTGACACGCCCCCGCGCGGCGCATCAACCGCCGGGACGTCAGAGGTAAGATGCCGCCGATGGTGCGGCTTTCGCTCGTCGGCTGGCTGACCACCGCCCTCGTCGCGTGCGGCGCCGCGCGAGCCGCCGCGCAGCCGCCGGCCGATGCCGCGCCGATGACCGACGCCGGGCCGCCCGTGTCGATCGGCGGCGACGTCACGGCCACCATCGCGCGCGAGGACTCACCCGGCTACTTCAATCACACCGACTACGATCACGACGCGCTGCGGCTCGTCCGCGCGCGGGTGTTCGGCGAATGGCGTCTCGCCGCACCGCTCTCGCTCATGGGCGAGCTGCGCGTCGAAGACATCTCCGATTTCTCGGCCGCGGCATTGTATCTCCGATGGCGGCCGCGTCCGTCGGGCAGCCTCTTCGTCCAGGCCGGCCGCATCCCGCCCGTCATCGGCGCATTCGCGCGCCGCGCCTACGGCCGCGACAATGCCGTCATCGGTGAGCCACTCGCTTATCAGTACCTGACGTCGCTCCGCGCCGACGCCCTGCCGGCCACGGTCGACGATCTCCTGCGCATGCGCGGCAGTGGATGGGAGACGCACTATCCCGTGGGCAACACCTCGGAGGAACCGGGACTGCCGCTCGTCGCGGTCTCGCGCTGGGACACGGGCGCCGAGGTCGGCTGGCAGAACGAACGGTTCGATCTCGCCGGCGCCGTCACGCAAGGATCGCCCGCGGTGCCCGTGGTCCGCGACACGAACGGCGGCTGGATGTATTCGGGCCGCGCCGCGACGCACTTGCCCGCCGGCCTCACGATTGGCGTGTCGGGCGCGACCGGCCAGTGGATCGAGAACGCGGCGCTCGACGTCACGCCTGGAGGTCGCGACTCACCCTCGTCGCAATCGCTCGTCGGCACCGACGTCGAGTTCGGCCTCGGCCGGTGGCTCGTGCGCGGCGAATGGCTGCACTCGGCGTTCGACCTGCCGCTCGCCGCCTCCACGCCGTCGGTGTTGCACCTGACCGCCTCGTCGGGTTTCGTCGAAGGCCGCTACCGACCACACCCACGCTGGCAGATCGGCGTCCGTGCCGGCCGCATCACGTTCAACGACGTCCAGCCGTCCTCGCCGAACGCATCGCCCGAGCCATGGGACGTGCCGGTCACGCGCGTCGAAGGGACGCTCGGATTTCGCGTCAATCGTCAGCTCGATCTGCGCGCCGGCTGGCAGGAGAACTGGCGCACCGACGGACGCGTCAAGCGGCAGGGCTATCCGACGGCGAGCTTGCTCTTCTGGTTCTGACCGACATGCGAGGCGTCGCGCTCCTGTCGATCACGCTCCTCTGCTCGATCGTGTTCGTGCAGGCGCAGGCGCAGACGCCACCCGCTTCAGCCACAACCACCACCGGATCAGGCGGCACGATCCGCGGCCACGTCGACGTCCCTGACGATCGCGCTCTCCTGCCGCGTCCGTCGATCACGGACGTCAGCGGCCCGCGGCCACGCATGGCCAGTCGCCGCCATGTCGTCGTCTACCTCGATGCCGTGCCGCGGCGCGCTTTCGACGAGTTGCCGGCGGCCCGCGCGCGCATGGATCAGCGCGGCGAGCAGTTCGTCCCGCACATCCTCGCCATCACGACTGGAACGACCGTCGACTTCCCCAACCACGACACGACCTTCCACAACGTGTTCTCGCTCTCGCGCGTCCGCACGTTCGATCTCGGACGCTTCCCGCCGGGCCGCACCGGCTCGGTGCGATTCGATCGGCCGGGCATCGTGCCCGTGTTCTGCGACATCCACTCGCACATGAGCGCCTACATCCTCGTCTTCACGCATCCCTTCTTCGCCGTGACCGACGATGGCGGCGCGTACGAGATCGACGGGGTGCCGGCCGGCACATACACGCTGATGGTGTGGAGCGAACTGGGAACGGCCGCATCGCGGCGCGTCACCGTCACGGACGGCGGCACGGCCGACGTCGATTTTCGCGTGAGCCGCGAGCCATGAGCCTGCTGTCGTCGCTCACCAACCGCATCTTCCTCGCGAGCGCACTGCTCGTCGTCGCCGCGATGGGCGTCGTCATCTACCGCGTGAACGTCACGGTCGCGGCGCAGGCCGAAGGCGATCTCAATGCCGGACTCGACGAATCAGCAGCGCTCGTCGAACGTTTCAACCGGACCGCCTTCCAGGACTTCGTCGTCAAGGGCCAGCTCATCGCCGACCTGCCGCGGCTTCAGGGCGCGGCGGCGACAGGCGATCCGCCGACGGTCGGTCCGGTCGCGAAGGACTATCAGACGCGGCTCGGCGCGGACCTCTTCGTCGTCATCGGCCGCGGCGATCGCGTGCTGGCGCGCGAGGGACGCGTGCCGATGAGCGATGCGGACATCGCGGCGCTTCTCGCCGCGTGCCGCGCGAGCGCGGACGGCACGACGTTCCAGCCGTTTCCAGGCGGCCTGCTGCACGTGGCCGCCATCCCGATGGAAGCCGCCGCGCCCGCGACGCTCATCGTCGGCGTGAGCCTGGATCGCGAAGCCGCCATGACGCTGAAGGCCGCGACCAACAGCGAGGTCGTCTTCGTGGCGGGATCGCGCGTCGTCGCTTCGTCGCTCGACCCGGACCGCACGCGCGCGCTCGCGCCCGTCGGCAGTCGGACGGGCGCGTTCACCGTGCCGATTGGCGACGAGATCTACATCGGCCGCGTGCAGCCGCTCGGACCACCCGGCGCATCGGGCGCGCCGGTGGCGCTCGTGCTGCGGTCGCGCACTGAACATCTGCGCTTCCTGCCGCACCTGCACTGGCAGATCGCTCTCACGGGACTCGCCGCCGTGCTGATTGCGACGGTCGCCGGCTACCTCGTCGCGCGCACGGTCACGCGACCGCTGCGCGCGCTCACGGGCGCCATGCGCGACATGGCGGCCACGGGCGATCTCGCCCGCACGCTCCCGACGCTCGGCCGGTGGGACGACGAGGACGTGCGGCTCGTGGCGACGACGTTCCATCAGCTCACGAGCGCGCTCGATCGCTTCCAGCGCGAGGCCGCGATGCGTGAACGGTTGTCGTCGCTCGGCCGGCTGTCGACGGTCGTCGCGCACGAAATTCGCAATCCGCTCATGATCATCAAGTCGGCCGTGCGCGGTCTGCGGCGTCACGGCGCGCCCGAGGTCACGGCCGCGGCCGCGAGCGTCGACGAAGAAGTCGCGCGCCTCAACCGCGTCGTCACCGGCGTGCTGGACTTCGCGCGGCCGATCCGATTCGACCTGGCGCCGGTCGACCCGCGCGAGATCTGCCGTGAAGCGGTCCGCGCCGCGCTCGCCGCCGCGCCCGACGTCCTCATCGATCCGCCGAACATCTCATCCGACGCGCCCGCCGAGGTCGTCACCGACGCCGAGCGCGTGCGTGCCGTGCTCGTCAACGTCCTGCACAACGCACAGCAGGCCGTACGTGCGCGCGCGGACCGGCCGACGGATCTTCCGCCCGTGCGCGTGCAGTGCCGGAAGGCCGCGTCGGGCCGATGGGCGATCGACGTCTCGGACCGTGGAACGGGAATTGCTCCGGAAGACCGCGCGCGCCTGTTCGAGCCGTTTTTCACGACGCATCGCGGCGGCTCCGGCCTGGGGCTCGCCATTGCCCGAAACATCGTCGAGGGCCTGGGCGGCGCGGTGACCATCGACAGCCAGCCTGGCGACGGCACGACGGTCCACATCGAGCTGCCGGAACGCACGACGCCAGCGGAGGCCCACGCATGACCCGGGGATCGATTCTCGTCGTCGATGACGAACCGAAGATCCGACAGGCGCTGACCGACGCGCTGCGGCACGAAGGCCATGACGTCGTCGCCACCGGCAGTCCGCGCGAGGCGTTACGGCTCGTCGGCGAACGGCCGTTCGACCTGGTCGTGCTCGACAACCTGATGCCCGAGCTCAGCGGGATCGAAGTCATCCGCGAGATGGTCTCGACGACCAACGCGGGCGAGCGGCCGGAGATCCTGATGATGACGGCGCACGCCACGGTCGACAGCGCGATCGAGGCGATGAAGCTCGGCGCGATCGACTACCTGCAGAAACCGTTCGACATCGACGAGCTGCTGGTCGTCGCCGCGCGCGCCATCGAACACCGCCGGCTCCGCACGCACCACGACTATCTCATCACCGAGATCGGCGAGCACTTCGATCACTACGGCATCGTCGGCCGCAGCCGTGCGATTCAAGAAGTCGTGAGCGTGGCGCGGCGGGTGGCGCAGTCGCGGAGCACGGTGCTCGTGACGGGCGAGACGGGCACGGGCAAGGAGCTCGTGGCCCGCGCCATTCACGACTGGAGTGCGCAGCGCGAGATGCCGCTCGTGCGCGTGAACTGCGCGGCGCTGCCGGAAACGCTCATCGAATCCGAGCTCTTCGGCCACGTCCGCGGCGCCTTCACGGGTGCGGTCGGCAACAAGAAGGGCCGGTTCGCGCTGGCCGACGGCGGCACGATCTTCCTCGACGAGATCGGCAACATCGCGCCGCCCGTGCAGGCCAAGCTCCTGCGCGTGCTGCAGGAGCGCGAGTTCGAGCCGCTCGGATCGGAGCGCACCGTGCGCGTGGACGTGCGCGTCATCGCGGCGACCAATCGCGATCTGCGCAAGCTCGTGGCCGAGGAACGATTCCAGCAGGATCTGTATTACCGGCTGAACGTCATCCCGATCACGATGCCCGCGCTACGCGAACGGCGCGAGGACATCCCGCTGCTCATCGAACACTTCGTGCAGCGGCACGCGAGCCGCGCCGGAAAGCGCATCGACGGCGTCGCGCCCGACGCGATGGCCGCGCTCGCCGGCGCGGCCTGGCCCGGCAACGTGCGCGAGCTCGAGAACACGGTGGAACGCGCGGTCGTCCTGGCGGCTGGCACCGTCATCCAAGCCAGTGACGTCACGCTCGTGAGCGCGGCCGCACCGGCCGTCCCGGCCCTGCCGTCGCTCAACCTGCGGCAGAACATGGACTGGGCCGAACGCGAAACGATTCGTCACGCCATGGAACACGCGCGCGGGGTCAAGAAGGACGCCGCCGAAGCGATGGGCATCAGCCAGCGCGCGATGAGCTACTACCTCGCGAAATATCGGCTGGACGGGTTGTCGCAGGACTGAAGGGCAACTTCGAACTTAGAACTGCGGACGGCGAACCGTGAACTGCGACCATCTTCGCCAAGGCTGCGGCGGTTTGCCGAAAGCTCGCGCGAAGGCACACTTCGAACGGACGAGGGCCTTCAGCGCGCTTCTGGATTCACGGAGAACGTAAGCACTTACGTGCAGCGTAAGCGGGGGCAGCCTTGCTCGCCCGTTCAGCGCGCTTCTCCGTCGCGAGCTTCGCGGACTTTTCTTGGCGCGACTCGGCACCCTCGCCACGCTCAGAGGCCATTTTCTTTGCAGTGCGCTGGGGCCCCACCCCCAGCGCTACGGCGCTTCGCCGCCCTCGCTACGCTCGGGGGCCCGCGGTGTCATCTTCTTTTGACGCCGCAAATCTCGCGGCATCACCCTTGCTGTCATGTGCGACGTTGCGACCGCGGCCGCGCGAGCTTCTGGACGGCGCGAGGCGGTAGTGCGTCTGAGTGGATTGGGGGACCGATGCGGCCCCGGCTTTCGGTGCCGTTAGCCGGGCTGTCGGAACGATCCGCGAGGCGCCGTTCCCCGCGCCTCGCGCCCTCCAGGCGCTCGCGACGGACCGCGGTCGCAATACGGACGCGGCAGTTCTCCTCCTGTCGCGTCCGTCCGTCGCGCGACGGTGAAGTCATCTTCTTTGCAATGGCGCGGGCCCCACCCCCGCGCCTACGCGCTTCGCCCCCTCGCTACGCTCGCCTGTCATCTTCTTTTGCAGTGCGTTGGGGCCCCACCCCCAGCGCTACGCGCTTCGCCGCCCTCGCTTCGCTCGGGGGCTCGCGGGGTCATCATTTTATTTAGAGCATGTTTCAAAACCAAAAAGACGCGCCGACGGCGCCCCATTCATTCGAAGTTCGCAGTTCGAAGTTCGAAGTTTTGAAACGCACTCTTAGTCGGCCGTTTCGCCCGGCTGCAGCTCGAGCACTTCGATGTCCGCTCGGCCGATGGCGGCGAGATGCTCCCGCAGCGCGTCGGGCGTGCCGGTGAGCAGCGGGAACGTGCCCCAGTGCATGGGCACGACCTGGCGCACGCCGAGCCATGAGGCCGCGATCGCGGCCGTGTCTGGCCCCATCGTGTAGACGTCGCCAATCGGCAGGAACGCGATCGCGGGCGCGTACAGCTCCGCGATGATCTTCATGTCGCCGAAGAGTCCCGTGTCGCCCGCGAAGTACAGCACCGGCGCGCCGGGCGCGCGGATGATGAAGCCGGCCGGACTGCCGAGATAGACCGTCCCGCTCGCGTCGCGAATCGACGCGCTGTGCGTGGCCATCGTCATCGTGATCGTCACGTTGGCGACCGTGCGCGTCCCGCCGATCCCCATGTCGTGAATGCCCTGCATCCCGCGCTCGGTCATGTACTCGCCGAGCTCGAAGCCGCACACGACGGGTGCGCCCGTTGCTCGGACGACGGCCTCGAGGTCGGTCATGTGATCGGAATGGCCGTGCGAGACGAGCACGAGGTCAATCGGCGCGAGCGACTCCGGGTTGGCGAACGCCGGTGGACATCGCGGATTGCCAAGCCAGGGATCGAGGAGCAGGCGCTGCCCGGATGGAAGACGGAGGAGAAAAACAGAGTGGCCGAGCCAGGTAATCGAGAGTGACATGGCGATAGGGGGCGGCCGGCGGACGACGGGGCCGCTGCCAGATAATATAGAACCGATGCCCGTCGTCGCTCCGGTTCAGTTCATCCGCGGCCGCCGTGTGAAGGACGCCGTCCTGTCGCCGGAACGCAAGCCCGACTGGCTGAAGGTCCGCGCGCCCGGCTCGCCCGGCTATCTGCGCCTGCGCGGCCTGATGCGCGAACTCGGTCTGCACACCGTCTGCGAAGAAGCGCAGTGCCCGAACATCGGCGAGTGCTGGCACCACGGCACGGCGACGTTCATGATCATGGGCGACGTCTGCACCCGCGCGTGCGGCTACTGCAACGTCACCCACGGCGCACCGCGCACGCTCGATCCCGACGAGCCCGATCGGCTGGCCCGCGCGGTCGAAACCATGGCGCTCGCCTACGTCGTCGTCACCTCCGTCGATCGCGACGACCTGACGGATTTCGGCGCCGGTGTCTTCGCCGCCACCGTGCGCGCCATCAAAGCGCGGCGGCCGGAGTGCCGCGTCGAAGTGCTCATCCCGGATTTCCAGGGCAACGAGCGCGCGCTCGGCATCGTGCTCGATGCGCGGCCGGACGTGCTCAACCACAACATCGAGACCGTGCCGCGGCTCTATCGTGTCGCGCGGCCGGGCGGACGCTATCCGCGCGCGATCGAACTGCTCGACCGCGCCCGCCGCGCCGCGCCGGACATTCCCACCAAGACGGGGTTGATGGTGGGGCTCGGCGAAACGATGGATGAAGTCTTCGAGGTGCTGCGGGATCTGCGCGAGGTCGACTGCCAGATCCTGACCGTCGGCCAGTACCTCCGGCCGTCGCTCGCGCACCTGCCGATGGCGCGCTACTACACGCCCGAGGAGTTCCGCGAGATCAAACACGTGGCGCTCGACCTCGGCTTCGGCCACGTCGAGTCGGGACCGCTCGTCCGCTCCTCGTATCACGCGCACGAACAGGCCGATCACTACGCCGCGCGAACGTAGCCCCCGCGTGGCCACTGTTCAGCTCCCATCGGCGCTCGCCGCCGCGCGCGAGGCCATCGTCACGTGCGAGCGCTGTCCGCGACTGCGCACGTATTGCCAGCGCATCGGACGTGAGAAGCGCGCAGCCTATCGCGACGACACGTATTGGGCGCGGCCCGTGCCTGGCTTCGGCGATCCCGATGCGCGCATCGTGCTCGTCGGCCTAGCGCCAGCGGCGCATGGCGCGAATCGGACTGGCCGCATCTTCACGGGCGACGGGAATGGCGGTTCCGGCGATTTCCTGATGGCCGCACTCTACGCCAACGGCCTCTCGAACCTGCCTCATTCGCGATCGATTGACGACGGGCTCGCGCTCCACGACACGTGGGTCGCCTCGGCCGTGCGTTGCGCGCCGCCCGACAACAAACCGACGCCGCAGGAGATCCGCACGTGTCACGCGCATCTGCGCGCGGAGTTGGACGCGCTGCCGAACGCGCGCGTGTACGTCGCGCTCGGACGGCTCGCGTTCGATGCGTGCTGGCGGATTCTGGCCGACCGAGGAATTCGCGCCGCGCGCCGGCCCGTCTTCGAGCACGGCGGCGTCTATCGCCTGCCGGGCGCTCCCGTAGTGGTCGCGTCCTATCACCCGAGCCGGCAGAACACGCACACGGGCCGGTTGACGCCGGCCATGCTGCGCGCCGTATTCCGTCGCGCCAAAGCGCTCGCCTGACCTACTTCTTCTTCGGGCGGTAGATGTGGACGGACTCGCCGAAGAACGCTTCGGCGGCTTCCATGAGCGTCTCCGACAGCGTCGGATGCGGATGAATGGTGAGCTTGAGATCGGTCGCGAGCGCGGCCATCTCGACGGCCAGCACGCCCTCCGCGATCAACTCGCCCGCGCCGGCGCCGACGATGCCCACGCCGAGCACGCGCTCGGTGTCGGGATCGATGACGAGCTTGGTCAACCCGTCCGGCCGATCGATCGCAATCGCGCGGCCGAGCGCGGCCCAGGGGAACTTGGCGATCTCGACCTTGCGTCCCTGCTTCTTCGCCTCGGCCTCGGTCAGGCCGCACCAGGCGACTTCAGGATCGGTGAAAACGACGGCCGGAATCGCCTGCGGCTCGAACACGGCGTGATGGCCGAGCACGGCCTCGACCGCGACGAGCGCTTCGTGCGACGCCTTGTGCGCGAGCATCGGCTCGCCGACGACGTCGCCAATCGCGAAGATGTTCGGTTCAGCGGTCCGCATCGACGCGTCGACCGTGATGAACCCGCGGTCGCCGACCTTGACGGCCGTCTTGTCCAAGCCCGGGATGGCCGAGTTCGGCTTGCGGCCGACCGAGACGAGCACGCGGTCGAACGTCTGCGTCTTGTCCGCGTCGGCAAGGCCCTCGCCTTCGATCTTCACGGTGACGCCGTTCTTCCCGTCCTTCATCTCGACGACGCGCGCGTTGACGAGGATCTTGTGGAGCGTCTGCTCGAGCCGCTTGCCGAGGACGGCGACCAGATCGCGATCCGCGCCGGGCAAGAGGCCGCCGGTCATCTCGACGACGGTCACCTTCGTGCCGAGCGCGGCGTAGACCGACCCGAGCTCCAGGCCGATGTAGCCGCCGCCGACGACGAGCAGCGACTTCGGCGTGTCGGGCAGATCGAGCGCGGCGGTCGAATCCATCACGCGCGGGCTGTCGAGCGACAGGCTCGGCACGGCCGCGGGACGCGATCCGGTCGCGATGATCGCGTGCTCGAACGTGAGCGTCTCGGTGCCGCCCTTGACGAGATCGATCGAAAGCGTCTTTGCGTCGACGAACGACGCGCGGCCCTGGATGTAGGTGATCTTGCGCTGCTTCGACAACTGGCCGAGCCCGCCGGTCAGCTTCTGGACGACGCCGTCCTTGAAGCTGCGCAGCTTCGCCAAGTCGATCTTCGGATCGGCGAACGAGACGCCCCAATTCGACGCGTGCTTCGCCTCGGCGATGAGCTTGGCGACGTGCAGCAGCGCCTTCGACGGAATGCAGCCTCGGAAGAGGCAGACGCCGCCGGGATTCGGCTCGTTGTCGACGAGCGCCACCTGCAGGCCGAGGTCCGCGGCATGAAACGCGGCCGCATAACCACCCGGGCCGCCACCAATCACGACGAGCTGCGAAGAAGAGGTTGTGGGCATGAACTTCTGGCTTCTGGCTTCTGGCTTCTAACTTCTGACTTGCTTGACGAGGCGCCTGCGGCGCGTCGAAGGTTATTGATCGAGTGCCACCGTTCAGAGCTGCAGCGTCAGCGGCTGTTCGATGCCCTCTGCGACGAAGCGCAGGAACCGCGCCGCGTCGGCGCCGTCGATCACGCGGTGATCGTAGGAGAGCGACAACGGCAGCATCTGACAGGGCTCGAACTGGCCGTCACGCCACACGGGCTCGAACGCGCCGCGCGAAACGCCCAGGATCGCGACTTCCGGCGGGTTGATGAGCGGCGTGAACGAGGTGCCGCCAATGCCGCCGAGATTGCTGATGGTGAACACGCCGCCCGCCATGTCGTCGAGGCCGAGCTTCTTCTGCTGCGCCTTCTGCGAAAGGGCCGTCAGCTCGAGCGCGATCTCGGTGAGCGACTTGCGGTCGACGTCGCGCACGACCGGCACGAGCAGGCCGTTCGACGTATCGACGGCCACGCCGATGTGCCGGTACTTCTTCAGCACGATCGTGCCGTTGGCGCCGTCGAACGACGAAGCGAACTGCGGGAAACGATCGAGCGCGGCCGCGATGATCTTGAGGAGAACGACGGTGACCGTGAGCTTCGCCCCGGCCTTCTCGACGCGCGCGCCGTAGGCCTTGCGGAACGTCTCGAGCGCGGTCATGTCCGCCTTGTCGTTCTGCGTGACGTGCGGCGCCTGCCAGGCGGCCGCGAGGTGCTCGGCCGTCTTGCGGCGGATGTTCGACATCGGCACCGCTTCGACCTCGCCCCACCGGCTGAAGTCGGGCAGCGGCTCGACGCGGGCGAAGCTGCCCACGGGACCGCCGCCGCTCAGCAGATCCTTCACGTGCGACTTCACGTCCTGCTGGCCGATGCGGCCGCCGGGACCGGAGCCCGGCACCTGGCCGATGTCGACGCCGAGCTCGCGCGCGTAGCGGCGCACCGACGGTGCGGCAGGTACGAGCGTGGCGGAGGCGGAACCCACGCGCTCGACGGGCGCTGCGGAACGGGCACGCGCGATGTCGACGACCGGCGCGGGCCGGCCGGCCGGCTTCGGTGCGGGCGCAGGCGTGGGCACGGGTGCCTCGGCAGCGGACGCCGGAGCAGGCACGGGCGCTTCGGCCGCAGCCGCGGGAGCCGGTGCAGGTTCGGCCTTGGGCGCTGCGGCGGATGCGGCCGCGTCCACGACGAGGACCGTCTGCCCCACCTTCACCTTCTCGCCGGCCTTGACGCGCACGTCGGTCACCTGGCCCGCGACGGTCGACGGCACTTCGATCGTGGCCTTGTCCGTCTCGAGCTCGAGCACGGGTTGATCCACCGCGACGCGATCGCCCGCCTTGACGAGCACGCGCACGACGTCACCCTTCTCGACGTTCTCCCCCAACTCCGGCAGCACAAACTCAGTCGCCATCAACACCCCATCCTGCGGACCGCACCACTCACCATCGCTAGACGGTCGTCGGGTCGGCCTTCTCCGGTTGAATCTCGAGATCGGCGAACGCCTTCTTGACGATCTTCGCGTCCACCTGCTCCTCACGCGCGAGTGCCGCGAGCGTCGTCGCCGCAATGTGCCGCGCGTCGACTTCGAAGAAGTCGCGCAGCGACGCGCGGTCCTCGCTGCGGCCGAAGCCGTCGGTGCCGAGCGTGACCATGGGCCGGCCCACCCAGCGCGCGACCATGTCGGGCTGGCTCTTCAGATAGTCGGACGCGGCCACGACCACACCCGGGCCCTTGCCGAGGCACTCGGCGACGTACGGCACGCGCGGCTTCTCGCCGGGATGCCGCAGGTTCCAGCGCTCGGTGCGGTGCGCCTCGCGATAGAGCTCGTTGTAGCTCGTCGCACTCCAGATGTCGGCCGCGACGCCGTAGCCGTCGAGCAACGCCTGTGCTTTGACGACTTCGTTGAGGATCGCGCCGCTGCCAACGAGCTGCGCCTTTGCCTTGGCCTTCGTCGACGACGCGTCGCGGAATTTGTACAGGCCCTTGAGGATGCCTTCGCGCGATCCGGCGGGCGCCGACGGCATCTCGTACTGCTCGTTCATCACGGTCAGGTAGTAGAACGCGGACTCGCCGTCGCCGTACATGCGCCCGATGCCGTCCTCGATGATCGCCGCCAGCTCGTACGCATACGCGGGATCGTAGGCACGGCACGTGGGCACCGTGAGCGCGAGGATGTGGCTGTTACCGTCCTGGTGCTGCAAGCCTTCGCCGGCGAGCGTCGTGCGGCCGGCGGTGCCGCCGAGCAGGAAGCCCCGCGCGCGCGCATCGGCCGCGGCCCAGATGAAGTCGCCGACGCGCTGGAAGCCGAACATCGAGTAGTAGATGAAGAACGGGATCATGTTGACCCCGTGCGTCGCATACGCGGTGCCCGCCGCGATGAACGACGACAGCGATCCCGCTTCGGTGATGCCTTCCTCGAGGATCTGTCCGTCGCGCGCTTCCTTGTAATACAGCAGCGTGTCGCGATCGACCGGCTCGTAGAGCTGGCCGATGCTCGAGTAGATGCCCACGGCGCGGAAGAGCGACTCCATGCCGAACGTGCGCGCTTCGTCTGGCACGATCGGCACGACGAGCTTGCCGATCTCTTCGTGCCGCAAGAGCTTCGCCAGCATCTTGACGAACACCATCGTCGTCGATGCCTTGCGGCCTTCGGTGCCCTTCTGGAATTCCTCGAAGACGTCGCCGAGTGACGGCCGGATCGACGGCGCGACGACGACGCGCTTGGGCACGAAGCCGCCGAGCGCGGTGCGCCGCTCGCGCATGTAACGGATCTCCGGGCTCGACTCGTCGGGCCGGAAGAACGGCGCCTCGGCGATGCGGTCCTCGGGAATCGGGATGCCGAAGCGATCGCGGAAGTGACGCAGATCCGCTTCGTTCATCTTCTTCTGCTGGTGCGTGATGTTCTTGCCTTCGCCGGCCTCGCCGAGGCCGTAGCCCTTGACGGTCCGCGCGAGGATGACGGTGGGCGACCCCTTGTGCTCGACCGCGGCTTTGTACGCCGCGTACACCTTGGTCGGATCGTGGCCGCCGAGGGTGAGCTTCTTCAGCTGGTCGTCGCTCAGGTGCTTGACCATGTCGAGCAGCCGCGGGTCGACGCCCCAGAAATGCTCGCGGACGTAGGCGCCTGACTCGACGGCGTACTTCTGGTACTGGCCGTCGACGACCTCGCCCATCCGTTTGACGAGCAGGCCGTCGCGATCTTTGGCAAGGAGCGGATCCCAGTCGCGGCCCCAGAGCACCTTGATGACGTTCCATCCCGCGCCGCGGAACGCGGCCTCGAGCTCCTGGATCACCTGACCGTTGCCGCGCACGGGGCCATCGAGCCGCTGCAGGTTGCAGTTGATCACGAAGATCAGGTTGTCGAGCTTCTCGCGGGCCGGCAGCGTGATCGCGCCGAGCGCCTCCGGCTCGTCGGTCTCGCCGTCGCCGAGGAACGCCCACACCTTGCTGTTCGATCGCTTCTTGAGGCCGCGATCCTCCAGGTAGCGCAGGAAGCGCGCCTGGTAGATCGAGCAGATCGGGCCGAGCCCCATCGACACCGTGGGGAACTCCCAG
>DASZOV010000144.1:0-5376 GCA_035550595.1 Vicinamibacterales bacterium
TGGCCCAGCGGTGCTCCCTCTCTCCGTCCTCGAAGAAGCCCAGCGTGACCTCGTCGCGCTGCCCGGCGTCGGCATGTCGGTCCTGGAGATCAGTCACCGGTCGAAGACGTTCGACGCCATCATCCAGGCGGCCGAGGCGGATCTGCGGACGCTCGGATCGATTCCCGCCAACTACAAGGTGCTGTTCCTGCAGGGCGGCGCGAGCCTGCAGTTCGCGATGGTGCCGATGAACCTGCTCACCTCGGGCGCGGTCGCCGATTACATCCTGACGGGATCCTGGTCGAAGAAGGCGCTGAAGGAAGCGAAGCTCATCGGCGCGACGCACGTGTCGGCTTCGACCGAAGAGGGTGGCTTCAAGCGCGTGCCCGCGGCGAGCGAGATCAAACTGACGCCTGGTGCGGCTTACGTGCACATGACGTCGAACAACACGATTGCCGGCACCGAGTGGCACCACGTGCCCGAGACGACCGGCGCGCCGCTCGTCTGCGACGCCTCGTCCGACATCTTCTCGCGGCCGATCGACATCTCGAAGTTCGGGCTCGTCTACGCGGGCGCGCAGAAGAACCTCGGACCGTCGGGCGTGACGGTCGTCATCATCCGCGAGGACCTGCTGGCGCGGTCGTCGGACACGCTCCCGGCGATGCTGAACTACAAGACGCAGGCCGATGCCGGCTCGATGTACAACACGCCGCCGGTGTTCGGCATCTACACGCTGGGGCTCGTGCTGAAGTGGCTCGTCGGCCAGGGCGGACTCTCGGCCATCGCGAAGGTGAACGAGCGCAAGGCCAAGGTGCTCTACGACGAGCTGGACCGCACGCCGTACTGGCGTCCGCACGCGGACAAGGACAGCCGGTCGCTGATGAACGTCACCTTCCGGCTGCCGTCCGAAGATCTCGAGAAGCAGTTCATCAAGGAAGCCACCGCGGCCGGATTCGACGGCCTCAAGGGCCACCGGTCGGTCGGCGGACTGCGCGCGTCGATCTACAACGCTTTCCCGGAAGAGGGCGTGAAGGCGCTCGTCGAGTTCATGCGGGAGTTCGAGAAGAAGAACGGCTAGCTTTCAGACGGCCGTCCGCCGCCGCCGCGCCGGCCGCGCCGCCTCCGGCGCCGCCGCCGGCGGTGCCGGACGGGCACGCCGTTGGGCGTCTCGGCGGCGGTCGCCGCCTCGTCTCCCGCCGGCGTCGTGTCGTGTGCGCGCTCGTGCCGCACGTGACGCCACGAGGCGACGGCCTCGGGCGCCTCGCCGTGGATTTCCAGCCAGGTGAGCGCGTCGCCGAACGCGGGCCGGTGCGCGAGGCCGCGTACGACGCGCGGCGGCAGCACCGGCTCGAGCATGCGCGGCGCCATCTGCAGCACGTGCGTCAGCCGATCCACGTCGCGCCGCGCGACCGGCAGCATCCCGAAGTTCATCCGCTCGACGTGCGGTCCGCGTCCGCCCGTCGCCGCGACGGCCGGCCGCTTCAACAGCCCGAGCGGCTCGATGAGCGTCCCGACGAGCACGGCGTTCGTCAGTTCGGCCGGCGCTGACGCGAACGGCTGCCGGTAGCGATCCAGCCGCGCGAGCGCGTCCCACACCGCGTCGGGCGGCGAGGCGAGCTCGGGCGTCATCAACTCGAGCAGCCGCGCGCGCCCGAGGGCACGGAACGTCGCTTCGGACGCGCCCGATCGCAGAATCTTGTAGTACTCCTCGAGCAGCCGCGCCGGCGACGCTTCCTTGATCAACTGCCGATGTTCGGCAATCGCCTCGACGACGAGCGCGTCGAGATCGAAGCCGAGGCGGGCCGACATCACCGCCGCGCGCAGCATGCGCACCGGATCCTCGACGAAGCGCACGCGCGGATCGCCAATCGACCGGACGACGCGCCGCTCGAGATCCTCGAGGCCACCGACGTAGTCGATCACCGAATAGGTCGAGATGTCGTAGAACAGCCCGTTGATCGTGAAATCGCGGCGGAACGCGTCTTCTTCCGGCGTGCCGAACGTGTTGTCGCGATGGATGAGTCCGGCCGAGGCGTCCTGCGCGGACGTCGGCGGCGGCTCGGGCGAGGAGGCGACGATGGGCGCCGCGTCGTCGGGCGTTGCGTCGGCTGCCGGCTCGGGCACGTTGCGGCGGAACGTGGCGACCTCGATCGTCTTCGGTCCGAACTTGATGTGCGCCAGGCGGAAGCGCCGTCCGATGATCCAGCAATTCCGGAAGAGCTTCTTGATTTGGTACGGATGCGCGTCGGTCCCGATGTCGAAGTCCTTGGGCCGGCGGCCGAGCAGCAGGTCGCGGACGCTGCCGCCGACCAGATACGCGATGTGGCCGTGTTCGCGCAGCCGGTAGAGGACTTTCAGCGCCTCGGGGTCGATGTTCCGCCGCGAGATGACGTGGTCGGCGCGGGGAACGATGACGGGGTCGGGCACGGATGATGATTATAAGACGCGCATCAGCGCGCCTTCGGCGTGGTAATGCGCGCCGTCAACTTTGAAGTTCGAACTTCGAAGTTCGAAGTTGAGAGCGCCATTCGTCGAGGAACTGGCCGCCCGCTCAGGGCTTGGCCTCGTTCCAGTTACTGCCGATGCCGACGTCGACCGTGAGCGGCACGCTCAAGGGAAACGCTCGTTCCATCAGGCCCTTGACGAACGCAGCCGCTTCGTCGGCGTCGTCTTCCGGCGTCTCGAAGACGAGCTCGTCGTGCACGGTCAGGATCATGCGCGTCGGGCGCGGCCGGCCGGCGTTGCGTTCGGCGAGCGCGGCGTGGACGTCGATCATCGCCTGCTTCAGGATGTCGGCGGCCGTGCCCTGGATCGGCATGTTGACGGCCTCGCGCTCGGCGGCCGCGCGAATCTGGCCGTTCTTGCTCGAAATCTCCGGCACGAGCCGGCGCCGGCCGAGGAGCGTGCGGACGACGCCCGTCGTGCGCGCGTCGGCGAGCGTGTGGTCGATATAGGTGCGCACGGCCGGATAGCCCGCGAAGTACGCGTCGATGAACTCCTGCGCCTGCTGCTGCGGCACGCCGATGTCTTTCGCGAGCGTGAAGGCTGTCTTCCCGTAGAGCAGCGCGTAGTTGATGATCTTCGCCCGCCGCCGCAGCTCGTGCGGATCGAGCCTCAACGGACCCGACGGTCCGCCGAACACGCGCTCGGCCGTGAGATCGTGGATGTCGACGTCCTGCTGGAACGCCTCGCGGAGCGCGTCATCGCCTGAGAGATGCGCGAGCACGCGCAACTCGATCTGCGAGTAGTCGGCCGAGATGAGGCGATAGCCGGGTTCGGCAACGAACGCGGCGCGGATCTCGCGTCCGAGCGCCGTGCGGATCGGGATGTTCTGCAGGTTCGGATCGCTGCTGCTGAGCCGGCCCGTGGCCGCGACCGCCTGGTTGAAGGTCGTGTGGACGCGGCCGGTCGACGGGTTGACGAGGCCGGGCAGCGCGTCGACGTAGGTGCCCTTCAACTTCTGGATCTCGCGCCAGCGGAGCACCAGCGCCGGCAGCTCGTGCACGAGCGCGAGCTCCTCGAGGACCTCGCGCGCCGTCGAGACCGCGCGCGTCTTGCCCGTCTTTTTCGCCGACTGGAGCTGCAGCGTGCCGAACAGCACGTCGGCGAGCTGCTTCGGCGAGTTGATGT
Source organism: Vicinamibacterales bacterium (assembly GCA_035550595.1). Classification (GTDB taxonomy): domain Bacteria; phylum Acidobacteriota; class Vicinamibacteria; order Vicinamibacterales; family SCN-69-37; genus CALFMR01. The sequence continues at coordinate 3,610 of DASZOV010000144.1, forward strand.
TGAACTCGCAGCCCGCGTGCCCGTAGATCCGGCGGCACAGCTCGTCGAGCTCCTGCTGCATCGTCGCGCCGAGCGCGGCGAGCGCGGGTGTGTCGACGCGGATGCCCGCGCGCTCGATGTCGGCGAGCACGGGAATGAGCGGCCGTTCGAGGTCGCGGTACACGGCCGTGAGGCCCGCGAGCTCGAGATCCTCGGTGAGGCCGGGCGCGAGCGTCAACGGCAAGTCCGCACGCTCGCTCGCATAGGTCGCCATGGCTTCAGCCGGCACGGCGTCGAGCGCGACGGCCTTCGCGCCTTTGCCGGCGAGAGCCTCACGCGTCACCGTCCGGTAGCCCGCGCGTTCGAGCGCGAGTCCGTCGAGGTCGTGGCTCGACCGCGTGGCGTCGAGCAGATAGCTCATCACCATCGTGTCGGCCGTTGTGCCGCGCACCTCGATGCCGGCCTGGGCGCAGGCGAAGCTCGTGGCCTTCAGGTCGTGTCCGATCTTCTCGACGTTCGGATCGGCGAGCACGGGCGCGAGCCGTTGGACGACGTCGGCCACGGGCAGGTTCGAGGCGGCAAGGCCGCTGTGGCCGAGCGGGATGTAGCGCGCACGGCCCGGTGCGGGCGCGATGGCCAGTCCGACGAGCGCCGTGTCGCCGGCCGCTGCTGATTCTGCGCCGCCAATCGTCGCCAGACCCGCGCGGCCGCTCTGAGCGATCTCCGCGGCCAGCGCGTCGATCTCCTCGAGCGACGAGATGAGACCGTAGTCGCGCGCGGCTGATTCGGCCGTCGGCGCGTACTCCTGCACGAGGGATCGGAAGCCGAGCGACGAGAAGAGCGCGTAGCACCGTTCACGCGATGGTCCACGATAGTGCAGCGCGTCGGCGTCGAAGGTCACCGGCACGTCGGTGCGGATGCGCGCGAGCTCGCGGCTCGATCGTGCGGAGTCCGCGTGCTCGGCGAGCGCCTGGCGATAGCGCTTCTGCGCGATCGTCGGTGCGGCCTCGAGCAGCGCGTCGAGCGATCCGTGCGCGGCAATCAGCTCACGCGCGCCCTTCTCGCCGATGCCCGGCACGCCCTTGATGTTGTCGATGCTGTCGCCCATGAGCGCGAGCACGTCGACGACCTGATCCGGCCGCACGCCGAACTTCTCAATCACGCCCTCGGCGTCGTACCAGGTGCCTTCGTCGCGCGGGTTGTAGACGCGGATGCCGTCGCCCACGAGCTGGAAGAAGTCCTTGTCGCCCGTGACGAGCGCGATCTCGAAGCCGGCCGCGTGCGCCTGCATCGCCAGCGTACCGATCACGTCGTCGGCCTCGAAGCGCTCCGAGGTGAGGACCGGCACGCCGAGCGCCTCGCACGCCTCGCGCACGAGCGGCACCTGCTCGGCCAGGTCGGACGGCATGGGCGCGCGGTTCGCCTTGTAGTCGGCGGCCAACTCGTCGCGGAACGTCGGTCCCGCGAGATCGAACGACGCGGCGAGGTACTCGGGCTGGTGATCCGCGATGAGCTTGCGGAGCATCGTCGCGAAGCCGTAGACGGCGTTGGTCGACCGGCCGTCGGGACCGGTGAGCCCGCGGATCGCGTGATACGCGCGGTACATCTGCGAGCTGCCGTCGATGAGGAACAGTCGTGGCACGGAAGGACCGTACGGTTGGAGCGGCTGGAGGCCCGCCAAACGGCGGGGAGCGCAGTATATCATTCGGTCGATGCGCGTCCGGCCGCTCGCGGCCGCCGTGGTGTTCGCCCTCGTCGCTCTCGCGGGGTGCAGCAACCCCTTCGGCC